>NZ_JAPKNM010000054.1 GCF_026460985.1 Sphingomonas sp.
CTAGAGCGTTTTCCGATCATTCTGCATCGTACCCGGCGCTAGCGAAGTAATTGGCGCACTCCTGCGGCGAGTAGAGATCGATGATGCGGCCGATGGCGTCCCACAGGCCATGGATGGTGCGCTCGGCGGCTTTACGCAGATGCGCCTTGAGCTTGGAGAAGGCCTGCTCGATTGGATTGAAGTCGGGGCTATATGGCGGGAGGAACATCAGGCTGGCGCCGGCGGCCTCGATGGCGACGCGCACGGCGGGCAGCTTGTGGCTCGACAGATTATCCATGATGACGACATCGCCGCGTGACAGTTCGGGAACGAGGACGCGTGTCACGTAGGTGGTGAAGGCATCGCCGTTGATCGGCCCGTCGAGCACCCAGGGCGCTACCATGCCGTTGCGCCGGAGCCCGGCGACGAAGGTGGTGGTTTTCCAATGCCCGTGCGGCACGCCGGCGCGAAGCCGCTCTCCGCGCCGGCATCGGCCATGACGACGCGCCATATTGGTCGATGCCCAGGTCTCGTCGATGAACACGAGGCGCGCTGGATCGAGATCGAGCTGCGCCTCGAACCACTCCCAGCGCCGCTTCAGGACGTCGGGGCGATCTTGCTCGGTGGCGTGCGCGGTCTTTTTTTGCGCGTGATCCGGTGGCGATCGAAGAAGCGCCACAGCGTACCGATCCCTACCGGCGTACCGCGCTCGGCCAGCAACGCCTGCAACTCGACGAGCGTGATGTCGTCCTGCTCCTCGATCGCGGCGAAGAGGAAGTCGGCCTGCGCTTCAATACGCGCCGAACGCCGGTCGCCTCCCTGCGCCTTGGCGGCCGGCGTGCCGTGCTGAAGCGCCAGTTGCCGCCAGCGGATCGCGCTCGCTGCGCTCACCCCAAATCGTATCGCCGCTTGCCGACACGACAGTCCGCTATCAACCGCGGCAACAACCCGATCCCGAAGATCCTGCGAAAGCATCCGACCCATCCACGCCGGCCTCCTTCACCAGCAGGAAGCGTGAATCAGAAAACTACGCCCTTGGGAATCCCTAACGATTCACGTCGCTCGGAAAACGCTCTAGTCGGCCCGGAGGCGCCGAGCCCCGGCCCGCCGCTTCCGGGGACATTTACGTCGTCGCGCGCGCCCAATCCTTGTTGATCGCGAGCGCCGCCAGCGTGCAGATCGCGCCGGAGAGCAGATACGCCCCCACCGACCACAGCCCGAAGCTGCTGGCCAGCGCCAGCGCCACCAGCGGGGCGAAGCCGGCGCCGATCAGCCAGGCGAGGTTCGCGGTGACGGCCGCGCCGGTGTAGCGGCGCTGCGCCGAGAAGCTGCCGTTCACCGCGCCCGACGACTGGCCGAAGGCGAGCCCGAGCAGGACGAAGCCGCCGATCATGTACACCGTCTCGCCGAAGCTCCCGGCGCCCAGCAGCTGCGGGGCGAAGCCGCTATAGGCGCCGATGAGCACTGCCGAGACGCCCAGCACAGCGCGACGCCCGACCATGTCGGCGATCAGGCCCGAGGCGAGGATCGACAGGACGCAGACGACCGCGCCGATGATCTCGATGACGAGGAAGCGGACCGCGGCGTCGCCGGTATAGAGCACGACCCAGGAGAGCGGGAACACCGTCACCAGGTGGAACAGCGCGAAGCTGGCGAGCGGCGCGAAGGCACCGAGCACGACGGTGCGGCCCTCCTCGCGCAACGTTTCGCCGATCGGCGCCGGCTGGAGCTCGCGGCTCTCGAACAGATGCTCGAACTCCGGCGTGGCGACTAGGCGGAGGCGGGCGAACAGCGCAACCACGTTGATCGCGAAGGCCACGAAGAAGGGATAGCGCCAGCCCCAGGACAGGAAGTCCTCGGCCGACAGCGTCGAGAGGAAGAAGGCGAACAGTCCCGCGGCGACGATCAGCCCCAGCGGCGCCCCGAGTTGCGGGATCATCGCATACCAGCCGCGATGCTCCTTCGGCGCGTTCAGCGAGAGCAGCGAGGGCAGCCCGTCCCATGCGCCACCCAGCGCCACGCCCTGCCCGATGCGGAATAGCGCCAGCAGCCAGGCGGCCGCGATCCCGATCCGGTCATAGCCCGGCAGGAAGGCCATCGCCATCGTCGAGCCGCCGAGCAGGAACAATGCGATGGTGAGCTTCACGCCGCGGCCATGGTTGCGATCGATCCACATGAAGACGAACGAACCGAGCGGGCGCGCGATGAAGGCGAGCGCGAACAGCGCGAAGGAATAGAGCGTCCCGGTCAGCGGATCGACGAAGGGGAAGATCAGCGACGGGAACACCAGCACCGAGGCGATGGCATAGACGAAGAAATCGAAGAACTCGCTCGTGCGCCCGATGATGACGCCGATGGCGATCTCTCCCGGAGCGATTCGGTGGTCGCGTGCATTCACGATTCGGGCATCGCGTTCGAGGGGCGTCGAGGTGGACGTGGCAATCGGTGCACTCATGCGGTTTCGCTCCGGCAGCCTTTCTCGGTGTTATTGCGTTTCAACGCGCGTTGCACCAGAAAAGCGTCGCGGCGGGGATAGGACAAAATGTCCAATGTCGGCGTGGCTGCGCGCCGGGATAGGCGGAGGTCCATGCGCGAAGACAAGCCAATGTCCATTGCACGCCGGTCCCTGACCCTGCTCCCGCTCGCCGCACTTCTGTCGGCGTGCGACCGCGCCGTGCTCGATCCCGCAGGCGACATCGCGCTCCAGCAGCGCGACATCATCTACATCTCCACGGCGCTGATGCTGCTGATCATCGTGCCGGTGATGGCGCTGATCGTCGTGTTCGCCTGGCGCTACCGCAAGGGCAACGAGGACGCGACCTACGACCCCGATTTCGATCACTCGACCGCGCTCGAGCTCGTCATCTGGTCGGCGCCTTTGCTCATCATCATCTGCCTCGGCGCGCTCACCTGGTGGAGCACGCATTTGCTCGATCCGTTCCGCCCGCTGAACCGGGTGTCGGCGGAGAAGGCGGTCGATCCCAAGGTGCGGCCGCTCACCGTCCAGGTCGTCTCGCTCGATTGGAAATGGCTGTTCATCTATCCCGAGCAGGGCATCGCGACGGTCAACGAGCTGGCGCTGCCGGTCGACCGGCCGGTGCGGTTCGACCTCACCTCGACCAACATGATGAACACCTTCTACGCGCCGACGCTGGCGGGGATGATCTACACCATGCCGGGGATGCGCAGCACACTCCACGCGGTGCTCAACCGCCCCGGCGAATTCAAGGGCATGTCCGCCAATTACAGCGGCGAAGGCTTCTCGCACATGCGCTTCAAGCTCTACGGCGTCGACCAGGGAGGGTTCGACGCCTGGGTTGCGCGCGTGAAGGCGAGCGGCCCCGCGCTCGACACCGATCGCTACCTCGCGCTGGAGAAACCCAGCGAGCGCGTGCCGGCGACGTATTTCTCGGGCGTCGAAGCGAACCTGTTCGATCGCATCTTCCAACGCTGCGTAAAGCCCGGCACCTCTTGCGTGACCGGAATGCACGGCATGCACGGCGCCGCGCCGGAAAAGGGCAAGCCCGAGGGCGCGCTGATGAAGGAAGGCGAGGAGAAGGGCAGCGGCGAGAGCCTCACCCCACCGCCGGGCGCGCACGCCAGCCCCGCACCGCATTCGCACCAGGAGCGTTAAATGTTCAACGAATCGCTGGCGCGCATGATCTTCGGCCGCCTGACCTTCGAATCCTTCCCGCTCCACGAGCCGATCCTGCTCGTGACCTTCATCGTCGTGGTCCTGCTCGGGCTCGGCATCGTCGGCGCGGTCACCAAATACCGGCTGTGGGGCTGGCTTTGGCGCGAATGGTTCACGTCGATCGACCACAAGAAGATCGGGATCATGTACATGATCCTGGGCATCATCATGCTGCTGCGCGGCTTCGCCGACGCGCTGATGATGCGCGCGCAGCAGGCGGTCGCGTTCGGCGGCAACGAAGGTTATCTGCCCCCGCATCACTACGACCAGATCTTCACCGCGCACGGGACGATCATGATCTTCTTCGTGGCGATCCCGCTGGTCGTGGGACTGATCAACTATGTCATGCCGCTCCAGATCGGCGCGCGCGACGTGGCGTTTCCCTTCCTCAACAATCTCAGCTTCTGGCTGACCGTGGCGGGCGCGCTGCTGGTGATGATCTCGCTGTTCGTCGGCGAATTCTCGCGTGGCGGCTGGCTCAACTACGTGCCCGTCACCAATCTGCAGAACAGCCCGGACACGGGCCCCGATTACTATCTGTGGGCGCTGCAGATAGCGGGCGTCGGCACCACCTTGTCCGGCATCAACATGGTCGTCACGATCATCAAGATGCGCGCGCCCGGCATGACGATGATGAAGATGCCGGTGTTCTGCTGGACGGCCCTGTGCAGCAACGTGCTGGTGATCGCGATCTTCCCGGTGCTCACCGCCGCCTTCGCGATGCTGATGCTCGATCGCTATGTGGGGACCAATTTCTTCACCAACGATCTCGGCGGCAACCCGATGATGTACTGGAACCTGGTGTGGATCTGGGGCCACCCCGAGGTGTACGTCCTCGTCCTGCCGGTATTCGGCATCTATTCCGAGATCACCTCGACCTTCACCGGCAAGCGGCTCTTCGGCTATTCGTCGATGGTCTACGCCACGGTGGTGATCACGATCCTGAGCTACCTGGTGTGGCTGCACCACTTCTTCACCATGGGCTCGGGCGCTTCGGTCAACAGCTTCTTCGGCATCGCCACCATGGTGATCTCGATCCCGACGGGCGCGAAGATCTTCAACTGGCTGTTCACCATGTATCGCGGCCAGATCCGCTTCGAGCTGCCGATGATGTGGGTGGTCGCCTTCATGCTCACCTTCGTGGTGGGCGGCATGACTGGCGTGCTGCTCGCGGTGCCCCCGGCGGACTTCGTGCTCCACAACTCGCTGTTCCTGGTCGCGCACTTCCACAACGTGATCATCGGCGGCGTGGTGTTCGGGCTGTTCGCGGGGATGGATTACTGGTTCCCCAAGGCCTTCGGCTTCAAGCTCGACCGCTTCTGGGGCAAGGTGACCTTCTGGGGCTGGGTGATCGGCTATTGGGTCGCCTGGACGCCGATCTACATCGTCGGGCTGATGGGCACGACGCGCCGCGTGAACCATTTCGACGATCCGAGCCTGCAGATCTGGTTCGTGATCGCCGCGATCGGCGCGCTGATCATCCTGGTCGGCATCGTCGGGTTCGTGATCCAGATCGCGGTCAGCATCATCAACCGCGACAAATTGCGCGACACCACCGGCGATCCCTGGGACGGCCGCACGCTCGAATGGTCGACCTCGTCGCCGCCGCCCGCCTATAACTTCGCCCACACGCCGATCGTCCACGATCTCGACGCCTGGTACGATATGAAGGCCCGCGGCGCGCAGCGGCCGGTGCAAGGCTTCGCCCCGATCCACATGCCGCGCAACACCGGCGCCGGGGTGATCCTCTCCGCGCTCGCCATGGCACTGGGCTTCGGCATGATCTGGTACATGTGGTGGCTGGCGGTGGTCTCGGCGATCGGGCTGCTCGCCTACGCGATCCTCCACACCTTCAACTACAACCGCGACTATTTCATCCCGGCGGAGGAAGTGGCGCAGACAGAGGACGCGCGCACGCAGCTGCTCGCGGCGGGAGCCACGGCATGACGACCACTGCGCTCATCGACGATCCCAGCGTGAATCCGACCTTCTACCTGGTCGAGAAGGACGATCACGACCATGCCGGGACCGGCGGCGGCACGCTGCTCGGCTTCTGGATCTACCTGATGAGCGACGCGCTCATCTTCGCCACGCTCTTCGCCACTTTCGGCGTGCTGAGCACCAGCTATGCCGGCGGGCCTTCCCCGCGCGAGATCTTCGAGCTTCCGCTGGTCGCGCTCAACACCGCGCTCCTGCTCGTCTCATCGATCACCTATGGCTTCGCGATGATCGCGATGCAGGAGCGCAAGCTGCGCGGCACGCAATTGTGGCTCGTCGTCACTGGCCTGCTGGGCGCCGCGTTCGTCGGCATCGAGCTCTTCGAGTTCGGCAATCTGATCGCCGAGGGCGCGACGCCCCAGCGCAGCGCGTTCCTCTCGGCCTTCTTCACGCTGGTCGCGACTCACGGGCTGCACGTGACCTTCGGCATCATCTGGATCGGCGTGATGCTCGTCCAGCTCGCCCAGCGCGGGCTCCATGTCGAGAACCAGCGGCGGCTGATGTGCCTCAGCATGTTCTGGCACTTCCTCGACGTCGTCTGGATCGGCGTCTTCACCTTCGTCTATCTGCTCGGGGTCCTGCGATGAACGACGCCACTCCCGTCGACGCGGCGCACAGCCATGGCGACACGCACGGCCACGGGTCGCGCCGCACCTATCTGATCGGCTTCCTGCTGTCGGTCGTGCTCACCGCCGTGCCCTTCTGGCTGGTGATGACGGGCGCGCTCGACGCGCAGTCCACGACGATCACGATCATCGCCTTGGCGGTGCTGCAGATCCTGGTGCACACCGTCTGCTTCCTCCACGTCAACACGCAGGCGGAGGGAGGCTGGACCTTGATGGCCTATGCCTTCGCCGCGGTGATGGTGCTGATCGTGATCGCGGGCTCGCTATGGATCATGTACCACATCAACAGCAACATGATGCCGGCGCCCTCGATGGAGATGAGCGCGCCCTCCTGAAGCCGCCCCGGAGCCGTCAGGTGAAACGCGCGCTGCTGCTCGTCCTGGCCTTGCTCGGCGTCGCGGGATTCACCGCGCTAGGCATCTGGCAGGTCGAGCGACTCGCGTGGAAGCTCGACCTGATTGCGCGGGTGGAGGCCCGGATCCATGCGCCGCCCGCGCCGATCCCGGATCGGGCACAATGGGCAAGCCTCGACACGCGCACGGAGGAATATCGGCGCGTCCGCACGAGCGGCGTCTTCCTTCACGATCGCGAGACCCTGGTGCAGGCGCTGACCGAGCGCGGCGCGGGATTCTGGGTACTTACGCCGCTCCGCACCGCGCAGGGCATCGTGCTCGTCAATCGCGGCTTCGTTCCGCCGGAGCGGCGCATACCGGCCACTCGGACGGGCGGGCAGACCGAGGGTTCGGTGGCGGTGACCGGCCTGCTGCGCGCCACTGAGCCCGGCGGCGGCTTCCTGCGCGCCAACGATCCGGCGGGCGAGCGATGGTATTCGCGCGACGTCGCCGCGATCGCGCACGCACGAAGCCTGGAAGGGGCGGCACCGTTCTTCGTCGACGCGGACGCCTCTCCCAACCCGGGCGGCTATCCGGTAGGCGGGCTCACCGTGGTTCGATTCCGCAACAGCCATCTCGTCTACGCCCTGACCTGGTTCGCGCTGGCCGCGATCAGCGCGGCGGCCGCCCTGCTTCTCCTGCGTTCGCGGGAACCGCGATGATGGACGCGCCCCTGCTCGCGCTCACGCGCCGGCGCTCCGGCGCCCCGAGCGGTCTTTCGGCCGAGACTGCTGCCGCCGAGAACATGCGCCAGCTCATCCAGCTGCGCTGGATCGCCGTTGCCGGACAGACGCTCACGATCCTCTTCGTCCATTTCGGCCTCCGCGTACCTTTGCCGGTTCTGGAGATGCTCGGCGTCGCGCTGGCGCTCGCGGCGGCAAACCTGTTCGCGACGATCGCCCTGCCCCGCCACCGGGTGCAGGACGACGAGGTCATGTTCGCGCTGCTGCTCGACATGGCGGCGCTCACGCTCCAGCTCTATTTCAGCGGCGGCGCGGCCAATCCGTTCATCTCGCTCTATTTGCTGCAGGTGGTGCTCGGCGCGATCCTGCTGCCCCCCGCATCGGCGGCAATCCTCGTCGGCGCGACGGTTCTCAGCTACGCGCTATTGAGCGTGAGCTATGTGCCGCTGGCGCTGCCCCGGAGCCTCGTGACCGAGAGCGCCGATCTCTTCGCGATCGGACGATGGATCAGCTTCGCGATGGTCGCGAGCCTGCTCGTGCTTCTCATCACCCGCATCAGCCGCAACCTGCGCGCGCGAGAGGCCCATGTCGCCGATCTTCGCCAGCACGCCGCGGAGGAGGAAGGGATCGTCCGCATGGGGCTGTTCGCCTCGGGCGCCGCGCACGAGCTGGGGACGCCGCTCGGCACGCTTTCGGTGATCCTCGCCGACTGGCGCCGGATGCCCGCCATCGCGCGCGATCCGGAGCTCGACGCCGAGGTCCGGGAGATGCAGGCGGAGGTCCAGCGCTGCAAGGCGATCGTGTCCGACATCCTCCACTCGGCCGGGCAGCCGCGCGGCGAGGAGATGGAGCGCATGGCGGCGGGCGCCTTCCTCGATTCGGTCGTGGAGGCCTGGCGTCCGACACACCCGCAGGTGCCGCTGGACTATGGCCGCGATGCAGTGGCCGCAGCCATCATCGCGGTCGATCCCGCGTTGCGCCAGGCGGTCTGGAACCTGCTCGACAATGCCGCGGAGGCGTCGCCCGCCGGGGTCAGGCTGCTCGCCGACATCGAGGACAGCATGGTCGCGATCTGCGTTCAGGACTGGGGCGACGGCTTTGCTCCCGAAGTGCTCGAGAATCTCGGCAAGCTGTTCCAGTCGACCAAGGGCGCCGGCCACGGCCTCGGGCTGTTCCTGGCCGCCAATGTCGCACGCCGGCTCGGCGGCCGGCTGGAAGCGCGCAACCCTGCGATGGGCGGCGCCGAGGTGCGGCTGCTGCTGCCGTTCGCCCTTCCCAAGGAGACGCGCTGAGATGGACGGCCCCAGCCTGATCATCGTCGAGGACGATGCGACCTTCGCCCGCACGCTGCAGCGCTCATTCGAGCGGCGGGGATACAGGGTCCGCGTCGCCGCCAGCCCGGCCGAGCTCGATGCGTTGCTCGAAGCGGAGACCCCCGACCGCGCCGTGGTGGACCTCAAGCTGGGCACGGCGTCGGGGCTTCCCTGCGTCGCGCGGCTGCACGCGCAGGATCCCGAGATGCTGATCGTGGTGCTGACCGGCTACGCCAGCATCGGCACCGCAGTGGAGGCGATCAAGCTCGGCGCCTGCCATTATCTGGCGAAACCGTCCAACACCGACGATATCGAAGCTGCGTTCGGGATGGCGCCGGGGGACCCCGACGTGCCGGTCACCAACCGGGCGACGTCGCTGAAGACCCACGAATGGGAGATGATCAACGAAACGCTCGCCGCGACGGGATTCAACATCTCCGAGACCGCGCGCCGGCTCGGCATGCATCGGCGAACCCTGGCGCGGAAGCTGGAGAAACGGCCGCTTAAGTGATCGCTCGCTCCCGCGTCAGTCCCCCAGTTCTCCCCGTCCGATGCTGCTCGAGAGAAGCAGCTCAGCTTCTTCCTCGTCCTCGAGCGCCTCGGCGTCGAACTTCTCTCGCGTCATGTCGAACGCGCCGGTCAGCCCCTCGACGATCCAGCTGCCCATCACGAGCGTTCCTTCGGCATCGACGCTGCCCGCATAGGCGACCCTGTGCGTCCAGCCATGGGTGCCGTCATATCGCTTGGTGAAGCGCAGGCTCGCGCCGTCGCGTTGCCCATGCACCGTTGCCCGCCGGATGCCGCCGATATCCGTGTCGGGTTCGGTGATCGTTCCGGTCACCGCGCCATTCAGCTCCTCCAGCAGCGCGATGAAGCCATTGTCCTCATGGCCGTGATCGGCCGAATAACGGCCGTACCAGACGCCGCTCAGATCCTGCGGATCGCTCATCCCTGCACCAGATTGGCCTGCACCAGATTGGCAAGCGCGGGCACGTCGAGCGGCTCGGCGCAGAGATAGCCCTGGAAATACTGGCAGCCCTCCTTGGCGAGCAGGTCGAGCTGTGCCTCGGTCTCGACGCCCTCGGCCACCACCGCGAGCCCCAGCGAGCGCGCCATGTCGATTACCCCGCGCACCACCACCCGGTCGCGGTGCGCGCCGGTGATGTCGTGGCTGAGGCGTTTGTCGATCTTCAGATAGTCGAGCGGCAGCGCCTTCAGATAGGCGAGGCTCGAATAACCCGTGCCGAAATCGTCGATCGCCACGCGGCACCCGGCCGCGCGCAACTGCGCGAGCAGCCGTGCCGCCTCGGTCAGGTCCGCCATGATCCCGCTCTCGGTGATCTCCACGGTCAGCCGCGACCGCGGGAATCCGCTGGCGTCGACCCGGCCGAGCAGACTGTCGGCGAACCCGGCGCGCGCGATATCGACGGCGGTGACGTTGAGCGACAGGCGCAGCCTGCCCAGCTTCGACGGCCATTGCGACGCGCCGGTGAGGGCACGGCGCTGGACATGGTCGCTGAGCTGCGCCTCCAGCCCGGCGCGCTGCGCGGCAAGGAACAGCGTCTCCGCGCCGATCTCGCCCAGCTGCGGGTGGTGCCAGCGCGCCAGCGCCTCGACGCCGACGATCTGCCCCGAGGCGATCGCGACCTGCGGCTGATAGCGGACGCCGATCTCGCTGCGCTCCAGCGCGCGGTGGAGATCGTTGGCGAGTTCCTCGATCGGCGGCGCATGGGGTTCGGCGGGCACCACGTCGCCGAGCAGTGCCTCACTCGCGCGCCGCAACAGGCTCGCCGCCGAATCGCCCGCGACACTCGCCACGCTCGCCATCCGTGCGCCGAGATGCGCGATCTCGCCTCCCGCGACGAAGGGGCGGCCGATCGCCTCCTCGAGCCGCGCCTCGGCCTCGGCGAGCCGCGCGGCATCGGCATCGTGGCTGGCGACGAGGAATTCCGAGCCGCCGATCCGCGCGACGATCGCCTCGCGTCCCAGCGCCTCGCGCGCGACTTCGGCGACCCTGCGCGAGACGCCGCGGAGCAGTTCGTCGCCCGCGGCCCGGCCATAGGCCGTGTTCACGGTCTCGAAACGGCTGAGCCCGATCAGGATCGTGCCCACCGGCCGCCCCTCGGCCAGCGCCCGATCGATCCAGCGCCGCGCGCTCGTGGCGTCGCGCGCGCCCGTCAGCGCGTCGCGCACCGCGATGCTCGCATCGGGGGCGATCCCCAGCGCCTCGACCAGCGCATGCAACGCGCCGGTATTGGCGTCATATTGAAGATGCTGGATCACGCGCCCCACGCCGCTCAGATCGTGCGCGAACGCTGTCGAGCCGCGCTGCTTGTCCAGCCGCCGCAGCGCCGTCTTGACCAAAGTGCGGTCCTGGGGATCGAGCCGCCGCATCACCGAGAGCAGTCCCGGCGCCTCGCTCAGCCCCAGCAGGTTGGCGAGCCCTGGCGTGAGCTGCAGCGAGCGCACCTCGGGATCGATCCGCCAGCCCAGGGGCTCCGCGGCGCCGCCGCCCTCCCCGCGCGAGCGCGCCAGTCGATCGACATGACGGTGCGCGAAGCGAATCGCGTGTGCCATCGCCGCGGACGACATCGGGCTGCCCAGGAAGTGCGTCGCGCCTGCATCGTAGAAATGGCGCATGTGCACCGTGTCGCTCTGCGAGACGAGGATCAGCATCGCCCCGCCATGCGCCTCGATCACCCGGCCCAGCGCCTTGGTGGCATCGAGCCCGTCGGTCATCGCCCCGCGCGCGTCGATCACCGCCACGCTCGCGCCGCTCGCGAGGAAGCGTTGCTCGAGCCCCTCGGGGCGCCGCGCCGCCACGACGCGCCAACCGCCGCCGGCCGCAGCCGCGGCGACCTCGTCGCGCTGGCGGAAGGACAGGACGAACACCGGCGTATCGGCGGCGGTATTGGCATCGGCGATCGTGAAATTCTCATCCATTGCCCCTTCGATAGCCGGAAGCTGCGCCCGCCGCCATCCGGAGGGTTGTTTGGCCGCGCACAAGCTCCTACCCCGGCATCATGGCCAGCGTCTCTGTGCACAGCGCCGACAAATTGGTGGACCGGCACGGCCGGGCGATCAGCTATTTGCGGATCTCGGTCACCGATCGCTGCGACCTGCGCTGCCGCTATTGCATGGCCGAGGAGATGACTTTCCTGCCGCGCGACGCGCTGCTCAGCCTCGAGGAGATCGCGCTGATCGCCGAGCGGTTCATCGCGCGCGGCGTACGGAAGATCCGCCTGACCGGTGGCGAACCGCTGGTCCGGCGCGACATGATCGAGCTCGCCCATCGTCTCGGCCGGCAGCTCGGCGCAGGACTCGACGAACTCACCCTCACCACCAACGGCACCCGGCTGGCGCAGCATGCCGAGGATCTGTTCGCCGCGGGCATGCGCCGAATCAACGTGAGCCTCGACAGCCGCGATCCCGAGCGGTTCCGCCACATCACGCGCCACGGCGACGTCGCGAAGGTGCTCGGCGGGATCAAGGCGGCCAAGGCGGCGGGGTTGCGGATCAAGGTCAACATGGTCGCGCTGAAGGGTCTCAACGAGGACGAGATCGCGCCGATGCTCGCCTGGGCAGCCGATCAGGGCCACGACCTCACGCTGATCGAGACGATGCCGCTCGGCCGGATCGACGAGGACCGCGCCGATCGCTTCCTGCCCCTCCCCCGCGTTCTCGCCGACCTCCAGGACCATTTCGACCTTTCCCCGGACGACCATCGCACCGGCGGCCCCGCGCGCTATTGGCGGCTGGCGGGCACGGGCACGCGCCTGGGGCTGATCTCGCCGCTCACCGGCAATTTCTGCGCGAGCTGCAACCGCGTCCGCCTCTCCACTGACGGCAGGCTTCACATGTGCCTCGGCCATGAGGATTCGGTCGATCTCAAGGCGGCGATTCGCGGTGGCGGGCTCGCCGAGGTCGATGCGCGGATCACCGAGGCGCTCGAGCTAAAGCCCGCCGCGCATGACTTCCACATCGCCGCCGGCGCGGCGCCCGCTGTCGCGCGCCACATGAGCGTCACCGGCGGATGACGGCACGCGCATTGCTCGCATCGCCGACGCCGCCGGCCCAGGTCGCGGCCGAGGAGCTTCGCCGCGCCTATGACTGGGTGCCGCTCGACGAGGCCGAGCAGGTCGTCGCATTGGGCGGCGACGGCTTCATGCTCCAGACGCTCCATGCGATGCTCGAGCGCCGCCGGATCATCCCCGTCTTCGGGATGAACCTCGGCACGATAGGCTTCCTGATGAACGACTGGCGGCTCGAGGGGCTCGACGAGCGCCTCGTCCGCGCCAAGCCGTTCCGGGTCTCGCCGCTCAGCATGACCGCGACGACGGTCGACGGCGAGCAATGCGTGCTGCCCGCGATCAACGAAGTCTCGCTGCTCCGCGAGACGCGCCAGACCGCCAAGCTCGAAGTCACCGTCAACGATCGCGTCGTGCTCGAGGAGCTCGTCGCCGACGGCATGCTGGTCGCTACTCCTGCTGGCTCGACCGCGTACAATCTCTCCGCCAACGGCCCGATCCTGCCGCTCGGCTCGGCGCTGCTCGCCTTGACGCCGATCAGCCCCTTCCGCCCGCGGCGCTGGCGCGGGGCGATCCTCCCCGAGAAGACCCGGATCGGCATCCGCGTGCTGGAGGCCGACAAGCGTCCGGTCAGCGCCGTCGCCGACCAGCGCGAGATCCGCGAAGTCGCGCAGGTCCATGTCGCGATCGACCATATGCGCGACCTCACTTTGCTGTTCGATCCGGAGCATGCGCTCGACGATCGCATAACGATGGAACAATTCATCGCCTGACCCCCTTGCAATCCCGAGAATCGCGCTGCTATAGGGCCGCCTCCGCAGCGGCTCAGGCCGCCGAAGAAGCCGGTATTCCCCGATAGCTCAGCGGTAGAGCTCTCGACTGTTAATCGAGCGGCCGTTGGTTCGAATCCAACTCGGGGAGCCACTTCAAACCATCGGACATATTCGGTTTTCTGGCATCGATAGCGGCGCGCTTCGCGCGAGTGGGCGATTTTTCCGCTCCGTCACCACATCGTAACGCCCGGGTAACGGCCGCGAAACGGCGAACGGCCAGGGCCCCCTTTCAACCAAAAGGGGGTCATCATGATTTCGCGTATCTCGTTCGGCGCCGGGCTTCTGGCATCCGCTTCACTCTGGGCCATGCCGGCTCTCGCCCAGGCATCGGTGCAGGATCCCGCGGCGGAAGCCCGCGACGGCAACGAAGTCATCGTGACCGCACAGAAGATCGAGCAGCGCGCGCAGGACGTGCCAATCACCGTCTCCGCGGTCACCGGCGAGCGCATCGCCGAGCTCGGCATCGGGGATCTGGACGAGCTCTCCAACTATGTTCCTGGGCTCAACATCCAGGAGCAGAGCGCCAACAACCCGGGTATCGTCATCCGCGGCATCACGTCCGATTCGGGCTCGGCGCAGCAGGGTCCGCGCGTGACGCTCTATTACAACGGTATCGACATCTCGCGTTCGCGCGGGTCGTACCAGGCGATCTACGATCTCGAGCGCGTCGAGGTGATCAAGGGCCCGCAGGCGACCCTGTTCGGTACCGCCTCGGCGGTGGGCGCGATCAGCCTCACCTCCGCGCGGCCGAAGCCGGGTTTCTCGGGCGCGCTCACCGGTGGCTACGGCAATTACGATCAGACCCTGCTCTCGGGCTTCGTCAATCTCGGCAACGACGTGATCGCGGGCCGCGTCGCGTTCGAGTGGAAGACGCGCAACGGCTATGTCGAGAATCTCTCGCCGCGCCAGGAGGAGGATCTCTACGCGCAGGACCAGCTCGGCATCCGCACCTCGCTGCGCTATACGCCGACCGACGCGATCACCGTCGACCTGATCGGCACCTATGACCGCCAGCGCAACGGCGGTACGCCCTTCGTCTCGCGCGCATTGCCGACCGAGGACGGCCCCGGCGATCCGTTCGGCCGCGCGAATCTGGGCGGCTCGCCGCTCTCGGAGCAGGTGCTGGGCGACGACCAGCTCGGCCTGAACCGCGACGTCTACGACCTCAACCTCACCGCCAGCTACGATTTCGCCGACGGCTGGAACTTCACCACGGTGAACGGCTATCGCGAGTTCGACAGCCGCGAAGTGTTCGATGCCGACGGCTCGGCCGCCTGGTGGCTCGAATTCGCCGAGATCGCGCAGGGATGGCAAGCCAGCCACGAGAGCCGCTTCACCTATAGCGACTCGCATTGGCGCGCGTCCTTCGGCTGGAACCTGTTCACCGAGGACAGCCTCCAGAACGTTCCGCTGTCGTCCGAGGAAGGCATCTTCATCCAGTGCCTGACGCGCGCGCTGCCGCTCGGCTGCATCAACGCCAGTGGCGTGGTGACCGCCGCCGCGGCGACCTCGACCATCACCGGCGGCGCGCGGACGCAGATTCCCTATGCCTCGGTCTTCGAGAACCAGGGCAGGAACGACAGCTATTCGATGTTCGCCGACGCGACCTGGATCCCGGTGCCCTCGCTCGAGATCACCGCGGGCGTGCGGTTCCTGATCGAGCAGCGCAAGTCCGGCTACCGCGCCGATGTGCCGGTGCCGGTGCTGCCCGGCCTGCTGCCCGCGCCGCTCCGCGCGCAGCTGCTCGCCGCGCTGCCCAGCCTCGCGGTTTCGCTGGTGCCGGGCCAGGTCGATACCCGCGGGCAGACCTTCACCGCGAAGCGCAGCTTCTCGGCGGTGCTGCCGCGCTTCAACCTGCTCTATCGCCTCACTCCGGACGTGAACGTCTATGCGACGATCTCCAAGGGGCGGCGCTCGCCGGTCGTCCAGCTGAACGCGGCCCGCGTCGGCGGCGCGCCCGTGCCCAACCTCCAGCTCGTGCCCGAGGAAGTCGTCTGGAACTATGAGGGCGGCGTCAAGGCCAGCTCCGGGATCGTCTCGGGCTCGCTCGGCGTCTTCTACCAGAAATATGACGGCTTCCAGGTCAGCGTCGTCCAGCCCAACGGCACGTCGATCACGCAGAGCGCGGGCAAGGCGAGCAACCTCGGCGTCGAGGCCGAGCTGACCGTGCGCCCGGCGTCGTGGCTGAGCCTGTTCGGCAATGTCGGCTGGATCGACGGCGGGGTCGACAAGAACAACAGCTTCGCCCCGGCCTTTTCGGGCGCGCGCTTCCGGCTGCAGCCCGAATGGCAGGCCGCGGCCGGCTTCACGATCGACGCGCCGGTCGGAGATGGCATGCGGGTCTTCGCGACCCCCAGCGTGACCCACCGCAGCCGCATCTATTTCGAGCTGCCGAACCGCTCGGCGATCTCGCAGGGGCCGGTGACGCTGGTGAACGCGCGTGCCGGCATCAGCTTCGCCGACGACCACTACGAGCTCGCCGGGTTCATCCGGAACGCCTTCGACGAGGATTATCTGCTCGATGCGGGCAACACCGGCGGCAGCTTCGGCGTCCCGACCTTCATTCCGGCCGAGCCGCGCTTCTACGGCGCGCAGCTGACGGCGCGCTTCTGAGCGGGCGGTGTGGCGAGTGCCCGGGGCCATGATCCCATGGCCCCGGGCACTCGCCGCTCCGGCGGCGCAGAGTCATAAAGTCGCCCGCGACATTAAACGGCTCTGCAACGATCACGCCGCCAAACCGCAATAGCGCGACCCTATTGGCGGCCCCGCCGGCCATCTCTGGCCTCGGGGAGAAAATACGAAATGTCGCGCTATTCCCGCCTGCTTCGGGCGACGCTGCCGTTCACCATGCTCGCACTGGGCCTCGCGCCCGCCGCTCGCGCGCAGACCGCCGATCCGCAAGCGCCCAGCGCCACCGACGCCCAGAGCGAGGGCGGCGAGGAAATCGTCGTCACCGGCTCCTATGCGCAGAGCCTCGCGGCGGCGACCGAGACCAAGCGCCAGGCCGCCTACGGGGTCGACTCGATCAACTCGACCGACATCGGCAAATTCCCCACCCAGAACGTCGCCGAGGCGCTCCAGCTCGTCACCGGCGTCGCGATCACGCGTCCGCGCGGCGAAGGCCTGTACGTCAGCGTGCGCGGACTCGGGCCGCAGTTCCAGAGCACCCTGCTCAACGGCCGCTCGGTCGCGATCAACGATCTGATCGAGAATGGCGGCGCTGCCGGCCGCCAGTTCCGCTTCGAGATGCTGCCCGCCGAATTCGTCTCGCAGATCGACGTGGTGAAGACCCCGACCGCCGACATGACCGAGGGCGCGCTGGGCGGCAATATCGACGTCAGGACCTTCCGCCCGCTCGACGTCGGCACCAAGACCACGCTCAACCTGCGCGGCACCTACACGACGATGACCGAGAAGGTGAAGCCGAACGCCACGCTGCTGCACAGCGCCACGACTGGCGACGGCACCTTCGGCATCCTCGCCGGCGCGCAATATTGGGCCAAGTCGGTCCGCAATGATCGCTGGTACAATACCGGCTGGACGCTCGATCGGTTCAGCTCGGTGCTCGGCACCGGTTATTACACGCCCACCCGCACCCGCCCGACGATCGAGACCGAGGAGCGCAAGCGCGTCTCGGGGCTGATCTCGGCGCAGTGGCGCCCCTCGCCCGAGCTCGAGACCACGCTCGACGTGCTCGGAACGCGGCTCGACGTCGCCTATGACGAGTTCGGCCTCGACATCTATCCCGACGACACCAGCGTCGCGGGGCATCGTCCGGTGCTGGTGCCTGGATCCTACACGCTCGACGGCAACACCGTCGTCGCCGCGACGATCAACGACGTGCGCTTCATGGCGTCGCGCGAATACAGCCTCAACCGCCACGATCTCGTCAGCGTGGGCCTCAAGCAGCTGTGGAAGCCCGAGGGCTGGAACGTCTCGGCCAATATCAACTGGTCCTACGCGCACAGCTTCCACCCCAGCTATGCCGAAGGCACGGTGCGCAGCCGGATGATGTTCTTCGCGCCGCTGACCTATGATTCGTCGGGCGGGTACAAGGTGATCCCGACCTTCACCACCCCGGTCGACCCGACCAACGCCTCGAACTACGTCCTCTATCCGTTCAACATCGCGCCCAAGAACAGCAAGGACTGGGACTGGTACGCCCGGCTCGACGTCGGTCACGACATGGACGGTTTCCTCAGCAAGATCGCGGCCGGCGGCGAATATCACTGGCGCAAGCGTGACTATTGGCGCCGCGACTTCACGGTGAACCCGGGCCAGGTCCCGGTGACCAGCTTCGCGCCGGACGGCATCGAGCAACTCCCATACGACGACTTCCTGAGCGATGTGCCCGGCAATGCGCCGCGCAAATGGCTCGTGCCGATCACCAGCGCCTTCTACGACAGGCTGTTCACTCCCGCGGTGGCCAACGCCCCGCTCGCCCCGGGGGACATGCGCGCCTCCTATGTCGTCACCGAGAAGACCGCGAGCGCCTATCTGCGCGCCGACTATGCCTTCCCGCTCGGCGGGATCGACGTGACCGGCAATATCGGCGTCCGCTACGTCCACACCGATCAGGTGGCGAGTGGCACGCTGACGATCGGCACCACGCCGACCCCGGCGAGCTTCCCCAAGACCTTCAACAACTGGCTGCCGAGCTTCAACCTGCGCGCCGAGCTGAGCCCAACCCTGGTCGCGCGCCTCGCCGCCAGCCGCGTGCTCACCCGCCCGAACGTCACCCAGAGCGCGCCGCAGATCAGCGTGTCGACCGACGCGCCGACGGGGAGCGGCGGCAATCCCGAGCTGGTGCCCTTCCTCGCCACACAGTTCGACGCCTCGCTCGAATGGTATTTCAACCGCAAGGGCTCGCTCACCGGCGCTCTGTTCTACAAGGCGATGGACAATTACATCACCGCGCAGAACATCAATGTCGAGATCCCGGGCCGCGGCACGATCCTGCTGAGCACGCAGGTCAATGGCGGCGACGCCAAGGTCTATGGCGCCGAATTCGCCTACAACCAAGTGTTCACTTTCCTACCCAAGCCGCTGGATGGACTTGGTTTCCAGGCGTCGTACACCCACACGTCGGTCCAGGCGAACTACACGGCGGGCGCGCGTACGATCAAGGATCAGCTGATCGGCCTGTCGAAGAACAGCTTCAACCTGGTCGGCTTCTACGATTACGGTCCGGTCTCGGCGCGGCTTTCCTATGTCTGGCGCGACAAATATCTGGCGGGCACCGGCAGCACCACGCAGACGCCGGGCTATGTCGACGCGTTCGGCTCGCTGGACGGCAATCTCTCGTTCCGCGTGACCGACAAGACCATGCTGAGCCTCGAGGCGATCAACATCGCCGACGCGCGGCAGTACAGCTACAATGACGATCCGCTGCGCTACAACGAGATCCATTATTGGGGCCGGACGATCCTGTTCGGCATTCGGACGGAGTTCTGATGCTGAAGGGTCTCCTTGCTGTCGCTGCGCTGGCTTCGGCCGGCGCGGCGGCCACGCCGCAGGCGATGAACGACATCCAGGTCGTCGGCTCGCACAACAGCTTCAAGACGCGCATCCCCGCGGCGGTGATGGCGAAGATACGCGAAGCCGATCCCAAATCGGCCGACGGGCTCGATTACTACCATGTCCCGCTGTCGAAGCAGTTCGACGCGGGCGTGCGTCAGATCGAGCTCGACGTCTTCGTCGATCCCGAGGGCGGCCGCTACGCCGATCCCAAGGGTGAGGCCTTGGCGCGCGCGGCGGGTGAGCGCACCGGGTTCGATCGCGCGGCGATGCTGAAGCCCGGCTTCAAGGTCTTCCACATCCCCGATATCGACTATCTGAGCAGTTGCCCGACCCTGGTCGGCTGCCTCCGGGAGATCGACCGGTGGTCGCGGGCGCATCCCAATCATCTCCCGATCATGATCACCATCAACGCCGCCGATACGCCCTCGGGCCGGCCGGGGATCGCCAGCCCCCTGTCGCTCGCCGACAAGCCGTTGCTCGACGCGCTCGACGGCGAGATCCGCTCGGTACTGCCGGGCAAGCGCCTGATCACCCCGGACGAAGTGCGCGGCACTGCGCCGACGTTGCGCGAGGCGGTGCGCAGCCGCGGCTGGCCTTCGCTGGCGGCGGCCCGTGGCCGGATCTTCATCCTGCTCGACGTCCGCGCGGCGGTGTCCGACGTCTATCGCGCCGGGCATCCCTCGCTCGCGGGCCGGGCGATGTTCGGCTGGTATCCCGACGACCAGCCCGAGGCGGCGATCCAGATCGTGCAAGATCCGCTGGTCGACGGCGAGAAGATCCGCAGATGGGTGCGCGAGGGCGTGATCGTGCGGACCCGCACCGACGCCAATACAGTCGAGGCACGCGCCCATGACTATGCCAAGGCCCGCGCCGCCATGGCGAGCGGCGCGCAGGCGATCAGCACCGATTACTATCCAGGCGCGCCCGATCCGCTGCGCCTCGGCTTCACGGTGACGCTGCCGGAAGGGGCGATGGCAAGGCGCAGTCCGGCGCGGATCATGGCGGGGTGCCGGCTTCGTCCGTGATCGCCTTCCATCTAGTCGGCGATTGACGCCCGGGTCCGGTGCTCGGTGAAGGCGAAATGGTCGCGGATGCGGCGGTTGAAATAACCGCCCTTCGAGAAGGCCTCGCGCATGCCCTTCGCCACGCGCAGCGGCACGTCGTGATAGGAATAGCGCTTGCCGCTGACGAAAATGATGTCGAGCCGGTGCTCGGCCGCGTCATAGTCCCATCTGCGGATCACGCTCGAAGGCATGGCGAGCAAACGCGTAGGTCCGCGCAGCGCTCCCGCTTGCGACTTTCCCTCTCCCCTGCGATGCTCCGGCGATGACCGATCTCGACGCCTTCATCGCCGGGCTGCCCAAGGCGGAGCTGCATCTCCATATCGAAGGTAGCCTCGAGCCCGAGCAGATGTTCGAATTCGCCCGGCGCAACAATGTCGCGATCCCCTTCGCCTCGGTCGAGGCGGTGCGTGCCGCCTATGATTTCTCGAACCTGCAGGACTTCCTCGACATCTATTATGCCGGGGCCGACGTGCTGCGTACCGAGGAGGATTTCCGCGACCTCGCGCTCGCCTATTTCGACCGCGCGGCTGCCGACGGCGTCGTCCATGCCGAGATCTTCTTCGATCCGCAGACGCACACGCATCGCGGCATCCCCTTCGGCGTCGTCGCCAACGGCCTGCTCGCCGGCATGGCCGAGGCCGAGGCGCGCCACGGGCTCACTTCGAAGCTCATCCTCTGCTTCCTGCGCCACCTCGACGAGGAGGACGCGTTCAAGACGCTCAGCCAGGCCCAGCCCTGGATCGACCGGATCGACGGCGTCGGGCTCGATTCGTCCGAAGTCGGCCATCCGCCGTCCAAGTTCGAGCGCGTCTTCACCGCGGCCGCGGCGATGGGCCTCAAGCGTGTCGCGCATGCCGGCGAAGAGGGACCGCCCGAATATGTCCAGGAAGCGCTCGACCTGCTCCATGTCGACCGGCTCGATCACGGCAATCGCAGCCTCGAGGATCCGGGGCTGGTCGCGCGTCTCGCGCGTTCGGGGATGACGCTCACCGTCTGCCCGCTCTCGAACGTCAAATTGTGCAACGTCGCGTCGATCGACATGCATCCGATCGACCGGATGCTGCGCCTGGGGCTGCGCGCGACGGTCAACTCGGACGATCCGGCATATTTCGGCGGCTATGTCGGGGACAATTACCGCGCCGTCGCGCGCGGACGGGCGCTCGATCGCGACGACCTCGTCACGCTCGCACGCAACAGCTTCCTCGGCTCGTTCCTGCCCGACGACGCAGTCGCGGCGCATCTCGCCAGGCTCGATGCCTATGTGGAGGCGCATTCGTGAGCGAGATCGTCTTCACCCCCTATCCGCATGACGAGATGGTCGCGGGGATCCATGCGCTCGCCGCTGCGATGGAGGCCGAAGGATGGCGGCCCGCGTTGCTGGTGGGAGTAGGCCGCGGCGGCCTCGCCCCCGGCGTCTATCTGTCGCACCGGATGAACCTGCCATTGGTCTCGATCGACCATTCGACCCGGATCGCGCCGTTCGGCGCCGAGCTGATCGCGGTGCTCGCCGCACGCACCCGTGCGGGCGAGCAGTTGCTGTTCGTCGAGGACATCAACGACAGCGGCCGCACGATCGGCGAGATCCGCGGCGCGCTCGCCGCCGAGGGTGCGATCGACGCGAACATCCGCTTCGCGGTGCTCATCGACAACACGCTCTCGGCACAGCGCGTCGACTATCGTGCGCGGACGATCGATCGCAGCCTTAACAAGGACTGGTTCATCTTTCCCTGGGAAGCGATGGCGCCGCGCGAGAAGCTCGCCCAGGAGGCCATGGAAGTGCCGGAGCGGATCGCCTGACCTTCCGTTCAGCCTCCATCAATCGCCGCAGTAGCACGATTCATCGCGTCCCCACGCGGGAGCCTTTCCCGGCTTGCGCGCGTTCGACTGGTGACCGGCATCTCCGCCCCTCGCCTAACTATCGGAGGAACCATGCTTAAAAGCATAATCCGGCGTCCGCGTATCCTGACGCTGGCCGCAGCATTGGCGGGCAGCGCAACGCTCGCCGGCTGCATGACCGCAACGCCCTATCAGCCGGCCACCGCCTCGTCGCGGATGGGCTATTGGGACGAGCAGATCGAGAGCAATCGTTTCCGCGTCAGCTTCGCGGGCAACAGCCTCACCGCTCGCGAGACGGTCGAGCGCTATCTGCTCTTCCGGGCGGCCGAGCTGACGGTGCAGAACGGCGCCGACCATTTCATCCTGGTCACCCGCGACACCGAGACCCGCACCGAAACCTTCCGCACGCCGGGCGCTTTCGGCCCGGGCCCCTGGGGCTATTGGAGCCCGTCATGGCGCTTCTACCGTCCGCGCTGGGGCTGGCGCAGCTACGATCCCTTCTGGGACGACCCCTTCTGGCGCGATCGCGACTGGGACTATCGTACCGTCCGCCAGTATGAGGCGACCGCGGAGATCGTCACCGGTCGCGGCCCCAAGCCGACCACCAACGTCCGCGCCTTCGACGCGCGCGAAGTGCTAAGCCGCCTCGGCCCGTCGATCCGGATGCCCGAGACGCGGTAACCTGCTTCCCCTCCCTGCAGCACGCAGGGAGGGGTTTTTCTTTGCCGCCTACGCCGTCAGCGCGCCGTGGCAGTGCTTGTACTTGCGGCCCGAGCCGCACGGACACGGCGCGTTGCGGCTGACCAGACCCTCCCACTGCGCCGGATCGGAGCCGAGATCCTCGCCCGAAGGCTGCGGAATCCCCATCTGCGGCAGCTGGTTGAACACCAGCCCCGCCGCGCCCGCGTCATAGTCGCCGCTATTGTCGCTGCCGGTCAGCGGATCGATGTGCGTGGTCAGGAAGTCGGGCAGTTCGGGCAGGTCCGGCGGCGGGGCCATGCGGAACTGCGCGAAGGCGAGCGTGCGCGTCACGTCCTCGCGGATGTTGTTCAACATCCGCTCGAACATCGCGAACGCCTCGTGCTTATACTCGTTGATCGGCGTCTTCTGTGCATAGGCGCGCAGGTGGACGACCTGGCGCAGCGCATCGAGCAGCGCGAGATGCTCTTTCCAGTGATGGTCGAGATTCTGGAGCAGGATCGACTTCTCGATCTGCGTCCAGGTCTCGGGATCGAGCTCGTCCGACTTGGCGGTGACCAGCGCGTCGGCCATCTCGCGGATGCGCTCCTCCACCTGTTCGGGCTCGAGCCCGTCCTCGGCGGCGATCCATTCGTCGACCGGCGCCTCGACCGCGAGCGTCGCGGCGACCTTTTCCTTGAGGCCGGCGACGTTCCACTGCTCGGGATAGCTATTGGGCGGGCACGCCTCGCCGACGATCGCGTTGACCGTCTCGAGCCGCATGTCGGCGACGACCTCGCCCACCGTCTCGGCGTCCATGATGTCGGCGCGCTGCTCGTAGATGACCTTGCGCTGATCGTTCATCACGTCGTCGTACTCGACGACCTGCTTGCGGATGTCGTAGTTGCGCGCCTCGACCTTCTTCTGGGCGGTCTCGATCGCCTTCGACAGCCATTTCGAGCCGATCGCCTCGCCGTCCTCGATGTTCGAGCGCATCATGCGGGCGAACAGGGTGTTCGAGCCGAAGATGCGCAGCAGATCGTCGTCGAGGCTCAGGTAGAAGCGGCTGAGGCCGGGATCGCCCTGGCGGCCCGAGCGGCCGCGCAGCTGGTTGTCGATGCGGCGGCTCTCGTGGCGCTCGGTGCCGAGCACGAACAGCCCGCCCGCCTCCTTCACGCGATCCTTCTCGGCCGCGATCTCGGCCTTGATCTGCTCGACCGCCGCGTCGCGCTCGGGGCCCTCGGGCATCTCGCCCAGTTCGTCATGGACTCGGAACTCGAGATTGCCGCCCAGCTGGATGTCGGTGCCGCGGCCCGCCATGTTGGTCGCGATCGTCACCGCGCCGAGCCGGCCCGCCTGCGCGACGATACCCGCTTCGAGCTCGTGGTGACGCGCATTGAGCACGGCATGCTCGACGCCTTCCTTCTTGAGGAATTCCGAGAGCATTTCCGACTTCTCGATCGAGACCGTGCCGACCAGCACCGGCTGGCCCTTGGCCGAATGCTCGCGGATCTTCTTGGCGATCGCGCCGAACTTCTCCTCGGTGGTCTTGTAGAACTCGTCCTCCTCGTCGACGCGGCTCACGGGGAGGTTGGTCGGGATAGAGACGACGTTCA
The DNA here is from genome assembly GCF_026460985.1 of Sphingomonas sp. Taxonomy (GTDB): domain Bacteria; phylum Pseudomonadota; class Alphaproteobacteria; order Sphingomonadales; family Sphingomonadaceae; genus Sphingomonas. The sequence continues at coordinate 24,261 of NZ_JAPKNM010000054.1, forward strand.
TCTTGTAGATGTCGAAGAATTCCGGCGCCTCGGTCGCGGCGGTGCCGGTCATGCCCGAGAGCTTGGGGTACATGCGGAAATAGTTCTGGAAGGTGATCGAGGCGAGCGTCTGGTTCTCCGGCTCGATCTGGACGCCTTCCTTGGCCTCCACGGCCTGGTGCAGGCCCTCGGACCAGCGGCGCCCGTCCATCATGCGGCCGGTGAACTCGTCGATGATGACGACCTTCCCTTCCTTCACGATGTAGTCGATGTCGCGCTTGAACATCACGTTCGCGCGCAGCGACTGGTTGAGGTGGTGCACCACCTGGGTGTTCTCGAAATCGTAGAGATTGGCGCCCTGGAGCAGCCCGGCGGCCTCGAGCATGCGCTCGACCCGCTCGGTGCCGTCCTCGGTGAGCACCACGGTGCGCTGCTTCTCGTCCTTCTCATAGTCGTCGGGCTTGAGCTGCTTCACGATGGCGTCGACGCCCATGTAGAGCTCGCTGCGGTCGTCGGTCGGGCCCGAGATGATCAGCGGGGTGCGCGCCTCGTCGATCAGGATCGAATCGACCTCGTCGACGATCGCGAAGTTGAACGGCCGCTGCGTCATCGACGCACGGTCGTACTTCATGTTGTCGCGCAGATAATCGAAGCCGAACTCGTTGTTCGTGCCGTAGGTGATGTCCGCGCCATAGGCCTCGCGGCGCTGCTCGTCGGTCAGGTTCGGGATGATCACGCCAGTGGTGAGGCCGAGGAAGCTGTACACCTGCGCCATCCACTCGGCGTCGCGCTTGGCGAGATAGTCGTTGACCGTGACGACGTGCACGCCGTCGCCCGGCAGCGCGTTCAGATAGGTCGCGAGCGTCGCGACCAGCGTCTTGCCCTCGCCGGTGCGCATCTCGGCGATCTCGCCGCGATGGAGCACGATGCCGCCGATCATCTGGACATCATAGTGGCGCTGGCCGAGCGTGCGCTTGGCCGCCTCACGCACCGTGGCGAAGGCTTCGGGGAGGATCGAATCGAGCTTCTCGCCGCCCGCCAGCCGCTCGCGGAAGAGGACCGTCTGGTTCGCGAGCGTCGCGTCGTCCATCGCCGAGATGGTGGGTTCGAACGCGTTGATCTTCTGGACGATCGCTCCGAGCGACTTGACGTAGCGTTCGTTCGAGGAGCCGAAAAGGGACTTGGCCAGGCCGCCGAGCATGGGATTTCCTGTCGTAATCTGATGTTGGTCCGGCAGGCGCGGCATGACTGCCCGGCGCCTGCATCAAGCGAAAGACGAAGATCGGGCGGCACGCCTGGGCGCGCCGCGCGCAAGCCTCACTCGAGCCGACGCTCGAAGGGCAGATAGGTTGCGGGAAGCGGCGCGCTTTCGCCCTGCCGCCACGCGGTCCGCTCGAGACTGACGCCTCGCGGAGCCGTAGCCGCGGGGATCGACCGCCGCGACGGGCTGACCGCCGCCTGCGCCACCTGCGCCGCCTGGACCACCGCGACGCCCTGCACCTGGCGCACCGCGCGCTCGCCCGAACCGCTACCGGTCAGGCTCGCGAACAACGCAGTCAGGAGAAGCAGCAGTTCCAAATCGGCTCTCTCAGCAAGAGGCAGCGACATAGTGTGCCGCTTGCCGTTCGTCTAATCAAAATGCTCCGCGCGCCAGACGTTCCCGCCACGGCGCCGGTTCCGGCCGCGCCGGAGACCGTGCTGCGGACGGCACAGCCGATCGTTTGACCCTGGTTGACCCAAATTGACTCGATCGCAGGGTTTTCGGTCGGAAGCGGCGGGTTTGCGCCGGGGAAACGGCGGGTTCGCGCCCGTGAAGCGACAATCGCGCGCCGCATGGGCGCCGCGCAAGCCACAGACACGCGGCGCCGGCGCGACACCTGCGCGCCCCGCATGCGCCCGGGTTGCGCCGATCACGCTTCGACTTGCGGCACATGCGCCATGCCCGCGCGATACCGACGCGACACCGCGTAATGACGGAGGATTCTGCCGCTTGCCCATGGCCAGAACAGAAGCAGATCAAATCCTACTTTGCCAGCGCCTTACGTGTCGGTGAGTTGAGGAGAAGCGGGTTCAGGCGCTGGCACTAGGTTGTATCGACATTCAGGCGAGCGAGGCCTTTCAATCCTCCCCCGCCAGGGGGAGGTGGCGCCGAAGGCGTCGGAGGGGGAGGTAAGCAGCGTCCTCTCTAATGGAGCGCAGTGATTCCGCCCCCTCCGTCACGCTGCGCGTGCCACCTCCCCCTGGCGGGGGAGGATAAAGAAGGCTGAATGTTGATATGACCTAACAGGCTCGGCCACGCATCCCGAAGCAAGGCTGAATGTCAATTCAACCTAAGAGTCTGATGTATCAAGCAGCAGGCCCAAATTTTCGATCCCAGCGTTCCTCGATTTCCTTGTCGGTCATCAATGGCGGGACGATCGATTCGTCCTCGGTGAGCAATCCGTTCCAAATGCCGAGCGTCGCAAGCCGACGAGCAACGATCTGCGCCTTCTTCGCTTGCGTCTTTTCCGTCATGCCGACACGCTAGGTTGGCCAAGCTACCTGGTCAAACGCTCCACGCTTTATTCGGGAAGCGCCAGCGGCTAGGCGCTTCACCATGGAACGTTCCCCGCTCGCCCTACCCTTCCCCGATCTCCCCGCCATCCCGGGCGTGACACCACGTATCGCCCGTGCGCGCTACAAGACCTGGGATCGCTGCGACCTGACCTTCGTCACGCTCGACGCCGACACCGCGGTGGCGGGCGTGCTCACGCAGAGCCGCTGCCCTTCGCCCGAAGTGGAATGGTGCCGCAAGGCGTTGGTGCTCGGCCAGGCGCGGGCGCTGGTGGTCAATGCCGGCAACTCCAACGCCTTCACCGGCGATCGCGGGCGCGCCGCGGTCGAGAATCTCGCGGCCAAGACCGCGCAGCATCTCGGCTGCGAGCCTTCGGACGTCTTCCTCGCCTCGACCGGGGTGATCGGCGTCCCCCTGCCGATCGACAAGAGCGAGGCCGGGCTCGCCGCCGCCTTCACGGCCGAGCCGTGCAGTTGGGAGGACGCCGCCGCGACGATCATGACCACCGACACCTTCGCCAAGGCGGCGGTGACGACCGCGGTGGTGGACGGGCGCACGGTCAATCTGGTCGGGATCATCAAGGGCTCGGGGATGATCGCGCCGGACATGGCGACGATGCTGGGTTTCGTCTTCACCGACGCCGCAGTTGCGCCCGAGTTTCTACAGGCGGCGCTGAACGACGCCAATCGCAGGAGTTTCTCCTGCATCACCGTCGACGGCGACACCTCGACGAGCGATACGATCCTCGCCTTCGCCACCGGCAAGGCGGGCAACGCACCGCTGACGGGCGACGATGACGCCGGCGCCGATGCCTTCCGCGCCGCATTGGCCGATCTCTGCCACCAGCTCGCCCTGCTCGTCGTCCGCGACGGCGAGGGCGCGCAGAAGCTGATCGAGATCATTGTCGAGGGCGCCGAGAGCGACCGCAGCGCGCACCGCATCGCCATGTCGATCGCCAATTCGCCGCTGGTGAAGACCGCGATCGCCGGCGAGGACGCGAACTGGGGCCGCGTCGTCATGGCAGTGGGCAAGGCCGGCGAGCCCGCCGAGCGCGACAAGCTCGCGATCCGCTTCGGCACGACGCAGGTGGCGCGGGGCGGCCTCGCGGTCGCGGGCTATGACGAGGCGCCGGTCGCCGCGCATCTCAAGGGCCAGGAGATCGAGATCGGCGTCGAGCTCGGCCTGGGCGAAGGCCGCGCCACCGTCTGGACCTGCGACCTCACCCACGGCTACATCTCGATCAACGCCGATTATCGGAGCTGAGCGATGGAAGGCGGCTGCCTCTGCGGTGCCGTGCGCTACCAGCTGAAATCCGAGCCGTTCGACGGCGGCTGGTGCCATTGCCGCACCTGCCAACTCAACTCGGGCAGCCCCGCCATGGCGTTCGCCAGCGTGCCGGTCGGCGATTTCGTGTTCACCCGGGGCGCGGAACTGGTCGGCACCGTCGCGTCGAGCGACTTCGGCCACCGCCGCTTCTGCACCCGGTGCGGCACGCCCTTCCTGATGCAGGTCGACCATCAGCCCGAGACGGTGGACTTCAGCATCGCAACGCTGGACGAACCCGACGCGGTGGTCCCGGGCTTCCACATCTTCCACGCCAGCCGCATCGCCTGGGCCGAGCCGGGCGACGACCTCCCCCGCCACGCGCGGTTCCGACCGGACACGCGCGGGCTTTCCTAGGGATCGACAGCCAGCTTTCCCCTCCCTGCAAGGGAGGGGTTAGGGGTGGGTAGCGTTGGACGAGGCTCGATGCCTCGTCTGACGCTTCTTCGCTGGGCGATGAGTCTTTTGGGCGCGCAGACGCGCGCACCCACCCCCACCCCCTCCCTTGCAGGGAGGGGCGTAACTGGCGCGCTAAATCTCCCCCGTCAGAGTCAGGGTCAGGACGCGCTTGTTGTTGAAGGTGAAGAGCCCGGCATTGCTCGCGCTCCACACGAACTTGTCGAACAGGTTGGTGACGCGCGCGCGAACGGTGAGCGGCTGGCCGTCGACGGTGAAGCGCTGGCGCAGCCCGGCCTGGAAGATCGCGTAGCTGGGCAGCGTCGCGCTGTTGTCGCGGTTGGCGTAGCGCTCGCCGCGGAAGCTCACGCCGCCGTCGATCGCCAGCCCCTCCACGCCGGGCACGCGCCAGGTGAGGTTGGCGAGGGCCATCAGCTCGGGCCGGCCGATCGGGTGCGATCCGATCACGCCGCTGTCGACCAGCTCGCCGCTGATCCGCGCGTCGAGCCAGGTGGCGCCGAGCACGGCGCTCAGCCGTTCGGTGATCGGCCCGGCGAGCGACAGCTCCACGCCCCGGTGCCGCACCTCGCCGACGAAGCCGTAGATGCCGCTCGCGTCGAGCCCGGGCAGGGGCTTGGCGAGGTCGAACAGCCCCGCGATCAGCGCCGGCCCGCCGGGGAAGCGATATTTCAGCCCGAGCTCGGCCTGGCGCGAGAGCGCCGCGGGTAGCACCGCGCCGCGATTGACCGCATTGCCCGGCGCTACGCCCGATTCCTCGAGCCCGCGGGCGTAGCTGGCGAAGGCCGTGAGATCGGAGGTGATGCCGCCGGTGATCGAGGCGCTGTAGAGCCAGGGTCGCGTCGTCTCGCGCGTGGTGGTGCCGTCGAGCGCGCGCACCGTCTTGGTATATTCGGCGCGCTGGACGTCGGCGCGGAGCTCGGCGGCGCTGCCGATCGACAGGCGGTAGCCGAGCCCGCCGGCCCATTGCCCGACCGTGTCGCGCTTGCGCCGCGGATCGATGGCGAAGGCCGGGCGCGGGACCGCCACCGGCGCGTCGACATCGGGGAACAGCACGACCGGCAGCGCCGTGCCCGGCCCCATCACGTTCAGGCTGTCGCGGCGGCGGACCATGGCGATGAGGCGGTGCTGGAGCGATCCGGTGGCGAAGCTCTTCGCGGCGGTGACTTCCGACGAGATCGAGCGGTACCGCTCGTCGCCAAAGGCCTGGGCGATCTCCTCGACCGGGCCGCCGCCCGCGGGGAAGCGCACCAGGTTGAAATAGGTCCGCTGGTCCTCGACTCCCGAGAAGAACGCCGACGCGCCGAAGCGCCATCCCTTCCCCGCCTCGACATCGGCGATGAGCCCCGCCTGGGTGGTCTCGGTGCGCTGCTCCATCCAGGGTTGCGAGCGCTCGGGGCCGCGCACCACCTCTGGTGGCGGCGCACCATTGGCGGTGGCGAACACGGTGTCGCCGCCGCGCTCGTACCAGGTCCGACCATAGAGGGCGGTCAGCGCGACGCCCGGTAGCGGCGACCAGCGTGGCACGACCCCCACGGTGAAGAAATCGCCGCCGGTGCCGTCGGTATAGTCCTGCAGCGGATTGAGCTGGACCGAGCCGACGACCCCGAGCGTCCCGTCGGCCGATGCCGCGGTGACGCGCGTCGAAAGCACCGGCCCGCTGCCGCCCCACCAGCCCGCCTCGATCCGCCCGCGCGTGCCGGGCTCCATGTCGGGCAGGTCGTATTGCACCACCCCAGAGGGCGCGGCGAAATCGGTGCGCAGGCCGTTGGCGCCGACGCGGATCGCGGTGCCGTCGATCAGGGTCAGCGGCAGCCCCGCGGCGCGGACGAAATAATGGTCCTCGATCCGGTAATTGCCCGCGCTCTGCAGGTCGAAGCCGCGCACCTCGCTTTCGCTGTAGAGCCCGACATCCTCGATCCCCACGCGGCGGCCGAACGCGTCGTCGGCGGCGCGGACGACGTCGCGGCCCTGCGGCGCCGGCGCCTGCTGGGCGAGCGCCTGGGGCGCGGCGAGCAGCGATAGACAACAGAGGGAAATACGCATGGTCCACGGTCCTTTCCTTCGCCCCTCGGCCGCCGAAATCCCGCAGCGGCGCAGGCTTCGGGAGCGGATTGGGACGAACGTCACGCCCGCGTGACGAACGGCCGTTCGCGCGCGCGCACGGGTGCGCTATCCTGCGCGCATGGCGACAAGGCCCCGCGAGTCGATTTCGGACCTGAGCATCTCCGGCACCGGCGCCGCGGTGCTGGCCGGTCTCGCCTTCCTGCTCGGCTATGGCGTGCGCGGCGGCGAGAGCGTGCCCGCGCCGCGATCGGCCGCGCCGAATCCCGAGGGCGATTTCACCGTCGCGCTGATCTGGGGCACGCTGATCACGCTCGCCTGGGTGTTCCGCGACCGGCTGCGCGAGGCGATGCTGGCGCCGCAGCGCTCGCGCCTCCTGCTCGTCGCGCTCGCCTTCGTGCCGGTCGGCATCGCCGATGCGCTGACCGCGCAGATACTGGCCGCGCCGGTCGATCCCAGCTGCGCCCTTCCCTCCGCCTCACCGCTTTCGGACTTCCTGCCGCGGGTGGCGATCCTGGGCACGACGATGCTGCTGGTGCTGCTGGCATGGGAGCAGCACCTGACCGCGCAACTGCGCCGCACGCCGCGGTTCGAGCCGGCGCCGACGCCGCCCACGCCCACGCCCGCCGCGCCCGGCGAATGGCTCGATTTCCCCGAATCGCCCTTGCTCCGCGTCCGCGCCGACGATGTCGTGCTGATCCGCTCGGCGGGCAATTACAGCGAGATCGTCGCGCATGGCCGCGCGCATCTCGTCCGCGCGACCCTCAGCGAGCTTTCCGACCGGCTCGCGCCATTGGGCTTCGTGCGCGTCCACCGCCAGACGGTGATCAATGCGCGCAACGTCCGCCAGGTCTGCCGCGACGGCGCCGGACGCGCGCTGATCCACCTCGCCTGCGGCAATGCCGTACCCGTCGGCCGCCGCTACATGGGGGCGATCGACGCGCTGACGCGGTAGACATTCTTACGCCCCTCCCTGGAAGGGAGGGGTCGGGGGTGGGTGCGCGCGTCTGCGCGCCTAAGAGACTCTCCAGCACCCTCGCAAAACAGCGACGACCGCGGCATCGAGCCGCGTCGTCGCTAAACCCACCCCTATCCCCTCCCTTTCAGGGAGGGGGAGGAAATGGCTACGCCGCCAGTCCCGTCAGATCTGCGCCTTGGCCGCCATGAGCGGGGCGGCTGCCGTTTCGTCCTGGCGCACCGCCTCGCCGACGAGGATCAGCGTGGGCTTGCCTTCGGTCACCGCCTGCACCGCGAGCGGCAGCAGATCCAGCCGAGTGCGCAGGCAGCGCTCGCTCGGCAGGCTGACGTCGCAGGCGATCAGCACCGGAGTCTTCGGGTTGAGCCCGTGCGCGATGAGATTGCGGCTGATGTCGCCCGCCGCCGAGCGGCCCATGTAGAAGGCGGTGGTGCAGCCGGAATCGGCGAGCTGCGCCCAGTCGAGATCGAGCGGCTCGCCGGCGCGGGCATGCGCGGTGACGAACTGCACCCGCCGCGCCAGTCCGCGCAGCGACAGCGAGATGCCGGCCGAGGCGGCGGCCGCGCTGGCGGCGGTCACCCCGGGGCAGATCCGCGCGCGGACGCCGACTTCGGCGAGCGCCGCGACTTCCTCCATCGAGCGCCCGAACATCGAGGGATCGCCGCCCTTCAGCCGCACCACGCGCTCGCCCGCCAGCGCCGCCTCGACGAGCAGGTCGTTGATCGAATCCTGGTCCTTCGAATGCCGGCCGGAGCGCTTGCCCACCGGCACCTTCCGCACATGCGCCGGGATCAGCGCCAGCACGCCTTCACCCACCAGCGCGTCGTAGAACACCACGCTCGCGGCGCCCAGCAGGCGCTCGGCCTTGCGGGTCAGCAGGTCGGGGTCGCCGGGTCCCGCGCCGACCAGCCAGACTTCGCCGAGCCCGATGAGATCATCCTGCATTGGCCGCACTCCTGTTCTGCTCGATCAGCCGGCGGATCGCCGGACGGCACGAGCCGCAATTGGTCCCCGCCGAAAGCGCCGCGCCCACCGCCTCGACGCTGGTCAGCTGCTGCGAGGCGACTGCCTGGACGATGGTCTTGAGCCCGACGTCGAAGCACAGGCAGACGATCGGCCCGCGATCCTCGCGCGCGCCCGGAGGAGCGCCCGCCAGCACGGCGGGGCTAGCCGCTTCGCCGATCTGCGCGATCAACCACTCGCGCGACGGCAGCAGCCCTTCGCGCGTGACGAACAGCGCCGCTGCGAGCTTGCCATCCTTCAGGACTGCAAGGCGTCGCGAGCCGCGCGCGCGATCGAGGGCCTCGATCCGTTCCCCCTTGGGCAGCAGCGCATCGAGCTGCGCCGGGTCGCCTTCGCCGGCCAGTTCGTAGAGCACGCCGCCCGCCACGCGCACGCGCGTCGCCCACAGGCAGTCGGGCTGCTTCACTTCGCCCGCGGCGAGCAGGAAGCCCCGCCACGCCGCCGCCACCGGCGCGATCGCCGCCGGGGTCGCCTTGAACCCGGGCTGGCCCGAATGCGGATCGACGAGCGGCCGCGGCAGCAGGCCGGTGCGCCCACCGGTCGATTGCTGATCGGTCCAATGGATCGGCGTGAACAGCTCGCCGCGCCGCTGGCCGGTGCTCAAGGTCACCCGGAACACGCTGTCGCCCTGCGGCGTCGACACCCGCGCCAGCCCGCGATCCGCCAGGCCGAGCTCGGCTGCGTCGTCGGGATGCACCTCGACCAAGGGCTCGTCGCGGTGCCGCGCGAGCTTGGGGCTGAGCCCCGTGCGCGTCATCGTATGCCAATGGTCGCGGTAGCGCCCGGTGTTGAGCGTCATCGGCCATTTGGGCAGCGGCTCCTGGAGCGCGACCTGCCGGGCGGGGACGAGCCGCGCCTTGCCGTCCGCGGTCGGGAAGCGCCCTTCGGCGAAGGCCTCGCCGCCCCAGCGGAAGGGCTCGAGCGCATCATAGGCCTGGTTGCCGATCGCCGCCTGCCCGCGCAGCTCGAACAGCCGGGCGCCGTCATTCTGATAGGTCGAGAGCCGCGCATGCTCGCGGAAGATCTCGGCCGGGCGGTCATAGGGAAAGGCCGTCCGCCACCCCATCCGCCGCGCGACCTGGGTGACGATCCACCAATCGGGCTTCGCTTCGCCCGGCAGGTCGAGGATCGCGCGCTGGCGGCTGATCCGCCGCTCGGAGTTGGTGACCGTGCCGTCCTTCTCGCCCCAGGCCGCCGCGGGCAGCCGGACATGCGCGAACTTGCTCGTGTCGGTCTCGGCGATCACATCCGAGACCACGACGAAGGGGCATGCCGCCAGCGCATCGCGCACGCGGCCGGCATCGGGCATCGACACGGCCGGGTTGGTGGCCATCACCCAGAGCGCCTTGATCCGCCCCTCGCCCACCGCGCGGAACAGGTCGACCGCCTTGAGGCCGGGCTTGCACGCCATCGTCGGCGCCGCCCAGAAGCGGCCCACCCGTGCGACATTCTCCGGCGCGAAATCCATGTGCGCCGCCAGCGTCGAGGCGAGCCCGCCGACTTCGCGTCCGCCCATCGCGTTGGGTTGGCCGGTGATCGAGAAGGGGCTGGCGCCCGGCTTGCCGATCCGTCCGGTGGCGAGGTGGACGTTGAGGATCGCGTTGACCTGATCGGTGCCGCGCAGCGACTGGTTCACCCCCTGGCTGAACAGGGTGACGGTGCGCGGGTGCGCGGCGAACAATTCGAAGAAGCGCCTGAGGTCGGCGGGCGGCAGATCACAGGCCCGCGCCACCGACCACAGGTCGCTCCCCTCTCCGACCTTGTCCCAGAAATCGTCGGGTACGCTGACGCTCCGGGCAAGGTAAGTCTCGTCGATCAGCCCGTTGTCGCGGCAATGCGCGAGCAGGCCGTTCATCAAAGCGACGTCGCTGCCGGGGCGGATCGGCAGGTGCAGGTCGGCCTCGTCGGCGGTCTCGGTGCGGCGCGGATCGATCACGACCAGCTTCGCGCCCGCATCGCAGCGCGCGCGGATGCGCTGATAGACCACCGGATGGCACCAGGCGGTGTTCGAGCCGACCAGCACGAACAGGTCGGCCGTATCGAGATCGTCGTAGCTCGCCGGCACCACGTCCTCGCCGAACGCGCGGGTATGGCCTGCGACCGCGCTCGACATGCACAGCCGCGAATTGGTGTCGATGTTCGCCGAGCCGATGAAGCCCTTCATCAGCTTGTTGGCGACGTAATAGTCCTCGGTGAGGAGCTGCCCCGAGACGTAGAAGGCGACGCTGTCGGGCCCGTGCTCGGCGATCGTCTGGCGGAAGCGCTTCGCCACCAGGTCGAGCGCCTTGTCCCAGCTCGCCTGGCGCTTGCCGATCATCGGGTGGAGCAGCCGCCCCTCGAGCCCGACCGTCTCGCCGAGATGGGTGCCCTTCGAGCAGAGCCGGCCGTGATTGGCGGGGTGCTCGGGATCGCCCTTGATCTCGACCGCGCGCGCGCCGGTGCGCGTCGCGAGGATGCCGCAGCCGACGCCGCAATAGGCGCAGGTGGTGCGGATTGATTCCATCTTAGCCCCTCCCCTTCAGGAGCATCAGGTCGGCCATGCTCCCAGCATGGCCTGAACAGCGCGGGGCGCTGTTCACCTGATGCTGGGTTGGGGTGGGGCGGTGCCGCAAGCTTTGGGCTCGGTGAGACGGCCAGGCCCCCCCCCCAACCCCTCCCCTGAAGGGGAGGGGCTTATGTGTTGCAGCCTTCACGCCGCCGCCTTGAGCGCGCCGGCGCGGCAGATCAGCACTCGCCCCGCGTTGACCTTGACCGGGATCACCGGCGTGCAGCCCTTGTCGTTGCCCTGCGCCTCGCCGGTCGCCAGCGCGATGTTCCAATTGTGGAGGGGACAGGCGACGCTGTGGCCGTGGACGATGCCCTGGCTGAGCGGGCCGCCCTTGTGCGGGCAGCGATTGACCAGCGCGAACACCTTGTCGTCGCCGGTGCGGAACACCGCGATCTCCTCGCCGCCGTCGACCGGCACGGTGCGGCTCCCGCGCACCGGGATCTCGTGCACCCAGCCGATATCGAGCCACTCGCCGGTCATGCCATTTCCTCCATGCGGGGTTTGAATGCAGCCATGTGCGCATGCTGCTCGCGCTCCTGGCCGGCGACGCGCTCGGCCCAGGGGTCCTCCTGGCTGAAGCTCTGCGAATAGTGGAAGCGCGCGGTCAGCGCCTCGCGGCCTTCGGCATCGTCGACGATCCGCGCCTGGATGTGCGCGAGGCCGACGCGCTCGATCCACGGGGCGGTACGCTCGAGATAGCGCGCCTCCTCGCGATAGAGCTGGATGAAGGCGGCGCAATAATCCATCGCCTCCTCCTCGGTCGCGACCTTGCACAGCAGGTCGGTGGCGCGGACATGGATGCCGCCATTGCCGCCGACATGGAGCTCGTAGCCCGAGTCCACGCAGACCACGCCGAAGTCCTTGATCGTCGCCTCGGCGCAATTGCGCGGGCAGCCGGAGACCGCGATCTTGAACTTGTGGGGCATCCACGAGCCCCAGCTCATCCGCTCGATCTTGACGCCGAGCCCGGTCGAATCCTGCGTGCCGAAGCGGCACCATTCGGAGCCGACGCAGGTCTTCACCGTGCGCAGCGACTTGCCATAGGCATGGCCAGAGACCATTCCCGCCGCGTTGAGATCGGCCCAGACCGCGGGCAGATCCTCCTTCTTGATCCCGAAGATGTCGAGCCGCTGCCCGCCGGTGACCTTGACCATCGGCGCGTTGAACTTCTCGACCACGTCGGCGATCGCGCGCAGCTCGCGCGGGTTGGTGAGCCCGCCCCACATGCGCGGGACGACCGAATAGGTGCCGTCCTTCTGGATGTTGGCGTGCATGCGCTCGTTGACGAAGCGGCTCTGCTGGTCGTCGACATATTCGCCGGGGAGCGCGCAGAGCAGATAGTAATTGAGCGCCGGGCGGCACGAGGAGCAGCCGTCGGGGGTCGACCAGTGCAGCTTCTGCATCACCTCGGGGATCGACTTCATCCCCTGGGCGACGATCTCGCGGCGGACGTCGTCATGGCCGAAGCTGGTGCACTTGCACATCGTCTTCGGGCCCGCCTGGACCTCGTCGCCGAGAGTCAGTGCGAGCAGGTTCTCGACCAGCCCGGTGCAGGAGCCGCAGCTTGCCGAGGCCTTGCAGGTGCCGCGCACGGCGTCGAGGCTGCACGCGCCCTTTTCGATGCAGGCGACGACCTGGCCCTTCGAGACGCCGTTGCAGCCGCAGATCTCGGCATCGTCCGAGAGCGCCGCAACGGCCGCCTTAGGGTCCGCGGCGCCCCCTCCCGAGGCGAAGGCCTGGCCGAAGATCAGCACGTCGCGCAGTTGCGAGACGTCCTCCTGCTTCTTGAGCAGGTCGAAATACCAGCTGCCGTCGCCGGTATCGCCGTAGAGCACTGCGCCGACGATGCGGTCGTCCTTGACCACCACGCGCTTGTAGACCCCGCGGCTGGCGTCGCGCAGCACGATGTCCTCGGCGCCGTCGCCGCCCGAGAAGTCGCCCGCCGAGAAGACGTCGATCCCGGAGACCTTGAGCTTGGTCGAAGTGACCGAGCCCTTGTAGCCGCTATGCTTCTCGACCAGCCCGTCGGCGAGCGCGCGGCACATCTCCCAGAGCGGCGCGACGAGGCCATAGACCTGTCCGTCATGCTCGACGCATTCGCCGACCGCGAGCACGTTGGCGTCGCTGGTCACCATATGGTCGTCGACCTGGATGCCACGGCCGACCGCGAGCCCGGCCTCGCGGGCCAGCGCGGTCGACGGGCGGATGCCCACCGCCATCACCACCAGGCTGGCGGGGATGACGCGACCGTCCTTGAGCTTGACCCCCTCGACCGCGTCGGTGCCGAGGATCTCGGCAGTGTCGGCGCCGGTGAGGATCGTCTGCCCGCGCGCCTCGAGCGCCGACTTGAGCAGCCAGCCCGCCGCCTCGTCGAGCTGGCGCTCCATCAGCGTCGGCATCAGGTGGAGCACGGTGACCTTCATGCCGCGCAGGCTGAGCCCGTGCGCCGCCTCGAGCCCGAGCAGGCCGCCGCCGATCACCACCGCGTGGCCGCCCCCATGAGCCTTTCCAGCTTCGGCCGCGGCGAGCATCGCATCGACATCCTTCATGTCGCGGAAGCTGATCACCCCGGGCAGGTCCTTGCCCGGCACCGGGATGATGAAGGGATCGGAGCCGGTGGCGATCAGCAGCTTGTCGTAGCTGACGGTGCGGCCGCTCTGCGCGGTGACCTTCCGGCCGGCGCGGTCGATCGCCGTGACCGGGTCGCTCGCAACCAGTTCGATGCCGTTGTCGCGGTACCAGTCATGGCCGTTGATCACGATCTCGTCGAAGGTCTTCTCGCCCGCGAGCACCGGCGAGAGCATGATCCGGTTGTAGTTCACGTGCGGCTCGGCGCCGAAGATCGTCACGCGGTAGCGGTCCGGATCGCGCGCCAGCAGTTCCTCCACCGCGCGGCAGCCCGCCATGCCGTTGCCGACCACCACGAGATGCTCGCGGCGCGCGGGCACCTCGGGCGCCCCTTCCGCCGCTTCGCCCGTCCAGCCTTCGCCAATCAGCTCCATGCCATGCTCCAAAACGCAAAAAGGCCGCCATGCGAGCTGCTGGAGAGTTCCAGCGCCTGCATGGCGGCCTTGCCAATTCACCCTTGACCGGCAGCCTGCCGATCGATGCACCACCTTCTCCCTTCCCTGGGAGCGGCGGCTATGACTCGTTCGGGCGCCCTTGCCCGATCGCGCACATGATGCTGATTTGTCCGCGATTGTTCAAGTGCGAATTTTGCATTGCAGCAAAAACAACCGTCAGAGCGCCCAATCCAGCTGCAGCCAGAGCTTGCGCGTATCGGTCGCGAACAGGTCCGCGCTGTAATCCGCATAGCGCACCGACACCGTCGTCTTGCCCAATTTGCCGCTGGCGAGCAGGTTGATCTCGTCGCCATAGTGCCGCACCAGCCGATCGCTCTCGAAGCGATGATAGACCGCCTGCAGCGTCACGCCCTTGAACGGGCCGAGTGCCTTCGTGCCCCAGCCCGCGCTCGCATAGAGGTCGCGCACGCCATCGGGCGGGGTGGTCAGGAACTTGTCCGCCCAGCCCTGGAACTTGAAGTTGGTACCGAGCGGCGTCTGGAAGCTGGTGAGCGCCACACCCCGATCGGCACCGAGCACTTCATAGCCCGCGCCGAGCCGAAAGCCCGACACGTCCAGCCCGGCATCGAGCAGATAATAGTCCGCGCGATAGTCGTTGGGATTGCGCCCATATTCGGCCTGTCTGGCGTAGCTCGCCTGCCAGGAGAGCTTGGCCGCGGCCGACAGCGGCCGCGTGCCCGCGAACCGCACGCCATAGGTCTGGCTCGACAGCCGATAGCCCTGCACCGCGGCCTCGTCCTGGTCGACCAGATAGGCGAAGCCGGTGAGCGTGCCGACGGGCGTGGCATAGCTGAGATTGGCGAGGATATTGTCGCCACCGATCCCCTGCTGGCGCGCGCCATTGCCCTCGACGCCCCAGATGGTGCGCACGTCCCAGGCATAGCTCAGGTCGAGCTTGAGCCCCTTGGCGGGCGTCACTTCCGCGCGCACCGCGTCGAAGCTCTGGGCGTTCTGGCGGAAGGGCGCGCTGCCGACGAACCGCTCGTCGTCGAGTGCGATCCGCTGCCGCCCCACCGTGACCGTCAGCGGCTTGGACTTGTATTGGAGCTGCGCGCGGTAGAGCGCGACATTCTCCGGGTCGGCGACCAGCGGCCGCGTCGCGGCGCCGTGCAGCCCATCATAATATTGATCGCCCAGCGCGACCGTCCCCTGCGCCTCCACCAGCGCGCTCCACGGCCCTTCCGAGACCTGGACGCCCGCCCGGACCCGCGCCGTCACCGCGTCCGCATCCTGCGCGATCCCGTCCTGCTCGACATGCTCGTAGCGAAGCCGCGCCTCCGCCAACGCCTTGACCTGCTGGGCACAAGCGGGCCCTGCCACGGCGAGCGCCGCCGCGGTTCCGATCACCAATCGCATTCACATTCCCCTAAATGAAACGGGCGGCGCCGAAGCACCGCCCGCCATGGATCAGATCCGCACGCCCGCGAGAGCAGCGTCCCAGCGCGTCCGCCACACGCCCTTGACCAGCATGAGCCCGGCCAGTGCCAGCAGCGCGAGACCCGCGAAGATCAGGAAGCCCGGCTGGTAGCTTCCGGAAAGCTGCTTGGCGAAGCCGAGCGAGGAAGCGAGGTAGAAGCCTCCCACGCCGCCGGCCATGCCGACCAGCCCGGTCATCACGCCGATCTCCTCGCGGAAGCGCTGCGGCACGAGCTGGAACACCGCGCCATTACCCGCGCCGAGCGCCAGCATCGCGACGACGAAGGTGGCGAGCGCGACCGTCACCGTCGGCGCCGCGCTCACCCCGGCGAGCGCGATCGCGGCGATCACGAACACGCCGGTCAGCGTGCGCACCCCGCCGATCGCGTCGGCGAGTGCCCCGCCGATCGGCCGGATCAGCGATCCAGCGAAGACGCAGGCCGCGGTGCAATAGCCCGCGGTCACCGTGGTGAGCCCGAACTGATCGGTGAAGTAGATCGGCAGCGACGCCGCGAGCCCGACGAACCCGCCGAAGGTGACGCTGTAGAAACCCATCAGCCACCAGGCGTCGGCGCTCTTGAGCGGATGCAGATAGGCAGTGAGCGACTTGGGCGCAGGCGCGTTGGGCGCGTCCTTGGCCATGATCATGTACGCGATGAACACGAGCACCAACGGGATGCAGGCGAGCCCGAGCACCGCATTCCAGCCGAACAGCTTGGCGAGCGTCGGCGCGAACAGGGCGGCGAACACGGTGCCCGAATTGCCCATGCCGGCCAGGCCCATCGCCTTGCCCTGATGCTCGGGCGGATACCAGCGGCTGGCGAGCGGCAGCGCGATCGCGAAGCTCGCCCCGGCAAAGCCGAGGACCACGCCGAGCGCGAGCGTGCCCGCGAAGCTGTTCACCCCCAGCAGCCAGGCCGTGAAGAGCCCGACGATGACGATGACCTGGCTGATCGCGCCCGAGCGCTTGGGCCCGATCCGATCGACGAGCAGCCCGTTGACGACGCGCAATATCGCGCCGGCGAGGGTCGGCGTCGCGACCATCAGTCCCTTTTCCGCCGCGGTGAGATGCAGCGTCTTCGCGATCTCGGGCGCGAGCGGCCCGAGCAATACCCAGACCATGAAGGCCAGGTCGAAATAGAGGAATGCGGCGATCAGCGTGGGCTTGTGCCCCGCCTGCCAGAAGCCGCTCTTGTCCCTGGTCTTCTCACCTTCCCAATATGCCGTGGCCATATGAACCCCTGTTCGCATTTGCGGTGAACACGAAAAATGCCGCCTCCGGCCTCATGCGTTCGCACGGACCGGACAGCGGCTTTGCTGATGTTTGGAGGAGAGCGTCCCGGCGCTGGGAGCATCTCCGATGACGCGCATCTTCGCGCGTTGTCCTAAGGCTTGCGCAGTTTCATTCTTTTCGCAAGTGCAAAAAACTTATCCGCGATTAGCGCGCAAGTGCAGCAAGATATCCGCCAATGTCGTCAGGATCGAACACCGCGCCGTCGAAGAATCGGTCGGGTCCCAGCGTCAGCGCACCCTGATGGGCGCCCACCGGCAGCGGCGCCGCCAGCGCACCTTCCAGCTTCATGCTCGCCCCCGGCATCGGCAACCCTGCCCCGCCCAGCGCGCGGCGATAGATGTCGGGGCGGAACACGTCGGCGGCCTGGCGCTCGGTCGCCGCGTCCGCCTTGACCGCCCCCCAGCGCACCAGCTGCGAATAGATCCACAAAGCCTGGCTCCGCCACGGAAAGTTCGCCGCCTCGCGGTGGAACAGCAGGAAATCGGGAATATGGACGGGTGTGTCGCCGCGGCGCAGCACGAACTGCCCGCTGAGCGCGGTCAGGATCCATTCCGCGGGCTGGCCGACATGCTCGGGTCGCTCGAGCAGCAGCGCCAGCTCGTCGCGATTGGCCGGATCGTCGCACCATGCCGCGGCCTGCGACACCGCGACGAGCAGCCGATCGACCGTCTCGGCGTTCGCCTCCATCCAGTCGGTGCGCATCGCCAGCACCTTCTCGACCCCGCGCCGCCAGATGTTGACACCGGTCGCGACGATCTCCCCCAGCCCCTCCGCGACCGCGACGCTGTTCCACGGCTCGCCGGCGATGAACCCGTCGATCTCGCCCAGCCGCAGCGCCTCGACCATGAACGAGGGCGGCAGCACGCGCAGATGGACGTCGCGCTCGGGATCGACGCCGGCATAAGCGAGCCAATAGCGCAGCATCAGCGCATGGCTCGAGAAGCGATGCACCACGCCGATCACCGGCTTGCGCTTGTAGAGCCCGATCGCGTTGGCGAAGTCGTGCGCCGCCGCTTCGGGATCCTGGACGCGCTTGGCCGGTTCGGGATCGAGCGCCAGCGCGAACTCGGTCGCCATCACCAGAGCATTGCCGTTGACGTTGAGCTTGAACGGCGCCGAGATCGCCGCGGGATGCTGGCTGAGGCCGAGATTCACGGCGATGGCAAGCGGCGCGAGCATGTGCGCCGCCTGGACCTGCCCATAGACGAGCCGATCGCGCAGCGTCGCCCAGGAGGTGGTGCGCACCAGGCGAAGGTCGATCCCCTGCGCTTCGGCAAAGCCCTTGGCCTGCGCGGCGATCAGCGGCGCACTGTCGGTCAGCGGCAGGAAGGCGATCGAGAGCGGAGTCATGATTGCCCTCCCAGCAGGCTATGGGCCGTGATCAGCGCCTCGGCCACCTCGGCGATGCGTTTGCTCTGGCTCATCGCGGTCGAGCGCAGCAGCGTATAGGCTTCGGGTTCCGACAGGCCGCGCGTCTGCATCAGGATCGCCTTGGCGCGATCGATGGTCTTGCGGTCGGCGAGCGCGGTGCGCGCCTCGTCGAGCTCGGTCTGCATCCGCGCGAAGGCATTGAAGCGGCGGATCGCGAGATCGAGGATCGGCTTGACGCGATCCTTGCGCAGCCCGTCGACGACATAGGCCGAGACGCCGGCGTCGATCGCCGCGCCGATCATCGCATCGTCGGACTGGTCGACGAACATCGCGATCGGCCGCGCCAGCGCGCGGCTGACCGCCAGCATCTCCTCCAGCGTGTCGCGGCTGGGGCTGCCCAGGTCCATCAGCACGACGTCGGGCGCCATCCGCTCGAGCTTGGCGACGAACGCGCCCTGCGGCGGCACCACATGGATGTCGTCATAGCCCGCGTCCCGCAGCCCCTCTTCGAGCACGGTCGCGCGCAATCCGCTGTCGTCGACGATCACGATCCGCAAGAACGCAGTTCCCCAAAGGAGCCGTGGGCCTCATGCAAGCCCGCGGCCTTCCCGGTCAATCGTCGATCGAGCGCTTGTAGGTCTCGGGCAGCAGGAAGAGCCCCAGCACCAACGTCACCACCGCCGCGACCACCGGATACCAGAGGCCATAATAGATGTCCCCGGTCGCCGCGACCATCGCGAAGGCGGTCGCGGGCAGGAAGCCGCCGAACCAGCCATTGCCGATATGATAAGGCAGCGACATCGAAGTGTAGCGGATGCGGCTCGGGAAGAGCTCGACCAGCATCGCCGCGATCGGGCCGTAAACCATCGTCACCAGCAGCACGAGCAGGGTGAGCACCAGCACCACCATCGGCCGGTCGATCGCTGCCGGGTCAGCCTTGGCGGGATAGCCGGCATTCTGGAGCGCCACCTTCGCCGCGTCCTGGAAGTCGGCGATGCCGATCGTCGCAACCGCGCCTTCGGCCAGCACTTCCTTGCGCGGATCGTAGACCGGGATCTGCTGCGATCCGATCTGCACCATCGCGGTCGTCCCCGCCGGCGCCTCGACGTTGCGATAGGCGATGCCCTGCCGCGCGAGGAACGCCTTGGCGATGTCGCAGCTCGTGCTCTCGAACTTGTTCTTGCCGATCGGATCGAACTGGAACGAGCATTCGGCGGGATCGGCGGTGACCGTGACCGGCGCGTTGCGCTGTGCGTGCGCCAGCGCGGGGTTCGCCGCCTCGGTGAGCAGCCCGAACAGCGGGAAATAGCTCACCGCCGCGATCGCGCAGCCGGCGAGGATGATCGGCTTGCGCCCGATCCGGTCGCTCAGCCAGCCGAAGAAGACGAAGAAGGGCGTGCCGATCGCCAGCGCGATCGCGATCAGGATGTTGGTCGTCCAGCCATCGACCTTGAGCGTCTTCTCGAGGAAGAACAGCGCATAGAATTGCCCGGTGTACCAGACCACCGCCTGGCCCACGACCGCGCCGAACAGCGCGATCAGCACGAGGCGCAGGTTGCTCCAGCGCCCGAACGCCTCGGTCAGCGGCGCCTTGGAGGTGGTGCCCTCCTCCTTCATCTTCTTGAACACCGGGCTCTCGTTGAGCTGGAGCCGGATCCACATCGAGACGCCGAGCAGCACGATCGAGACGAGGAACGGAATCCGCCAGCCCCAGTCGGCAAACGCCGTCTCGCCGATCGCGGTACGCGTACCGATCACCACCAGCAGCGCCGCGAACAGCCCGAGCGTCGCGGTAGTCTGGATCCAGCTGGTATAGAGCCCGCGCTTGTTGTTGGGCGCATGCTCGGCGACATAGGTCGCGGCGCCGCCATATTCGCCACCGAGCGCAAGCCCCTGGAGCAGGCGCAGCGCGATCAGGATGCCGGGCGCCGCCACGCCGATGCTCGCATAGCTCGGCAGCAGCCCGACCGCGAAGGTCGAGAAGCCCATGATCGCCATGGTGACGAGGAAGGTGTTCTTGCGCCCGACAAGGTCGCCGATCCGCCCGAAGACCAGGGCGCCGAACGGGCGCACCGCGAAGCCCGCGGCGAAGGCGGCGAGCGCGAAGATGAACCCGGTCGTCTCGTTCACGCCCGAGAAGAACTTGGCCGAGATGATCGTCGCGAGCAGCCCGTAGAGGTAGAAGTCATACCATTCGAAGACCGTGCCGAGCGACGAGGCGGCTATCACCAGTTTCTCGTTCTGCGTCGCCTGGTGATGGTCGGGCTGCCTTGCTCCGTCGGCCATGAATCGCGTCCCCCTCGGTTCTGTTACCGTTACCCCAAACCACAAGCGGCCGCGGCTGCAAACCCCAAATGCTTCACAGCGGCGAAGCTTCGTTCTAGGTAACGCAGATGATCGACCGCTTCTTCCTCGCCCACCCGCGCAGCGTCGGCGAGAGCTATGGTGAGCACGCCGCCACCGCGGCGCGCTTCGGGTTCACGATGATCGTCGGGGGCGCGGCCTGTGTAGTGCACGCAGTCCTCCCTTTCCTGTTCGTCCGCACGGCCAGCGACACGGTCAAGAAGCTCTACGGCCAGATGAAGGCGCGACAGCCCGCCTTCTCGCAGGAGCGCCCGGCCTTCCAGCAGCCCGAGTGGCAGATCGAATACGAAATCTAGCGCCGTGATCGAGCACGTCGCCATCATCGGCGCGGGCTTTTCGGGTACGCTGCAGGCGATCAACCTGCTCCGTCACGAAGGCCCCCGCGCCACGCTGATCGAGCGCGCGCCGGTGGCGGGCACCGGCCTGGCCTATGGCGCGGCGCATCCGAGCCATGTGCTCAACGTCCGCGCCGGCAACATGAGCGCCTTCCCGGACGATCCCGCGCACTTCGTCCGCTGGCTCGAGGCGCGCGGCGTGCAGAACGCGCCCGCGGCCTTCATCCCGCGCGTCACCTATGGCGAATATCTGCGCGAGTTGCTCGAGGCGGCGCTCAAGGATCCGAGCGGACGGCTCACTTTGGTCCGCGACGAGGTGCAGGACCTGGAAGTGAACGGCGGCGTGAAGGTCGAATTGCGCGATCGCACCCTCGATGCAGACGCCGCGGTGCTCGCGGTGGGCAACCTCCCCCCGCACGATCCGCCGGGGCTCGATCCCGACAAGCTCTCGGCCGAACGCTACAAGGGCGATCCGTGGGATACCACGGTGCCCGAGAATCTCCCGGATACCGATACGGTCCTGATCATCGGCACCGGGCTCACTATGGTCGACGTCGTGCTGCTGCTCGACGCGCGCGGGTTCCGGGGCAGGATCGTCGCGCTGTCGCGCCGCGGCCTGCTCCCCCGCCCGCACGGCCTGGGAAGCGACTGGCAGAAGATCGACGAACGCCCCGCCACCACCGCCTCGCACCTGCTCCAGGCAGTGCGCGGCCGCGGCGACTCGATCGGCTGGCGCAACGCGGTCGACGAGCTCCGCCCCTTCACCCAGGCGATGTGGGGCAATGCCAGCGAGGCAGAACGCGCACGCTTCCTCCGCCACCTTCGGCCCTGGTGGGACGTCCACCGCCACCGCCTCGCGCCCGAGGTCCATGCTCGGCTGATGGCGGTTGCCGAGCGCGGGCAGCTCGAAGTGATCGCGGGCAAGACATTGGGCTTCGACGAACGGACAGACGGCATCGCGGTGCAGCTGCGTCGCCGGGGCGCGGACGTCGCCGAGACCTTGCTCGCCCAGCGCATCATCAACTGCACCGGGCCGCTGGGCGACCTCGCCCGGACGCAGGAGCCGCTTCTCCAGAAGCTCGCCGCGCGCGGGCTGATCCGGCCCGATGCCGCGCATCTCGGCATCGACGTCGACAATCAGGGCCAGACGATCGCCGCGAGCGGCAAGCCCAATCCCGATCTCTACGCGCTCGGCCCGATGACCCGCGGCGCCTTCTGGGAGATCGTCGCGGTGCCCGACATCCGCACCCAGACCTGGAACGTCGCCCGCCGTCTCTCCAACGCGCATTGGGTGGGCGGCGAAGGGCTCTGACGCCGCGCCAGGCAGAGTTAGTATCAATTGACACTACATGCCCCGGAGGAGTATCCGCGGGGCATGACCGATCCTGCAAATCCGCCCCATAATCCTCTGGGCCTCAACGGCTTCGAGTTCGTCGAATTCACTTCGCCCGATCCCGAGGCGATGGCGCGCCAGTTCGAACAGATGGGCTTCGTCGCGAGCCACAGGCACCCGCGCAAGAACATCACCCGCTACAAGCAGGGCCGCATCAACCTGATGCTCAACCGCGACGATGCCGGCCGCGTGGCCAAGTTCCGCGGCGAGCATGGCCCTTCAGCGAGCGCGATGGCGTTCCGTGTCGCCGACCCCGAAGCGGCGATGAAATGGGCGCTCGAGCATGGCGCCGAGGCCACCCAGGAGGACGACACCGTCATCATGGGGATCGGCGGCTCGTATCTCTATTTCATCAAGGACGGCGAGGATCTCTATTCCGACTGGGCCGAGTTCCCCGGCTGGCGCGAGGCCGAAGCGGAGAACAATGTCGGGCTCGACCTGCTCGACCACCTCACCCACAATGTCCGGCGCGGCCAGATGCGGGTGTGGAGCCAGTTCTACAAGACGCTCTTCGGCTTCGAGGAGCAGAAATATTTCGACATCAAGGGCCAGGCTACGGGCTTGTTCAGCCAAGCGATGATCGCCCCCGACAAGGCGATCCGCATCCCCCTGAACGAAAGCCAGGACGACACCAGCCAGATCGAGGAATTCATTCGCGAATATCATGGCGAGGGCATCCAGCATCTCGCGCTGACCACGCCCGACATCTACGACACCGTCGAGCGCCTCCGCGCACGCGGGGTGCGGCTTCAGGACACGATCGAGACCTATTTCGAGCTGATCGACAAGCGCGTCCCCGGGCATGGCGAGGATGTCGAGCGGCTCCGGAAGAACCGCATCCTGATCGACGGATCGACCGAAGAGGGCATCCTGCTCCAGATCTTCACCGAGAACATGTTCGGCCCGATCTTCTTCGAGATCATCCAGCGCAAGGGCAATGAAGGCTTCGGCAACGGCAACTTCCAGGCGCTGTTCGAGAGTATCGAGCTGGATCAGATCCGCCGCGGGGTGATCAAGGTCGACGCCTAGTTGGTTCGCGCAGAGGCGCAGAGGACGCAGAGGACGCTTGCCGCGAATGCGGCCATCATCAAGGGACCGCCAGCTTGGCTGCCACCGATGCAGCGCTATTCGGCGGCCGGGAAGCCAGTCTCTGCGTCCTCTGCGCCTCTGCGCCTCTGCGCCTCTGCGCGAACAAATCATTTTTCTTCTTCTTCCTGGAAGGTCCTAAGGAGTTGGAGAGGTCTGAACCGGAGATAGCAATGACCGATTATTTCCCCGGCTTCGGCAACCATGTCTCGACCGAGGCGGTCCCGGGCGCGCTCCCCGTCGGCCGCAACAGCCCGCAAAGGCCCGCCTTCGGCCTCTATGCCGAGCAGCTCTCGGGCACCGCATTCACCGCGCCGCGCCACGAAAACCGGCGGTCGTGGCTCTATCGCCTGCGACCCACCGCCGAGCATCCGCCCTTCGTCCGCTATGAGGGCGCGAGGAACTTCGCCCCCGGCACAGTGCGCGAGCCCCTGCCCCCCAATCGCCTGCGCTGGGACCCGATCCCGGCCCCGACCGAACCGACCGACCTGATCGACGGCATGACCACCATGCTCGCCAATCGCGACCCCGCCGATCTCGAGGGCGTCACGGTGCACCTCTATGCCGCCAACAAGGATATGACCGACCGCGTCTTCGCCGATGCCGATGGCGAGCTGCTGTTCATCCCCCAAGCCGGCCGCCTCACCCTGCTCACCGAACTCGGCCGGATCGACATAGCCCCCGGCCAGATCGCGCTGATCCCGCGCGGGGTGAAGTTCCGCACCTTGCTCCCCGATGGCGAGGCGCGCGGCTATGTCGCCGAGAACCATGGCGCGCTGTTCCGCCTTCCCGATCTCGGCCCGATCGGCGCCAACGGCCTCGCCAATCCGCGCGACTTCGAGACCCCGACGGCCTGGTTCGAGGACCGCGATGAACCCACCGAGGTTGTGCAGAAGTCGTTGGGAAACCTGTGGACAACCACGCTCGACCATAGCCCGCTCGACGTGGTCGCCTGGCACGGAAACCTCGCGCCCTGGCGCTACGACCTCGCGCGCTTCAACGCGATCAACACGGTGAGCTTCGACCATCCCGACCCCTCGATCTTCACCGTGCTGACCTCGCCCAGCGACGTGCCCGGCCGCGCCAACGCCGATTTCGTGATCTTCCCGCCGCGCTGGATGGTGGCGGAGGATAGCTTCCGCCCGCCCTGGTTCCACCGCAACGTGATGAGCGAGGCGATGGGACTGATCCACGGCGCCTACGACGCCAAGGCCGAGGGCTTCGCGCCGGGCGGGCTCTCGCTGCACAATCTGATGGCGGGGCACGGGCCAGATCTCGCGAGCTGGGAGGGAGCCTCGAACGCCGATCTCAGGCCGCACAAGATCGAGGGGACCATGGCTTTCATGGTCGAGACCTGCTGGCCCTATCGGCCGACCGCGTTTGCGCTCGAGCGGGCGCAGCCGGATTACGACGCGGCGTGGAAGGGGTTTCCCAAGGCGAAGCTGCCGTGACCACCAATTCCTCCCCGGCACGGGGAGGGGGACCGCGCCACGCAGTGGCGTGGTGGAGGGGGCCCCGCTCTCCCCACGCGCCATGGCCCGAGGCACGCGGGGCCCCCTCCACCATCGCTGGCGCGATGGTCCCCCTCCCCGTTCCGGGGAGGAGTTGATGACCGACCGCCTCACCGCCACTCCCGCCGGCGTCACGCTCGGCCCGCTCGCCCTCATCCCCGACGACACCGCCCGCAACTTCGTGCTCGAGCTTCGCGCGGGGCGCTTCCACGGCTTCGTCGTGCGCAAGGGAGACGCGGTGCACGGTTATGTCGACCAATGCGCGCATATGGGGCTCCCGCTCGCGCAGGCGCTCGACAAGTACCTCACCGACGATCGCACCCTGATCCAGTGCAGCTGGCACGGCGCGCTCTACCGGATCGAGGACGGCGCGTGCGTGGGTGGCCCTTGCGTGGGCGCCAAGCTAATGCCGTGGCCGGTAGCGGTACGCGACGGCATGATCGTGACTGCCTGAGAGGATGACAATGGAACCAACCCTGGATTTCGGCCTCGGCGAGAACGCCGACATGATCCGCGAGACCACCGCGCGCTTCGCGAAGGAGCGCATCGCGCCGCTCGCCGCGCGCATCGATGCCGAGGACTGGTTCCCGCGTGACCTCTGGCCCGCGATGGGCGAGCTCGGGCTCCACGGCATCACCGTCGAGGAGGAATATGGCGGGCTCGGGCTCGGCTATCTCGAACATGTCGTCGCGCAGGAGGAAGTTGCGCGCGCCTCGGCCTCGATCGGGCTCAGCTACGGCGCCCACTCGAACCTCTGCGTCAACCAGATCCGCCGCTGGGCCAATCCCGAGCAGAAAGCGAAATACCTCCCTAAACTGATCTCGGGCGAGCATGTCGGTAGCCTCGCCATGTCCGAGGCGAGCGCGGGCTCGGACGTCGTCTCGATGAAGCTGCGCGCCGAGAAGACAGCCAACGGCTATGTCCTCAACGGCACCAAATTCTGGATCACCAACGCCGCTTACGCCGACACGCTCGTCGTCTACGCCAAGACCGGCGAGGGGTCGCGCGGGATCACCACCTTCCTGATCGAGAAGGACATGCCCGGCTTCTCGATCGGGCAGAAGATCGACAAGATGGGGATGCGCGGCTCGCCTACCGCGGAGCTCGTGTTCGACGACTGCGAGGTCTCCGAAGAGCAGGTGATGGGCCCGCTCAACGGCGGCGTCGGAGTGCTGATGTCGGGGCTCGACTATGAGCGCACCGTGCTCGCCGGGATTCAGCTCGGCATCATGCAGGCGTGCCTCGACGTGGTGCTGCCCTATCTGCGCGAGCGCAAGCAGTTCGGCCAGCCGATCGGGCATTTCCAGCTGATGCAGGCCAAGGTGGCCGATATGTACGTCGCGCTCAATTCGGCCCGCGCCTATGTCTATGCCGTCGCGAAGAATTGCGATGCGGGGCGGACTACGCGGTTCGATGCGGCGGGGGCGATCCTGCTCGCGTCGGAGAATGCGGTGAAGGTCTCGCTCGAGGCGATCCAGGCGCTGGGCGGCGCCGGCTATACCAAGGACTGGCCGGTCGAACGCTTCGCGCGCGACGCCAAGCTGCTCGACATCGGCGCGGGGACGAACGAGATCCGCCGGATGCTGATCGGACGGGAATTGGTGGGGGGCTAAGACTCCTTCTCCCCTTGTGGGAGAAGGAAGGGGCCCGCTCGCGAAGCGAGTGGGAAGGATGAGGGGGACTGAGTCTCACTCCCCCTCACCCTTCCGCCGACTAACGTCGGCTCCCT
>NZ_JAPKNM010000055.1 GCF_026460985.1 Sphingomonas sp.
TTGGGCTGAATCTCGATTGGACCTAGGCCGGCACGACCTTCTCGTCGAGCGCCTGCCGCACCCGCGCGGCAAGCTGCGCGACGGTGAAGGGCTTGGAGAGCAAGGCGACCCCGTCGGTCAGCATCCCGTCGCGGACGATCCCGTCGCTGGGATAGCCGCTCATGTAGAGCAGCCGGATCTCGGGCCGGAGCGCCTCGACCTGCGCGGCGAGTTGCGCGCCGTCCATCCCCGCCATCAGCACGTCGGTGAGCAGCAGGTCGATCCGCGGCTGCCCTTCGAGCAGCGCCAGCGCCGCTTCGCCGCCCGGGGCCTGCAGCACGATGTATCCGAGCTCGCGCAGCGCATCGACCGCGAGTTCGCGCACCTTGTCCTCATCGTCGACGACGAGGACGATCTCCCGATCGCGCGCGCGGGGCAGCCGGCTCTCCGGCCCGGTCGCCCAGCTTTCATTCTGCCCCGCCTTGCCGCCGTGCCGGGGTAGATAGAGGTGCACCACCGTCCCCCGGCCGATCTCGGACTCGATCGCGACGTGCCCGCCCGATTGCTTGACGAAGCCATAGACCTGGCTGAGCCCGAGCCCGGTGCCCTTGCCTTGGGCCTTGGTGGTGAAGAATGGCTCGAACGCGCGCTCGCGCACTTCGTCGGGCATTCCCGCGCCGCTGTCCTCCACCGTGATGCGGACATAGTCGCCGGGCGCCACGTCGGGATGCGCCGCGGCATAGGCCGGGTCGAGCTTCACATTGGTGGTGCGGACGGTGAGCCCGCCGCCGTCCGGCATCGCGTCGCGGGCGTTGAGGCACAGGTTGACGAGCGCGCTCTCGAGCTGCCCCACATCAGCGAAGATCGGCCAGAGCCCGATCGCCGGATCGACCCGGAAATCGACCTTGCCGCCGATCGTCCGCCGCAACAGCTCGGACAGGCGGCGGATCAGCTGGCTGGCGTCGAGCGCGGTCGGCGCGAGCGGCTGGCGCCGGCCGAAGGCGAGCAACTGCGAGGTAAGCTGCGCGGCGCGCTGCGCGCCGGACATCGCCGAATCGATATGGTTGCCCGCGCGCTTGGGATCCTGTTCGAGCCGGCGCCGGGCAAGGTCGAGCGATCCGATCACTATCGCCAGCATATTGTTGAAGTCGTGCGCGATCCCGCCCGTCAGCTGGCCGATCGACTCCATCTTCTGCATCTGGCGCAGCTGGGTCTCGGCCGCCTCGCGGCTGGCGGCTTCCTCGTGCAGCCGGGCATTGGCATTGAGCAATTGGTCGCGCGCGTGCGAGGTCTCGCGCGCGGTCGCGAGCGCGCGCCGGGTGAACCAGAATGCGACTCCGGTCACTGCGACCGCGCACAGCAGCAGCCAGACCGAAAGCAGCGCCGCCTGGCGGTCCGACGCGCGCCTCTGCAGGTCGAACCGCCGCGCCTCCTCGGCCTTCATCTCGGTCACGATCGCGCGGCACCGCTCGATGATCGGCCGGTCGAGCACCTGGCGGATCGATTCCCGGACCTCCTGGAGCCGCCCGGCCCTGGCCAGCGCGATGCGCCCGTCGGTGTGGGACAGCCGCTCCTGCCAGCAGCGCTCCAGCCGCGCCGCCCGCTCCGCTTGGCGCGGATCCTCCGAGACCTCGCGCCGGAGCGCGGCGAGTTCGCTCTCCAGGTCGCGTCGCGCGCCGGCATAGCGCTCCACGAACCGCTGGTCGCCGACGAGGAGATAGCCGCTCTCCCCCAGCAGGCTTTGCTGGGCACGGATGGTCAGGCTGCTCAGCCGCTCCTGCACTTGGAGCGAGTGCACCACCGATGCGTCGGCACGGCGTTCGGCGCGGAGCAGGAAGAAGGTGCCGGCGGTCGCGGCGCAGATGAGCGCCAGCCCGGAAAGAAGAGCGATGCGTCCTGCATCCGAGCGCTTGCCTATCATGCGCCTTGCTTCGCCCAACAAGCAAAGAAGGGCAAATGAATTCGCGGCCGCACCAAGCTATCGGAACAGGTCAGGCGAATTGCCGGCGGGATCGGTAAAGTTACGCGGCCGTCAACCCTAAGGCCTCATGACGATCGCGACGGGCCGGATCGGATTCACCGCGCCGCTTCGCGCTCGATCCGCTGCGCCTCTGCTTCGATCCGGTTCATCTCCGCGGCGACCCGCGCCTCCACATCCTCCGACGCACGGCGCTCGTCGGCGGCGCGGTTCCAGGCGAGGAAGACGAAGAGCAGGGCAAGCACCAGCGCGGCGGCGCCGCCGATCCCGAGCCATCGCACGGTGCGCTCTCCCGTTTCCCGCGGTGGGGCGGGGCTGCCGTTCTGCTTCAGTGTCATTGCGCCAGCCTAGCATGGCGGCAGCCGTCCGCCAGACCCGGGCTGGACATTTGCCCAGTCTGTGAAACAATCGCCCGAGCACTGGGGGAAAGCCGCATGTCGGAAGCCCGCGCCTATACGCTGTTCGGAAGGATCAGCATCCTTATGCTGGCGATCCAGTGGATCGTCTTCGGATCGATGCACTTCTCGCATCTTCCCCAGACGCTGGCCCAGCTTCCCGACTATTTCCCCGAGCCGATCAAGGTCCCGATCGTGATCGTCACCGGCGTCGCCGAAGTGGCGGTGGGGATCCTGGTCCTGATCCCGGAGACGCGGAAGATCGCGGCGATGGGCTCGCTGGTGCTGCTCGTCCTGCTCCTGCCGGCGATGTACCACATCCTCGAGAGCGGCGTGGTCCCCGATCCGGCCATCCCCGGCTGGCTGCGCACCTTGCTGGTCCCCAACAACATCTTTCTCGCGATCTGTTCGGTATATCTGTGGCGCAATCCGCATCTCGGCCTTGCCGATCCCGATGTCGCGTCCGCGCCCTCGCCCCCCTCGCCCGGTTGGTGGCGGTCCGGCGACATGGGCACGCCGCTGATCGCAGGGATGCTGCTGATGGCAAATTGCGCCGGCTTCCTCGCCGCGGGCTGGCCCAGCCGCGACACCGGCGCCTCGCTATTATGGTCGATGGCGAGCATCGCGGTGGGCGCGCTGATCGGCTTCCTCTTCGCCGTCCCGCGAATCAACCCCGAGGTCAAGGTTCGCAGCCGCCTGATCCCCAACGCCAATGTCGAGGCTGTGTCGGACTGGCTGACCAAGATCCTGGTGGGCGTCGGCCTCGTCAATTTCCAGTCGATCGGCCGCTTCATCGAGGGCCTCGCCGGCCAGTTCGCGAAAGACACCGGCCGGACCCATGCCTTTGCACTGGGCCTGATCGTCTACTTCTTCGCGATCGGCGTGATCCAGGGATATGTGCTGACGCGGATATTCCTCGCCGCACGCTTCCGCGCGGAGATGCAGGACGATCTGGTGGGATGAGAGCCGGGCGCGCGGCGCCCGACAAGCTCAGTTGAGCCGGCCCAGCCCCGCGATGGTCTTGTCGACCAGCGCCTTGTCGGCCTCGGCGCCGTGCTTGTCGGCGATGATCGTCGCGGCGGCGCGGGTCGCGGCCTCGGCGGCCTTGGTGCGCACCGCCTGGATCGCGGCGCGCTCGGCGGCGGCGATCTTGTCCTCGGCCATGCGCGCGCGGCGGGCGGTCAGCTCGGTGGCGTCGGCCTCGGCCTTGGCGAGGACGGCCTTGGCCTCCTCGTCGGCATGGGCGAGCATCGCCTGGGCCTGGGCCTCGGCGCCAGCGATCTTGCGGGCATACTCGTCGCGCAGCGCCTCGGCCTCGGCGCGCAGCTGCTTCGCCTCGTCGAGCCGGTTGCGGATCGCCGCGATCTGGTTGTCGAGCCCGCGCGTGACCAGCGCCGGCACCTTCTTCCAGATCAGGATCAGGATGAACGCGGTCATCGCGATCGACACCCAGACGGTCGCGTCGAGCCCGAAGATCGACGGATCGGCGTGATGTTCGACGGCCGGCCCGACGCCGCCCTCGGCCGTGGTCACGGCATGCTCGGCCGCTGCCGCCGAATTGCCCTGATGTGCTGCCTCAGCCATTGAGCACCGCCTTCACTGCCTTCTTGGCCTCCGCGGCCGTTACCTTGGCGCCCGAGAAGCGTGCGACGATGTCGCGCGCGGCCTCGGATGCCACTGCCTCGATCTCGGCGCCCGCCGCCGTGCTGGCTTCGGCGATCTGCGCCTCTGCCGCCGCGATGCGGGCATCGGTCTCGGCATGCGCCGCGGCGAGCCGCTTCTCGGCCGCTGCGGTACCCTGGGCGCGCGCCTCGGCGATGCGCTTCTGGGCCGCCTCGCGCGCGGCGTTCTCCTCAGCCCGCCACTTCTCCTCCGCCTCGTCGGCGGCGGCACGCGCGGCCTCGGCGGCGGCGAGGTCACCGGCGACCGACTTGTCGCGCGCATCGACCGTCGACAGCACCTTGGGCAGCATCAGCTTGCCCACGACGAAGAAGACGAAGCCGAACGTCACGAGCAGCCAGAAGAGCTGCGACGCGAAGGTTTCGGCGAGCTGGGAGATCTGAGGCATCTTGATCCTATCCAAGTGCAGGCCGGGGACGCGCCCCGGCCCGAACCGGAGATGTTAGGCGACGAAGATCAGGATCATCGCCACGACGAACGCGAGCAGACCGAGAAGCTCGGCGGCCGCGAAGCCGATGAAGAGGCGGCCCTGCTGGCCATCGGCCGCGCCCGGGTTGCGCAGCGCGCCCTCGAGGAACGAACCGAAGACGTTGCCCACACCGATGGCGGCCATGCCGGCGCCGATCGCCGCGAGACCTGCACCGACGAGCTTGGCTGCTGCTGGATCCATTTTCTAAACTCCTGCTTCGAACGTGTTGGTTGGTACGATTACGATTTTAAACTCAGTGCAGATGCTCGGCGTCGTTGATGTACAGCGACGTGAGCAGCGCAAAGACATAGGCCTGGATTCCGGCGACGAGGATCTCGAGCGCCGAGATGCCGACCATCAGCGCGAAGCTGGGGATGCCGACGCCGAGGCCCGGGATCAGGCCCGCATTGCCCGCATTGATCACGAAGCCCGCGAGCACCTTCAGCAGGATGTGCCCGGCGATCATCGCGACGAACAGTCGCAGGCCGAGGCTGAAGGGGCGCACCATGAACGAGACGAACTCGATCAGCGGGATCAGCCAGATCAGCCACAAAGGCGTGCCGTGCGGCACGAACAGCGAGAAGAAGTGCAGCCCGTGCTTCCAGAAGCCGACGATCAGCACGATCGAGAAGCTCATGATCGCCAGCACGCCGGTGACGGTGAAGTGGCTGGTGAAGGTGAACGGGTGGATGCCCACCAGGCCCAAGGGCAGCAGCCCGAGCACGTTGGCGAACAGGATGAACATGAACAGCGAGAAGACGTAAGGGAGGTACTTGCGCCCTTCCTTGCCGATGTTCGCCGCCAGCATCGAATCGATGAAGCCGGTGAAGTTCTCGACCAGCATCTGCCAGCGGCCGGGGACGACCGCGCGCTTCATCCCGCCGAGCATGAACACCCAGAGGACGAGCGCCGCGACGCACATCCACAGCGCCGAATTGGTGAAGGCGATCTGGTGGCCGGCAATGTTGAAGCCGTCCCAGATCGTCTGCACCTCGAACTGGTGCATCGGGTCGATCTTGCCTGATTCAGCCGCCACGCTTGTTGATCCGCTTCATTAGCCAAAGCGCCCGAAGAGCTACTTCGAGCGCTGGTTCGAAATCCTGATGATGTTCCTGAAAGCGCTCACGATTCCGAGGAACAGGAGCACGAGCAGGAGCCACGGGGAGGTTCCCAGCAGCCAATCGAGCGTACCGCCGATCACTGCTCCTCCGACCATTCCGCCGATCAGTTCGGCCAGCACGCGGTTCCCGAGGCGATAGCTTGCATCGCCCTTGGTATCCACGGCGCCGGTCCTGATCGCCTCTTCCGATTTGGCTCGCTTCAGTCGCTCGTCGAGCGAGCTAAGGCGGGCATCCTCGGGCAAGGGGTCCAGTCCGGGCTCGTTCTCGGCCAATTGCCTCTCCTGTAAGCCGTTTCCGGCAGGCCAGACGCATGTGCCGAGCGGCGAGCCCGCCAAGGCAGGGGCCGATTAGGATGGGGGGCGGGCTGAGTCAACACCGCCCGCTCCACGCGAGTCCTGCCCGCCTAGGCGGGCATGGAAATGGCTGGAGACGGGGATATGGTGAACCCGCGCCCGCCGACCGCAGCTTGCTGATTCATGCGGGCGTGGAGGGAGGTGAGAACAACGACCGAAACTACTGCACTCGTCATCATCGGCATCGTCATGCTGGTGATGGCATTCGCCACCCTGATGATTAAGATCATCGAGGTGGCCCGCTCCAAGTAGCGGCGGGCGGGGCTGAGCTGACACTCAGCCCCAAACGAAAACCCCGGCCGCTGACACAGCCGGGGCTCGAAGGGAGTGATCACAACGACCAAACACTGCATCGCCTATTTACGCGATACGTATAAAAATTCAACTTCAGGTTGATTGTTCCGCTACCGTGTGATTCCGATGCCAGCCGACACCCCCGACAACACCGGCCACCGCGCGCGCCTGCGCCAGCGGCTGTTCGAGGGCGGCCCGGACGCATTGCTCGATCACGAGCTCGTCGAATATCTCCTCGCACTCGCCATTCCGCGCCGCGACACCAAGCCGCTGGCCAAGGCGCTGCTCGCCGAGTTCGGCGGGATCGCCGCCCTGCTCACCGCCGATGCCGAGGCGCTCGCGCGCGTGCCCGGCATGGGCGAGACCAGCGCCGCGGCGTTGAAGGCCGCGCATGCCGCGGCACTGCGCCTGCTGCGCGATCAGGTCGCCGCGCGCCCGGTCCTCGCCAACTGGCAGGCGCTGCTCGACTATCTCCGCGCCGACATGGCGCACCACGCGATCGAGCGCGTCCGCGTGCTCCATCTCAACGCGCGCAACATGCTGATCCGCGACGAATTGATGAACGAAGGCTCGGTCGACGAGGCGCCGGTCTATGTCCGCGAAGTCATCCGCCGCGCGATCGACCTCGGCTCGGCCGCGATCATCCTCGTCCACAACCACCCCTCGGGCGATCCCTCGCCCAGCCGCGCCGATATCGAGATCACCCGCCAGGTCGCCGAGGCGGGCAAGCGCCTCGGCATCGCGGTGCACGATCACATCATCCTCGGCGCCGAGGGCCACACCAGCCTGCGCGCCCAGGGACTGATCTGACCTTTTAGCCCCTCCCCTTCAGGGGAGGGGTTGGGGTGGGGCAGTGCCTCAGGCCACAGGCTCGGCGAGACGGACAGGCCCCACCCCCAACCCCTCCCCTGAAGGGGAGGGGCTTGATGCCAGCCCGACGCCAAACGGCCGCCGGAGCCAGGTCCGGCGGCCGTTCGGGAGTGCGCCATGCGTGAGGGCGCGAGGGAGCTCTCAGGGCTTGGGCGTCAGGAAAGTCGCCAGCTCGACCTGGCTGACCGACTTGCTCCTGTCGACGTCCGCGGAGGCGAAGGCCTGGCCGAGCCAGACGTTCGCGTCGGCCGAGCCGGGCACGAACCCCGGCTCCGCGGCCTTGCGCAGGCTGCTCATCCACGTGCCGAACTCCGCGTCGTTCAACGCGCCGTTGGCGTCCTTGTCATAGGTGCCGAAGTCGCGGCCCACCGCCTGCGCGACTTGCGCCCCATTGGCGGCGGGCTGCGCGACCGCGGTGCCGGCGCCAGAGGTCCCGCCCGGCGCAGCGTCGGGCTGCAGGGGCGTGCCGGGTTGCGCGGGCTGGCCGGGCGTGGCCGGCTGGGTCGGCGTCGGCTGCGCCGCCTCGGTCGCCGGAGCTGGGGTCGCGGCGGGCGCCTCCTCGACCGTGCCGGCGCCCTGCGTGCCCGGCGCCGCGTCATCGGCGGTCGCCGGCGCCTGATTGGCGGGCGGAGTTTGCTGCTGCGTCTGCGTAGTTTCCTTGGGCGGCTTTTCCTGCGCCAAGGCGGGTGCAGCAACAAGCATAGACGTGGTTAGAAGAATTGCCCTAAACATCTCATGGATCTCCTATCGGTTGCTCCACCTCATCTGCGCTGGCGGAACATGAAATCTGCCTCTATTCAGCGATAGGAACCTACGGACTGAACCTATTGTTCCGAATCTCAGTCGTTGCAGGCACGGCTCACCCCTGCTAGGTGGCGCCTCGTCGCAATTCGTTTGCCGTGTTGCGTTCGCGCAACGCCCGTCCACGGAGAGTAAAGCATGGTCCCCCGTTATTCGCGGCCCGAAATGACCGCGATCTGGTCTCCCGAAGCGCGTTTCCGCATCTGGTTCGAGATCGAGGCGCACGCCACCGAGGCGCTCGCCGAGCTCGGCGTCGTGCCCAGGGCCGCGGCCAAGGCCCTGTGGGACTGGTGGGCGACCAACCCGGCGATCGACGTCGCCGCGATCGACGCGATCGAAGCGGTGACCAAGCACGACGTCATCGCCTTCCTCACCTGGGTGGCCGAGCAGGTCGGCGAGGAAGCGCGCTTCATGCACCAGGGCATGACCAGCTCGGACGTGCTCGACACCTGCCTCGCGGTCCAGCTCGCCCGCGCATCGGACATCCTGCTCGCCGATCTCGACCAGTTGCTCGCCATCCTTGAGCGCCGCGCCAGGGAGCATAAATACACCCCGACGATCGGCCGCAGCCACGGCATCCATGCCGAGCCGACCACCTTCGGGTTGAAGCTCGCCGAGGCGCATGCCGAGTTCAGGCGCAACCGCGCCCGCCTCGTCGCCGCGCGCGCGGACATCGCCACCTGCGCGATCTCGGGCGCGGTCGGCACCTTCGCCAATATCGATCCGCGCGTCGAGCAGCATGTCGCCGACAAGCTCGGCCTGGCGGTCGAGCCCGTCTCGACCCAGGTCATCCCGCGCGATCGCCACGCGATGTTCTTCGCGACGCTCGGCGTTATCGCCTCGTCGATCGAGCGGCTCGCCACCGAGGTCCGCCACCTCCAGCGCACCGAAGTGCTCGAGGCCGAGGAATATTTCTCGCCCGGCCAGAAGGGCAGCTCGGCGATGCCGCATAAGCGCAACCCGGTACTCACCGAGAACCTCACCGGCCTCGCGCGGATGATCCGCGGCTACGTCACCCCCGCGCTCGAGAATGTCGCCTTGTGGCACGAGCGCGACATCTCGCACTCCTCGGTCGAGCGCTATATCGGCCCCGACGCGACGATCACGCTCGATTTCGCGCTCGCCCGCCTCTCGGGCGTGATGGACAAGTTGCTCGTCTATCCCGAGCGGATGCAGAAGAATCTCGATCGCATGGGCGGCCTCGTCCACTCGCAGCGCGTGCTGCTCGCGCTCACCCAGGCCGGGGTCAGCCGCGAGGACAGCTACCGCCTCGTCCAGCGCAACGCGATGAAGGTGTGGGAATCGGACGGCCAGCTCTCGCTGCTCGAACTGCTCAAGGCCGATCCCGAGGTTACCGCCGCGCTCTCGGCGGAGGAGCTCGAGGACAAGTTCGACCTCGGCTACCACTTCCGTCAGGTCGACACGATCTTCGACCGCGTCTTCGCATAGGTCGACGCCCGGCCGTCATCGCGCCGGTTCGATCATCGCGCCGGTTCGATGGCCCCCGAATCGAACCATATTTCGAAGGTTCCGGGCCGGACCCCCGGCGTCTTGCCGTAGAGGCGGACCAGGTTCCGCGGCGTCAGCTGCGGCGCTGCGAGCTGCTTGTTGACCCAGTCGGTCACCGGCCCCAGCAGCGCGCAGGCATCGGGCTTCAGGCAGCGTATCGTGTTCTCCGGATCGCTCCGCGCGCGCTGCACGCCTGGCACCACCACCGTGATGCCCTGGATGTCGCGACCGGCCCAGGACCGCGCCAGCGCCTCTGCCGCCGGTCGCTGGCTTTCGTCGGAGATATGGACGAACAGGCGGATGGCGGGCGGCGGCGCAGCGGGCGCCGCAGCGATGCTCGCAGCTGCTGCCGAAGGCGTGGGTGTCGGCGAGGCCGCCGTCCCCGTCGCTGCCGGCGCGCCGGCCTTGGCATCCGCGGCTTCGGCGCGAACGCTGCTGCCCAGCGCATTGACCTCGCGATCCGCGACCTTGAGCAACCCTCTCAGTCTTCGCCACTGCTCGTCCGCGCGTTCCGGGGGATGCGCTTCACCGGCGACCTTTCGCGCATTGTCGAGCGTCGCGGACAGGTCTTCCACCTTCCGACCCTGCTCGTCGGCGCGCAGCTCGGCAATGCGGCGGAGACCCTCCGCCTCCCGGCGCTGCTCGTTGAGATAATAGGAAAGGATCACGAACCCGGCGACGATCGCGAGCAGCCCGATGATCAGATAGGGGCGAGTGCGCTGCGAGGCACGCTCCAGCCCCGCGATCAGCTCCAGCGCGTCCTTCTCAGGCAGCACGGTTGGGCAACCCCGCCAGACCGCGAATGATATCCTCGACCAGGTTGAACGCCCGGTTGAGGAACAGGACCACGCGCCCGCCGGCCACGGTGATCAGTCCGCCGGCACCGAAGAACAGCCCGAACTGGTCGGGTTTGACGGTTCCGGTGCTGAACATCAGCACGCCGGCATAGATCAGCAATCCAAAGGACACGATCGCGCAGGCCAAGTAGATCAGGCGCTCGGCCTGGAACATCCGCATCAGCCGCTCGAGCGCATCGAGCGTCTGGTTCAGCGTTTGGCGTTCGTCGTCGGTCATGCCCCCTCCCGCCGCGCGCGCAGGGCAGCGCCCCGCCGTCACGCGGAAATTCAGGTTGCGGCAGTGCGACCGCTCTCTAGTTACTGCCGGTATTGCGCGGCCAAAGTATCGCGAATCCGGACCATGCGCAATCAGACCGGAGTCCGGCACGAAGCCCCCCAGTCTCAGGCCACGCACCGGCCCGGCATGGCCCGTGCCGCGCCGGCCCAGCTTTTCACCGCCCCCGTTCGGGCGTATCCTGTGCCCCGGGGAACAGGGGACCGGACATGGCGATCGGGGCATCGGTAGGCAGGAACGGCATCAACGAGCTCGCCGACGTGCTGGTCGTCCAGCATCTGCTCAACGACTGGCTCGCCACGCTCCGCCAGCCGCTGGTGCCGACCAAGGGCATTTGCGGCCCGATGACCATCGAGACGATCGAGGCGTTCCAGGCGCGCGTGCTCGGCAACACCGCGCCCGACGGCCGCATCGATCCCGACGGCCGGACCTGGAACGCGCTCACTGCGCGCAACTTTACGCCGGCGCCGGCGCCGGCCTCCACCCCCTCGCCGGCGCCTGCCGGAACTTCGGGGCTCAGCGGCACGGCGTGGTGGCGCGCCAACCAGGCGCGCTTCCCGAACAGCGCGGCGGTCGCCGACCTCGTCCCGGCGTTCCGCGACAAGGTCGCCGCGTTCGTCACGGCGCTCAAGGACGCCGGCGCGAAGGTCGAGGTCTCGGCGACGCGCCGAAACCGCACCCGCGCGCAGCTGATGCATTTCTGCTGGCGCGTCGCCAAGGGCGACATCGCGCCCAGGGACGTGCCCGCCATCGCCGGCTGCGACATCCAATGGGATCATGGCGATCTCGCCAAATCGAAGCAGGGCGCGCAGGAGATGGTCGGTCTGTTCGGCATCGTCCACCGGCCCTCGCTCACGTCGCTCCATATCGAGGGGCGCGCGATCGACATGACGATCACTTGGACGGGCACGATCCAGGTCAAGGACAAGACCGGACGCCCGCGCGCCGTCGCGGCACCGCGCTCGGGCGACGCCAACCGGGACCTCCACGCGATCGGGGCGACCTATGGCGTGATCAAGCTCGTCTCCGATGCCCCGCACTGGAGCGACAACGGGCATTGATCACCGTCCGGCCAGGCGCTCCAGTGTCTCCTCGTCGGCAGGGAAGAAGGCCTCGATCGCCAGCTCGTCGAGCGTCACGTCGCGCGGCGTGCCGAACACGGTGGTCGTGCTGAAGAAGCGCAGCTCGCCCAGCGGCGTATCGAGCCTGAGCGGCACCGCCACTTCGCCGAAGCCGTCCAGATCGCCCGTCCCTTCCGCGGAAGGGTAAGCGCACAGCTCCTCGAGCAGCGCCGAGAGCGCCGCATCGCTGGTCAGCCAGGCCTGGCGCCGCAGCCGCTCGAGCAGATGCGCCCGCCATTCGCCGAGGTTGCGGATGCGCGGCGCGAGCCCTTGCGGGTGCAGGCTCAGCCGCAGCACGTTGACCGGCCCTTCGAGCAGGAAGGGCGCGACGCCCTCCAGCAGCGGCGCCACCGCGGCATTGGCGGCGACCATGTGCCAATGCCGGTCGATCGCGAGCGCGGGGAACGGCTCGTGCCCCTTGAGCACCAGTTCCACCGCGCGCCGCGCCGGGGCGAGCTGCGGATCGTCGAGCGGCCGCTCCGAATAGACCGGGGCAAAACCGGCGCCGAGCAGCATCGCGTTGCGCTCGCGCAAGGGGACTTCGAGATGCTCGGCGAGCAGCAGCACCATCTCGCGGCTCGGCTGTGCGCGCCCGGTCTCGATGAAGCTCAGATGCCGGGTCGATATCTCGGCCTCGAGCGCCAGGTCCATCTGGCTCAGCCGGCGCTGCTGGCGCCAATGCCTGATCTGCTCGCCCAGCGGGCGGACCTGCTGCCTGTCCATGCGCTTCTCCCTCGCCGGCCCTGCTACCGCCGGAGGCGCGCGCATTCCATTACCTGCCAGGTAATCGACCTGCGTCCCGCGATCGTCATGCTTGGGGGCACCGCAAGCAAGGGAGACACGATCATGACCCGCAATTCACTGCTCCGCCCGGTCCTGCTGTTCGACGCCGCCACCTGCCTCGCCATGGGCGCGTTGCTCGTCGTCGCGACCGGCCCGATCGCCGCGCTCACCGACCTGCCCGCGCCGCTGCTCGGCGAAGCCGGCATCGTCCTGTTCCCCTTCGCATTGTTCGTGCTCTGGGCGGCCCGGCGCGGCGGGGGCTGGCCGGTGCAGGCAGTGATCGCGGCCAACATCGCCTGGGTGGCGGCGAGCCTCGCGCTGATCGCGAGCCCGTGGAGCGGCAGCGCGCTGGGCATTGCCTTTGTCGGCGCGCAGGCGACCGCGGTGACGCTCCTCGCCGCGCTCCAATGGCGTGCACTCGGACGCGCGGTCTCGACGACTGCCTGAGGGCCAGCCAAGCTCCTCCCTTCAAGGGAGGGGTTTGTCCTCCTCACGCCTCGGGCGTCGGCATTTCCATCCTGACGTCCCCGGTCGCGCCGGGAGTCCCGCCGACGATCCTCCTGCCTGCCAGGTTGGGAAGCGCGAAGGCCGGGCCGCTGCCGCCATAGGCATAGCCGATGAGCGAGAAGAGCGGCTGGAACTGCGCCACTGGAAGCATCGCGCCGTCGCACGCCATCCATCCCTTGGGCAGCGCCGACCCGGCATAGGCCAGCACCTGGCCGAGGAAGGGATCGTCGGGGAAGGCGCCGCGGCCGTCCGACAAGGGGTAGATGCCGGAGCCGGCGCAGATCGCATAGTTGAGTCCCAGGCCCGGCACCGTCCCGGCGACCTTCTGGCCGAGCGCCACGCCCGCGCCCGTGCCCACCGCCGCGGCGCCATCGAGGTTGGGCAATGCGAAAGCCTTCTCGCCGTCGCCGCCGAAGGTCGTGCCGATCGCATCGAACAGCGCGGGATAGGCGCCGGGCGACACCAGCGCGCCGTCGGCCGCTAGCCATCCGCTCGGAATCAGGGTGCCGCCAAAAGCGACGACCGCGCCGACGAAGGGCGCCACCCCGTGGCTCGCCGTCGCGATCAGATAGGTCATCGTCAGGCTGCCGGGCCCGTCCATGCCCCGCTGCTGCCCGCCGACGACGCTGCGCCGTTCGAGGTCGGGCAACGCGAAGGTCACCCGGCCATCGCCGCCGAAAGCCGTGCCGAGGATCGGATAGAGCATCGAAAATCGCGAGATCGGCAGCAGCTGGCCCATGGCGGGCGGCGCACCGAAGATGTCTCGTCCCCCGGCATAACTCTGGATCATTCCGGCGGTGAAGGCGGCAGGCCAATCGCCGGGGCTGGGATAGAGACCGCTGATCGCGGCGAGCTGCGACATCGAAAGCGTCGACATGAAAATCCCCCCGGGCGTGGGTCGCCCTGGGGGGAGGCTAAGTCGAATCGGCATTCAAACTCAAGCATGCCCCCCATGCTTGCAGGGAGGGCGGGGTTGGGGTGCGCGCCTCTGGGCGCGCCGTCAGCCCAGAGCCGACTTGATCTTCGCGAAGAACCCGCTCGATTGCGGGCATTCGTCGCCCGTCTCGGTGGCGCGGAACGCCTCGAGCAGCTCGCGCTGCTTCGCGGTGAGCCGGGTCGGCGTCTCGACCTCGAGCCGCACCACCAGGTCGCCGCGACCGCGGCCCTGCAGCACGGGCATGCCCGCGCCGCGCTGGCGCATTTCGCGGCCCGATTGGGTGCCCGGCGCGATCTTGATCAGATGCTTCTCGCCGTCGAGCCCGGGCAAGGTGATCTCGCCGCCCAGCGCCGCGGTGGTGAAGCTGATCGGCGCGGTCGCGAACAAGGTCGTGCCCTGCCGCTCGAAGATCGGATGCTTGGCGACGTGGAGGAAGATGTAGAGGTCGCCCGAGGGCGCCCCGCGCGCGCCCGCCTCGCCTTCGCCCGAAAGCCGGATCCGCGTGCCTTCATCGACGCCCGGCGGCACGTTGATCTTGAGCGTCTTGGTCTTGTCGGTGCGCCCCTCGCCGCGGCAGTCGCGGCAGGGATCGCTGATCACCTCGCCCGCGCCGTGGCAGACCGGGCAGGTCCGCTCGACCATGAAGAAGCCCTGCTGCGCGCGCACCTTGCCGTGGCCGTTGCACTGCTTGCAGGCATGCGCCTGCGTCCCCGGCGTCGCGCCGGTGCCCGAGCAGCTGTCGCACACGCCCGAGACGTCGACGGTGATCTCGCTCGACCGCCCGTGCCAGGCGTCCTCGAGGCTGATCTCCATATCGTAGCGCAGGTCGGCGCCGCGCAGGTTCGGGCGCCCGCCGCGACCGCCCATGAACTCGCCGAACACGCTCTCGAAGATGTCGCTGAACGCGCCGAAATCCTGCGCGCCGTGCCCGCCGCCGCCGAACCCGCTCGCGCCGTTCTTGAACGCGGCATGGCCGAAGCGGTCGTACGCCGCGCGCTTCTGCGGATCCTTCAGGCAGTCATAGGCCTCGCTGACGGCCTTGAACTTGGCCTCATGGTCCTTGCAGCCGCCATTCTTGTCCGGATGGTATTTCATCGCGAGCTTGCGATACGCCGATTTCAGCGTCGCATCGTCCGCGCTGCGCTCGACTTCGAGCAACTCGTAATAATCGACTTCGGTGGTCATCTAACCTCGGCCCCCGCCCTAAACCGTCACCCCGGAGCCCCCGGGGTGACGGCAGGTACGCATCATTTACGCCTTG
The DNA here is from genome assembly GCF_026460985.1 of Sphingomonas sp. GTDB lineage: Bacteria > Pseudomonadota > Alphaproteobacteria > Sphingomonadales > Sphingomonadaceae > Sphingomonas. Next base: position 15,190 of record NZ_JAPKNM010000055.1, read on the forward strand.
TTGTCGTCCACCTCGGAGAACTCCGCGTCGACGACTTCCTCGCCGCCCGCCTCGTTCCCCGCAGCCGCGCCAGCCTCCGAAGGCGATGCCTCGGCCTGCTGCTGCTTCTCGTAGATCGCCTGGCCCAGCTTCATCGCCACCTGGGCGAGGTTCTGCGCCTTGGCCTGCATCTCGTCGGCGTCGCCGCCTTCGATCGCGGTCTTGGTCTCGGCGATCGCCGCCTCGATCTCGCCCTTCAGGCTGCTATCCACCTTGTCGCCATTCTCGGCGAGCTGGCGTTCGGTGGTGTGGACCAGGCTCTCGGCGTTGTTCTTGGCCTCGGCCGCGGCGCGCCGCTTCTTGTCCTCCTCGGCGAACTGCTCGGCGTCGCGGACCATCGATTCGATGTCGGCGTCGCTGAGCCCACCCGAGGCCTGGATGCGGATCTGCTGCTCCTTGCCGGTGCCCTTGTCCTTGGCGGACACGTTGACGATGCCGTTGGCGTCGATGTCGAAGGTGACTTCGATCTGCGGCACGCCGCGCGGCGCCGGCGGGATGCCGACCAGGTCGAACTGGCCGAGCATCTTGTTGTCCGCCGCCATTTCGCGCTCGCCCTGGAAGACGCGGATCGTCACGGCCTGCTGGTTGTCGTCGGCAGTCGAATAGACCTGCGACTTCTTGGTCGGGATCGTCGTGTTGCGGTCGATCATGCGGGTGAACACGCCGCCCAGCGTCTCGATGCCGAGGCTCAGCGGAGTCACGTCGAGCAGCAGCACGTCCTTGACGTCGCCCTGGAGCACGCCCGCCTGGATCGCCGCGCCGATCGCCACGACCTCGTCGGGGTTCACGCCGGTGTGCGGCTCCTTGCCGAAGAACTGCTTCACGATCTCGCGGACCTTGGGCATGCGGGTCATGCCGCCGACCATCACGACCTCGTCGATCTGGTTGGCCTTGAGGCCCGCATCGGCCAGCGCCTTGCGGCACGGCTCGAGCGTGCGCTGGATCAGGTCGTCGACCAGGCGCTCGAGATCGGCGCGGCTGATCGACTTCACCAGGTGCTTCGGCCCGTTCGCGTCGGCGGTGATGAAGGGCAGGTTGACCTCGGTGGTCTGCGCCGAGGAGAGCTCGATCTTGGCCTTCTCGGCGGCTTCCTTGAGCCGCTGCAGCGCGAGCTTGTCCTTGGTGAGGTCGATGCCCTCGGCCTTGCGGAACTCGTCGGCGAGATACTGGACGATCTTCGAGTCGAAATCCTCGCCGCCCAGGAAGGTGTCGCCGTTGGTCGCCTTCACTTCGAACACGCCGTCGCCGATCTCGAGCACCGAGATGTCGAACGTGCCGCCGCCCAGGTCATAGACCGCGATCGTCTTGCCGTCGTTCTTCTCGAGGCCGTAGGCCAGCGCCGCCGCGGTCGGCTCGTTGATGATGCGCAGCACTTCGAGGCCCGCGATCTTGCCGGCGTCCTTGGTCGCCTGGCGCTGGGCGTCGTTGAAGTACGCCGGAACGGTGATGACGGCCTGCGTCACGGTCTCGCCGAGATACGATTCGGCGGTTTCCTTCATCTTCTGCAGCGTGAAGGCCGAGATCTGGCTCGGCGAATAATCCTCGCCGCCCGCCTTCACCCAGGCGTCGCCGTTCGGCCCGCGCACGATGGTGTAGGGAACCAGCTCGGTGTCCTTCTTGGTGATCGGATCGTCGAAGCGGCGGCCGATCAGGCGCTTCACCGCGAAGATCGTGTTGTCGCCGTTGGTCACCGCCTGGCGCTTCGCCGGCTGGCCGACCAGCCGCTCGCCGTCCTTGGCGAAGGCGACGATCGAAGGCGTGGTACGGGCGCCTTCCGCATTCTCGATGACCTTGGGCTTGCCGCCTTCCATTACGGCAACGCAGCTGTTGGTCGTGCCCAGATCGATACCGATTACTTTTGCCATGGTCCCTCGTGGCCCCCAGTGTTCAATTGATACGTGTACAAAATCAAAGCCTTGGTACCCATCGCCCCAGAATCAGGCGGCGTGGGCACCATGTCCGAAAGCGATATAGGTGCGCTTCCGCTTGCCGCAAGAAGGGTGGAATTCTAGGAGCTTTCCCGAAACGGGAGTTGGATCGATGCGCGCATTTCCGGGGATCGTTGCGGCGGCGTTGCTGCTCGCGGGATGCGGCAAGCCCGCCGAGCTCGGCGCGAGCAACGCCTGGGTGCGCCTCCCCGCGGTCGCCGGCCGCCCCGGCGCGGCCTATTTCACGCTGCACGGCGGCGACAAGGCCGACACCCTGCTCGCGGTCTCGACTCCCGCCGCCTTGCGCGCCGAGCTCCACGAGACGATGGACCATCAGGGCATGAAGTCGATGCAGCCCGC
>NZ_JAPKNM010000056.1 GCF_026460985.1 Sphingomonas sp.
CGCCGTGGCAAGACACCACAAGGCGAAGCAGATGGCATAGGGATATTTCACGCCATAGCGGTCGACGATCCACCCCATCGGGATCTGCATCAGCGCATAGGACCAGAAGAACGCCGCGCCGACGAAGCCGCGATCGGCGTCCGACATCGCGAAATGCGCGATGAACTGGCGATCGGCCAGCGCCGAGGAAATGCTCGTCCGGTCGAAATAGGCGATGAGCACGCCGACGGTGAGCAGTGCCAATACGCCCCAGGGCGCGGACCCCGACGTCGCGGAGTCCGCCTCTTTCTCGGCTTCGGGCGTCGTCGGGACCGCCAGACTGCTCATCGAATCTCTCCTCAGACGGCGCGCGCTGCGGGCGTCTCTGCCGCCAGTTTCGGGTACAGGGTCATTGCGGTCTTGCCGAATATCCACGCGCGGTCCGCGCTCGACAATGTCGCAAGGCGATCGTTCGCGGTGGCCAGGATCTCGCCGAGCGTGCCTTCGGACGTCGGATAGTTCGATCCCCACGCCATGCGATGGGCACCGAAGCGCTCGACCAGCTTGGGGAACAGCGTCTCGGGTGTGGCCGCGCCCTTGCGCGAATCGCCCATGATCCGCGGGGTGAGCTTGAGGTAGATGCTCTCGATCGGCACCAGATCGAACAGGCTCCGGGCGTTCGCATAGGGCGGGCCATCGGTCACGTCGGGGCGGCCGAGATGGTCGAGGATGATCGGCACGTCCGGGAAGCGCTTCGCCAGCGCGGCGACCGCGCCGAGGCCGACCGGACCGGTCTGGATGCTCATGGTGAGCCCCAATTCGCCCAGCAGCTCCCAGGCCGGATAGGCGCGCGGATCGTCGAGCTCGCTGGCATCGAATTCCTTGGTGCTGCCGCCGGTGAACACGCGCAGCCCCGAAAGCCCCTTGTCCACCCATCGGCGGATCGTCGGCACCGCGTCGGGCGCGAGCACGTCGACCGATCCGACCGCGATCAGCCGGTCGGGATAGAGATTGCAGGCATCGACGACATAGGAATTGTCGAAGCCGTAGGTGGTGGAGGAATGGACCACCGCCGCCTTGTCGACCCCGGCCGCGTCCATCTGGGCGATCAGCGTCTCGACCGTGCTCGGCCGCTCCTGCGACCAGTCGGACCGCTTGCCGAACAGCGGCGCGGGCGGATAGCGGCCCTCGTCGTCCGAGATGACGTGCGGATGGATGTCGATGGTGGCGGCCATTCCTGCTCCTGTGCCGTGCCGATCGGGCGTTGCGATCGGCGCGCCTCGATTTCAGGATCTGGGTGTCGATCAGATCAGAGGGCGGGAACAGTCGAACTTCCGTGCCAGGCCATAAGTTTAGGGTGCGGCAACCTCCAAAGCCCCTCCCCTTCAGGGGAGGGGCTTCCACTTTTCAGAGGCCCCGCGCCTTCAGCAGCGCGTCGAGACGCGGATAGACCCGGCGGGCGTTGCCCTCATAAATCTTATGCCGGTCCGTTTCGCTCAGCGGCAGCGCGTCGACATATTTCCGGGTGTCGTCGAAATACTCGCCGGTGTTCGGATCGCGCCCGCGCACCGCGCCGATCATCTCCGAACCGAACAGCACATTGTCCGCCGGGATCACCTTGGTGAGCAATTCGACGCCGGGGAGATGGTAGACGCAGGTATCGAAGAAGATATTGTCGAGCAGCCCTTCGAGCGGCCGATCGACCATCTCGAGCGACATGCCGCGATACCGCCCCCAATGATAGGGAACCGCGCCGCCGCCGTGCGGGATGACCAGGCGCAGCGTCGGGAAATCCTTGAACAGGTCCGACTGGAGGATCTGCATGAACACCGAGGTATCCGCGTTGAGATAATGCGCGCCGGTGCCGTGGAAGTTCGGATTGCACGAGGCGGCGACGTGCACCATGCCCGGCACGTCGAGATCGCACATCGCCTCGAACAAAGGATACCATTCGCGATCGGTGAAGGGCTTGCCCGTCCAATAGCCGCCGGTCGGGTCCGGATTCACGTTCACCCCGACAAAGCCCAGTTCCTCGACGCAGCGGCGTAGCTCGGGCACGCTGTTGGCGGGCGGCACGCCCGGCGATTGCGGCAGCATGCACACCGGCACGAAATTGTCGGGATACATCCGAGTGACGCGGTGGACGAGATCGTTGGAGATCGTCGCCCATTCGAGGCTGGTGCGCTCGTTGCCGAGATGGTGGCTCATCAGCCCGGCGATGGGAGAGAACAGCGTCAGGTCGCTGCCGCGATCCTGCTGGAGCCTGAGCTGGCCCTTCTCGATGCCCTCGCGGATCGCATCGTCGCTCACATGCGCGTCGGTGACCTTGGGCGCATTGGCGGGATCGTCGGCGAACGCGACCTGCTTCGTCCGGAAGTCGCGGAACGACTGGGGGACGGTGGTGTAATGCCCGTGGCAATCGATGATCATGACGGCTCCAGATGAATGCTTGGCGGATGCGGAAGGTCAGACGCGCTCGGCGACCTTCTCGGGATCGACGAACAACTCGTCCATCGACATGCGGCGCGGGATCAATCCCTGGTCGAACGCGGTCTTCTCGAGCGCCTCGATCGTCGCGCGATTGGCCTCGATGCCATAAGGCAGCGGGTCGGCGCCGACGATCTGCTGGAGCTTGCGATACTTGTCCGCGCCCGCGCCGCTGGCCTCGCCCGAGTTGAGCTTTGCGACCCATTCGTCCTTCGCGCGGAGGAAGGCGTCGTAGATCGATTTCGCGACCCAGGGATGCGCCTCGAGGACCGAATCCTTGACCACGATCGTGCCGTGCATCGGATAGACGCCGGTGCGACGGTAGTAGTCGGCCTCGAGTTCCTCTGCATTGGGAAACAGGTCGGGATAGTCCGCCTCGACCTCCTGCCAACCGCCGGTCGGCGCGCCGGTGCGGCCGATGCCCGCCGCCGCATCGAAGCCGGCGACGATCTCGCCCTTCGCCATCATCTCGGCGAGGCTGGTGCCCTGGGGTGCGTGGATGACGTTGGGCGGGAGCACGAGCTGGGTCACATGCTCCTCGTCGTCGACCACCCAGGTGATCCTGGAATTGTCGACGCCGAACTCGTCGATCAGCACCTGGCGCGTCCACACGCCGGTCGTCACCGAATAGGCCCGCACGCCGGCCTTCCTGCCCTCCAGGTCCTTCGGCGTCCGGATCCCCGCGTCCGGGCGCACCAGCAGCCCCGCATGGTGGAAGCGGCGCACGACGAAGATCGGCAGCGCCTTGAACGGCCGGCCATAAGCGCGCGCGGCGATATAGGTGGTCGGCGCGATCTCGCATACGTCGAACTCGACGTCGCGCACCATCCGGCGGAACGCGCCGATCTGCGGCTTGACGGTGACGATCTCGGCTTCGACTCCCTCGATCGGGATCGATCCGTCGCGGATCGCGGATGTGTGCGGATGCTCGGCAACCGCGATCTTGAGGGGCACTTTTCCGGCCACGGCCATTTCTCCTGAACAGGGCTGCACGGCGATGGCACCGGGGGTCACCTTGCCGCGCTTCGCCGCCGAACAGCGCCGGAAGCCCGCGAGGGTCAATAAGCCCGCAGCAAATCCTGCCGACCGCCACGCAATTCCTATCGCCGTTCGCTCGTGCGCGCGCAGCCGAGCCTCCTGACCCGAGACATAGAAGCGCTGCACTGCATTATAAGTTTTGCGTACAATTTAGTGATAGAAGCGTTGTGCTAAGCCGAGTCGCATTTCGACTCCGCACATCTCATTCTTATGGACTACAAAGAGGGAAATCAGGGCAATCACTCCTAGGAAACACCAAGAATCTTGCAGCTTCCCAAGTGATCAGTTTCTGCTATTGCTCCACTCAGGAGAGGAGCAAAGATAATGGATACCGCCCCGGCCGGCGTCGCCGCGTCCCTGAGTTTCCGCCAGCTCAAGCTGTTCGAGAGCGTCGGCCGCCTCAACAGCGTCCGCAGGGCTTCGGAAGAATGCAACCTGTCGCAGCCGGCGGTCACGCAGTCGCTTGCCAAGCTCGAGCAGCAGATCGGCGCCTCGATGCTCGAGCGGCGCGCCAGCGGCAGCTACCTCAACGAGCTGGGCGAGATCTTCCATCGCCGCACCACGCGGATGTTCGCGTTGATCGAGCGCGCCTTGGTGGACCTGGGCGTGCCGGGCGGCGCATCGGCCGCGCCGGTGATCGCGCGCCGCATCTCGCGCTCGCAGGCCCGCAGCCTGATTGCGATCGTCGACGGCGGCTCCTTCTCGCAGGCGGCGCAGTCGCTGGGCCTCTCGCAGGCCTCGCTCCAACGCGCGGCGCGCGATCTCGAGAGCAACGTCAAGAAATCGCTCTACTACCGCACCGCCGCCGGCGTGATGGTGACGCCGGCGGGGAGCGAGTTCGGCCGCAAGATCAAGCTCGCCGCGCAGGAAGTCGAATGGGGTATTCGCGAGATCGAGACGGCGCGCGGCAATTTCGCCAGCCAGATCGCGATCGGCGCGCTGCCGTTCGGCGGCAGCGTACTGCTGGCGTCGGTGCTCGACGAGTTCGTCGCGTCGCACCGCAACGCCGATGTGAAGATCATCAACGAGAGCGCGTCGGAGATGCTCAACCGCCTGCGCGCGGGCGAAGTCGATTTCGTCATCGGCCTAGTGCAGGAGACGCTCGCCGAGGATCTCGTCAACGAGGCGCTGGGCGAGACGCCTTATGCCATCGTCGCGCGGCGCGGACACAAATTGCTGCGCCAGGGCAAGGTCACGGTCGAGGACCTGCTCGAATATGACTGGGTGGTCGGCACCGAAGGCGCCAGCCGCCGCGCCTGTTTCGAGCGGCTGTTCGGTGGCCGCGCGCCCAAGGCGTCGATCGCGACCTGCGTGCTTCCCGTGATCCGGCACCTGCTCGCGCGCAGCGACCGGCTGACGCTGATGACTTCCTACGAGTTGATGCACGAGGACGGCACGCTGGTGCCGCTGAACTTCGGCCCGATCGAGCCGTCGCCCTCGATCGGCATCACCATGCGTTCCAACTGGCTGCCGACGCAGATCCACCTCGACTTCATCGAGCTGCTTCGCCGCAACGTCGCGGGGAACGCCGTGAAGCCGGTGCTGCGCGAGGTCGGCTGACCTCGAATCGCTCGCACTTCGCAACGAGAATTTATAGCCCGCGTCGCGGATATTCGCCTTGCGCGCGATCCGCGCGGCTAGGATGGGAGAATGGTTCAGTCCTGAAACGAGGTAGCAAGCATGGTACGTGCGCTGGGTTCGATTGTGGCAGTAGCGGCGCTGACTCTGGTCGCGGCATGCTCGGGCGGTTCCGCCGAGAATCCGCGCGAGGCCAAGTTCAAGGCGATCGCCAAGGCGAACAAGGCGATCGGCGAGGAGCTCAAGAAGGACGCGCCGTCGGTCGAGCTGGTCGCGGCCAATGCGAAGACCCTCGACGGTCTCGCCCGGGAACTGCCCGGCTGGTTCCCCGGCGCCACCGGCCCCGAGCCCGGCATCGAGACCGAGGCCAAGCCCGACATCTGGCAGAAGCCCACCGAGTTCAAGGCCGCCGCCGCCAAGTTCGCAGCCGCGACCGGCGTGCTCCAGGCGGCAGCCGCCACGGGCGACGTCGCGCAGGTCAAGGCCGCGGCGGCGGGCGTCGGCCCGGCGTGCAAGGGATGCCATGACAGTTTCCGGCTGAAGAAATGAGCGAGGGACCCGAGCCCCCCCTCCCGCCCGCTGCCGAGCCTGCCGGCGCGCCGGCGAACGATCCGGAGCCCATGGACGTGAAGCTGTGGGACCTGCCGGTGCGGCTGGTCCATTGGGGCTTCGCGCTGCTGCTTCCCGCCATGTGGGCGACCGCCGAGTTCGGCCAGATGCCCGTGCATCGCGTCCTGGGCTATGTCGCGCTCGGGCTGCTGCTCTTCCGGCTCTATTGGGGCGTCGCGGGCAGCAGCACCGCGCGCTTCGCGTCGTTCGTGCGCGGGCCGGGCGCAGTGATCCGCTACCTGCGCGCTGGCGTGCCGGTGGTGGGGCACAATCCGCTAGGCGCGCTGAGCGTGATCGCCCTGCTCGGCCTGCTCGGCCTCCAGATCGGCCTCGGCCTGTTCGCGCAGGACAGCGACGGCCTGTTCGCCGGGCCGCTCGCCGCGCTGGTGGGCTACGAGACCTCCGATGCGGCAACCGAATGGCACGAAACGGTCTTCAACATCCTGCTCGGCTTCGTCGTGCTGCACATCGCGGCGGTGCTGTTCTATCTCGTCGTCAGGCGCGACAATCTGGTCCGCCCGATGGTGACCGGTCGCAAGCGGATGGCGGTATCCGAGCTGCCGGAAATGGGGTCGCTCGCGCGTGCGCTGATCGGCGTGGCGGGGAGCGGCACGATCACGCTGTGGATCGCGGCCGGGGCGCCGCTGCCTTAGGATCTCGATGGGTTCAGCGACTATCCGTTCGTGCTGAGCTTGTCGAAGCACCGTTCTTCCTCGGCCCGGCGGGAAAAAGGACGGCCCCCTTCGACGCCACCTGCGGCGTCGCTCAGAGCAGGCTTCGACAAACTCAGGGCGAACGGGTTTAGCGGATCAACGCGACCCCAAAGAAGAACGCCCCCCGGCATAAGCCGAGGGGCGCAGTTGCGCGGGGAAGGAAACGATCAGAATCTCACACGCACGCCCGCGGTCCAGAAGCGGCCGATCGGGTCGTCGGTGATCGCGAACCCGCCGAAGCCGCCCGGAGAGGTCGAGGTGCCCGGGCTGTTCGCCTCGGGCGGGACCGTGTCGAACAGGTTCTGGACGTTGAGGAACACCTCGCCGGTTCCGATGCCCTTGCCCTTGAACGCGTAAGCGAGGTTGAGCGACGCCTGGCCATAAGGCGCGATGGTCCCCTCGCCCGGCGCCCAGACGACCGTCGGATCGCCCCACAGCTTCATCCGGTTGCGCCAGCGATACATCGCGCTGACCTTGAAGCTGTCGGTCAGCGCATAGTTGACGATGCCGGTCAGCCGGACCGAGGGGCTGGCGGTGAGCCCGGTCGAGCCGAACCCCACGCCGCCCTGGTCGATCGTCGGCACCGACGGCTGGATGTAGCGGATGTGCGGCTGCCAGGCGGCGAGCCCGCGCACGCCGAAGGCCTGGCCGAACAGCGAGCCGGCATAGTTGAGCTCGAAGTCGACGCCGTGCGTCTCGATCTTCGCGAGGTTGACCGGGCGGACCAGCCATTGCGTGACCGTGCCCGCGGCGTTGCGGACGATCAGGTCGCAATAGAGCGACACCCCGTTGAGATTGCAGCCGTTCTGGATATTGGCCTGGAACCCCTGGACGGTGGTGATCGCGCCGTCGACCTTGATGTCGTAATAGTCGACCGCGAGGCTCAGGCCGGGCACGAAGCCCGGCTTGAAAACCAGGCCCACCGTCTTGGTCCGGCCGATCTCCGCCGTCAGATCGGGATTGGGCAGGTTGACCGAGGGCACCTGGTTGGCCGCTCCGGTCAGCAGATCCTGGTTGTTGACGATCACCACCGAGGTCGGCGCATAGAGATCGTTGAGCGTGGGCGCGCGGATATCGCGCGAGATCGTGCCGCGGAAGCGCAGGTCATCGTTCAGATGCCAGTCGGCGCCGACCTTCCAGGTCCAATAGTCACCGACCGTGTCGTAGCTGGTGTAGCGCAGCGCGCCGTTCACGTCGAAAGACTTGATGAACGGGACGTCGCGGACCAGCGGCACGTTCGCCTCGGCGGCGACTTCCCACACCGATTGCTCGATCGTCGAGGTCGCCGGGAAGGTCTGGCGATAGAGGAAGGTCCCAGCGCCCGTAGTCGCGTTCCGCGGCGTGCAATTGTACCGCAGATTGGTGCAGTCCGCGTACATCGACGGCGTGGCCCCGCTGGTCGATTCGAACGTCTGGCGCCGCCACTCGCCCGACAGCGCCACGGTCACCGGCCCCGCCCAGGTATCGAAGAGCGCGCCGGAGATGTCGGCGACGACGTCGTCCTGCCTGGTCCGCGCGACATAGAGCGTGTCGTCGAGGATATAGTCGATCGCCGCCAGGCTGGCCGATGTCGGCCCGAACAGGTTGAGCGGCTGGCAGTCGGCATAGGCCGCCGCGGTCGCCGCCTGGGTCGCGGCGTAGCAGGCCGGCTGGCCGTTGGCGCCGGTGACGACGTCGAGCGCCGCCGACAGCTTCTGGTTGTTCACATTGTTGCGAAGCAGCGTCTCCAGCCGCGACGAACCGCGCGTATAGGCCAGGTTCCAGTCGAACTTGCCGAGCTTGCCGTTCAGGCCCGCGGTGAACATCAGCTGCCGCGATTCCGGGACGGCGTTGGCGCGCTCCGGCTGGGTGAACATCCGGTTGAAGGTGAAGGTCGCGGTGGGGATCTGCGCCGAATAGACCGCCGGCAGGAAGGCGTTGGCCCGGCTCATCGTGATGTTCTGGAGCTGGACCTCGTCGGTGTAGAAGGAATTGCGCTTGAAGGTCCCGCTGGCGATCAGGAACAGATTGACCGCATCGCTCACCTCGAAGTCGAAGCGGCCATAGGCCTGGTGCATCCGCTGCTCGGCCTTGAGCGACAAGTCGACATAGCCGCCGGCGCCGCCGACCTGCGTGTTGGGCGTGCCCGGGTAGGCGGTGCCGTTCACGAACGTGCTGAGCACGCCGTTCGCTGCGAAATACTGGCCGTTGATCGGGCATGTCGCGCCGCAGGTGATCCTGCCGCCGAACGGCAGGTTGGCGACCGTGGCGTCGGTGATCAGCCGATAGGGTGCGGCCGCCGTGCCGCTGCCGACGACGACCGGCCGGTTGAACCAGTCGCGGTCCGAGCGGCGCCCGACGCCCTCGTCATCGCGATATTCGTAGCTCGCCGTGAAATGGCCGCGGCCGCCGAACAGGTCGCCGCCCACCGCGATACCGGCGGCCATCTGGCCCCCGTCGCCCTGTTCGGACATGCCGCCCTGGATATAGGCCTTCACGCCCTTGAACTTCCGGTCGGTGACGAAGTTGACCACGCCAGTCACCGCGTCGGATCCATAGACCGCCGAGACGCCGCCGGTGACCGTGTCCACGCGCTCGATCAGCAGCTGCGGGATGACGTCCGCGTCGACGATGTTGCTGATCGACGTGGGCGGCACGCGGCGCCCGTCCATCAGCACCAAGTTGCGGTTGGCGCCGATGTTGCGGAGGTTCAGTTGCGCGGCGACGCCGTTGCCGCCGCCCACGCCGCCCGTGGCCGAGGGATTGCTGACCTGGCTGCGCGATCCCGAGAAGACCGGGAGCACCTGCACCGATTCGGTCAGGCTCGAGGGACGGACGTCCTTCAGCGTGTCGGTGGCGATCACCGTGACCGGGGTCGGGCTGTTGTTGCCGTTGGTGATCGTACGCGAGCCGGTCACCACGATCTCGTCGGCCGCCTGCGTGCTCGCCTGCGCGTCCTCCGCCTGGACCGGTTCCGCCTCCTGCGCGAAGGCCGGACTCGCGATCGCGGCGGCGCTCACGCCCGCCAGCAGGATCGCGCAAAATTCAAATCGCTTCATCCATCCTCTCCCACTCCCGGCTCCATCCGGTTCATTCGCCGGCTTGGAGCGCGACCCAAGACAACGTTGACACCGACTTCCGCCGATCAAGTCCCGGCGAAATGGGTGCTCGTGTCACTTGGACGGAATCGCGAGGATCGACGGCATTCAATTCCGTTTCGCGCGGATTGATTCCGCTTCCGTGGGTCCAGGACGCGGCGCGCAAAACTATCGAGGATTGCGCTAATCCAATCGTCCGGGCGGCGCGGTGCACGGCTAGGCATGGGCGCTACGGACGATGTTGCAGGATGGGAAAGCGATGGTTGCACGGAGGCTCTTGCGGTCGGGATCATCGCTCGCGGCGATGCTAGCGGCCATGGGCGTCGCATCGGGGGCCTGCGCGCAACAGGCGTCCGGCGCCGATATCGTCCGTATCGATTCGGGCAGGCTCGCCGGCACCCTTGGCACCGACAAGTCGATCCGCGTGTTCAAGGGCATCCCCTATGCCGCGCCGCCTTTGGGCGCGTTGCGCTGGCGTGCGCCTGCGCCGGTCAAGGCCTGGAAAGGCGTCCGCCGCGCCGACAGGTTCGGCTTCTCCTGCCCCCAGCACCTGCGCCCCGGCCAGATGCTGGAGATGAGCGAGGACTGCCTGACCGCCAATGTATGGACCGGGGCGAAATCGGCCGAGGAGCGGCGCCCGGTCTATGTCTGGATCTATGGCGGCGGGTTCAACGAAGGCACCGGCTCGGATCCACAGTTCGACGGCGAGGGGCTGGCGCGCAAGGGCGTGGTGGTCGTCACCTTCAACTATCGGCTCGGGCCGCTCGGCTTCCTCGCGACCCCCGAACTCAGCGCGGAATCGGGCAGAAGCGCATCGGGCAATTACGGCCTGCTCGACGATGTCGCGTTGCTCAAATGGGTCCAGCGCAACATCGCGGCGTTCGGCGGCGATCCGGGGCGCGTCACGATCGGCGGCCAGTCGGCGGGCGCGGGGTCGGTCGGCTTCCTGTCGATGTCGCCGCTCGCCAAGGGACTGTTCCATCGCAGCATCGCCGAGAGCCAGGTCCGCTACCCGCGCGACCCCGAGCTTCGCTACCTCAACACCTCGTGGCGCCCGCTCAAGCAGGCCGAGACCGCAGGCCTGCGCTTCGTCGAGGCGCGGGGCACCCGCTCGCTCGCGGCGCTCCGCGCGCTGCCCTGGCAAGAGCTGATGGAGGGCAGCAACGCCGCCGATCCCGAGGTGGATACCGGCACCGCCGCGCGTCCGCCGCTGTTCCGCCCGGCGATCGACGGCTGGGTCGTGCCGAGGACCTATAGCGAGACGCTCGCCGCCGGTGCGCAGAACGCCGTCTTCTACCTCGCCGGCAACAATCTCGACGAGAGCGGCGCGGTCCCCGAGACGGCGTTCGACCAATTGCGCACCAACCCGCCCGCGCGGCGCCCGGGCATGCCCAACACCAACGTCACGCTGGCCGGCTACGAGGCCTGGGCACGCGGCAAGTTCGGCGCGCTCGCAGACGACTTCCTGCGCCTCTATCCGGCTGCAACCGACATGGGCGCCGCCCGCGCGAGCAACGCCGCGATCCGCGACAATTCGCGCGTCTCCACCTGGCTGTGGGCGCGCGACTGGTCGCGGACCGTGAAGCAGCCGGTCTACACCTATTTCTGGACCCGTGCCCTGGCCGGCCCCTCACAGAAGCTGCGCGGCGCCTTCCACGGGTCCGAGCTGATGTACATGTTCGACAGCCTGCACGCGAACGACCTGCCCTGGACCGACGAGGACCGGAAGGTCGCGGACATCATGTCCTCCTATCTCGCCAACTATGTCGCCACCGGCGATCCGAACGGGGCCGGGCTGCCGCAATGGCCGGCCTACGACCCCGCCAAGCCGCAGGTGATGGAGGTCGGCGACGGCTTCGGGCCGATGCCGATCGCGGCTTCTCCCGAGCGGCTGGATTTCTGGCAGCGTTATTTCGCTACGCAGGACGCCTGGTAGCCCGCGCGCGGACGTGGCGGCGGATCAGCGGCCCGTCTGGACCGAGGTGGAGCCGCAGCAACGTATCGACATTGTCGACATCCTCCTGCGTGCGCCGCTGGTTGTGGCGGAGATAATCGGCCCAGCTCGGCACCCGGTAGCTCTCGACCCAGCGCATCGCGTCGTTGAGGTCGCGCCACAGGCCCCAGTCGCGCGCACCGTCGCGGCGGCGGATCCGCTCGCGCTCCTGCATCGCGGCGAGGAAGGCCTCCGCATCCTCGAGCGCGACGCGATATTCGAGCTCGACGAAGATCGGCCCGCTGCGCGCATCGACCTCCAGGTCGAGCCGCGGCGGCGTCCAGCGATCGAGCGGATCGAGATTGAGCGTCTCCGCCGCGGGCAGGCGCATCCGGAGGCCCAGCAGCCCGCCGAGCAACTGCATGGTCCCCGCGGCGACCAGCGCCATCGAGACGCCCGACCGCTCGGCGATCATCCCGAAGAAGGCGCTTCCCGCCACCATCGCGCCGAAGGTCGCGGTCTGGTAGAGCGCGAGCGACCGCGCCGAGACCCAGCGCGGCGCGGCGAGCTGGACCGTCGCGTTGAAACTCGAATGCGCGAGCACCCAGCCGGCCCCCGTGAGCGCGGCTCCCAGACCAGCGGGCGCGGGTGCTCCCCATAGCCCCAGCAGCAACAGGCCCGAGGCGAGCAGCACCATCGCCGCGCGCACCAGATATTCGGCGGCGACCCGCTCGCGCAGCCGCCCGCTGACCAGCGCCCCCGCCACCGCGCCGGCGCCGAACGCGCCGAGCAGCGCGCCGAGCAGCATCGGCCCGCCCCCGAGTTGCTGGCGCGCCACCACCGGCATCAGCGCGAAGGCCGCGCTCGCCGAAAAGCCCGAGATCGCCCCGCGCGTCACCACCGGGCGCAAATGCGGCGACATGGCCGCGTAGCGCATGCCGGTGAGGATCGCGCTGCCCAGCGGCTCGCGCCCGCCCAGCGGCTGCGTCCGCGCGGGCTGTCGCCAGCGCAGCACCGCCACGATCAGCGCGACATAGCTCAGTGCATTGGCCAGGAACGCGGCAGCGACGCCCAATGTCGCGACGATCGCGCCGCCGAGCGCCGGGCCCAGCGTGCGCGCCAAGTTGATGCTCGTGCTGTTGAGCGCCACCGCGCGGCTGATCGCCTCGCGCGGGACGATGTCGCGCATCGAGGCCTGCCACGCCGGATTGTTGAGCGCCCCGCCCGCCGAGATCAGGAACGTGAACATCAACAGCAGCCAGGGCGTCACCAGCCCCGCCCAGGCCAGCGCCGCGAGGGTGCTCGACACGATGAGCATGAAGAGCTGGGCGGATAGCAGGAGCCTGCGCTTGTCCATACTGTCGGCCAGCGCGCCGCCGAGCAGGATCAGCAGCATCACCGGCAGCGACACCGCCGCCTGGACGAGCGCCACCATCTGGGGCGATCCAGTGAGCGTGGCCATCAGCCAGCCCGCCGCCACCGTCTGCACCTGCCCTCCGAAATTGGACAGGAGGTTGCTGGCCCAGAGGTTTCGGAAGGTCGGGAAGGCCAGCGGCGACGGGCTGGCCGGGCGCGGGTCCGCGTCTTTGCTCAACCGCCGCCCCTCGCCCGCCGGCAATTTACGCACCCGATCAGCAAACGCCCACCCTCATCCCTTCGACCGACTCACGCGCCGCTTAGCCGTTCCTGCTCCGCCGTCCGCGATCGGAAGCGGGCCGCGGGTGAAAGGTTGACCGCATCCAGGCTGCGCGAACCCAGAATCGATTGCCGCCGATGCGCTTGTGATTAGGGTCCGCGGCGGCCCGCTTCGCATAGATCGGGAAGGGATTCCGGAAACCACAATCGGGACCCGTTGCTGCGTTGGAGAGAGTTCAGATGGATCGCCGCACCTTTCTGGGCACCCTGCCCGCAGCCACTCTGCTGGGCGGCACCGCCCGGGCGCTTCCCGTCGCCCGCGACCCGAAGAAGGGCACGATGCTGATGAACCGCATCGCGCCGTCGGTTTCCGAACTGCATATCGCCGACACGGACGGCGCGAACGAGCGCAAGCTGCTCGCCGACACGCGCTTCGAATATAACGGCCATTTCGCGCCGGGCGGCGGCTTCGTGTTCACCTCCGAGCGCAATGGCGACGGCCAATCCGACATCTTCCGCGCCACCGCCGACGGCAAGCTCGTCCAGCCGCTCGTCACCGGTGCGCCGATGGACGATGCCGGCGCGCTCTCGCCCGACGGTCGCACCCTCGCCTTCGTCTCGACGCGCAACGGCTATCGCGCCAATATCTGGCTGCTCGACCTCAAGACGGGACGCACGCGCCAGCTCACCGGCATCAACGACGTGCGCGGCGAGGACGGCAAGCCCGATTGCTATTTCCGCCCCGCCTGGTCGCCCGACGGCAAGTGGCTCGCTTTCTCCTCGGATCGCAACACCGCCTGGACCGGGCATGACCAGGGCCATGGCTGGGAGCACACCCAGGAGCTGTCGATCTACGTCATCCGCCCCGACGGCAGCAGCTTCCGCAAGGTCGCGACCAAGCCCGGCTATTGCCTCGGCTCGCCGCGCTGGTCGCCCGACGGGCGCCGCGTCGTCTTCTACGAAATGACCGTCGAGGCGACCTGGGGCGCGCGCCGGCCCAACTATGTCGGCAAGGCATATTCGCAGATCGTCTCGGTCGACGTCGCCAGCGGCGAGCGCGTCGAGCACACCCAGGGCACCGATCTCAAGCTCTCGCCGCAATTCCTGAGCAACGGCGAGATCGGCTATCTGGTGAAATACGGCCCGAACGAGGGTCTCGCCTACACCTCCGATCGCCCGGCGCTGAAGCGCGGCATGATCCGCGCACCGAGCTGGTCGGCCGACGGCAAATCGGTGCTCTACGAGAAAGTCGCGTTCAAGCCCGTCCGCCCGCTGTTCAAGCTGCTCTACAGCTGGGACAGGGACTGGGACTACCGTCACATCGACGTCTTCCCGTTAATGTCGCGCGACGGCTGGATCGTCTACACCGACAAGCAGACCGGCAACGCCTCGCTCTGGATCATGCGCCCCGACGGGTCTGAGCGGACGAAGGTGTTCGAGAGCAGCGGCCGCGGGCTCGACGAGTCCAAGGTGCGCATCGGCCTCGCCGGCGCCTTCCAGCCCGGCTGGTCGCCCGACGGGCAATGGATCGCCTTCGGGCTCGGCGCCTGGTTCGCCGAGCGCAATACCGCGTCGGCCGCGCTATGGCGCGTCCGCCGCGACGGCACCGGCGCCGAGCAGCTCACCGACGGATCGATCCATAGCGGCTTCCCGAGCTATTCGGCCGACGGGAAGGAGATCGTCTTCCGCGTGTGGAGCGAGAAGGAGAAGGGTCTCCGCATCCTCGATCTCGATACGCGCCAGATCCGCGTGCTCACCGAAGGGTACGACAACCTTCCCGGCTGGTCGCCCGACGGCAAGCGCATCATCTTCACCCGCAAACGGGCCGAGGATGGCAATTTCGATATCTATACGATCCGTCCCGACGGCACCGGCCTCTATCGCTGCACCGATCACGGCTCGAGCGACGGCCATGCGGTGTGGACCGCCGACGGTCGGATCCTATGGAGCGGCTCGCAGCACGGCTTCCGCGACGAGGCCGCGCTCTACGACCAGACCTTCCAGCAATATGGCCAGATCTACGTCATGAACGCGGACGGATCGGGCAAGCGCATCCTCACCGACAGCAAATGGGAGGATTCGATGCCGCTCTATCTTCCCGGAATATTTCGCTGATCCCGGCGGCAGCGACAATAAAGCTATCGGCCCGGGCAGGGTTCTGATGAGTCCCCTACGAAACGATCCCCTAGAAAAGCTGGGCGAATAGACCGGCGACTACGTCGGCATCGCGACTTGCCGGGGAGTTTTCCTTGCAAGGAGGGCAGATGGCTCGATCGAGGGGAGGATATATGGTTTCGATACATAAGCGGGTCCGCCGTCGGGCGCTGCCATTTCGGACGGGTCTGCTGGCGAGTGCCGGCCTGGCGTTCGCCGCCGCCCCGGCTTTCGCACAGGACGCGTCCGCCGTCGCGCAGGAGGAGCAGGCCTCCGCCGCCAGCGACGAGATCATCGTCACCGCCCAGAAGCGCGCCGAGAACGTCCAGGACGTGCCGATCGCGATCACTGCGCTGGGCAGCGAGCAATTGTCCGCGACCGGCGCGCTCGATACCGAGGACCTCAAGGCCGCCGCCCCCGCGCTCAACGTTACCACCGCGGTCGGCGGCTTCGGCCTGCCTCGCATCCGCGGCATCGGCGCGACCGGCCAGGGCGTCGGCATCGAGAACCCCGTCGCGGTCTATGTCGACGGCGTCTATTACAGCGCCGCATTCGGCGTGCTCCAGTCGCTGTTCGACGCCGAGCAGGTCGCGGTGCTCAAGGGCCCGCAGGGCACGCTCTTCGGCCGCAACGCCACTGGCGGCCTGATCCAGATCACCACGCGCGGGCCCGACTATGAATGGAACGCCAAGGCGCAGTTCGGCTACGGCAATTTCGAGACGGTCGAAGGCGCCGCTTATGTCTCGGGCGGGCTGAGCAGCAACGTCGCGATCAGCCTTTCCGGCCAGTACCAGGTGCGGAACCAGGGCTTCGGCACCAACGTGTTCACCGGCGGAGAAGTGAAGGACGACCGCAACTGGTCGACGCGCGCCAAGCTGCTGTTCGAACCCGGCGCGACGACCCGGATCGTTCTCTCCGCCGACTATAACGGCCGCGACGCCGCCGAGCCCGCCTTCGCCAATTTCGGGCGCAACACGCTCGGCCAGGACGTGCCCGCGCAGATCGTCGCGCGCGGCGGCGATCCCGAATACGACATCTTCTCGGACTTCGATCCCCAGCTCCAGGCCCGCCAATGGGGCGTCGGCCTGACGATCGACCAGGAGCTCGGCTTCGCCGACCTCAAGAGCATCACCGCCTATCGCAAGTCGAATCTGCTCACCTTCTTCGACCCCGACGGCACGACCACCGCGACGCTGGCGATCGGCAACCACTATTCGGACAAGCAGTTCACCCAGGAGATCAACCTGGTCTCGAGCGGCACCGGCCCCTTCCAATGGGTCATCGGCGCCTTCTACATGTGGGATGAGGGCGAGATCAGCCCGCGCCCGACATGGACGCGCCAGATCTTCCGCGGCAACTATACCGACAGCCTAGCGGTCAGCACGCTCAACTCGCTCGCCGGCTTCGTCGAGGGATCCTATTCGCTCACCGACGCCACAAGGCTCACCGCGGGCGTCCGCTACACGCGCGACGAGCGCAAGCTCGAGGCGTTCAACCAGACCTATACCGCCGCGACCGGCGCGATCACCAACGGGGCGGTGACGAACGACGAGCGGGTCTTCGAGAAGCCTTCGTGGAAGGTCTCGATCGACCATCGCTTCTCGCCCGAGATCCTCGCCTATGCGAGCTATAATCGCGGCTTCCGCAGCGGCACCTTCGTGCCCCAGGCGACCCCGATCCTCGTGCTCCAGCCCGAAGTTGTCGACGCCTATGAAGTCGGGTTCAAGACCGATCTGTTCGACCGGCGCGTCCGCTTCAACCTCGCCGGCTATTATTACGACCAGACCAACGTCCAGGTCGTCCAGATCATCGCCGGCACGCAGAACGTCTACAACGCCAAGGGCGCGCGCATCAAAGGCCTGGACGGCGACATCTCGGTCAAGGTGACCGACGGGCTGCGCATCTTCGGCGGCTTCAACTATACCGACGCGCGCTACACCGATTTCACCGACGCGATCATCTCGGCGCCCTTCCCGGTCGCCGCATCGACGCCGCCGTTCAGCACGACGCAATACACCTATGTCGACAGCCAGACCGGCCAGACGGTCGCGAACACCGCGTGCCTCGGCACCTTCCTGCCGCCGACCGTCACCACCCAGGCGGCGCGCGACGCCTTCTACCGCGCGCGGCTCGGCGGCAATTGCCTGCTGCGCGGCGACGCCTCGGGGAACCGCCTGCAGAACACGCCCGAATGGACCTTCAGCGTGGGCGGCAATTGGGAGATCCCCACCTCGATCGGCAAGTTCACCCTGGCCGGCAACGTCTATTACAATGACGGCTTCGCCGCGACACCCGACGAGCGCGTGGTGCAGCCGGGCTATACGACGGTCGACGCCTCGCTGACCTGGCTCCCGGTCGAGCATATGTCGGTGCGGGTCTGGGGCAAGAACCTGACCGACCAATTCTACCGGACGCAGCTCAGCGCCAGCAACTCGGGCGACAACGGCACGTCCGCCGTTCCGCGCACCTATGGCGTGACGCTCGGCTTCGATTTCTGAGCCGGAAGGAGCGCCGACCGCGAGGACGGCGCCCCGCCCCTGCTAGCCCCAGATTGAATGCCGGCAACCGCGGTTTGAAATGCCCGCCCCTCATGCCCCGCGATAAGCGCGGGATGAGGAGCCAAGCCGCATGTCCACCATCACCGGCGCCGAAGCCGCGGTCCGGATGCTTCAGCATCATGGCGTGAAGCACATCTTCGGGCTGTGCGGCGACACCAGCCTGCCCTTTTACGACGCACTCCATCGCCTCGATCACGGGATGGAGCACATCCTCACCCGCGACGAGCGCAGTGCCAGCTACATGGCCGACGCCTATGCGCGGGTTTCAGGACGCGTCGGTATCTGCGAGGGGCCGAGCGGGGGCGGCGCCACCTATATCCTGCCAGGCGTGGTCGAGGCGAACGAGTCCTCGGTCGGATTGGTCTCAATCACCTCCGACGTGCCGGTGACGGCACGCGGGCGCTATCCGCTCACCGAGCTCGACCAGAAGGCGCTGTTCGCCCCGCTGACCAAGTGGAACGCAGTCGCCGATCATGTCGGCCAGATCCCGCACCTTCTGCGCACCGCCTTCCGCGCGGCATCCACCGGCCGGCCCGGCGCCGCGCATGTCGGCCTGCCCTATGATCTCCAGAAGCAGTCGCTCGATGCCTCCGAGGTCTGGGCGCAGATCGAGCATGGCCGCTTCCCCGCCTATCGAACCGCCCCGGCGCCCGACCTGGTGGCCGCCGCGGCCGAAGCGCTGATCGCCGCGCGCCGGCCGCTGTTCGTCTGCGGCGGCGGCGTCCTCATTTCAGGGGCGAGCGCCGAACTGGTCGCGCTCGCCGAGCTCCTCGACGCGCCCGTGGCCTCCACGGTGAGCGGGCATGGCGCGATCGCCGACAGCCATCCGCTCGCGGTCGGCGTGGTCGGCGCGAACGGCGGGACCAACGAGACGCGCAGCGCCGTCGAGGCGGCGGACATGGTCGTCTTCATCGGCTGCCGCGCCGGATCGACCACCACAGAGCATGGCGAGGTGCCCGGACGGGACATCCCGATCGTCCATATCGACATCGACCCGATGGTGGTCGGCGCCAATTATCGGATCGAAGCGGGGCTGGTCGGCGATGCCCGGCTGTGCCTCGCGGCATTGGAGGCCGAGATCGCCCGGCGGCTCGACGGCAAGGCGCGCCACACCGGCGCCGCGGAACGCCTGGCAACGCTGCGCCGGGCCAAGCGCGAACGGTTCGAACGGCTCGCCCGGTCGAACGACCTGCCGATCCGCCCCGAACGCGTCGTCGCGGCGCTCCAGGCCGCATTGCCGCGCGATGGCATCCTGGTTGCCGATCCGGGCACGCCCTGCCCCTATTTCTCCGGCTATTTCGACCTCGACGCGACCGGCCGCCGCTTCATCACCAACCGCGCGCACGGCGCGCTCGGCTTCTCGCTGCCCGCCGCGATCGGCGCCAGCTACGCGGCACCGGGATCGCGCATCGTCGCGGCGATGGGCGACGGCAGCTTCGGCTTCGCGGTCGGTGAGATCGAGACGATCGTCCGCAAGCGATTGCCGATCACGCTGATCGTCTTCTCCAACGCCTCCTATGGCTGGATCAAGGCGAGCCAGAAGAGCGGCTATGGAAAGCGCTATTTCTCGGTCGACTTCGATCGCTCGGACCATGCCGCGATCGCGCAAGCGTTCGGAATGCGGGCATGGCGCGTCGCCGACCCCATGGATCTCGGGCAGACCGTCCGCGCGGCGCTTCTGCACGATGGCCCGTCGCTGATCGACGTGATGAGCCAGCCCCTGGAGGAGTCCGCCGTCCCGGTCAGCCGCTGGATGGGCTGAAGGCGGCGAGGGATCTCAGCGCGGCCGGCTGCCCGGCCCGCGCTTCGGTCCCTTGCCGCCGTCGCGCGGGGGCCGGCGGTCGCCCGCCCCGCTGCGCGGACGGTGCGGCGACGGCGGCGTCGTGGGCGGTGCGCGGCGCTGCTCGACGCCCTGCGCGACCGAATAGCCTTCCTTGAGCAGCCGAGTGAACGCCGAGCGCACATTGGTGGCGATCGCCGCCTGCACTTCCTTGGGCAGATCGGCATAGGTCGTGTTCGGATGGATGCTGTTGAGCTCGCGCAGCAGCGGATTGGGTAATCCGTTCGACGCGTCCTTCAACGCCACGATCGAATCGAGGACGGTGGAGAACAGGATCTCCTGCATCAGGTCGGTAGCCGATTTTGCCATAGCCCCGCCCCAACGCCCGTCCGGAGCGCCGGTGTCAAGCGATGAGTGGGCGATGCACGGCCGGCGGGTGCTAAACCGTCTCCAGCTCGGTGAACTGCACCGCCATCAATCCGTGGAGCGTCAGTTCGTCGCCGTTGCGCACGCCGCGCACCAACCGTTGCGCCCCCGGCTCCCCGATCGGCATCACGAGTCGTCCACCATCGGGCTTGAGCTGCGCGAGCAATGCCTCGGGCACTTCCGGCGCCGCGGCGCAGACGAGGATCGCGTCGAACGGCGCTGCCTCCGCCCAGCCCCGCGATCCGTCGCCGATCCGGATCGCGACATTCTCGTGCCCGAGCGCGATCAGCCGCGAATCGGCGATCCCGGCGAATTCCTCGACCACCTCGACGCTCCATACCCGTGCCGCCAGCCGGGCGAGGACTGCGGTCTGGTAGCCGAGCCCCGTCCCCACTTCGAGCACGCTGTCGCTCTCCGCGAGGTCAAGCAATTCGGTCATCAGCGCCGCCATGAAGGGTTGCGAGATCGTCTTGTCGAAGCCGATCGGCAACGGGCTGTCCTGATAGGCCATGGCGGCGAACTGCGTCGGCACGAACAGGTGCCGCGGCACCGCCAGGAACGCCTCGCGCACCCGCTGGCTCAGAACCGGACGGCCGATCTCTTCGGCGAGTAGGTCGAATTCGATGTCTATCACCTCCACCATGTGGCGGCGGAGGATGGCGAGATGCGCCTCGGTGAGCGGCTTCATGACGGTCTGCCTCGGAAGGTTCGCAACGGGTGAACGCACGACCGGCCTCGCCGGCAACATCCTCTTCGACGCCTGCGGCCGCCTCGACTATCCGGCCCTCTACGCACGGCTGTCAATTGCTACCGAAAGGTACGAATCTGCTTGCAACGGCCGCCCGGGTCGTTACTTGCTGCACCGCAGAAAGGGGAGTTCTGTGAGGCGCGCGCTCGTTATCCTTGGATTCACGCTGCTTGCAGGTTGCGGTGGAGAGCAGGCCCCGCCTGCCCCGCCCCCGCCGCAGGTGACCGTCGCCACCCCGCTCCAGCGCGAGGTTGTCGACTGGGACGACTATACCGGCCGCTTCGTGGCGCCCCAGGACGTCGAGATCCGCCCCCGCGTCAACGGCGTGGTCACCGCGATCCACTTCAGCGACGGGCAGGACGTGCGCCAGGGCGCGCCGCTCTTCACGATCGACCCCCGCCCCTATCGCGCCGCGCTCGCCCAGGCCCAGGCCCAGGCGTCGCGCGCCAATGCGGCGCTGTCGAACGCGCGGCAGGTGACTGCGCGCAGCCGCAAGCTCGCCACCGCGCAGGCCGTGAGCACCGAGGAGCTCGAGGCGAACATCGCCGCCGAGCGCACCGCCGCCGCCGACCTTGCCGCCGCGCGCGCCGCGATCACCAATGCCGAGCTCAACCTGTCCTTCACCACCGTCCGCGCGCCGTTCAGCGGCCGCATGTCGGATCGGCGCGTGAGCCTGGGCGACTCGGTGGCCGACGGCCAGACGGTACTCACCCGGATCGTCTCGCTCGACCCGATCTGGTTCGCCTTCGAGGGCGCCGAGGCCTTCTATCTCAAGAATCTGCGCCAGGATAAGCGCGGCGAGCGCGGCTCCTCGCGCAACACGCCCAACCCGGTCCAGATCCAGCTCGCCGACGAGACCGACTATCGCTGGAACGGCCGCATGCAGTTCCTCGACAACGCCGTCGATCCGAACTCGGGCACGATTCGCGCGCACGCCGTGGTGGCGAACCCGACTCGCTTCCTGACCCCCGGCATGTTCGGCCGCGCGCGGCTGCTCGGCTCGGGCACCTATCGCGCGATGCTGATCCCCGACGAGGCGATCGTCACCGATCAGACCCGCCGCCTCGTCTATGTCGTCAGCGCCGACAACAAGGCGACGCCGCGCCCGGTGGAGATCGGCGCCAAGGTGGAAGGCCTGCGCATCGTCCGCGACGGCCTCGCGCCGACCGACCGGGTGATCATCGCCGGCATCGGCCGCCTGCAGCCCGGTGCGCCGGTCCAGCCGGTCAAGGGCGTGATCAAGGCCGATGCGTCGCGGCAGCCCGCCCCGACCGCGCCGACGCGGGAGCCGGCCTCGGGCCAGGCGACCGTCCGCTAGGACCGCATCATGAAGTTCCCCCACTTCTTCATCGAGCGGCCGATCTTCGCGGCGGTGCTCTCGATCCTGATCGTGATCATCGGCGCGATCGCCTATCCGTCGCTCCCGATCGCGCAATATCCGAGCATCGCGCCGCCGACGGTGGTGGTGACCGCCACCTTCCCGGGCGCGAGCGCCGAGACGCTGGCGGAAACGGTCGCCGCGCCGCTGGAGCAGGCGATCAACGGCGTCGAGAACATGATCTACATGACCTCGTCGTCGACCGGCAACGGCCAGACGCAGATCACGATCAGCTTCAAGCAGGGCACCGACGTCGATCAGGCGCAGGTGCTGGTGCAGAACCGTGTTCAGCAGGCCGAGCCGCGCCTGCCAGAGGACGTGCGCCGTCTGGGCATCACGGTGAACAAGAACTCGCCTGACTTCCTGATGGTGGTGTTCTTCACTTCGCCCGACAACAGCGTCGATATCCAGTATATCTCGAATTACGTCACGCTGCAGGTGCTCGACCGCATCGCGCGCGTGCCCGGCGTCGGCCAGGCGCAGGCATTCGGCGGCCGTGACTACAACATGCGCGTGTGGATCGATCCGGGCCTTGCCGCCGCACGCAATCTTACCGTGGACGAAGTAGTCAACGCGATCCGCGCCCAAAGTGTGCAGGTCGCCGCGGGCTCCGTAGGCCAGCCACCCTTCGGCAAGGCCAGCCCCGCCTTCGAGCTGGGCGTGCAGGCGCAGGGACGCCTCACCTCGCCCGAAGAATTCGGCCAGGTCGTGATCCGGCGCGACACCGACGGCCGGCTGACCTTCCTTCGCGACGTCGCCCGCGTCGAGCTCGGCGCGCAGGACTATAATTTCAACGGCTATCTGGGCCCGAAGAGCGCGGTCGGCATGGGCATCTTCCAGATGCCGGGATCGAACGCGCTCGCGACCGCGGACGCGGTCAAGGCCGAGCTCGACGAGCTCGCCAAGAGCTTCCCGCCGGGGGTCAAATATTCGATCGACTACAACCCGACCGAATATATCGCCGAATCGATCAGCGCGGTCGAGCACACGCTGATCGAGGCATTGATCCTCGTCGTGCTGGTGGTGCTGATCTTCCTTCAGAGCTGGCGGACCGCGCTGATCCCGATCATCGCGATCCCGGTGTCGCTGGTCGGCGCCTTCGCCGTGCTGCTCGCCTTCGGCTATTCGCTCAACACATTGTCGCTGTTCGGACTCGTCCTCGCGATCGGCATCGTCGTCGACGACGCGATCGTCGTGGTCGAGAATGTCGAGCGCCTGATGGAAGAGGAAGACATCAGTCCGCGCGAAGCGGCGCACAAGACGATGGACGAGGTGTCGGGCGCGATCGTCGCGATCTCGCTCGTGCTCGTCGGCGTGTTCATCCCGACGATGTTCATCCCGGGCATCTCGGGCGCCTTCTACCAGCAGTTCGCGATCACCATCGCCTCGGCGACGATCATTTCGGCCTTCGTCTCGCTGACGCTCTCGCCGGCGCTCTGCGCGCTGGTGCTCAAGAAGCCCGAGCATGACAAGCAGCCGAGACCCGGCTTGCTCGGGCTGCCCGGGCGGCTGGGCCGGAAGTTCAACGACAGCTTCAAATGGCTCTCGCAAAAATACAGCCGCCTCACCGCGCGGCTGGTGCGGATGCTGGTGCTCGTCGGCGTGGTCTATGTCGCGTTGATCTTCGTCGTCGGCTGGCGTTTCACCGCGACGCCCAGCGGCTTCATCCCGCCGCAGGATCAGGGCTATCTGATCGGCGTCGTCTCGCTTCCGCCCGGCTCGTCGCTCCAGCGGACCGATGCCGTGGTGCGCGAGACGATTAGGGAATCGATGAAGCTCGAGGGCGTCCAGACCTCGATCGGCTTCGCCGGGCTCGACGGCGCGAGCTTCTCGACGGCGCCGAATGCCGGCGTGGTCTTCTTCGCGCTGAAGCCGCATGCCGATCGCAAGCAGAGCGCCGACGAGATCCAGCAGGCGCTCTACCCGGCGCTCGCCGGGATCAAGGGTGGCGACATCATGGTGATCGCGCCGCCGCCCGTGCCGGGCATCGGCACCGGCGGCGGCTTCAAGATGATGATCCAGGACCGCAGCGGTCAGGGCTATCAGGCGCTGGCGCAGGCATCGATGGCGATGATGATGGGGGCGAACCAGGCAGAGGGCGTCGCCGGCGCATTCTCGCTGTTCAACACCGGAACCCCGCGCCTGACCGCCGAGGTCGATCGCGAGCGCGCCGAACGGATGGGCGTGCCGGTGGCGAACATCTATTCGACGCTCGGCTCCTATCTGGGCTCAGCCTATGTCAACGACTTCAACTATCTCGGCCGCACCTTCCGCGTGACGGCACAAGCCGACGCGCCCTATCGCGACGACGCGTCCGACATCCAGACGCTCAAGACGCGCTCCGCCTCAGGCGAGATGGTGCCGATGAGCGCGGTGATGGCGCTGAAGAACGACAGCGGCCCGTATCGCGTCGTGCGCTACAATCTCTACCCCGCGGCCGAGCTGATGGGCGACACCAAGCCTGGCTATTCGACCGGCCAGTCGCTCGATTCGATGGAGGCGCTCGCCAACCAGACCCTGCCCAAGGGGATGGGCTTCGAATGGACCGAGCTGGCGTTCGAGCAGCGCCAGGCGGGCAATACCGGCCTGATCGCGTTCGGCCTCGCCGTGGTGTTCGTCTTCCTGTTGCTCGCCGCACTCTACGAGAGCCTGGTGCTGCCGCTGGCAGTGATCCTGATCGTGCCGATGTGCCTGCTCGCGGCGATCCTCGGCGTGAACCTGATGGGCATGGACAACAACATCCTGACCCAGATCGGCCTCGTCGTGCTGATCGGCCTCGCCGCCAAGAACGCGATCCTGATCGTCGAGTTCGCGCGGCAGGGCGAAGAGGATCAGGGGCTCGATCCGCGCGCCGCGGCCGAACAGGCGGCGCATCAGCGCATGCGGCCGATCATCATGACCTCGATCGCCTTCATCCTCGGCGTGCTGCCGCTGGTGATCGCGACCGGCGCGGCGGCGGAGCTCCGCCAGGCGCTGGGCGTCGCGGTGTTTTTCGGGATGATCGGCGTGACCTTCTTCGGCCTGCTCTTCACCCCGGCCTTCTACGTCATGACGCGCAAGCTCGCCGATTGGGGACACCGGCAACGGGAGCGCTTCTCGCGCAAGCCCCAAACGCCCCCTGCGCCCGAGCCGGAGGCCACGGCATGAAGCGCCTGACCCTTCTCGCCGCGGGACTGCTCTCCGCCTGCGCCGTCGGCCCCGACTATCGGCGCCCCGAAACGCCGCAGGCCGTGGCGGGGGCGTTCGTCGATCCGGGCGTCACCAAGGTGTCGGCCGGGGCGGTCGAGGGCGAATGGTGGCGGCTGTTCCGCGATCCCGCGCTCGACCGGCTCGTCGTCGACGCGCTGGCGCACAACACCGACATCCGCGTCGCCGCGGCCAATCTGCGCCGCGTGCGCGCCTTGCTCTCCGAGGCGCGCAACCAGCGGCTGCCGACCACCGATCTCAGCGCCCGCTACAACCGTCAGCGGGCCGGCGCGAACTCGAGCAACATCCCGGGCGCGCAGAGCGCCGAGTTCGACTTCTTCCAGATCGGGCTCGACGCGGGGTACCAGGTCGACCTGTTCGGCCAGGTCTCGCGTTCGATCGAAGCGGCACGCGGCGATGTCGCCGCGGCGCAGGCCGGGCTCGACGCGGCGCGCATCGCGGTCGCCGCCGAGACCGCGCGCGTCTATGCCCAGGCTTGCGGCTTCGCGGCGCAGGCAGCGGTCGCGCGCGAGACGGCGCAGCTCCAGGACCAGACGCTCGATCTCACCCGCCGGCTGCTCCAGGCCGGACGCGGCACCCAGCGCGACGTCGACCAGGCTTTGGTCCTCGCCGAGAACGCCCGCGCGCAGGTTCCCCAGTTCGAGGCCGAGCGCCGCGCGGCGCTTTATGCGCTCGCCACGCTCACCGGGCGCCCGCCGTCCGAGACCGACGACGCCGCGGAGCAATGCACCGTGCCTCCGCAGGTCAGCGGCCTGATCCCTGTCGGCGACGGCAATGCGCTGCTCGCCCGCCGCCCCGATGTCCGCCAGGCCGAGCGTACGCTCGCCGCCGACACCGCGCGCGTCGGCGTCGCCACCGCGGCGCTCTACCCCTCGATCCAGCTGCTCGGCTCGGTCTCGCTCGGCGCGCAGGATATCGGCCAGCTCGCCAAGTCCGACTCGTTCAACTTCTCGCTCGGGCCGCTGATCAGCTGGAGCTTCCCGAACATGGGCCAGGCCCGTGCCCGCCTCCGCCAGGCCGAGGCAACGTCGGAAGGTTCGCTCGCCAGCTTCGACGGCACGGTGCTGACGGCGCTGCGCGAAGTCGAGCAGGCGCTGGCCCGCTATTCGGGCGAGATCGAGCGCAACGTCGCGCTGCGCCGCGCCGAGGCCGCCGCGAGCAACGCCGCGCGGATCGCCGGGCTGCGCTTCACCGCGGGCCGCGACACCCTGCTCCAGCGGATCGATGCCGAGCGCGACCGGGCCAGCGCCCGGGCGACGCTGGCGCAGTCCAACTCCGCGCTCGCCGAAGCCCAGGTCGCGTTGTTCAACGCGCTCGGCGGCGGTTGGGAGAAGGCACCGGCACCGGTGCGGCGCGAGCCCGCCGGCGGCTAGCGGCCATCAGGTCAGGCATCGGCGAGTCCGCGGTCGGGGTTCTCGCTGAAGCCACGCTCTTCCTCCACCGCGCGTTCGCGCAGTACATTGCGTGTCGCAGCGGTGCGGCGCTTGCGCTGCTCGCGATGCTCGGCGGCGGCTGCCTCCTTGGCCCAGGCTGCTGCCGCTGCCTCGGCCTGAAGACGCACGCTGTCGAGGGTCGAAGACGACGCGCGGGCGCGCTGGAGCGCTTCCTGAGCGCGGCACAGGGCCGATGATGGGGGAATGGCGAAGGTCCTTTTCGGCGGAATTGCGGAGCGCGATCGAACGCGAAGCGAATTCAGTTGCGCACGGGAGTCCCCCGAACGCGCGCGGTTCCAGCGCCCCTGCGCAACGCGTCGACCGCCGCGGTGCATTCTCCTTCGGTGCGGAAGCCGCTTCCCGAAGCGACGGTGAGCCCCGCGCTCGAACAGAATCGCCAGCGCCAATCCTCGCCCGAGAACAGGATCGACGTGAGCATTACGCATTCAGCGCGGTAGATCTCGAAATAGGCCTCGTTGCCGGGGCGAAGATCCTGTTCCGGGCAGGCGGTCCGGCTTTCCGGTTCGCTGCGGTCCGGCGACAGGCGCGGAATCGTATCCCGAAGCCGACGCGGCGGCCGGATGCGCTCGACCGACGAAGCGCCCTCGCCCGTGGATGGCCGGTCGCCCGAAAAGGGGCTCACGGCCGTAGCCGGGTGCGCGTGACGGCGCCGGTCAGCACGCGCGCGCCGAACGCCTTGGCGACCGCTCTGGCGCCGTCGGCGTTCATGAGCACGACGCGCGTGCCATTGGGGTGGAGCGGCTCGATCGCACTGATCGCGGCATTGTGCTTCGCCGCCATCGCAATGACGTCAGCCCGATCGGCATCGATGTTGATTGCGCGCGACATGCAAATCTCCCGTCGGAGCGGGAGCGCAAGCATCTCTCAGTCGCGCCTTGCTCGAACGACGGTCGGCGCGATGAGTCGGATATGGGGTGCGAGGGGCGCTTTTACCAGCCCCCCAGCGCCCCTTCAGGGCCGCCGCACGGTGATCGCCTTCCCTTCATAGACGAAGCTCTGCGCCGATTCCGCGAAGTCCGGCGCGACGGCCCGGCCGGGGCCGTAGAAGCGCACCGAGATCGCGCGCTTGCCCGCCATGCCGTCATAGCCGCCCTCGCGAGCGCCGATCGTCAGCGTGCCCGCCGCCTCGTTCCACGTCACCGGCACGCGCGCGAACTTGCCCTGCTTGTAGGCCGGGCTGGTGCCATCATCCTCGTAGAGCGAGAAGGCCCCGTCCGCGCCGGTGAAGACGTGGAGCACGATCGGCCCGTCGGGCTGCTCGCCGACATGCTGGATCGCCGCGCCGGTCGGCACGATCGATCCCGCACGGACGAACAGCGGCATGCGCTCGCGCGGCGCGGCCGCCTGGATCATCTGCCCGCCCTTATGGAAGGCGCCGGTGGCGAAATCGTACCAGCCGGCGCCGGCGGGGAGATAGACGTCGCGGGTGCGGGCGTTGAACGCAGTAACCGGCGCGACCAGGAAGGCCGGGCCAAACATGTACGCGTCGTCGACGTTCCACGTCCTGCGATCGGCCGGGAAGTCCATCACCAGCCCGCGCATCATCGTGCCGTCCTTGTGCCAGGTGTCGGCGGCGATGGTGTAGATATAGGGCATCAGCCGGTAGCGGAGCTGGTCGTACCAGACCATCGAATCGTACATCGCCTGGTCGCCCGCGGCGATCTCGAAGATCTCGCGCTTGGGCGTCTCGCCATGGCTGCGGAACAAGGGCGAGAAGGCGCCGAACTGGAACCAGCGCAGGTTGAGCTCGCGCCATTCGGCGACGTGCGCCGGCTCCTGGTTGGTATAGCGGTCCTCGAGCGCGAAGCCGCCGATATCGTGCGTCCAGTTGGGCACGCCCGACATCGACAGGTTGACGCCCGCCGAGATCTGGTCGCGCAGATCGTCCCAGCGCGAAGTGACGTCGCCCGACCAGAGCGCCGAACTGGCCCGCTGGATGCCGCCGAAGCCCGAGCGCGTCAGGATGAACGGCCGCTTGTCGGGCTGCGCCTCGCGCAGGCCGTCGGCGACGCCCTCGGCATGGACGAGCGGGAAGCTGTTGAAGAACGAGACGGCCGGCCCCTGCGCGGTCGGCCCCATCCGGTCGATGCGCTGCTCGATCGAGAGGTTGGAATGGATGTCGGGCTCGGTCGCGTCCATCCACCACGCGTCGAACCCCTTGTCGACCAGCCCTTCCTTCATCTGCCGGAAATAGATCGCACGCGCCTCGGGCGAATAGGGATCATAGTCGGTATTCTCATAGCCGGGCCCGACCCAGTCCTTCTCCTTCGCCTTGAGGTTGCCGAGATAGAGATGCCCCTTGGCCATCAGCTCCCGCGCGTTCTCGGTGTTCGGATAGAATTTGGGCCAGACCGAGATCATCACACGGGTGTTGAGGGCGTGCGCCTCGTTGACCATCGTCACCGGATCGGGGAATCGCTTCGCGTCGAAGCAATGGCAGCCCCATTGGTCCTCGGGCCAGTAGAACCAGTCCTCGACGATATTGTCGATCGGGATCCGGCGCTTGCGATATTCGCGCACGACCGAGAGCAGTTGTTCCTGCATCTCGTAGCGCTGGCGGCTCTGCCAGAAGCCATAGGCCCAATTGGGCATCATCTCGGCCTTGCCGGTGAGCCCGCGATAGCCCGCGATCACTTCGTCCATGTCGCGGCCGCCGACATAATAATAGTCGATCGACCGGCCGACGTCCGACGACAGCCACAGCGAGTTGCGGTCGGGCTTGGGCAGCGGATCCGAGTGGAAGAGTGCGAGATAGCCCGCATTGGGCTCCCATTCAATGCGCAGCTCGACCGGCTTGCCCGCGGTCATCGGCAGCTCGAAATTATGGAACCAGGGGTTCCAGTTCTGCCGCCAGCGCGACAGCACTTCCTTGCCGTCGGCGAAGACCTTCACATAGCTCGACGAATAGAGCCGGAACTTGTGGGTGCCGGTCTTGTCGGGCGTGACGCTGCCGGTCCACACCACGCTCTGCTTGCCGACCACCACGCCCGCGGTGTTCTGCCCGCTCTGCGGCGAGGCGACGGTCTGCGCCTTGGCGGCGGCGGGCCAGTTCTTCTGGTCCTTGATGAACTGATAGTCGATGAACGGCTCCTGCCGGCTCACCGCGAGCTTGTCGCCGAGGAAGTAATCCGCCTTCCAGCCCGGCTTGCCGCCGCTCGTCACCTTCAGCCCCTGCCCGACATGCGCATAGGGCACCGGATTGCCGAAGCGGGTGATCGAGTTGTTGTCCCAGAGCAGCCCGTAATTGCGCGTCGACACCAGGAAGGGGATCGCGATGTCCATATTGTGCTGGGCGAGTTCGACGTCCTCGCCGTTATAGTTCATCTGCCGGTTCTGGTGCTGGCCGAGCCCGTAGAACCCCTCGTCGGTACCGCGGTTGAACTGCTGCTCGGTGGCAAGGAAGGGCTTGCCGTCGGCGGTGGTCGCAGTGAATCGCCGCCGCGCTTCCTCGGCGAGCACCGGCTTGCCCGCCGCGTCGCGGAACTGGACGCGGCCGTCGGAAAGCCGGATCTCGGCGGTCACCTTGGGCAGCTTGAGCGTCACCAGCCCCTCGGCCTCGGTGATCACCGGGTCGCCCGCCGCCTCCGCGGTCACCATCAGGCTCTTGGGCAGGTTGAGCTCGCTCGCCGGCACCGCGGTCACCCGGAAGGAGGCGTCGCCATAAGCGAGCACCCTGACCCGCTTGGCCGCGCCCTGGTCCGGCGTCACCACCACGCCGTGCGGCACCCGCTCCACCTCGGACGCCAGCGCCGTGCCCGAC
Source organism: Sphingomonas sp. (assembly GCF_026460985.1). Taxonomy (GTDB): domain Bacteria; phylum Pseudomonadota; class Alphaproteobacteria; order Sphingomonadales; family Sphingomonadaceae; genus Sphingomonas. The sequence goes on from NZ_JAPKNM010000056.1 coordinate 30,515, forward strand.
ATGAGCAAGGCGGCCAGCGCCGCCACCCCCAGCAAGTTCCTCAAGTCCACCTCCCCAGCATTTTCACATATGCTATCTATTTTCACACCAGCCGTCCAGCGGGCCGCTTTTCGCGGTAAGTCCTTGCTGCAATGCGGCGATCCGCAGAATCCCGGCATTGATGCGCCAACCCTGTCCCGCTAACCCGTTGCGGGGACAAAGCGGGTGGATGGAATGACCGAGTTCTTCATTTTCGTATATGCCTTGCTGGCGATGTTCGTGCTTTTCGCCATGCAGCGCAACCAGCGCGCGCAGCGGCCCAACCCCCAGATGGTCACGATGGTCGGCTGGGGCCTCTTTTCGCTGTCCTCGACGCTCGCGATCCTGATGGGCGCGGTCGCGCTTGCCGTGGCGCTGGGGCTGCAGATGCCGCTCCCAGCCAGCTTCGACGCATCGATCTTCTGAAGCGGATGCCGCTCTACGCGATAGGCGGCCACAAGCCTCAAATCGCTCCGGATGCCTGGGTCGCGCCGAGTGCCGATCTGATCGGCGACGTGCATCTCGCCGAACTGGCCAGCGTCTGGTTCGGCGCCGTGATCCGCGCCGACAACACGCCCATCACCGTAGGCGCGCGCACCAACGTCCAGGACAGCGCGATGCTCCATTCGGATCCCGGCGCGCCGTGCACCTTGGGCGAGGACGTCACCGTCGGCCACCACGCCATCCTCCACGGCTGCACGATCGGCGACCGCACGCTGATCGGCATGGGCGCCACCATCCTCAACCGCGCCGTGATCGGCGAGGATTGTCTCGTCGGCGCCGGCGCCTTGGTCACCGAGGGCAAGACCTTCCCGCCCGGCCATCTGATCGTCGGTTCGCCGGCCAAGGCGATCCGCCCGCTCGACGACATGCAGAAGGCGATGCTCAAGGCGTCCGCGGCGCTCTACGCGGCCAAGCAGCGCGACTATGCGCAGGGCCTTCGCCGAGTCGATTGAACCTGGCTCCTACAGGACCGGCCCTGCCGTAGCGTCGCCGGCGACGGGATAGACAGGCAACTCGGTTTCGCTACAAAACCGGTCCATGGCCCTTCCCCCGCTGTTCGATCGCCTCCGGCTTCCCGTCATCGGCTCGCCGCTGTTCATCATCTCGGTGCCCGATCTGGTGATCGCGCAGTGCAAGGCGGGGATCGTCGGATCCTTCCCGGCGCTCAACGCGCGCCCGCAGAGCCTGCTTGACGAATGGCTCCACCGCATCACCGAGGAACTCGCCGCCTGGGATCGTGCCAATCCCGATGCGCCCGCCGCCCCCTTCGCGGTCAACCAGATCGTCCACCGCTCGAACGACCGGCTCGAGGCGGACCTCCACACCTGCGCCAAGTGGAAGGTGCCGATCGTGATCACCTCGCTCGGCGCGCGGCCCGAGCTCAACCAGGCGGTGCACAGCTGGGGCGGAATCACGCTCCACGACGTGATCGACGACCGCTTCGCGCACAAGGCGATCGAGAAGGGCGCCGACGGGCTGATCCTCGTCGCCACCGGCGCGGGCGGTCATGCGGGCGTGCTCAACCCCTTCGCCTTCGTCCAGGAAGTCCGCGAATGGTTCGACGGACCGCTGATCCTGTCGGGCGCGATCGCCACCGGCCGCGCGGTGCTCGCCGCGCAGGTGATGGGCGCCGACCTCGCCTATATCGGCTCGCCCTTCATCGCGACCGACGAAGCCAATGCCGTCGACGCCTACAAGCAGGGCATCGTCGAAGGCCGGGCGGCCGACATCGTCTATTCGAACCTCTTCACCGGGGTGCACGGCAATTACCTGCGCAGTTCGATCGTCGCGGCAGGGCTCGATCCCGACAAGCTGCCCGAAAGCGATCCCAGCGCGATGAACTTCGGCGGCGCCAAGGCGTGGAAGGAAATCTGGGGATCGGGCCAGGGCATCGGCGCAGTCACCGCCGTCGAGCCCGCCGCGGTCAAGATCGAGCGGCTGAAGCGCGAATACGAGGCCGCGAGGGCCGCGCTGCGCTGAGCGCGGGCTTTCAATCCTCCCCCGCCAGGGGGAGGTGGCACGCTCAGCGTGACGGAGGGGGCGGAATCACTGGGCTCCATTGGAGAGGGCACTGCTTACCTCCCCCTCCGACGCCTTCGGCGCCACCTCCCCCTGGCGGCGGAGGATTGAGGGTCGAATGTCGATCCGCCCTAGAACGAAGCGGAGAGCCTTTCGAGCATCCGACGGGCGGGGCTAGCCTCCGTCATCGGTTCGTCGAGCGACGCATCGAGGCGCGCGACCCGGCGGTGCAGCTCGATGCTCGTCGCGATGATCGTCCGCGCCTGTACCGGCATCGTGTCGAGCGTCGCCGCCTCGGTCTCGGGCGCCTCCCCCAGCCGCCGCGACGGCGACAGCGCGTCGCCAGGGGCGAGCTCGCCCGCCTCGACCGCGCGCTGGGTGAGCAGCCAGGCGATGATGTGCATCAGCCGCGTCGTCACCTTGAGCGACTCGCAGGAGAAGGTGACGCGGCTCAGCGCCTCGAGCGAGTCGCGCTCGGCACGGCCCACCACGTCGAAATAGGCGCGCGCCTCGTCAGCCAGCAGCATCGCCTCGACATAGAGCGAGTCGACCAGCCGTCGGTGGATCGTCGTTGCCTGCTCCGTCATCGCGTAAAGAAGTGCCATATCGGACGCGCGAGTTGAATGCTTAAAATCGCGGCATTCGGTCCCGGCGCGGGAGGATCAGGCGATGATGTCGGGGATCAGATGGTCCTCGAGCTGCGTGATCTCGTCGCGCAGGCGCAGCTTGCGCTTCTTGAGCCGCGCGAGCTGGAGCTGGTCCGCAGTGCCGGTGCGGCGCAGCGCGTCGATCGCCGCGTCGAGGTCGCGATGCTCGGTTCGCAGGGCTTCGAGCTGCTTCTGGATCTCGCTCTCGTCCATCCCCGCCCCTCTACGCACTATCACTGCCGGACTCGAAACCCGCAACGGACCATCGCGTCTTTTCCGCAGGCCGTCGATTGCACCAAATACGGGGGCGACAAGCATTGCGAAAGGTGATTTATTGGCTTCCCCCGGCGCTTATCGAAGGAGGAACGCTTCCATGCAGAACGCGCATTTCGCGGCACTCAACGCCAAGCATTCGACCCTGGATCAACGGATCGCCGCCGAGTCGCAGCGGCCCCTTCCCGACCAGATGCTGATAGCGGAATTGAAGAAGCGGAAGTTGCGCGTCAAGGAGGAGCTCAGCCGCTAGAGCGACGATCTGGCGCATTGTTGCGGGGGTGTGGTCTCGGGGCCGCACCTCCTGCGACCGCCGGATATTATTCCGGCGGAAGCGGCGTCAGCGCCGCGTGATGGCCGGCTTCGCGAATTGCGGCGTGCGCGTGCCGTTGCCGACCGGCTTGCGCGCCAGCATCGGATCGATCTCGATATCGAAGGCCACGCCGACGCGGCCGTCGGTCGCCCAGGCGATCCGGCCCTTCACCCAACCGACGCCGCGCACTTCGATCTCGACCGGAGTGCCGGTTTCGACAGGTGCGGCATATTCCGCCATGAGGCCGCCCGAGGAAAGATTGCGCACGCGCACCTGCGCGACATTGTCGTCGCCGGCGACGCGGAACTGCGCCGTCAGCAGCAAGCTGTCGCGCGAGCCGCTGCGCTGACCGGTGAAGTCATCGGCCGAGAGCGCATGCACGGAATCGGTAGAGAACTGGTCCATCGGAGCTGCCCGAACGCAAGATTTGAATTGCGCGCACTAGAGCAGCAATCCCTGACGAAAGCGTAAATTTGGGGACAGCCGGGCAAAAATCGCGCGGCGCCCCCGGAAGGCTATTCGTCGCGCGAGACCTTCTCGTTGCGCTCGTGGCGCTCCTGCGCCTCGACCGTCATCGTCGCGATCGGCCGCGCCTCGAGCCGGGCGAGCGAGATCGGCTCGCCAGTCACTTCGCAATAGCCATATTCGCCCTCGTCGATCCGGCGCAGCGCCGCGTCGATCTTGGAGATGAGCTTGCGCTGGCGGTCGCGAGTGCGCAGCTCGATCGACCAGTCGGTCTCGCTCGACGCGCGATCGGTGAGATCGGCCTCGCGCAGCGAATCGGTCTGCAGCTGGTTGAGGGTGCCCGCCGCCTCGCGGTAGATCGCGTCCTTCCAGCCCAGCAGCTTCTCGCGGAAATACTCCTGCTGCCGCGGGTTCATGAAGGGTTCGTCGTTGCTCGGCCGATATCCGTCGTCGCCGTCATTGGCGGCCGGCGGAAAAGGTTTTCCGGGTTCTTCGGAGCGTTCCAAAACCGTAGCCATCCCCACTCTCCACACCGGTCACCCAGTGGCCAAGCCGCTGGATGACTGCTTTTGCCCGCACGCCCTATACTTGCGCGAGAACACATTAACAAGCGTGTCATTATGACAGCCGCGCTGCCTAATCCCCGGTAACATGGAGGAAATTAGCGACGGCTGAACAACAACCGCAGAGCGTCTCTCATTAACCATGTTCCTTAACAAGTAACGACGCGGCCCACGCGCGAACCGTACCGAAACCGCACATTAACCATAAGCTCTGCGCGCCGACGCAAAAAAACAGGCCTGGAACAGGGTAAATGGCGCTCGTTTGGCTTGCGCTTAATAGTTTGTTTTGCGTTTCCTCCTCATTGACGGCGCAGAAGCTGCTGATGGTTCCGTGGGGAGCGAGCGCCAGCAACAGGAAGAGTGGGACATCATGTCGGTTCGCATGGCTTTGGCGAAACTCTGCGCATGTGCCTGTGGCGGTGCCGTCGTCGGCGGCAGCGGCGTCTATGCGGTGGAGCGCGTCACACAACCCAGCGTGGTCGAGCAATATACGGTCGCGAAGAAGCGCGTCATCCGCAAGGCGGCGGTGGGGCCCGTGCGGAAGAAGCTCGTCCGCCGCGTGACCACCACCACGACCCAGGATCCGCCCCAGGTCGTCGTCCTGGCAGCGCAGGGCGCGCCCATCCCCCTTCCCCCGCGCGAGATGCCGGTGGTCGCGGCAGGCGGCGGCGCGGCGGCCGGCGTGGTCGGTGGCTCGGGCGGCTATGGCGGCTTCGGCGGCGGCTTCTTCGCCGGCGGCTTCTTCGGCAGCTCCGGAAGCAGCTCGGGCAGCAGCAGCGGCATCAACATCGAGATCTCGAGCAGCAGCGGCAACGTCTCGACCTCGAGCGGCGTCTCGTCGAGCACGTCGAGCGGCGGTTCCTCGACCAGTACTTCGACGGGCGGTTCCTCGACCAGCACCTCGACCGGCGGCTCCTCGACCTCCTCGTCCACGTCGAGCGGCGTCAGCTCGTCGACTTCGTCCTCCACTTCCTCGTCCACCTCGTCCTCGACCTCGTCGAGCACCTCGTCGTCGAGCGGCAATTGGAGCACTTCGAGCGGCTGGAGCACCTCGAGCAGCTGGGGCTGCAAATGGGGCAAGCATTGCGGCGGTTCGAGCGGCCATCACGGATCGAGCGGCTCGTCGGGCGGCCCCGAGCCCGTCCCCGCTCCGCCGATGATCCTGCTGTTCGGCGGCGCCGCGGCGGCGCTGGTCGCGCGCAAGCGCTTCGGCAAGAAGAAGGCCTGAACGTCATCCCGGCGAAAGCCGGGATCGCCTGCCGCAACCGCCCCGCCAGAGGCCCCGGCTTTCGCCGGGGCGACGGCATCATTCCGCCTGGAGCAACGCCTCGATCTGCGGCACGGTGTGCCCGGTCAGGTTCTTGTCGATCTCGGCCTTCAGCCGGTCGCTCACTTCCTTGTGATAATGTTTCCGGAGCTCGCCCAGCGTCCTGGGCGGGGCGACGATGATCAGCGACTCGAAATCGTTGGCGAGCGCGCGCTTCTTGAGCAGTTCGGCGGTCTCGGCGGCGAAGCGATCTTCCTCCAACTGGTGGAAATCCACCTCCTCCATGTTGCCGGCGCCCCATTGCGCGCCCGCGGTGCGCGTGCCCATCGCTCCGCCGGCCAGGTCGGTCGCCTGCTGGTTATGGTCGGGATTGTGTTTGTCGACCACCTTCTTCTCGACCTGCAAATTGGGATGGAAGGCATCGCCTTCGTTCCTGAGGAACAGCATCTTCCGGCCATCCGCGACCACCACGACCGTATCGTGCGGAACCAGCATCGCTCATCTCCTTTGTTGCATTGCACGTTCAACGCAGCCGCGCGGGTCAGGGTTGCGCGGTTCGGCGCGCCCAGCCATACGCCCGGCCATGCACGACATCCGGTTCATCCGCGAAAACCCCGCAGCCTTCGACGCCGGCCTGGCCAAGCGCGGGCTGGAGCCGCAGGCCGAAACGCTCGCCGCGCTCGACGAGAAGCGCCGCGCGCTGATCACCGAGCTCCAGACGGGCCAGGCGCGCCGCAACGAAGCCTCGAAGGCGATCGGCGCGGCCAAGGCCCAGAAGGACGAAGCGGGCGCGGCGGCGCTGATGGCCGAGGTTGCGACGCTCAAGGAGCGGCTCCCCGCGCTCGAGGCCGAGGAAAAGGCGCTGGGCGAGGAACTGGACGGCCGTCTCGCCGCAATCCCCAACCTCCCCCTCGCCGACGTGCCCGAAGGGGCCGACGAGGACGACAATGCGCTGGTCCACACGCGCGGCACCCCGCCGACCTTCGCGTTCGAGGCCAGGGAGCATGACGCGATCGGCCCCGCGCTGGGCCTGGATTTCGAGACCGGCGCCTTGCTCTCGGGCTCGCGCTTCACCTTCGTGCGCGGCGCCGCGGCGCGCCTGCACCGCGCGCTCGGCCAGTTCATGCTCGACACGCTCACCCGCGAGCACGGCTATGAGGAGACCGTCGTCCCGCTGCTCGTGCGCGGCGAGACCATGTTCGGCACCGGCCAGCTCCCCAAATTCGCCGAGGACAGCTTCCAGACCAGCGACGGCCGCTGGCTGATCCCTACCTCCGAGGTCAGCCTCACCAACAGCGTGCGCGAGCAGATCCTCTCCGGAGAGGCGCTGCCGCTGCGCTTCACCGCGCTCTCGCCCTGCTTCCGCTCGGAAGCGGGCTCGGCCGGGCGCGACACGCGCGGCTATATCCGCCAGCACCAGTTCGAGAAGGTCGAGATGGTCTCGATCACCACGCCGGACCAGTCCGAGGCGGAGCACGAACGGATGACCGCCTGCGCCGAGGACATCCTCGAAAAGCTCGGCCTCGCCTTCCGCCGGATGAAGCTCTGCACCGGCGACATGGGCTTCTCCGCCGCGCGCACTTACGACCTCGAAGTTTGGCTGCCCGGCCAGGCGCGCTATCGCGAGATCTCGTCCTGCTCGACCTGCACCGACTTCCAGGCCCGCCGCATGAACGCGCGCTACCGCCCCGAGGGCGAAAAAGCGACGCGCTTCGTCCATACGCTCAACGGCTCGGGTCTCGCGGTGGGGCGGACGCTGGTCGCCGTGGTGGAGAACTACCAGCAGGAAGACGGTTCGGTCGCGGTGCCCGCAGTGTTGCAGCCCTATCTGGGCGGGCTGAATCGCCTGGAGCCGAGGGCGTGAGCGCCGCTTCAATTCCTCCCCGAGCTTGTCTCGGGGAGGGGGACCGCGCCCGCAGGGCGGGGTGGAGGGGTGGCGGTGAAACCGCCGTCTACGCCGGCGGCCCCTCCACCATCGCTGCGCGATGGTCCCCCTCCCCGAGCGAGCTCGGGGAGGAATTGGTCTGATGCGCATCCTCCTCACCAACGACGACGGCATCCATGCGCGCGGCCTTGCCGTGCTCGAGCGCATCGCCCGGACGATCTCCGACGATATCACCGTGGTCGCACCCGCCGAGGAGCAATCGGGCAAGAGCCGCTCGCTCACCCTCACCGAGCCGTTCCGCGTCCGCCGGCTGGGCGACAATCGCTATGCCGTGCGCGGCACGCCCACCGATTGCGTGATGTTCGCGCTTGCCGAGGCGATGAAGGATTCGCCGCCCGATCTCGTCCTCTCGGGCGTCAATCGCGGCGGCAATCTCGGCGAGGACGTGAGCTATTCGGGCACCGTCTCGGCGGCGATGGAAGGCGCGCTCGCGGGCATCCGCTCGATCGCGCTCAGCCAGCGCTACGAACATAGCGGCATGGGCGACAAGGTCCCCTTCGACACCGCCGAGGCCTGGGGCGAACGCACACTCCGGCCCTTGCTCGACGCGCCCTGGGCGCCGCGGACGCTGATCAACATCAACTTTCCGCCCGTCCCGCCCGAAGCGGTGAAGGGCATCAAGCCGGTCGCGCAGGGCCTGCGCGATTATGGCCGGGTCGGGCTCGACAAGCGCGTCGATCCGCGCGGCTTTCCTTATTACTGGCTCGCGATGAGCCGTCTTCCCCACACGCCCGATCCGGATACCGACCTGGAGGCGATCGAGCAGGGCTATGTCACCGTGACGCCGCTCCATCTCGACCTGACGCACCGCAACTCGCTGGAAAGTCTCAAGTCGGTCTATTGTTAACCACCCACGTTTCCCTTATTAAATTTTAAAGGGGTTAGGGAGCTGGCAATGCGCCGGATGGGGGCACTGCTGTTCGGCGTCGTCGTGATGTCGGGCTGCATACCGGCTGAGGCCGGACGGGGACCGGGCAGTTACGCTGCGCCGGAACCAAATGGACAACAGGAATCGTTCGAGCGGCGCTCGCTCGACCAGGACGTGCGCGCGCTGCCTGCGCCGCCGCCCGCCTGGGAAGCGCGCCGCGTCACCGCCGATGCCAGGCTCGTGTCCAGTACGACTTATGTCGTCCAGCCGGGCGATTCGCTCCGCTCGATCGCGATCAAGACCGGCGCCGGCTCCGAGGCGATCGCGCGGACCAACGGCCTTGTCGCGCCCTTCGTCATCAAACCCGGACAACGGCTCACCATCCCGGGCGGCCGCTACCACCTCGTCCGCGCCGGCGAGACCGGCATCGCCATCGCCCGCGCCTACAGCGTCGCCTGGTCTCGTGTCGTCTCGACCAATGCGCTAGAGGAACCGTATATCCTGCGCACCGGCCAGCGCCTGCTGATCCCGAGCGCCGGGCCCGAGACGCGCGAGGAGCGCGCCGCGCGCTTCCATCTCGACATCGACGACATCCTCACCGGCGGCCAGCCCGCGCTCGCGGCCAACGCCAGGCCGGCCAGGCCCACCGCCTCCTCGGCGCGCGTCCTGCCCGCGACCACGCCGGTCGCGGCGCCCACCGTGCGCGTCGCCAGCAACTTCGCCTGGCCGGTCAAGGGCACGGTCGTGAAGCGCTTCGGCCCGGGCAAGAGCGGCGAACGCAACGACGGGATCAAGATCGCGGTGCCGCTCGACACGCCGGTGCTCGCCGCCGCCGACGGCGTCGTCGCCTATGTCGGCAGCGACGTTCCCGCATTGGGCGGACTCGTCATCGTCAAGCACGGCAACAGCACCACCACGGTCTACGGCCATGCCGGGCAATTGCTCGTGCAGCGCGGCCAATCGGTCAAGAAAGGCCAGATGATCGCGCTCTCCGGCAATTCGGGATTCGCCGACCGTCCCGAGCTCCATTTCGAGATCCGCCAGGGGCGCACGCCGGTTGATCCGGTATCGAGGCTGCCCGTACTGACATCACGCTGACGGCGCGGATCGTCATCGGCCGGGCGGTGCCGCTTTCGCGCTTGACGCTTTCCCCGCGGACATGTTGGTCGCGCGCATGCCGATCCTCCTCGCCCGCGCCCTGCCGATCCTGTTGCTGATCGGTTCGAACATCCTGATGACCTTCGCCTGGTACGGGCACCTCAAGTTCAAGGACAAACCGCTGCTCGCGGTGATCCTGGTGAGCTGGGGTATCGCCTTCTTCGAATATTGCCTCGCCATCCCCGCCAATCGCTGGGGCAGCAACATCTACTCGGCCGCGCAGCTCAAGGGGATGCAGGAAGTCATCACCCTCGCGGTGTTCGCGGTCTTCTCGGTCCTCTATCTCGGGCAGAAGATCACGGTGAACCATCTGATCGGCTTCGCGCTGATCGCGGCGGGGGCCTTCTTCCTGTTCCGCGCGCCAGTCGGCTGAGGTCAGGTCAGCAGCCCGAAGATCGCTCCCATCACCAGGTAGATCGTGATCCAGTAGCCGGCATCGATCAGGAACAGTGATCGCGGCTGGCGCGAGAAGAGGTAGTTCACGCCGATCGAGGTCGCGATGAAGCCGATTCCGATGATCGCCGCGATCACCAGCGAATAGTGCAGCCCCACCGGCGCGTCATAGGTCGCATAGAGATGGTCGAGCATGAACGCGGCGACGAGATTGAGCAGGAAGGTCGTGCCGAAGATCAGCGGCATGTTGGCCTCCTTTGCGCTCTCAGGCGTGATCCCGCGCGCCTTCATCCACGCCTTGCCGAACAGCGGCCCGTACCAAAGCCCGCCCACGAGGAAGCCGGCGAGCGCCGCCAGCACGATCGGAAGCCAATGGAAATGCATCCTTCCCTCCCCTATCCTTCAGGAACGTGAAGCTACGCCGGAAACCCCCGACTAGCAATTTCCGCCGAAATCCCTATGTGGCGCGGCAATCATGGCAACCAAACTCCCTGAGTCCCCTCGCATCGGGATGGTGTCGCTCGGCTGTCCGAAGAACCTCGTCGACAGCGAGCGCATCCTCACCAAGCTGCGCAGCGACGGCTATGCGATGTCGCCCGATTACCAGGGCGCCGACGTCGTGCTGGTCAATACCTGCGGATTTCTAGACTCGGCCAAGGAAGAGAGCCTCGAGGCGATCGGCGAGGCGATCGCCGAGAACGGCCGGGTGATCGTCACCGGTTGCATGGGCAAGGAAGCCGAGGTCATCCGCGCGCGCTTCCCCAACGTGCTCGCGGTCACCGGCGCGCACCAATATGAGGAAGTCGTCGGCGCGGTGCACGAAGCGGCGCCGATGCCGCCCTCGCCCTTCGTCAACCTCGTCCCCGATGCCGGGCTCAAGCTGACGCCGCGCCATTACAGCTATCTGAAGATCTCCGAGGGCTGCAACCATCGCTGTGCCTTCTGCATCATCCCGAGCCTGCGCGGCGACCTGGTCAGCCGCCGCCCCGACGCGATCCTGCGCGAGGCCGAGAAACTGGTCGAGGCGGGGACGAAGGAACTGCTGGTCATCAGCCAGGACACCTCGGCCTACGGCGTCGACATCCGCAAGGAGCCGCGCATGTGGAAGGGGCAGGAAGTCGTCCCCCACATGACCGACCTCGCGCGCGAGCTGGGCAAGATCGCGCCCTGGGTGAGGCTGCACTATGTCTACCCCTACCCGCATGTCGACCAGGTCATCCCGCTGATGGCCGAGGGGCTGATCCTCCCCTATCTCGACATCCCCTTCCAGCACGCCAGCCGCAACGTCCTCCGCGCGATGCGCCGACCAGCCAATGAGGCCAAGGTGCTCGAACGGCTCAAGGGTTGGCGCGAGATCTGCCCCGACATCGCGATCCGCTCTACCTTCGTCGTCGGCTTCCCCGGCGAGACCGAGGAGGACTTCCAGTATCTCCTCGACTGGCTCGACGAAGCCCAGCTCGACCGCGTCGGCGCCTTCCGCTTCGAGCCAGTTGAGGGCGCCTCGGCCAACGCGCTCCCCGATCCGGTGCCCGAGGAGGTCAAGGAAGAGCGCTATGCGCGCGTGATGGAGAAGACCGCGGCGATCTCCGCCGCCAAGCTCCAGGCCAAGATCGGCCGCACGCTCGAAGTGATCGTCGACGAGGTCGGCGAGGAAGGCGGCGCCACCGGCCGCAGCCAGGCCGACGCCCCCGAGATCGACGGCGAGGTGTTCCTGCGCGATGCCGGGCACCTCGCGCAGGGCGATATCGTCCGCGTCGAGATCGAAGACGCCGACGAGCACGATCTCTACGGCGTTCCGCTCGCCTGATCCTCCGCGCAGGGCTGCTTTCGGAGGCGTCTCGATCTAGAGGTGCCGGCGAAGGAGAATACCGATGCGTCTTCGCGCGTTCCTCGCTCTCGTGGCCTTCGCCGCGCCGCTCCCCTCGGCGGCGCAGTCCGGCGGCACGGCGCATCTCTATGCCTATAGGCTCAGCGACCGGCCGGCCTTCGAGGCGGGATATCGCAAGCATCTCGAGTGGCATGCCCGCATCGGCGACAAGCTGGTCTGGTACGCCTGGTACGTGACCGCGGGAGACCGCCTGGGTGCCTTTGTCGACGGCACCTTCGGCGCCACGCCCGAGAGCCTCCAGAACCGCCCCCGCCTCAAGGAGGACGGTGCCGACTTCCGCGCCAACGCCGCCGCTTATTCCACCGCGACCGGCAACGAGGGCTGGGAGCTCTGGCGCGAAGCGAGCCGGGCGAACCCACTCGAGCAGCGAAAGCCGCAGCCGGTCGTGCAGGTTCACGCCGTCGCGGCGACCGACGCGCGGCGGTTCGAGGCGGCACTGCTCGCTCGACCCGTGGCCGGCGCGAGCTGGTATCGCGGCATCGGCGAGACGCCCGCGCCCTATCTGATCATCGCGCCCGTTGCAGCTGGGGACACGAAACCAGATCTCGCCGCATTGCTCGGCGCCGGCCACCCCGCCCTCGCCTTCGCCCGCGCGATTCGCTCGGAAGCCTGGACCTATGCCCCGCGCCTCGCGCTGCTCCCCGGCGAGCCGCTCGCTCCCTGAGCCATGCCCTGCGGGCAAGGCAGGCCCACATCATGGAAAGCGCGACCAGGATGACGCGGCGGGGTTGCCGGCCTAAGCTCGGTCGGTCCATTTCCGAAAGGCACGATGTTCCGCGCCCTCCTCTTCGCCCTGACCTGGCTGGCCCTTGCCGGCCCGAGCGCCGGGGACCCCGGCACGCACGTATCCCGTGTCGATCCGCTGACGGTGCTGGACGACGATTTCGCCCGCCACCGCGACCCCGCCGAATGGCGCGGGCTCGCCGTCAGCCGGATCGAGTTCCGCGAGGAGCGTGCCGCCTGGCGCCTCTGGCGCATCGAGAATGTCCGGCACTCCCGCGGTCCCCTGTGGTTCGTGCCCCACGACAACGAGAATGCCGGCTTCGAAGCAGGGCTGGCGGCCGTACGCAAATATGGCGGGACGCTGGTCGCAGTCGATGCGGGGATCGCCGATGATGGCGTCCGGATGAACCGCGCGGTGGACTATGGCCGCCCCGTCGATCCCAATCGCAATTTCGACAGCGCCCTCCCCGGCTATGCCCGCCGCATCCTCGCCGATCTCAAGCCCGGAATGCCGATCATCGCGCTCCACACCAACGGACGCGGCTTCGACACCGGCGAATCGCGCTGCAACAAGTCCGATCCGCCCGGCAGCGGCGTGATCTCGATCCGCTATTGCGACGACATCCTGCGGCCGAGCCCCTCGCTGCACCGCGCGTGGCCATGGGACGACGACGACACCGTCGCCTTCGCCGCCTTTCGCAACGGACAGAGCCCGAGCACCGCCTTCTGCCGCGACGCGATGGTCGCCGCGGACTTCAACGTCGTGCAGGAGCGCGTCGTCGCCAGCGATCGCTCGCTCTCCAACTACGCGGTCCTCCACGACCTCGACTATCTCAACTTCGAGACGCTCGACCGAGGCGACGGCGCGGAGGGGCTCGCCGAAGGCCGCCGCCGGCTGCTCCACATCGTCGATCGCGCGCTGGCGATGTGTGCGCCGCAGGTCCGCCACAGGCGATGACGCGGCATTTCCTTGCACCGCGGGGGCTAGGCGCAGCGGCTTCGCGCCCCTAGATCACTGGCCATGCCTGATCTCTCCACGCTTGTTCAGCCCGATCGCGGCCAGCCCGCCCGCAATATCCACCTGATCGACGCCAAGGGCTTCGACGCCTGGCTCGCCGCCCAGCCGCCGCGCCACCGCACCGCCGCGCAGGCGCAGAAGCTCGCCCCCACCGGCTATTCGAGCGCGATCCTCCCGGGCGACGGGCCCGAGGACTGGTCGGTCGTCACCGTGGTCGCCAATGTCGAGCGACTCTCGCCATGGTGTCTCGCCAAGCTCGCCGAGACGCTGCCCGAGGGCATTTATCGCGTCGACGGCCGCGAGCCCGGCAAGGCGCTCTACGGCTGGCTCGCCGCCCAGTACAAGTTCGACCGCTACAAGAAGAAGGACGACAAGGCGCAGGGCCCGCGCGTCCTGCTCACCGGCGATCCCGCGAAGATGGAGGGAGCGCTGCGCCTCGCCGGCGTCGCCTTCAAGCTGCGTGACCGGATCAACACCGGCGCCAACGACATGGGGCCCGCCGATCTCGAGGCCGCCGCGGCCGATCTGGCGAAGGAATATGGCGCCACGCTCGCCGTCGCCAAGGGCAAGGACGTCGAGAAGGGCTATGGCATGCTCTGGGCCGTCGGCAAGGCCGCGGGCGAGGGTCGCGAGCCGCGGCTGATCGAGCTCGAATGGGGCAATCCCGAACATCCGCGCATCGCTATCATCGGCAAGGGCGTGTGCTTCGACACCGGCGGACTCGACATCAAGCCCGCCGCGGGCATGCGGCTGATGAAGAAGGACATGGGCGGCGCCGCGCACGCGCTCGCGCTCGCCGAGTTGGTGATGCAGCACCGCCTGCCGGTCCGTCTCCATATGCTCGTCCCCGCGGTCGAGAATTCGATCAACGGCGAGGCGACGCGCCCGGGCGACGTGATGATCTCGCGCAAGGGAGTGTCGGTCGAGAACAGCAACACCGACGCCGAGGGCCGGCTGATCCTCGGCGACGCGCTGACCAAGGCAGCCGAGAGCAATCCCGAGCTCGTCTTCGATTTCGCGACGCTCACCGGCGCCGCCCGCGTCGCGCTGGGCGCCGACCTGCAGGCGGTGTTCGCCAACGACGACACGCTCGCCGCCGAGCTCCTCGCTGCGGCCGAGGCCGAGGCCGATCCGATGTGGCGCATGCCGCTCTACGAGCCGTACAAGGAAGCGCTCAAGTCCGACGTCGCCGACATGGTCAACGCGGCCGAGGGCCCGTTCGGCGGCGCGATCACCGCGGCCCTGTTCCTCAAGGAATTCGCGCCCGAAAAGGCGCAATGGGCGCATTTCGACATCTTCTGCTGGAACAGCTCGGCCAAGCCGGGCCGTCCCAAGGGGGCGGAGGCAGTGAGCCTGCGCGCCACGTGGAAGGTGCTGAAGGATCGCTACGCGGGCTGAACCTTCGCCGCCCGCGCCTCGACAGCGGCCTTCGACATCGGATGGCCGAAGTGGAACCCCTGGCCCATTGCGCAACCGAGCTGGACCAAGGTCCGGGCGGTCGAAGCCGATTCGATCCCTTCAGCCACCACCGGCAGGTCGAGGGTGCTGGCCAATGCGATGATCGAATGGACCAGCCGCAGTGCATCCGGATCGCGCTCCATCGAGGTGACGAAGGATCGGTCGATCTTGAGCCGGTCGAACGGCAGCATCCGCAGATGCTGGAGCGATGAATAGCCGGTCCCGAAATCGTCCAGCGCCAGCTGGATGCCCTGGTTCCTGAGCGACGCGATCGTCTGCTGCGCGCTGTCGGCGTCGACGATCAGCGCGTTCTCGGTGATCTCGATCGTCAGTCGCGGCGCGGGGAAGCGTTCGCGGGTGAGCACCGCGAGGACCTTCTGGCTGAACCAGGGATCCTTGAGCTGGGTCGGGGATACGTTGATCGAGATCGTCGCGTCCCAATCGCGCGTCTCGCGGCACGCGCGCCGCAGCAGCCGGAGCATCAGTTCGTTGATCAGCCCGCATTCCTCGGCGATCGGGATGAACTGGTCGGGCCCGATCTCCTCGGCGCCCGGGCGATGCCAGCGCGCGAGCAGCTCATAGCCGGCCACGGCGCCGCTCCTCAGGTCGACGATGGGCTGGTAATAGGGAACGAAGGCGTCGCTCGCCATCGCCTCGCGCACTTCGCGCTCGATCTCGGCGCGGCGGCGGATCTCGGCGTCGAGCAGCGGTTCGAACGCGCAATGCTGGCTGCGGCCCGATTGCTTGGCCTTGTAGAGCGCGATGTCGGCGCGGCGCATCAGCGCCTCGCGGTCCTGCGCGTCGTTCGGATAGAGCGAGATGCCTATGCTCGCGCCGATATGGTGGACGAGATCGGTGGCGGTAAAGGGCCGCAGCATCGCATGGACGACGGCGTGGGCGACGCGGCGCGCCCCCTCCCCGCCGGCATCGACGATCACGGCGAATTCGTCGCCGCCCAGGCGGTAGCTGGTACCCTCCTCGGCCACGACCGAGGTCAGGCGCACCGCCACGTCGCGCAGCAACTGGTCGCCCGCGGGATGGCCATGGACGTCGTTGACCGACTTGAAGCGGTCGAGGTCGACGATCAGCAGCCCGAAGCGCTCGCCGCTCTCCGCCCGCGCGGCCCGCGCCTCGAGCGCCTCGGCCAGCGCGCGTCGGTTGGGTAGGCCGGTCAGCGGATCGTGATAGGCGAGCTGGTGGGCCCGCTGTTCCGCCCCCTGCGCGCGGCGCTGCTCGGCCGCCATCTCGGAACGCGAGGCCAGTACTTCGATGAAACCGGCATGGCTCGTGCGCATCATGCGCAGGATGACCAAGGTGACGACGATCATGTTGATCCCCACCCCGCGCAGCAGCCAGTCGCCCGACGCGACCAGGCAGACGGTGACGGGCATCGCGCCGAACAGCAGCACGGCGTGGCCGGCGCGCGGCAGCGCCTGCAGGCAATAGCAGCAGCTGATCGCGCCGATGAAGATATAGAGCGCGATGCAGGCGCGCCGCACCAGGTCCGCCTGGGCATAGAGGACCAGCCCCCAGCCGCCGAAGCCGAGGCTGAGCAGTGCGGCGAATATCGTCGTGCCGAGCAGATAGCGTGGGATCGCGTCCGGGTGCGGCACGAACGACCGGCGGTGGAGCCAGAAGAGCGTGCGCGCTGCGCAGAGCAACGCCAGCGCGCCCGGCATGCCCAGGCTCCAATAGGGGCTGACATAGCCATGCGACGCGTAGCTGAGGAACGCCGCGTCGAAGAACATCAGCGCGTACATGAGCGGTACCTGCTTGCGCAGCGCGCGGAACTGCTCGACCAGAATCGCACGACTCTGCTCGCTATGGACGCCGACGGCCGGGGCAGGACGCCTGAACATAGTCAAATATAGCGGAAAACGGGCACCGACCGTGTTTTCCGGGGCGATTCAGCGACTTGCCGCTCCCGGCACGCGACCATGCGGGTGCTCCCGCCCCGCCGGCAATCCTGCTAGCCTGCAGCCATGTCGGCCGCGCACCCCAGGCTCATCCTCGTCGCGTGCATCCTCGCCTCGAGCCTCGCCTTCATCGACGGTTCGGTGACCAACGTCGCGCTGCCGGCGATCGGCGCGGACCTGAACGCGACCCCGGCCGAACTGCAATGGACGATCAACGCCTATCTGCTGCCGCTCTCGGCGCTGCTCCTGCTCGGCGGCGCGGCGGGGGACCATTTCGGGCGGCGCAAGCTGCTCGTCCTCGGCATCGCGATCTTCACGCTCGCCTCGGTCGCGTGCGCGCTGGCGGCTGACCTCACCCTTTTGCTCGCCGCGCGCGCCGTGCAGGGCGTGGGCGCGGCGATCCTGCTGCCCAACAGCCTCGCCGTCCTCGGCAACGCCTTCACCGGCGAAGCGCGCGGCAAGGCGATCGGCACCTGGGCAGGGGTGGGAGCCATCGCGGGCGCGGTCGGCCCGCCGCTCGGCGGCTGGCTGGTCGACGCGATCGGCTGGCGCGCGATCTTCTACGTCAACGTGCCGGTGGCGGCCGCGGCGATCCTGATCGCGCTGCGCCATATCGAGGAAAGCGCCGAGGGCGAACTGCCGCTCGACCTGCCCGGCGCGGCCTCCGCGACGCTGGCGCTCGGCGCGGTCACCTGGGCGCTCACGCTCTGGTCGAGCGGTCGCGGCCTCGACGCCACCGTCGCGATCGGCCTCGCCGCCGGCCTGATCGCGACCGCCCTGTTCCTGTGGATCGAGCATCGTCGCGGCGCCCGGGCGATGATGCCCGTCGCCATGTTCGGCTCGCGCGCCTTTGCCGGGCTGACCCTGCTCACCTTCCTGCTCTACGGCGCGCTCGGCGGCGTGCTGCTCCTCCTCCCCTTCGTGCTGATCGAGGCGGCGGGCTATACCGCGCTGCAGGCCGGGCTCGCTTTGCTGCCCATGCCGCTCGGCATGGGGCTGGCCTCGCGCGTGATGGGGCGGCTCACCGCACAGGTCGGCCCGCGCTGGCCGCTCACCCTCGGCGCGTTCGTCGTCGCGATCGGTTTCGCCCTGCTCGTCCTGGTCGACGACGGCGCGCCTTACTGGACCTCGGTCTTCCCCGGCTGCCTCGTCATCGCGATCGGCATGTCGAGCGTCGCCGCGCCGCTCACCACCGCGGTGCTCGCCTCGGTCGACGACACCCATGCCGGCACCGCCTCGGGCTTCAACAGCGCGATCGCGCGCACCGGCGGGCTGATCGCCACCGCGATCGCCGGCGCGGTGATCGCGAGCGCCGGCCGCGACCTGATCACCGCCTTCCATGGCAGCGCACTCGTCGGCGCCGGTCTCGCTCTCGCGTCGAGTGCGGCGGCGTTCGTCACCCTTGGCGAGATCAGGAAAGCGACGCCGCGGCCCGGATGATCGGCACGAACTTCTCGGCGGTCAGGCTCGCGCCGCCGACCAGCGCGCCGTCGACATTGTCGACCGCCAGGATGTCGCGCGCATTCGCGCCCGTCACCGATCCGCCATAGAGGATGCGGATCCCGTCGGCGGCATCGCCCACCATCATCCTGAGCTTCGCGCGCGCGATCGCATGGATCGCGGCGATGTCCTCCAGCGTCGGGGTCTTCCCCGTGCCGATCGCCCAGCGCGGCTCGTAGGCGAGCGTCAGCCAATCGGGCGAAGCGCCGTCGGGCAGCGACTTCTCGATCTGCGACTGGACGATCCGCTCGGCGCGGCCCGCGTCGCGCTCGGCCTCGGTCTCGCCGCAGCACAGGATCACCTTGAGCCCGTGCCGCCGCGCCGCCGCAGCCTTGGCCCAGGCGTCGTGGCTGGTCTCGTGCTGGTCGGCGCGGCGCTCGGAATGGCCGACGATGGTCAGCGTCGCGCCGCACTCGCGCAGCATGTCGGCGGAGATGCAGCCGGTATGCGCGCCCTTGTCCGCCTCATGGACGTCCTGCGCACCGATCGGCAGCGCGCCCGACACCGCAATCGCGGGTGCGATCAAGGTGAAGGGCACGCACAGCGCCACGTCCACCTGGGGGTTCGCCGCGGCCGCCGCGGCGATCGCCTCGACTTCGCCCAGCTGCGCCTTCAGCCCGTACATCTTCCAGTTTCCGGCAACCAGCTTGCGGCGCATGTCCATCTCCTTCTGCTTGGTCGCAGCCGATACCAAGCCACGCGCGCTGCACAAGCTTGAAGGGAGCGTGTCGCGGCCCTAAAGCACGCCAAATTCCTCTTGCGAACGGCCCTTCATGCTCAATTTCTTCCGCCGCTTCACCAAGTCGCGCTTCGGCCTGATCGCGGTGTTCGTGTTCCTTGCGGTGATCGCGCTTGCCTTCGCCGCGGGCGACATCACGGGCCTCCGCGCCACTGGCGGCAGCAGTGCCGGGGGCAATGTCGTCGCGAAGGTGGGCGATCGGAAGATCACCGATCGCGAGGTCCGCGAGCGGATCGACATATTTCTTAGTAACCTCCGGCGCGGGGGCCAGAACGTCACGATGGAGCAGTTCCTCGCGCAGGGCGGGCTCGAGCTGACGCTCGACGAACTGATCAACAGCGCGGCGATGGTCGAGTTCGCCCAAGGATCGGGCATGCAGGTCAGCAAGAAGCTGATCGACGGCGATATCGCCAGCAACCCGGCATTCTTCGGACTCGACGGCAAGTTCAGCCAGAAGCAGTTCGAGGAGCTGCTCTCTCAGAACCGTATCTCGCCCGTCACCTTCCGCGCGGGCCTGACCGACGAACGCTACACCAATTGGATGGTCAACCGCGCCACGCTCGGCAACCAGATCCCGGACGGCGTCCTGCTTCCCTATGCCTCGCTGCTGCTCGAGCGCCGCGCCGGTACGGTGGGCCTGGTCTCGACCATCGCGATGGATCCCGGCCCCGATCCCGACGACAAGACCCTCACCGCCTGGTACAATGCCAATCGCGCGCGCTACATGGTGCCGCAGCGCCGCATCGTCCGCTACGCGATGGTCCAGGCGGAGGCCCTGCGCGCGCGCACCGCCGCGACCGAGGCCGAGATCGCCGACGCCTTCAAGAAGGCGGGCAATCGCTTTGCGGCGACCGAGAAGAGGTCGGTGGAGCTCGTCACGGCGCTCGACCAGAATGTCGCGGGGCAGATCGCGGCCAAGGCCAAGTCGGGCCCGCTTGCCGCCGCCGCGACCGCCGCTGGCCTTGAGGCGCGCACGCTGACCGCGCTGGAGAAGCCCGCAATGGCGACGCAGGTCTCGGCGGCATTCGCCGACGCCGCCTTCGCTGCCCAGCCGAACACGTTGGTCGGACCGGTGAAGGTCGGGCCCAGCTGGCTCGTCTACCGCGTGACCAATGTCGAGCAGGTCGCCGCCAAGACGCTCGACCAGGCCCGTCCCGAGCTCGCCGGCGAGATCGGCGCGCGCAAGCTGGCCGAGGCGCTGGCCGGTCTGCGCCAGTCGCTCGAGGACGGCATCGGCGACAGCAAGACCTTCGACGAGCTCGTCGCCGACGCCAAGCTCACCGCCGGGCGCACCCCCGCGCTCGTCGCCGCCGGCACCGATCCCGACAATCCCGAGTTCAAGCCCGATACGGCGACGGGGGCGATCATGCGCGCCGGTTTCGGGATCGAGCAGGGCGACGACCCCCAGCTCGTGCCGATCGCATCCGACGGCAGCTTCGCGCTGGTCGCCCTCGAGCGGATCGTCCAGGCCGCTCCGCGCCCGCTCGCGCAGATCCGCGACCAGGTCGTGAAGGACTATCTCGTCCAGCAGGCGCTCCAGAAGGCGCGCACCGCCGCTACCGCCGTCGTCGCCAAGCTGGAGAAGGGCGTGCCGATGCAGCAGGCGCTGGCAGAGGCCGGCATCGCCAAGGGCCCGCCGCCCAAGGACTTCGACTTCAAGCGCTCGGAAGTGCTCGGCCCGAACATCGCGCCCCATCTCCAGATGGCGTTCCAGATGGCGCCCAAGAAGGCCAAGCTGGTCGAGGGCCGCAATCGCGAAGGCTATTATGTCGTCTATCTCGACAAGATCGAGGAACATAGCGCCGCGAACGATCCGGCCGCGCTCGCGAAGGTGCGCAGCGACATCGCCCCGCAGGTCGGGCCCGAATATGCGCGCCAGTTCATCGCCTCGGTCCGCAATCATCTGAAGGTGACGCGCAACGACCAGGCGATCGCGCAGCTTCGCGCCGATCTGTCCCGCCAGGGCACGGCGCGCTGAGGTGACCGAAGGCGCCGAAGCCGCCCGGGCGGCGCTCGCCGCCGGGCGGCCCGCCCTGCTCTGGCGTCGCCAGGTCGCGGACACCGAGACTCCTGTCGCGGCGGCGCTCAAGCTCGTCGAGCCGGGCCGCGGCGACTTCCTGCTCGAATCGGTCGAGGGGGGATCGGTCCGCGGCCGCCACAGCCTGATCGGCCTCGCCCCCGACCTCGTCTTCCGCGCCACCGGGCCCGAGGCGGCGATCAACCCGCACTGGCTCACCGATCGCGAGGCCTTCGCGCCCTGCGCCAAGCCCGCGCTCGAGGCGCTGCGCAGCCTCGTCCAGAGCTGCCGCATGGAGGTGCCGCCCGAGCTGCCGCGCGCGCTCGCCTGTCTCGTCGGCTATTTCAGCTACGAGACCGTCGGACTGGTCGAGAAGCTGCCACGCCCGCCGGCAAACCCGGTCGGCGTGCCCGACATGATGTTCGTCCGGCCGACGGTGATCCTGATCTTCGACCGGCTCGCCGACGCGCTCTTCCTCGTCGCGCCCGTATGGCCCGACGCGTCGCGCACGCCCGAGGCGCTGGTCGACGCCGCCGCCGAACGCATCGACGCGACTGCCGCGCGCCTCGCCACCGCAGCCCTCCCCGCGCCGGTCCGGGCAGATCCGGGCGCGGTCGCGCTTACCCCGGTGCTGGAACCCGACCGCTATGGCGAGATGGTCGCGCGCGCCAAGGAATACATCGCCGCGGGGGACATCTTCCAGGTCGTGCTCGCCCAGCGCTTCACCACGCCCTTCGCGCTGCCGCCCTTCGAGCTGTACCGCGCGCTCCGCCGCGTGAACCCCTCGCCCTTCCTCTATCATCTCGACCTGCCCGGCTTCGCGCTCACCGGATCGAGCCCCGAGATCCTCGTCCGCGCCCGCGACGGCGAGATCACCATCCGCCCGATTGCCGGCACGCGCCCGCGTGGCGCCACCGCCGCCGAGGATGAGGCCAACCGCGCCAGCCTGCTCGCCGATCCCAAGGAACGCGCCGAGCATTTGATGCTGCTCGATCTCGGCCGCAACGATGTCGGCCGCGCGGCAGATGCGGGCAGCGTACGCGTCACCGACAGCTACACGGTGGAATTCTACAGCCACGTCATGCACATCGTCTCGAACGTGGTCGGCAGGCTCCGGCCCGGCGGCGATGCGCTCGACGCCCTGTTCGCCGGCTTTCCCGCGGGCACGGTCAGCGGCGCGCCCAAGGTCCGCGCCTGCCAGATCATCGCCGAGCTCGAGCCCGAGACGCGCGGGCCCTATGCGGGCGGCGTCGGCTATTTCTCGCCCGATGGCTCGATGGACAGCTGCATCGTGCTCCGGACCGCGCTGGTGAAGGACGGCGTGATGCACGTCCAGGCCGGGGCTGGGATCGTCGCCGATTCGGACCCGGCCTATGAGCAGCGCGAATGCGAGGCCAAGGCCGGCGCGCTATTTGCGGCCGCGCGCGAGGCGGTCGCACGGGCCAGCGAGGCGAGGTTCGGGCAGTAAAGGAAATTCCTCCCCGAGCAAAGCTCGGGGAGGACTTCATCTCAATCGTCAGACGGCGCCGTCGTCCGCGCGGCCTTCGCCTTGGCATCGAGCCGCTCCTGATACCATTGCCGGATCATCGCCCGCGTGCAGCCCGTCTGGCCGCCCGTTCCCACCGGCGAGCAGCTGTTGGGCAGCCCGGCGCGGTTGAACTCCTCGACCGTCTCGACGCGGTTGGTCCAGGCGTTCGAAGCCGGGCCCTCCTTGGGCTGGTTCCGGAAGCGCTTGGGGATGCGATAGGGCGAATCGCCGGCATTGGCGCACACCACCACTTCGTCGGGGCTCTCGGCCGGCGGGCATTTCTCGTCGCCATAGAGCAGGATCGAGCGCACCCTCTTGGGTGGTTCGTCCTGCCGGCCGCTGTCCTGCGCCACGGCAGGCGCGGCCATCAGCGCGGCGAAGAGCAAGGTGGAAAGCATGCAAACTCCTTTGAACAGCGATCAACGCCCCTGTGTCGTCAACCGTTGCGCCGCACTGTGGCCGCGCCAAGGCAATTGTGAGAATCCGCGAAACACCGTACCGCGGCGCGCATGATCCTCGTCATCGACAATTACGACAGCTTCACCTGGAACCTCGTCCATTATCTGATGGAGCTGGGCGCCGAGGTGCAGGTCGTGCGCAACGACGCTTTGACCGCCCGCGACGCGATCGCCAGCAACGCCCAGGCGTTCCTGATCTCGCCCGGCCCGTGCACGCCCAACGAAGCGGGGATCAGCCTCGATCTGGTCGCCGCCTGCGCCGATCTGAGGAAGCCCCTGCTCGGCGTGTGCCTCGGCCACCAGGCGATCGGCCAGCATTTCGGCGGGCACGTGGTGCGCGGCGGGCTGATGCACGGCAAGACCTCGCCGGTCGAGCATGACGGCACCGGGCTGTTCGCGGGCCTGCCCTCGCCCTTCACCGCGACGCGCTATCACTCGCTGATCGTCACCGACATTCCCGAGGATCTCGTCGTCAACGCCACCGCCGCCGATGCCTCGGTGATGGGCGTGCGCCACCGCGATCTGCCGATCCACGGCGTCCAGTTCCACCCCGAGAGCATCGCCACCGAGCATGGTCACGCGATGCTGGCGAACTTCATGCACCTTGCAGGGATCGAGGCCAAGGCGCTCGCCTGACGCAGACATCTTGCGACAATTTTGCCGCGGCGTTGCAATCGCCGCGCGACGAAGCGGCGCCATTTCCCTCCAATCGTCCGATCCTGGGCGCAATGGAGACTCGAATGAACACTAGACTGAAGCTCGCTGGCGTCATGCTCGCCGGCGTCCTCGCGCTGGGCGCCGGCGGCGTCGCGGTCGCGAGCATGGAGAACGGCCTCGGCCCTCTCGGCCGCGCCGATGCCAACAGCGACGGCCAGATCACGCGCGCCGAATGGGTCCAGGAGGCGAATGCCCGCTTCGACCGCCTCGACGCGAACAAGGACGGCAAGCTGGTCGGCGACGAGCTGCCCAGGCACGGCCCCCGCGGCCCGCATCGCGGCCATCACGGCCCGCGCGACGGCGGCCCCGGCTGGGACGGCGCCCCGCCGCCTCCGCCGCCCGGCGCGCCGCAGCCCGCCGTTCCGGCATCGCCGGCGCCGCAGAAGTGACACGGGAGGCGCCCGGGCAGCGGTCCGGGCGCCGCTCGCCGGAGCCGAGCCGCCTTGACCCGGCCCAGGGTGCCAAGGCTATATCCGCCGTTCAGCACCGGAAGGATGAGATGACCACATGCCGATCAATCGGAGGGATGTCGTGAAGGCAGTAGCGCTGGGCGGCGCTGCCCTGGCCTCAGACGCGGCTGCGGCGGCATCGGTGCCGGAAGGCGCCAAGATCGTCCATCACGTCTTCTTCTGGCTGAAACGGCCCGGATCGTCCGAGGATCGCGAGCAACTGGTCGCCGGCCTGCGCGCGCTCGCGAAGATCCCCGTCATCCGCAACCTGCAGATCGGCGTCCCCGCATCGACCGAGCAGCGCGACGTCGTCGATTCGAGCTTCGACGTGTCCGAGCTCATGGTGTTCGACAATGTCGTCGACCAGAAAGTGTATCAGGACCATCCGCTCCACCAGGATTTCGTCGCCAAGTGCAGCCCTTTGTGGCGCAAGGTCATCGTCTACGACATGCTGACGGTCTGAACTGTCGCCGGGAGACACAGCCCGGCTTGACCTAACCCCCATCAGGATTTGCTCGACTCCGGCCCGCGGCGCCGGAATAGAGGCTGGGTGACCGTCTTCACCCTCCTCCCCGACCCCTCCTCGCCGCTCGCGCGCGAGAGCGCCGCGCAGGCCTTCGCCGACATCCTCGACGGCACCGTGCCCGAGGAGGCGATCGAAGCCTTCCTGATCGCGCTCAGCGTCCGCGGCGAGACCAGCATCGAGATCGCCGAAGCGGCACGGGCGATGCGCGAGCGGCTGATCCCGATCACCGCCCCCGAGGGCGCGATCGACGTCTGCGGCACCGGCGGCGATGGCCACCACACGCTCAACGTCTCGACCGCGGTGAGCCTCGTCGTCGCGGCCTGCGGCGTTCCCGTCGCCAAGCATGGCAACCGCGCCGCCTCGTCCAAGGCCGGCGCCGCCGACACCCTCGAGGCTTTGGGCCTCAACCTCGACCGCGCCGCCGCGCGCGCCGAGGAGAGCCTGCACGAGCTCGGCATCGCCTTCCTCTTCGCCCAGCACCATCATCCCGCGTTGGCACGGATCGGCCCGATCCGGCGCCGCATCGGCCGCCGGACGATCTTCAACCTGATGGGTCCGCTCGCCAATCCGGCGCATGTCACGCGCCAGTTGATCGGCATCGCCCGTCCCGACTACGCGCCGATCTATGCCGAGGCGCTCACCCAGCTCGGCTCGCAGGCCGCAGCGGTCGTCTCGGGCGAGGAAAGCCTCGACGAGCTTTCTACCGCGGGCGCGAGCATCGTCGTCAATGTCGGCTCCGCCAGCCTGCCCACGCGCATCGTCCCCGAGGACGCCGGCCTGCCGCGCCATCCGCTCGCCGCGATCCGCGGCGGCGATCCCGAATATAATGCGCTCGCGCTCCGCCGCCTGCTGCTCGGCGAGACCGGCGCCTATCGCGACGCCGTGCTGCTCAACGCCGCCGCCGCCTTGATGGTCGCGGGGCGAGCCGCCAACCTCGTCGACGGTGTCGAGGAAGCCGCCGAGGCGATCGACGGCGGGCTTGCCAACACCCTGCTCGACTGCTGGATCGCCTTCGCATGAGCACGATCCTCGACAAGATCCTCGAGACCAAGCGCGGCGAAGTGGCGGCGCGCCGGCGCACGGCCGTCGAACGCCCGAAGCCGAGCGCGCCGCGCGGCTTCAAGGCGGCGCTCGACGCCAAGGTCGCCGCCGGCGGCTTCGGCCTTATCGCCGAGATCAAGAAGGCGAGCCCGTCCAAGGGCCTGATCCGCCCCGATTTCGATCCCCCCGCCCATGCCCGCGCCTATCAGGCCGGCGGCGCGGCCTGCCTCTCGGTGCTCACCGACCAGGAATATTTCCAGGGCCATGAGGACTATCTGATCGCCGCGCGCGCCGCGTGCGACCTGCCGGTGATCCGCAAGGACTTCATGGTCGACCCGTGGCAGGTGGCGGAATCGCGCGGCATCGGCGCCGACGCGATCCTGATCATCGTCGCCGCGCTCGAAGACGGCGCGATGGCCGAGATCGAAGCCGCCGCCTTCGAGCAAGGCATGGACGTGCTGGTCGAGGTCCACGACGCCGACGAGCTCGAACGCGCGCTCAGGCTGAGGTCGCGCCTGATCGGGGTCAACAATCGCAATCTCAAGACCTTCGAGGTCGACCTTCAAAAGACCTACGAACTCGTCCGCCAAGCCCCGAAGGATTGCACCTTCGTCGCCGAATCGGGCCTCACCAGCCGCGCCGACCTCGATGCGATGGCCGAGCACGACATTCGCTGCTTCCTGATCGGCGAGTCGCTGATGCGCCAGGAGGATGTCGAAGCGGCAACCCGGGCGCTGGTGGGATGAGCGAGGCGAGCATCCTTTTCCCTCTCCCCTTGTGGGAGAGGGAGGGAGCCGACGACGTCGGCGGAAGGGTGCGGGGGAGTGAGACTCACGTCCCCCTCACCCTTCCCACCGCCTCCGGCGGCGGGCCCCTTCCCTCTCCCACAAGGGGAGAGGGCGTTGAGTGACCTCACCCATCTCGACGAAACCGGCGCCGCGTGCATGGTCGACGTCGCGGGCAAGCCGGTCACCGCGCGCGAGGCCGTGGCCACCGGCCGCATCACCATGTCGCGTGAGGCGGCCGCGGCGATCCGCGCAGGCAGCGTCAAGAAGGGCGACGTTCTCGCCACCGCGCGCATCGCGGGGATCATGGCCGCGAAGAAGACCGCCGAGCTGATCCCGCTCTGCCACCCGCTGCCGCTCACCCGCGTCGCGATCGATCTCGCCCCCGACGATACCGGCGTCACCGTCACCGCGACCGCGGCGACCGAAGGCAAGACCGGCGTCGAGATGGAAGCGCTCACCGCCGCCAGCGTCGCGCTGCTGACGCTCTACGACATGGCCAAGGCGCTCGATAAGGCGATGGTGATCGCCGAAGTCCGGCTGCTCTCGAAGAAGGGCGGCAAGTCGGGCGACTGGCACGCCTGAAACGCCGGAGCCCGAGCGCGATTAGGGATTCCACAACCCTTTGTCTTAACCCGGCTTTCAACCGCCTTAAGCAATGTCCTCCCAGCGACCGGGGTGGGAAAAACAGTAATGATTCAAACACTCAGGTCGGCGACCGTCTTTTCGCTCTCCGCCGATCCGCCCCGCGCGGTCCAGCACCAGCCCGACGCCCAGGCGGCGTTCGACGCGGCTTTCCTCGTCAGCGAATGCGAACGCTTCCCCTGCTCGCTCCAGCGGCTGTCGTCGGTCGGCGCCACGCTCCAGATCGGCGCCCAGCTCGCCGAGGCCGAGCCGATGCGGCTCGAAATGGCGAGCGGACAGGCGATCGAAGGCCGCATCGACTGGTGCGCGGACGGCGAGGCCGGCTTCGTCTTCGACGAGCCCATCGACACCATCAGCACCCTTGCCCGCACCCTCGCCAGTCTCCCCGCCGAGCGCCGTTCCATGCCGCGCGTCGAGATCAACCAGCTCGTGTCGATCCGCAGCGGCGCCAGGGTCGAGCATGCGCGCACCCGCAACATCTCGCAGGGCGGCGTCGGCATCGACACGCGGCTCGAGCTCGCAATCGGCGATCCGGTCCAGCTCACCTTCGACGCGCTCCGCCCGCTCGACGGCACCGTCCGCTGGGTCCAGGACGGCCATGCCGGCATCGCCTTCGACGAGGAGCTCGGCTGGCAGACGCTGATGCCGTGGCTGCGCCACGCCCAGCGCACCCAGGCCAGCAAGCCCGCGCCGGCTCCGCTCAATTTCGAGAGCGAGGGGATGATCCCCGACAAGCATGCGATCCGCCTCGACGCGCCCGCCAGCGTCCGCGAGGGCGTGCGCTGGTGGAATGCGCGCGTCCGCGGCATCACTGCGCACCTGGTCGAGCTCGAGACGCGCGCAGTGCTCGCCCCCGGCGCGCAGCTCTGGGTGTCGCTCCCCGAGATCGGCGGCGGCCCGGCCAACGTGATCGAGGCGGCGCACAACCGCATCCTCTGCGAGTTCCGCCTGCCGCTGCGCCCGCGCGAGCTCAGCCTCGTCTCGAACAGCCAGGCGCCGCGCTGAGGTCTTGCGCCGGGGGCACTTCCCGGCCCAAGGCTGACGGCATGGCCACGCTCCTGCCCATCGCCGAAGCCCTGTCACGCCTGCTCGCGCTCGCATCGCCGCTGGCGGTCGAGCGCGTGCCGCTGGCGGGCGCCGCTGGGCGCTGGGCCGCGGCCGATATGCACGCCCGCCGCACCCAGCCGAGCGCCGACCTCTCGGCGATGGACGGCTATGCGATCCGCTTCGCCGACCTGCCCGGCCCGTGGCGCGTGATCGGCGAGAGTGCCGCCGGCCGCGCCTTTGCCGGCGAAGCGCAGCCGGGCGACGCCGTGCGCATCTTCACCGGCGCGCCGCTTCCCCCGGGCACCGACACCGTGATGGTCCAGGAGGAGGCCGCGCGCGAAGACGATCGTCTCCTGCTCGCCGGCGAGGGCCCGGCCACGCTGGGCCGCAACGTCCGCCGCCGCGGCCTCGATTTCTCCGAAGGCGACCTGCTGATCCGGACCGGCGAGCGCCTCACCCCCGCGCGACTGGCGCTGGCCGGTACCGCGGGGCATGGCGAGGTCATGGTTCGCCGCAAGGTGCGCGTGGCCATCGCCGCGACGGGCGACGAGTTGGTCGCGCCCGGCGCTCCGGTGGGCGAAGCGCAGCTCCCCGAAACCAATCGACTGATGCTTGCGGCGCAGCTCGCCGATTTGCCCGTCGAGCTGGTCGACCTTGGTATCCTGCCCGATCGCGAGGAGGCGCTCGAGGACGCTTTCCGCGCGGTCGACGCCGACCTGCTCGTCACCAGCGGCGGCGCGTCGGTGGGCGATCACGATCTCGTCCAACCCGCGCTGAAAGCGGCCGGCGCGGTGATCGATTTCTGGCGGATCGCGCTTCGTCCGGGCAAGCCGATGATGGCGGGCAGGCTCGGCGATACGATCGTGCTCGGCCTGCCGGGCAACCCGGTCTCGGCCTTCGTCACCGCCTTGCTCTTCGTCCGTCCGCTCGTCGCGCATCTCGCCGGTGCGGCCGATCCGCTGCCCCGCCCCCGCCCCGCCACGCTCGGCGAGCCGCTCGCGCAGAATGGCGAGCGCACCGACTATCTCCGCGCCGAGATCCGCGACGGCCGCGTGCTCGCCTCGACGCTCCAGGACAGCGCGATGCTGCAGACGCTCGCGCGCGCGACCTGCCTGATCGTCCGCGAACCGCACGCCCCCGCGGCCAGTGCGGGCGACTCGGTGGAAATCCTCGACATCGCTTGACAAGCTACCGGAACATTGCGTAAACGTTCCGTGTCTGTTCTGGACAGGAGGATTGGGATGCTCACGCGCAAGCAGCACGAGCTCATCTGCTTCATTGCCGATCGTTTGGCCGAGACCGGCGTTTCGCCGTCGTTCGAGGAAATGAAGGAGGCGCTCGACCTCAAGTCCAAGTCGGGCGTGCACCGGCTGATCAGCGCGCTCGAGGAACGCGAGTTCATCCGCCGCCTGCCCAATCGGGCCCGCGCGCTCGAAGTGCTCCGCATGCCCGAGCGCGGCGATGCGAAGAAGGGTGTAGTCAAGCCTCGCGCGATGGACCAGTCAACTTCGTCAACTTCGCCAGGACAAGCGCTTCCGAGTCCCGCCAACGACGTGGTCGAGATCCCCCTGCACGGTCGCATCGCCGCCGGTACCCCGATCGAGGCGCTCGAAGGCGCGACCATGCTCCCCGTCCCCGCCGCCCTGCTCGGCTCGGGCGAGCATTATGCGCTCGAAGTCGCGGGCGATTCGATGGTCGAGGCAGGCATCCTCGACGGCGACTATGCACTGATCCGCCGCACCGAAATCGCACGCGATGGCGAGATCATCGTCGCATTGATCGACGACGCCGAGGCGACGCTCAAATATTTCCGCAAGGAAGGCGCGATGATCCGGCTCGATCCGGCCAATCGCGACTACAGCGCCCAGCGCTACCGCCCCGATCAGGTGCGCGTGCAGGGCAAGCTGGCGGGGCTGCTGCGGCGGTATTGAGCGGCGGACACCAGACAAGCTGACTGTCGGTCGGCTATACCTTAGCCCCGGGGCCTTCTTGTCCTTGCAATGTAGGATTTGGTCTGGTTGCATCAGGTGGTCGGCCTTGCCGACCGCTCTTTGATATTGCCGGTAGCACACAAGCGATAATCGCGTTCGCCTTACCTTCCGTACTTCAGACGATCTGGAGACAGGACGTCCGCTTATGGTGGAGAACGAACTTCCCAAAATCCGTCATGCTGAACTTGTTTCAGCATCCACCGGGCCATGAGCGACGGAGCCGCCTGTGGAGACATGGATCCTGAAACAAGTTCAGGGTGACGATGGTGAGGCGAGAGACCGTCCTTTTCAGATCGTAAGCAGCCATGCTCGCGCAGACGTTGCCTCATCGGCAGCGCTCCGACCGACGCGGCGATCGACCCAGGCGGGAGGACCGCCTTGGCTATCGGCTCATCTCCCGTTCCGCGGCACCACGAACGGCGGCTGCACGGTGAGCGGATCGAGCCACGGATGGGATCCCCCGCTCCGAACCGTCCGCACCCGTGCGTCCGCGAAATTGATCGCCACCCCACCCGTCTTCGCCAGCATGTCCCGGTCCAGCCGCAGCCAGCGCGGCGTGCAGCCGGGTGGCAGGCGGCGGTCGCTGACCACGACATCGGTCGTCCGGCAGAGCGCCACCATCTCACGCCACGGCACCAGATAACCGCTCCGCGTCGCAAGCACCCGCCAGCGCCGCGCGCCCGACTGCACCTCGACCAGGCAGAGATCGGGGCTGCACCGCGCGCCCGGCACTTCGGACAGCAGCGCCAGGGCTTCCTCCTCCGCCCCGCTATTCTCGCCGAGCATCGAGCGCGTGTAGTCGCCGGCGCGATCACGCAGCAGCGCCATCTCGCCGCTCGCCGTCCGGATCGCGAGGTGTCGCCCGTCGCCGGTGACGAGCAGGTCGGGCGGCGGCGTCAGCAATGCCCAGCCCAGCCCGATCGCGAACGGCAATGCGCCTGCCCAGCGCATGCGGGTCCGCCACAGGGCGACCCACAGGCCGCCGACCACGATCAGCGCATAGGCGCCCCCCGGCATCGCCGGCAGGGCGGCCACCGCGCCCGGCGCCGACGCGGTCGTGTGCGCCAGCCACAGCAGCAGGTCGAGCGCGCGCGCGGTCAGCCACCAGGCCGGCGCGCCGAGCCCCGCCACGTCGAGCACGAGCGCCAGCGCCTCGAGCGGCATGATCACGAAGGTGGTCAGCGGGATCGCGACGATGTTGGCGAGCGCGCCGTACACGCCCGCCTTGTGGAAGTGGAACAGCCCGATCGGCATCAGCGCGAGTTCGACCGCGATGCCGGTGAGCAGCAAAGCGCCGAGCCAGCGCAGGAATCGCCGCCCCATGCCCTCCTCGCGCCGCTTGAACCACCCCCGCACCCGCGGACTTTCGTGCAGCGCGACGATCGCGGTCACCGCGGCGAAGCTCAACTGGAAGCTCGGTCCGGCGAGCGATTCGGGCCATAGCAGCAGCACGAGGAACGCGCCCGCCGCCACCAGCCGCAGCGTGATCGCCTCGCGCCCGAGGCTCAGCGCGAGCAGGACGAGCAAGGCCGCCGCGCAGGAGCGGATCGTCGGCACCTCGGCCCCGGTCAGCAGGGTATAGCCCACCGAGGCCAATGCCCCCGCACCCGCCGCCACCAGCGGCAGCCGCCACCGCAGGGCGAGCGCCGGGCTGAGCGCGAGCAGCCGCAGCACCAGCAGCATCGCCGCGGCGGTCACGGCGGTGACGTGCAGTCCGCTCACTGACAGCAGATGCGCGAGCCCCGAGCGCCGCATCGCTTCGGAATCCGCCTCGGCGATCGCGCCCTGGTCCCCGGTAGCGAGCGCGCTGGCGATCCCGCCGCCGCTCCCCGCGATACGCGACTGGATGTGGGTCGAGAGCCGCGTCCGCAGATCGGCGCCCGGCGCGGCGGCGGGCTCCACGATCTCGACCGGCGCGAATCCCTTCCCCGTCGCGCCCAGTCCGCCGAACCATGCGACACGCACGAAATCATAAGCGCCCGGTACGGCAGCCGGCGGCGGGGGCATCAGCCGGGCGCGCAGCCGGACCACCGCGCCGCGCGCAAGTCCCTCCGGCGCGTCGCCCCGGGCAAGATTGACGCGCACCCGCGGCGGAAGATCGGCATGACCCTGCGGCACCAGCGTCACCCGCACCATGTCGCGGGCCGGAAGCTGCTCGACTCGCTCGACCCGCGCCGTCACCAGGACCACCGCCGGCCGTGCGAGTACCGGCGCCGCAACGCGCTCGCTGCGCCACCAGATCAGCGCGCAACCGGCGGCGAGCATCAGCCCGGCGACCGCCACGACACGCGGTGCCCTGCCCCCGCCCGGCAGCGCGGCCGCTGCCAACCCCAACGCCAGGCAGCCGAGCGTGAATCCGATCCAGCGCGCCGCGTCGGGCAGCACGAACCAGGCCGCGATCCCCGTACCGAGCATCACCGGCAGCCACAGCACCAGTTGCTCGCGTTCGGCCTCGAGCCAGCGTTCCAGCGCGTCCGGAAGCTGGCGACGTGGCCCCCTCGCCCCCATTTGAAGGGCGGGCAACCCCGTGCTAGGGGCCTCGGCGGCTGAGCTGGCCATCGATTTTCAACTCTGGGAGCACGCGCGGTTGAGCGCAATATCTGATACCGGCGCCGACAAGGCCGTCGTAACGCGCTTTGCGCCGTCCCCCACCGGATTCCTCCATATCGGCGGCGCCCGCACGGCACTGTTCAACCTGCTGTTCGCCCGCCACCATGGCGGCAAGTTCCTGCTGCGCATCGAGGATACCGATCGCGCCCGCTCGACCGAGCCGGCCATCGCCGCGATCCTGGACGGGATGCGCTGGCTCGGCCTCGATTGGGACGGTGAGGAGACCTACCAGTTCTCGCGCGCCACGCGACATGCCGAGGTGGCGCACGAGATGCTCGCCAACGGCCATGCATACAAATGCTTCGCCACCGCCGAGGAGCTCGAGGCGATGCGCGCCGAGCAACGCGCCAACAAGCAGCCGCTGCGCTATGACGGCCGCTGGCGCGACCGCGACGAGAGCGAGGCGCCCGCAGGCGCGCCTTTCGTCCTCCGTCTCAAGGCACCGCGCGAGGGCAGCGTCACGATCGACGATCAGGTCCAGGGCCCGGTCACCGTCAACAACAGCGAGCTCGACGACATGGTCCTGCTCCGCTCGGACGGCACGCCGACCTATATGCTCGCAGTGGTGGTCGACGATCACGACATGGGCGTCACCCACGTCATCCGCGGCGACGACCATCTCAACAATGCCTTCCGCCAGCTCCCCATCTATCGTGCGATGGACTGGCCCGAGCCGACCTATGCGCACATCCCGCTGATCCACGGCGCGGACGGCGCCAAGCTCTCCAAGCGCCATGGTGCGCTGGGCGTCGACGCCTATCGCGACGAACTCGGGCTGCTGCCCGAGGCGGTTTCCAACTACCTGCTCCGCCTCGGCTGGGGGCATGGCGACGACGAGATCATCAGCCGCGAGCAGGCGATCGAATGGTTCGATCTCGCCGGGGTCGGCAAGAGCCCCTCGCGCTTCGACCTCAAGAAGCTCGAGAACCTCAACGGCCACTATATCCGCGCCACCGACGACGTCCGCCTCGCCGAGCTCGTCGCCCAGCGCCTGCCTTTCGAGGTTTCGGAATCGCAATCCACGCTGCTCGCGCAGGCCATGGCCTCGCTCAAGCCGCGCGCCGCGAATCTGAACGAGCTCGCCGATGGTGCGATGTTCCTTTTCCGGACACGCCCGCTCGATCTCGACGAAGGCGCGGCTGCTCTGCTGGAGGGCGGCGCCCCTGCGCTTCTCGCTGCGGTGCACACTTCGCTTGACGCGGCCGGAAGCTGGGATACGGAGGCGCTCGAAGCGGCGGTACGGACCGTCGCCGACGATGCGGGGGTCAAGCTCGGCGCCGTCGCGCAGCCTCTGCGCGCAGCACTCACCGGGCGACGCACCTCTCCAGGCATCTTCGACGTCCTGGCGTTGCTGGGGCGCGAGGAAAGCCTGGCCCGAATCGCCGATCAAATGACCAAGCCCGCCTGATTCGGGCCAGACGAGGACGACGTTTATGAGCGACACCGCGAAGCTTCAGGTTCCGGGTAAGGACGTTGAATACCCGATCCTCACGGGCAGCGTCGGCCCGGACGTCGTCGACATCCGCAAGCTCTACGCCCAAACGGGCATGTTCACCTACGATCCCGGCTTCACCTCGACCGCTTCCTGCGAGTCGGGCCTGACCTATATCGACGGCGACGAGGGCATCCTGCTCCATCGCGGCTATCCGATCGGCCAGCTCGCCGAGCAGTCGAGCTTCATGGAAGTCGCCTATCTGCTGCTCAACGGCGAACTGCCGGGCAAGGACGAGCTCGCCAGCTTCAACAACACGATCACCCGCCACACGATGCTGCACGAGCAGCTCGCGACCTTCTATCGCGGCTTCCGTCGCGATGCGCACCCGATGGCGGTGATGTGCGGCGTCGCCGGCGCGCTCTCGGCCTTCTACCACGATTCGACCGACATCACCGATCCCAAGCAGCGGATGATCGCCAGCCACCGGCTTATCGCCAAGATGCCGACGATCGCAGCGATGGCGTACAAGTACAGCGTCGGCCAGCCCTTCCTCTATCCCGACAACAGCCTGTCCTACACCGGCAACTTCCTGCGGATGACCTTCGGCGTCCCCGCCGAGGAATATGTCGTGAACCCGGTGGTCGAGAAGGCGCTCGACCGCATCTTCATCCTCCACGCCGACCATGAGCAGAACGCCTCGACTTCGACCGTGCGTCTCGCCGGCTCGTCGGGCGCCAATCCCTTCGCGTGCATCGCGGCTGGCATCGCCTGCCTCTGGGGCCCGGCGCATGGCGGCGCCAACGAGGCTGCGCTCAACATGCTCCACGAGATCGGCCGTCCCGAGCGCATCCCCGAGTTCATTGCGCGCGCCAAGGACAAGAACGACCCGTTCCGCCTGATGGGCTTCGGCCACCGCGTCTACAAGAACTACGATCCGCGCGCGACCGTGATGCAGAAGACCGTGCGCGAGGTGTTCGAAGCGCTCAAGGTCAACGATCCCGTGTTCGAGGTCGCGCTCCAGCTCGAGGAAATGGCGCTCAAGGACGATTATTTCGTCGAGAAGAAGCTGTTCCCGAACGTCGATTTCTATTCGGGCGTGATCCTCTCGGCGATCGGCTTCCCGACGACGATGTTCACCGCATTGTTCGCGCTCGCCCGCACCGTCGGCTGGGTCGCGCAGTGGAACGAGATGATCTCGGACCCCGAGCAGAAGATCGGCCGCCCGCGCCAGCTCTACACCGGCCCGACCCAGCGCGACTACGTCCCCGTCGACAAGCGCTGACCTTCGATACGCCCCTCCCTGCGCGCAGGGAGGGGAATCCCTCCGGCTGTTTCCGCCAAGATCCACTCCCGGAACGCCATCATCGCCGGGCTCGGCACGCGCGACTTGAGCCAGGTCAGCCAGTAGCGCCCGGTCGAAACCTCGATATCGAATGGCCGCACCAGCGCGCCGTCGTCGAGCGGCCGCCCCAGCATCGCGGCGGGAGCCAGCGCAATCCCCGTGCCCTGCAGCGCCGCCTCGGCCATCGCCAGCGACGAATCGAATACCGGCCCCTTGAGCGTCGGCACCACGACGCCGGCCGCGTCGAACCAGCGATGCCACTCGTCCGCGCGATAGGACCGCAATAGCGGCACACCGAGCAGGTCGCGCGGTACCCGCAGCCCGCGCGCCATCGCGGGGGTGCAGAGCGGCGTCAGCGGCGCCTCCATCAGTGGCATCGCCTCGGTCGCGTGCCATGCGCCGTCGCCGAAGCGGATCGCGTAATCGAGTCCCTCGCCGGCCAGGTCGACGCGATTGTTGTTGGTGAACAGCCGCAGGTCGATCCGCGGATGCATCGCGCGGAAGGCCGGCAGTCGCGGCAGCAGCCAGCCCGTGGCGAAAGTCCCCACCGCCGCCACCGACAGCAACTGCGTCGCCTCGCCATTGGCGATCCCCTCGACCAGCTCGGCGATACGATCGAAGCTCTCGGCGAGCGCGGGCTGCAGCGCGACTCCTTCGTCGGTCAGCGCCAGCCCTCGCGGCAAGCGGCGGAAGAGCTGCACCCCCAGCCGCGTCTCGAGCCCCTTGACCTGATGGCTCACCGCCGCCTGGGTTACGCAGAGTTCGATCGCCGCCCGGGTGAAGGACAAATGGCGCGCCGAGGCCTCGAAGGCGCGCAGGGCATTGAGCGGCAAATGAGGGCGGACCATCGCAAAGCCATAAGGTGATCTAATGGCTGAAGCCAGTCGCCGCCCAGAACCTGGCTGAATCTGTACCCGAGACTACAACCCGATTCAGCTTGGCGAAGCCTGGCGGCGCCTATCCTCCTCATTCTGCGGGATAGAGGAGAGAGAAAAATGAGGAGCATTGTCAGGATCATCGCCGCTGCGGCCCTCGCCGTCACGGGCGTCGCCGGCGCCAGTACCGCCAGCGCCGCGCCGGTGACCGTCGTCGGCGCCGCCGCCGCCCAGGACTATGGTTACGGCTATGGCTATGGGTATCGCGACGACTATCGCTATCGCGACCGCGATCGCTGGGACCGCGGCGACCGGCGCCGCTGGGACCGGGGCCGTCGCTATGACCGCGGCCGCTATTATCGCAACCACCACCGACGCTGCTGGACCGAATGGCGCCGCTATCAGGGCCGCGTGACGGTCTGCCGCCGCGGCTGGTGAAGGATGGGGCGCTCGCCGAGACCGGCGGGCGCCTCGCTCACCGCCAGGGCAGCGAGAACACGAAGCGCGCGCCCATGCCCGGCGCGCTGTCGACGGTCAGGTCACCACCCATCGCACGGGCCAGCCGCCGCGCGATATAGAGGCCGAGCCCGCTGCCGCCCGGCTCGTCAGGATCGACTCGGCCGAACTTCTCGAAGATCCGGCCATGGTCCTCCTGCGCGATGCCCTTGCCCTGATCGGCAACGATCACGCAGCCCTTGCTGCCGTCGCGCTCCAGCCGGATCCACACCATCGCCCCCGGCGGCGAATAGCGCACCGCATTGCCGATCAGATTGACCATCACCTGGAGCGCCCGGCGGAACTCGCCAGTCACCGGCAGCGCCTCGTCGAGCGCCGGCTTGTCGATCCGCACCTCGGATTGCGCCGCGCGCACGCCGAGCAACCCCGCCGCCCGCCGCGCGACGTCGGCGAGGTCGATCGGCTCGAGCAGGATCGCGAAATCCTCGCGCTCGATCGCCTGCAGATCGACCAGATCCTCGACCAGCCCGAGCAGATGCCGCCCGGCATTGGCGATGTCGCTGGCATATTCGGCATAGTCCGGCTTGAGCGGTCCTTCGAGCTGCGCGCTGATGCTGTCGGCATTGGCGATGATCTTGCCCAGCGGTCCGCGCAGCGCGCGATCGAGCCGCTGGCTGAACGAATCGGGGAAACCGCCGAACGAAGCCGCTGGCGCCGGCAGCGGCGTATCGGGGCCGGGTTCGGGCGGCAGCGGCGCCTCGAGCATGTGCGCGGCGCCGACGAAGCCGGCGAAGCGCCCGCCCGGATCGCTGCGTGGCGTCGCGGCGAGGCGCACCATCCGCCCGGTGCCGCGCAGTTCGGCCTTCTGCCCGTCGAAACGCGCCTGCGCCGCCACGGCGTCGAGGATCGGCAGATTGCCGCTTGCATCCTGCTCGAGATGGAAGAGCCGGGTCAGCGGCTGGCCGAGCATTTCGCTCGAATCGAATCCGTAGCGTTCTCCCGCCTCGATCGAGAGGAAAGTGATACGCAGCGACGCGTCGGTCTCCCACAGCCAGTCGGCCGCCGATCGGAAGAAATCGCCCTCGCGCTCGATGTCGCTCGCGGAGGCGCGCCACGCTGGGCGTTGGCGCCAGCCGCTCACCTCGAGCCGGATGCCGCCCTCCTCGGGATCGGCGCGGACCCAGAGATCGAGATCGTCGTCGCCGTCGGCGGCGACGACATTGCGCGAGATCGCGATGCCCAGCCGCTGCGCGAGCCGCGCCAGCGCCGCGATCGGGGGCACCGCGAGCGGCGCGCCGGTCTCGCCGCCCGCGCGCTGGTTGAGCTCGGCCAGCCGCGATTCGGCATCGATCAGCCGGCCCTCATGGTCCAGCCGTCCGCACGACACGGGGAGCGAGCGGTCGATCGCGTTCATGCGACACCGTTCGCGCGTTCGAGCGCCAGCATCGCGGCGCGATAGTCGGGATCGAGCCGCAGCGGTGCGATCGCCTCGCGCGCGGCGTCGGCCGGGATCGCGGCGATCGAATCGAGCGTGTCGGCGAAGCGCTCGACGTCGCGGCGCGGATCGGCTTCGCAGAGCGCAAAGCCGATCTGCGCGATCCGTGCGCGGCCCAGTTCGAGCGCACGCAGCGCCAACCACAGCCGGTCTGCGGTGGAATCGAGCACGATCTCGCGCCCGATCGCATAGCTCACGCCCAGCGCATGCGCGAAGAGCGCGATGAACAGGACGATGCGGCGATCGCCGAGCGCCTCGACCAGCAATTTAGGAAGCTCGTCCGGCTGCGCGTCGATCGCGGTGGCGAAGCGCATCGCAGCCGCCTCGAGCCGCTCGCCCTCGTCATAGGCGGCGAGGCAGCGCTGCGCCGCGTCCGAGATCGCGCGGTCGAGCACCGGCAGCGCGCCGTCGGCGGCCGCGCCCACGCGTTCGCGCAATGCCGCCGCCACCCACCAGACGAGCCGGTGGTGCAGATCGGCGGGCAGGTCGGTGTGGGTCAGCTGCCCCACATCGGGACCGCCGCGCCGCCGGCTTTCGGCGACGAGCACCGCCATCGCGCCGCTCGCGAGCGCGCGATCGGGATGCTGGACGAATCGGTTGACCAGGCTCGGCCGCTCGGGATCGTCGGGGGCGTTCATCGGCAGCGCCGCGGCGATCGCATCCTGGCGCACGCGCGCCATCAGCTCGGCCATCAGCGCGGCATCGCGCAGCAGTCCCGACGCATATAGCCGCTCGAAGACCGTGGCCTCGGTGCGCAGGATCGCCGCGGCGAGGCGCGTCTCCCCGCGGCTGCCCAGCAGCTTCGCGCCGTGCTCGCGGAGATCGGATTCGGTCGTTTCGATCAGCGCCCGCAGCAACAGCGCCAGCGCAGCGCGGGTGCGCTCGTCGAGCCGCGCCTCCTCGGGCAGGAAGAAATCCTGGATCGCCACCGCCAGCCCGTGATGGACGCGCGTCTCCGCAGCCGCCGCGCGCACGAGCAGCGGGGTAGCGCCGTCGGTGGCGCCTGGGGTTATGTCGACGGGGTTATCCGACATCGACCTCTGACTAGCGGAATGTGATTAAAGCGAAGCTAAGCTTTTTCACGGGTGCCCTCAACCGCGGCGGCGAGGGTGACGAACGCATAGAGTGCAACGGCAGCGAGCCCGAACTGGGCCAGGCCGGCCAGCGCGAAGGGCGTCAGCAGCAGCAGATGCGCCGACGGGCTCGCCCACCAGCGCCGGTGACGCGAAGGCGCACGCTCGACGAGCAGTTGCGCGGCGAGCGCCACCACCGCGAGCACCAACGGCGTGGTCGTGTCGAGCCGCGCGCGCTCCATCCAGCCGCAGCCAAGGACCACGCCGCCGAACAGGACGAGCAGCGCCCATTCGATCCCCCGCGCGCGCCGCTCCTCGCCGCGCAGCGCCGCCATCGCCCCGCCGGTCGCCAGCGTGGCCGCGGAAAGCAGCGAGACGATCAGCCCCGTTCCCTCCCAATCGTAGCCGATCGCGGTGAACGAAAGCAGCGCCAGCACGCCCCCGGCGGCGAGCAGTCCCCAGCCCGGGAAATTGCGCGAAACCAGCTCGGGCAGCGCCATCCGCGCGATGCGCGTGAACACCCAGCGATCGGCCCAGCCGATGCGGCGCTCGGTCAGCGCGGCGAGGATGCTGGTGTTGCGGGCGGCCATGCCCTCGGCGCTGTGCTCGACGGCATGGCCGCTGCGCAGCCAGTTCGCAGTGAGCGGCACGTGCTCGGCGCCCGATTGCGCCGCGACGCGCAGCAGCGCCGACTGGAAGTCGTAATCCTCGGGCATCTGCGCGATCTGGCCGAGCTGGCCGACCGAGATGCGCGCCACGCCCGCCCAGCAATCGCGCATGTCGAGCCGCTCGATCGCCGCGGGCGAATCGGCATCGTCGGTGACGAGCAGCGCCTCGGGACCGTCATGGCCCATCCGGTCCATCACCGGATCGGTGGTGACCAGCCCGTCGGCCATCACCAGCACCCGCGCGTCCGCCTGCATCTTCTCGGCGGCTTCCTCGGCGGAGCGCACGATCTCGACGCTGAGTTCGCGCCGTCCCGCGCGATTGACCGCGGCGAGCAACGCCGGCGTCATCTTGCCGACCGCGACCAGCACATGCTCGGCGCCCGCCCCGGCGAGCAGCCTGATCTGATATTCGAGCAGGGTCATGCCGCCGAACGGCAGAGTCGCGACGAGCGTCCCCGGCCGGTCGCTCGCCTCCTCGATCGCAAAAATCAGCCCCGCCAGCATGGTTCGGTTCGTTAAGCCCTCAGGCTGTCTTGCGCAATCAGTACAGCAGGAACGGCCGGCGCGCCTCGGCCCAGGCCGCCTCGTCGGGAAGCGTGATCGCGTCGAGATCGCCCGCCGCCGCGGCATCGTCGACCCATTCGCGCAAGCCCGGCCCGCCGTTGATCACGTCGATCGCCAGCTTGTCGAAGACATATTCGTACGGAAAGTCGCGCCACAGCGCGTAGTCCGGATAGAGCCGCCGGATCGCCTTGAACCCCAGCGCCTGCAGCCGCCACGGCTTGAACGCCGCATGATCGTAAGCCGGCCCCTCGGCATGAAAGAACACGCCCGAACAGAGCTGCCCGACATGCTTGTGGAAGGTCGGCTGGAACCAGATGTCGCGGAGCGTGCAGCCCGCCAGCCAATCCGGCGCGAACCGGCGCATCTCGGCGATCACCGCCTTGGCATCGATGTCGGGCGCGCCGAACAGCTCAAGCGGACGCGTCGTCCCACGCCCCTCGGACAAAGTCGTCCCCTCGAGCATCACCGTGCCCGCATAGGCCCGCGCCATGTTGACGTTCGCTGCATTGGGGCTCGGATTGATCCACGGCCGCTCCGCCGGCCAGCCGAAGCCGGGCGCTGCCTCGGGCGCCCACCCTTCCATCTCGATCACGCGATAATCGACGTCGAGCTTGAACTGATCGGTGAACCACGCCCCCATCTCGCCCAGCGTCATGCCGTGCCGCATCGGCATCGGCCCCGCACCGACGAAGCTCTCCCAGCCCGGCAGCAGGGTCAGCCCCTCGATCGGCCGCCCCGCCGGGTTGGGCCGATCGAGCACCCACACCGCCTTGCCGTGCGCCGCCGCGGCCTCGAGCACGTAGAGCAGGGTCGTCACGAAGGTATAGATCCGGCACCCCACATCCTGCAGATCGACCAGCATCACATCGAACGTGCCCATCGACTGCCCCGTCGGCCGCCGCACTTCGCCGTACAGGCTGAACACCGGCATGCCGTAGGTCGGATCGGTGAAGTCGGGCGACTCCATCATATTGTCCTGAAGGTCGCCGCGAACGCCGTGCTGCGGCCCGAACACCGCCGAGACGTTGAGCCCCGTCGCGACCAGCGCGTCGAGCGAGTGCGTCAGGTCCGCGGTGACCGAGGCGGGATGCGCGAGCAAGGCGACGCGCTTGCCCTGGAGGGGCCTGCGGAGTTCAGGGTCGGCGAGCAGCCGATCGATGCCGAATTTCATGCCCGCATCGCTGCCGGGACTTCGAAGGCGAAGCAAGCCTCATGGTGGAAGTCGGGCTTGCCCGGCGGGTGGGTGAGCGACCAGAAGGAGCGCTTGCCGCCCTTTTCCTCGATCACCGCGGTAACGCCGACGCACCAGTCGCCGTCGGGCAGGCCGGAAAGGTCCACCGCCGCGCGCATCTCCCCGCCCCACCATTCGATCGCCGGCGGGCCGAGCGGCAGGTCGACCATGCCCGCGCGATAGCCGCCGAAGCGATAGGCCGCCCATTCGCCCGAGGGGGCGAAGTTGAACTCGTAATAGGCGTTCCCCTCCTCAGGGCGGATGAACAATTCGAAGCAGGTGGCCTTCCACAATTCATCCGCGCGGCGCGCCGGGGCGGGCGCGGGCGTCACCAGGTCTCCGGCGCCCTGCACCCGATATTCGATCAGCCAGCGCCCGTCGCCGCCGCATGCCAGCATCACGTCGATGCCCTGCACCGACAAAGGCGCGAAATCGGGATGCGGTACCAGCGTCCCATTGCCCAATCCTCTCCCCAAGGCACTTCCTCCATGCTAGGCGGCGCGGCATCATGACCGAATTCCAGTCCGATCTGCTCCGCCTGCTCTCTTCGCGCGGCTATATCCACCAGGTTACCGACCCCGAGGGGCTGGATGCCCTTGCCGCGCGCCAGGTCGTTCCCGGCTATATCGGCTTCGACCCGACGGCGCCGTCGCTCCACGTCGGCAGCCTCGTCCAGATCATGCTGCTCCGCCGGCTCCAGCAGGCGGGCCACAAGCCCATCGTCCTCATGGGCGGCGGCACCGGCAAGGTCGGCGACCCCAGCTTCAAGGACGAGGCCCGCAAGCTGATGACGGTCGAGACGATCGCCGGCAACATAGCCTCGATCAAGACGGTGTTCGAGAACTTCCTGACCTTCGGCGACGGCCCCACCGATGCGGTGATGGTCGACAATGCCGAATGGCTCGACGCGCTCGAATATCTCCCGTTCCTGCGCGACTACGGCCAGCATTTCTCGGTCAACCGGATGCTCAGCTTCGACTCGGTCAAGCTGCGGCTCGATCGCGAGCAGTCGCTGTCGTTCCTCGAATTCAACTACATGATCCTTCAGGCTTACGACTTCCTCGAGTTGTCGCGCCGCGCCGGCTGCCGGCTCCAGATGGGCGGATCGGACCAATGGGGGAACATCGTCAACGGCATCGAACTGTCGCGCCGCGTCGACGGCGCCGAGGTCTACGGCGTCACCACGCCGCTGATCACCACCGCCGACGGCGGCAAGATGGGCAAGACCATGTCGGGCGCGGT
This sequence comes from Sphingomonas sp., assembly GCF_026460985.1. Classification (GTDB taxonomy): domain Bacteria; phylum Pseudomonadota; class Alphaproteobacteria; order Sphingomonadales; family Sphingomonadaceae; genus Sphingomonas. Next base: position 73,884 of record NZ_JAPKNM010000056.1, read on the forward strand.
CTGGCTCAACCCCGACCAGCTCTCGCACTATGATTATTGGCAGTTCTGGCGGAACACCGACGATCGCGACGTCGGCCGCTTCCTCCGCCTGTTCACCGATCTGCCGCTCGACGAGATCGCCCGGTTGGAGGCACTCGAAGGCGCCGAGATCAACGAAGCCAAGAAGATCCTCGCAAACGAGGCCACCGCCATGTGCCGCGGCGCCACTGCCGCGGAGGAAGCCGCCGAGACCGCGCGCCGCACCTTCGAGGAAGGCGCTGCCGGCGACGCGCTTCCCAGCCACCAGGTGGCGGAGGGCAGCATCAACATCGTCGACGCTTTGCTCGCGCTTGGGCTGTGCCCCTCCAAGGGCGAAGCGCGGCGCAAGATCGCCGAGGGCGCGATCCGGATAGACGACCAGCCGGTCGGTGATCCGGCCGCGACGGTCACGGTGGCCGGCCAGGTCAAGATCAGCTTCGGCAAGAAGAAGCACGGCCTGCTCGTGCCGGCCTGAATCTGCCCGTAAGTCTATGTTAATCAGCTTTGTTTGAACGGAATTCACAGGCGTCGTCTATAAGGTAACCGTACCTCAAGTTTAGCGAGGCGCCTGTGAGTTTCACCATCGGCAATCTGGCCATCGCCGACAATCGGCGGGAAATGCGCGACGACGTGCACTACCGCGCACGCGCATTCGGTCCCGATGCGCGCCAGCTCACCTTCCTGATCGTCAACATCTCGCCGCACGGTCTGATGGCGCGCTGCGACACGCCGTTCGAGGCGGGGGACCGGCTTCGCATCGTGTTGCCCGCGGCCGGCTCGGTGGTCGCCGAGGTCCGCTGGTGGCTCGGCGGGCGCCTCGGCGCCCAGTTCGACCCCGCGATCGACCTCGCGACCTATTACGAACTCGTCGCGCAGCTGCTGAAGGGCAAGTAAGAGGCCTACCCCGCCCGCAACAACGCCACCGCGGCGTCGCGCTCGAACAGGTACAAAGCCGTCCGCGCCGCCTCGCCCCGCGCGGTCTTGAGCCCGCGATCCTGATCCACCAGCAGCCGCGCATCGGCATTGGCCGCGGCGATCAGCGCCTGCATCGTCTCGGGCGTCGCCAGCCGGAACTGCTGCTCGCCCGATTGGCGCGTGCCGAGCAGTTCGCCGCCCCCGCGCAACTCGAGGTCGCGCTCGGCGATCAGGAACCCATCATTGGTGTCGCGCATCAGCGCCAGTCGCGCCCGCGACGTCTCGCTCAGCCCGCCGCCGCGCAGCAACACGCAATGCGACTTGCCCCCGCCCCGCCCCACGCGCCCGCGCAGCTGGTGGAGCTGCGCCAGCCCGAAGCGATCGGCATGCTCGATCACGATCAGGGTCGCATTGGGCACGTCGACGCCGACCTCGATCACCGTCGTCGCCACCAACACGCCGGTCTCACCGCCCGCGAAGCGCGCCATCACCGCGTCCTTCTCAGGCCCCTTCATCCGCCCATGGACCAGCCCGACCCGGTCGCCGAACCGCGCCTGCAGCTCCGCAGCACGCGCCTCGGCAGCGGCGAGATCGACCTTCTCGCTCTCCTCGACCAGCGGGCACACCCAGTACGCCTGCTTGCCCGAGGCGAGGTGCCGCCCCAGCGCCTCGACGATCTCGCTCAGCCGGTCTTCGGAGATCACGCTGGTCTCGATCGGCTCGCGCCCCGGCGGCATCTCGTCCAATCGACTGACGTCCATCTCGCCATGCGTCGCGAGCTGGAGCGTGCGCGGGATGGGCGTCGCGGTCATCACCAGCAGATGCGGAGGCACCTGCGCCTTGGCCTGGAGCATCAGCCGCTCGGCGACTCCGAAGCGATGCTGCTCGTCGACCACGACCAGCCCGAGATCCTTGTAGCGCACCCCCTCCTGGAAGATCGCATGCGTGCCGACGAGGATGTGGATCGAACCGTCGGCGAGCCCCATCAGGGTCGCCTCGCGCGCCTTGCCCTTGTCGCGCCCGGTGAGGATCGCGACTCTCACGTCCAGCCCTGAGAGCATGCGCGTAAGCGTCTCGAAATGCTGGCGTGCGAGGATCTCGGTCGGGGCCAGCATCGCCCCCTGTGCACCCGCCTCGGCAGCGATCAGCAGCGCCATTGTCGCGACCAGCGTCTTGCCCGATCCGACATCGCCCTGGAGCAACCGCAGCATCGGCTGGACCTGCGCCATGTCGCCCTCGATCTCGCGGATCGTCCGCGCCTGCGCGCCCGTCGGGGCATAAGGCAGCTTCAGCCGGTCGCGCAGCCGTCCGTCGCCCGCAAGCGCCCGCCCGCGCTTGGCCCGCGCCTCACCGCGCACCAGCAGCAAGGCCAACTGGTTGGCGAAGATCTCGTCATAGGCAAGCCGCTCGCGCGCCTTGGCATCGGCGGGATCGGCATGAATGCCTGCCAGCGCCTCCTTCCAGCCCGGCCAGCCATGCCGCGCCTTGAGGCTTGGCTCGATCCATTCGGGCAGTTCGGGCGCGCGCTCGATCGCCTGCGCCGCCAGCGCCGCGATCCGCCGCGAGGTGATTCCTTCCGAGCAGGGATAGATCGCCTCGCGCCCGCCCGCCTCGTCCTTCTGGTCGAGCGGCAGGACATAGTCGGGGTGGACGATCTGCAGGTCCTGCCCGTACTGCTCGAGCTTGCCCGACACCCAGCGCGGCTCGTTGAGCGGCAGCAGCTTCTTCACCCAGCCCGAATTGCCGCCGAAATAGACGAGGCTGACATAATTGCCGTGCACGTCGATCGCATGCACCCGCGCCGGCGCGCGGGCGCTGCCGCCCATGTTGTAGTTCACCGGAGTCAGCTGGATCGCGATCACGCGTCCCGCATCCGCGGCCATCAGCTCGTCGCGCTCGATCCGATCGATGAATCCGGTCGGCAAGTGGAACGCGACGTCCACCGCCCGCGCCAGCCCGAGTCGCTCCAAGGGCTTGGCCAGCCCCGGGCCGATGCCCTTCAGCGCGGTGACTTCCGCGAACAGTGGATTGAGAATGTCCGGCCGCATGACTATCTCAGCCCTAACCGAAGCCGACGGTCGCTCAAAGCGCCGCCGGCCGATTTGCGTTGGAGATCCTGTGAATCGCGAACACCGCCTCAAGCGCCTGCGCTTCCGTGCCTGGCACCGCGGGGTCAAGGAGGCCGACCTGCTGATCGGCGGCTTCTTCGACGCCCACGCCGAACGCTGGAACGATGCTGAGATCGACCTGTTCGAGGCGATGCTCGAGGAGCAGGACGTCGACATTATGGCCTGGGCGATGGGAACTGCCGCAGTCCCCGAACGCTACGAGGGCACGATAATGAACGCGCTCAAGACACTGAACTACGTACCGATTTCGCGATAACCAAAGCCCCTCCCCTTCAGGGGAGGGGTTGGGGGTGGGGCCTGTCCGTCTCACCGA
>NZ_JAPKNM010000057.1 GCF_026460985.1 Sphingomonas sp.
CCGCAAAAGGCACCGGCCGGGGCATCGAGCCCCGGCCGGTGCCAACCCACCCCTAACCCCTCCCTTGCAGGGAGGGGGAATTTGAATGTCGATACGATCTAACGCTCCTCCACGGTCAGCGCCTCGAGCGCGATCGTCGCCACGCCGTCCGCGCGCGTCACGCGCGTTACGCTGAGGTCGGCGACCAGATGGTTGCGCAGCGCGAACTCGGCTTCGCTCAATCCCACCAGCCAGTGGTCCAGCGCGGGACTCGCCGCGCCGCTCAGCGTCAGCATGTGGCGCGCGCCGGTGAAGGTCGCGCTCGCCCAGCGCGTCCATTCGGCGGCGGTAAGGGTGAGGGGGCAGCCCGCGGCCTCCGCTCCTGCGAGCAACGCGCGTTCGAGCAGGGTCGCGGCGTCGGGTCCGCGGCTCATCGCGCCGTTTCCTGTTCGGCGAGGAAGGCCTCGAGCTTCGCGACCGTGGGCGCGCGCAGCTCGCGACCGTTGCGCAGGTCGCGGACGAGCCCGGGATCGCCGAGCGCCAGCCGACCGAACTTGGTGGCGGGCATGTCCGCCCGCCGGAGGAATTTCTCGATCTTGCGATGCACCGACATGCCCTTCTCCTCATGCGAGTCGCTGACTATGATCCTGTTTTGTTCTTCATTTCCTACTTGTCTAGGAAAAATCCTACGCGTATGAAACAGGCATGGAACCGGTCGCGCAACGGGCCGCGCTGGAAGCGCTGATGGCGGAGCAGGGCGCCAGCTTCGCCGAGCTGTCGCGCGTGATCGGGCGCAACGCCGCCTATCTCCAGCAATATGTCCGGCGCGGATCCCCGCGCGAACTGGCCGAGCGCGATCGCGCGCTGCTCGCGCGCTTCTTCGGCGTGCCCGAGGCGCGGCTGGGCGGGCGCGAGGCCGAGGGGCTGGCGGAGATCGCCCGGCTCGATATCGGCGCGTCGGCGGGGCCGGGGCGCCTGGCCGAGGACGAGGCGGCGCGGCGCCCGGGCGCGCTCTCGCAGGCATTGCTCCGCCAGCTCGGGGTTCGCCCGGCAGCCGCCTCGATGATCCGCGTCGAGGGCGATTCGATGGAGCCGACCCTGTCCGACGGCGACGAGATTCTCGTCGATCGCGATCGGCGCGAGGTGCGGGGGAAGGGCGGGATCTTCGTCATCCGGCTCGACGGCGTGCTGATGGTCAAGCGGCTGCGTGCCGCGGTGGGCGGCGTCGAAGTGGTCAGCGACAATCCCGCCTGGCCGCCCCGGCTTTGCCGCGGGGCGGAGGTGGAAGTGATCGGGCGCGTGGCCTGGCTGGGGCGGGCGCTGCTCTAGTCGAAGCGCTTATGGCCCGCCGTCGCCGCATCGGGGACAAGGCGCGGCATAAGCTGGAGATGGATCATGTTCGCATCGGGAATCGATGGAGGCGCCACGCAGGCGATGGCTACGCGCGCGGCGGCGCCGGTGACGGGCGGGCCGGATCCGAAGCAGGTCGAGCGCACCTATCAGGTGCCCGACGACAAGGTGATCGAGTGGAGCCCCAGCCTGTTCGGGGCGATCCCCCTGGGCGGCCTCGGCGGCACGCGGACGATCACCGAGACCGAGGGCAAGCTGCTCGACAATCTCACGCGCGACCGCGGCTTCGTCGGCCTCAACACCTTCAAGAACATCGCCGACGAGGCCTTCTCGGTCTCCGAGCAGCGCGTGCCGCCGCCGAGCACGATCCCTGTCGAGGCGCAGCGCCAGATCGATGCGCTGCCCGCGGACGAGCGGGCGCTCGCCGAGCGCGCTTATCCCAAGAATGACGGGCATACCGACGCCTTCCGCCATGCCTATTGGAACGCCCGCCTCACTTCCGAGTTCGGCGAGAACTGGACGAAGCAGTTCACCACGGCGCATGAAGGGCTGCCGGGCAACGGCGCGGTGCGGGAGGCGATGGATTTGTACAACAACGAAGTCGGCCGCCGGATCGCCGTCGAGAACCCGAACGCCTCGCCCGCGGAACTCGCGGACCTCGTCCAGAAGGCGCTCGACAATGGCGAGCTGATGGTCGTCGACCGCAGCGGCCATCTCGCGCCGAGCGATCAGGTGGCACGCGGGCAGCACGGCATGGCCGATCCGACGCCCGCGAACGGCGTCATCAACACGCCCAAGGGCGATGCGAGCGCCAACGGTTCGTGACAGGCCGTGCGTCCATGTTGGGATTGACGTTGGCGCTGGCACTGGCCGGCTGTGGAGGGGGGCAGATGGGTTTCGACAAGGCCGGCTGGGCGGCCGAGCGCGGCAATTACGACGGCGAGAGCCGCCGCGGCGCGATGGTCTCCGGGCTCGACGATGCGGGGATCGTACCGGGCGCGACGCGCGAGACGGTGCGTTCGCTGCTCGGCGAGCCCGATTCGACCGGGCCGGTCGCCGATATCTATTTCCTCGGCCGCAGCGCGACGGGGCCGAGCTTCGAGACCTATCGGATCGAATATGGCGCCGACGGCAAGGTGCGCGCGGCGCGGGTGCAGCGCAGCTGAGCCGAACCCGGCCTGCCGTTCAGCGGGCGGCCTTGACCTTGGTGTAGGGAACGAACTTCCCGAGCAACACGAAGCCGCGCGGGAATCGCGTGGTTCGATCGACGAGGCTGACCGAGTCCATCCGGCACAATTGCGTGCCGATGGTCTTGGTCACCAGCACGTCATCCTGGTCGAGCGATTCCGCTCCCGAGCTGGGTATGTTGACATAGAGGCGGCTGCCGACCTCGTAGACGATCGCCTTGCCGTCGACGATCTGGCTCGACCTGGCCTGGGTGAGGCTGATGCAGTCCACCGGCGCTCCCGCGACCCGGCCTTCCAGCATCTTGGCGAGTTTCGCGTCGGGAGTCTCCTGCGCGATGGCTGCGGGGGCGACGAGAAGCGTCGCGCCAAGGATCAGCGATTTGACGAGCTTAGGCATGCGCGCGGCTTGGCACATGTCGGCTGAACAAGGGCTGAAGGCGTTCGGCACGTTCAGCGCGTCCGGGCGCGATCGATCAGCCAGATGGCGAGGAGCAGGAGCAGCCCCACGCCGAGGCCCGCCACGAAGCCGATCGAGGCCTGTCCCTGGCCCGCCCCGACGACGGTGCCGGCGACGAGGCTGAGCGCGAGCAGGAAGCCGCCGGCCATGGGCGTGCGCGAGGAGGGATTTGCCATTCCGGCCCCTTACCGCGTCCCGGCCCGGCGCGCCACCGTCACGCCGGACGCGTGAAATGGTTAGCGGCGCTTCACCTTGCTGGGCCGCGAAAGCTTTAGATTTCTATGAGATAGGCAGGATGTCGAGTCCGCAGGATCGCGCGCAGCCGGAGTCTCCATGGAACAGATGCCCTATCTCGCCGACGTCCACGAGGTCGCCGATGCCGCCGAGCTGATCCGCGCGTTCGGCGACGACGCCGGCTCCGAAGCCGCGGCGCGCGCCGATCGCAGCCGCGATCTGGGCAATCACGTGCATTTCTGCCGCTGGCGCCAGATCGAGCGGCTGGTCCTGCTCCTGTCGATCCCACGCGCGGTGGGGACGATTCACTAGGAAGCCGACGTCCGACGCAAATGACCCGCTGACGGGTGCCGCTGCTTGTGCTGGCAGACTCCAAGCCGTTCATCCTATGGGGCTGGCCGGTGCATTGCATGGAGGCGCGCGTGGAGCGGATTGCAAGGATCGAGGCGACGGGCGGGCCCGAGGTGATCGGCTGGGCCGATGTCGACTTGTCGCCGCCGGGGCCCGGCGAGGTGCGGATGCGCAATACCGCGATCGGGCTCAACTTCATCGACACCTATTTCCGTTCGGGATTGTATCCAGTGCCCTTGCCCAGCGGACTCGGGCAGGAGGCGGCGGGCGTCGTCGAGGCGGTCGGTGAGGGCGTCACCGACTTCAAGGCCGGAGACCGGGTGGCGACCTTCGGCCCGCCGATCGGCGCCTATGCGACTGCGCGCAATTTGCCGGCCGCCTCGCTGTTCAGGCTCCCCGATGCGGTGGACGACGAGACCGCGGCGGCGGTGCTGCTCAAGGGATGTACCGCCGAGTTCCTCGTCGAACGCTGCGCCCGCGTCCAGCCGGGCTGGACGGCGCTCGTCCACGCTGCGGCGGGCGGGGTCGGCCAGATCCTCGTCCAATGGCTCAAGGCAGTCGGCGCGGAGGTGATCGGGACGGTCGGCAACGAAGCGAAGATCGCAGCCGCGCGCGCCGCAGGCGCAGACCATGTACTGCTGTCGCGCACCGACGACATCGCCGCTCGGGTGCGCGAGATCACCGGCGGCGAGGGCGCGGCGGTGGTGTTCGACGGGGTCGGCAAGGCGACATGGGAAGCATCGCTCGCCTCGGCCCGTAGGCGCGGGCTGATCGTCAGCTTTGGCAATGCCAGCGGGCCGGTCGAAGGCGTCGACCTGGCCGCGCTCAGCCGCCACGGCTCGCTGTTCGTCACCCGGCCCACGTCGTTCCATTATTATGCGACCCCCGAGGAGCGTACCGCGGGCGCGGCGAGGCTGTTCGCGATGCTGGAGAGCGGGGCCGTGCGCGCCGAGATCGGCCAGCGTTTCGCGTTGGAAGATGTCGTGGAGGCGCATCGCGCGCTCGAAGCAGGAAAGACGATAGGCTCGACTATCCTGCTGCCCTAGTCATGCGCATATCTGGAGGAAAACTGTTTCAACTCCAACGCTCTAGGGTCTGCAAGAACCGCGGAAATAAACTGTCCCACTTTTGACTGAAAACGTGCGTTCCTGGTCTACGCGGCTGGCTTTTCGTACGGAGCCGTCGCTTGTTGCCCGTTTCGTGCTGTGCTACCCCTTAACCAGGTGTCGCCGAGGGGTTCGACAACGTCCGCTCAGACGGGCGAGTCAACGTGCACGCTTGATAGGGAGCGTCAGCTGCTGCGCGCGGCTGGCGAACAGGGGGAATATTCATGCGCAAGTCCAGCAAGGCGCGGCTCTTTTCGACGTGCCTGACCGGGGCCGTTCTGGCGGCCGCGGCGCCCGCCTGGGCGCAGACGAGCGATGCCCCCAACTGGAAGCCGCGCGCCGAGGCCGAGGCCCAGGCCGGCAAGGACATCGGCGTCTCGACTTCGCTCTTCGCTCCGATCGCGCAGAACGATTCGAGCCTCGTCTATGTCGACGGCCGCATCGGCTATGACCAGCGCTTCGATCGCAACGGTTCGGCCACGGTCGGCGCGCGTTTCCGCACCAGCGAGGACACCGCGATCGGCGTCAATGTCGGCGCCGATTTCTACCGCTCGGACATCGGATCGCGCGATCAGGCGGCGCTGTCGATGGGGCTCGAGGGCTTCTCCTCGGTGTTCGACGTCCGCGTCAACTATCGCCTGCCGCTCAGCAAGACGCGGACGATCGGCTTCATCGATCCCAACGCCGCGGGCTCGGGCGCGCTGGTGCTCGAGAACAACCGGCTGGTCGAGCGGTATAGCGGCTTCCGGCTCGAGGCGATTCCGCTCCAGGGCTTCAACGGCGAGGCGGGCGTGCGCCTGCCGGTGGGCGGCAATGCCAGCATCCGCGGCTCCGTGGGCGGCTTCGACTATTGGGACCGCAAGGCCGACGAGAGCTATCGCGGCGTCCGCGGCGGACTCGAGCTAGACATCGAGGACAAGGACAGAGGGACGCGCTTCACCTTCGGCGGCGTCGTCGAGCACGACAATCGCTTCGGCACCGATGCGCGCGCGCATGTGCGTCTCTCGATTCCGTTCGGCGGGCGCGCGGGCGATCGCGGCGCGTCGCCGACCGGGCTCGACCGCCAGATGGGCGATCGCGTGCGGCGCGACTATGTCGCGCGCTCGGGCAGCCGCTACACCGATCTGACCTCCAGCCGCTTCGCGGTCGACGCGCGCACGGGCAACCAGTTCGGCGGCTTCTATTATGCGAACGGCGCGGGCGTCACCGGCGCGGCGGGAACGCTGGCCGCTCCCACGACGCTCAACGACGCGGTGACGCGCGCGGGCACCAACGGCGTCGTCGTGGCGCTCGGCAATGCGGGCAATATCAGCACGAGCGGCGTCACGCTCGCCACCGACCAGTATCTGCTCGGCGGCGCGAGCGCGGTCGACGTGCGCCTGCGCAACGGCAGCACCACCCAGTTCGCGCTCGGCGGCACCAACGGCGTGATCGTGGGGACCAATGCCGCGGGCGCGGCGGTGACGCTCGGCCAGGGCTCGGTGGTCCGCGACGTGACCGTACGCGGCTCGGGCGTCGGCATCGCCGCGAACGGCGTCGGCGGCTTCGCGCTCGATCGCGTGACGATCGAGAATACCGGCGGCGCCGGGCTCTCGCTCACCAACACGCTCGGCGCGGTGTCGCTCACCGGCCTGACCATCCGCGGCGGCGCGGGCGCGGGCGTGCTGATCAACGGCGGCAGCAATGTCTCGCTCGCCAATTCGACGATCTCGGGCGGCGCGGGCGCGATCGACATCAACGATGGCGGCGCGAACCTCACCGCCTCGCTGTCCAACCTCACGCTGTCGGCGACCGGCGGCAACGTGCTCGACATCGACGGATCGGGCGCGGGCACCGTCACCGTCGCCGGGCTCTCGGGGATCACGATCCAGGGCGGCAACGGCGAGACCGGCGGCCTCAGCGTCCGCTCGGCGACCTTCGACGCGAGCACCGCGACTGCGGGCATCCAGGCGGTCAATGCCGGCCGGATGCAGGTCGGCACCGCCGCGGCGCGAGTGAACGGGCAGGGCGTCTTCCTCACCGACGTCACCGGCAGCCTGAGCTTCGCCGATCTCGACATCGCCAACACCGGCGCCACCGGCCTCCGCGTCGTCAATTCGAAGGTCAACAGCTTCACCCTCGCGACGCTCGACGGCACGATCGACACCGTCGGCGGCACCGCCGTGGATCTCGACCCGCTGGTGATCAACCTCAACTTCGCCGCCGTCAGCTCGGTCGGCGCGGCCGGGCCGGGCGTGATCCTCGATACGGTCGAAGGCGGCGGGACGGGCGGCAATGCGCTCACCATCGGCACGCTGACGATCTCGAACAGCGGCGGCGACGGGCTGGTCATCCTCAACTCGACGGGCCTCGTGCGCGTCAACGGCGGCACGATCACCAACAGCGGCGGCAGCTCGGTCCGGATCGGCGAGCAGGGCGTCGCGGGCAGCGGGGGCAGCGCCGGCCTGGTGTTCGCCGGATCGATCACCGACGCGGCCGGCGCCTCGCCGATCGTCGCGATCTTCAACACCAGCGGCACGATCAACTTCACCGGGCCGATCAGCGGCAGCGGCGGCATCCTCGTCCAGGACACGTTGGCGGGCTCGGCGATCAGCTTCGGCGCGATCACGCTCACCGGCACCGTCGGCGACGCGATCACGCTGAACGGGCTCGCCGGCTCGATCAACTTCGCCGGGCTGGTGACGATCGCCAATCCGGGCGCCAACGGCATCGTCATCGGGACCGTTCCGGGCGGGGTCACCTTCGGCGATGTCGACATCACCGGGCTGGGCAATTTCAACGGCGTCGACGTGCGCAACACGCACGGCACGGTGCTGTTCAACACGCTCGACATCACCGGCACCGGGACGGGCACCGGCATCAACGTCACCGGATCGACCAATACCGGCAACGTGATGACCATCGCCGGCAGCACGATCCAGGGCGTGAACATCGGCGTCGACCTGACCCAGGCCAACATGACCGGCCAGTTCCGCTTCGGCGACGGCAACGCCACGCCGATGAACAGCACGATCAGCGCGAACGTGCCCATCGTCATCGCGCAGATGAACGGCTCCAACGGGAGCTACAATTTCGCCGACGCCAATCTGGTGGGCGACACCTCGAACCTCACCGGCGCGGGCATCAGCGCCTATTATGCGCGCGTCGGCGCGACCGGCGCGGGCACGCGCAACGATCCGGGCAACCTGGCCGGGGCGGACGCCTCTAGCGCGCAATATATCGTGCTGCTCAACGATCCGGCCGGCGGGCAGGACGTGTTCGACGCGGCGAGCGCGGGCGGATCGTTCGATCTTGCGGCGGGGCAGTCGCTGGTCAGCTTCCTGAACGGCGATTTCTTCGCGGTCAGCGGCGCCGGCCTGCCGGCCAACCTGACGGTCTCGGGCCTCGGCCCCAGCGGCATCACCAACGTCTATGCCGGCTCGGGCGGCGCGGTGCTCACCACGAGCACCGCCGGCGCGGCGACGGTCAACCTCGCCAGCAACAGCTCCATCGACGGGCTCGTCATCCGCAATGCCGGCGGCGATGTGGGCGTCGAGGGCAGCGGCGTCAGCAATGTCCGGATCCAGAATTCGAACATCTCGGGCGCGACCGGCGCGATCGCGATCAGCGACGGCGGCGCGACCAGCTCGGTCCAGCTGACGCATCTCGACCTGGCCTCCACCGCGGGCACCACGCTGGCGCTGAGTGGCGCCGGGGCGGGGATGCTCACCGTCTCGGCCAGCGATGTCGACATTGCCGCGACCGGATCCGGCGCGGCGCTTTCGCTTCTCGACGTGGCGTCGGGCGGGATCGGCTTCGGCGCGGTCTCGACCGGCAATTCGGCGGGCGGCGCGCTCGCCATGCAGGGCGTGACCGGTGGGGCGGTCACCATCGGCAGCGTCGCGGTCGGCGGCAGCGGCGTCGGGACCGGCATCGCGATCAACGGCAACAGCGCGGCAGTGACCGTCGGCGCGATCACCGTCGGCAGCAGCGCCGGCGCGGCGCTCCAGATCAGCGGCAACAGCGGCACCGTGACGACCGGCTCGATCAACGTGACCAGCAGCGGCGGTGACGCGGTCCAGGTCGTCGGCAATAATGGCGCGGTGGCGCTCGGCGCGATCAGCGCTGTCGGAAGCGGCGGCGACGGGGTCGAGCTGAACGGCAATAGCGGCGCGGTCTCGCTCGGCGCGCTTTGGTTCTCCGGAGCGGTCGGCGCCGGGCTCAATATCCAGGACGCGCTGGGCAACGTCACGGTCGCCGGCGCGTCGATCAGCGGCGGCGGCGCGGGCGTCTCGATCGACGGCGTGGCCGCCGGCCGCAGCGTGACGATCGGCAGCATCGCGGTCAGCGGCAGCGGCAGCGGCGTCACGCTCGCCGATGTCGACGGATCGGTTCTGGTCAGCGGCGCCACTCTCATTGCCAATCCGGGCACCGTCGGCATCGTGATCGGCGCCGGCAGCACCGGCTCGATCACCTTCGGCGACGTCGACATCGTCGGCCTCGGCGCCAACACCACCGGCGTCGACGCGCGCAGCATGTCGGGCACGATCAGCTTCAACACGCTCGACATCGCCGGCAGCTCGACCACCGGAACGCGCGGCATCGACCTGACCGGGGCGACCTTCGCGGGCAATTTCACCACCGTCGAGAGCGGCAGCATCACCGGCGTCGGCGTCGGCGTCGACCTGACCAACGCCGCGATCACCGGCAGCTTCCGCGACGGCGACGGCTCGAACACCGATGCCGACGGCGCGGCATCGACGATCAACGCAGTCGTCCCGATCGTCATCACCGGGATCAACGTCGGGACGGGCAGCTACAATTTCCTCGACGTGGCGCTCACCGGCGACACCAGTGCGCTGACCTCGTCGAGCACACTCTATTTCGTCAGGGCGGGCGCGAGCGGCGTCGGCACGATGGCCGATCCGGGCAGCCTGGCGGGCGCCGAGGCGTCCGCGGCCGACACGATCATCCTGCTCAACAATCCTACGGGCGGGCAGGACACGCTCGACGCGGCGAACGCGGGCGGCTCGTTCGACCTGGCGGCGGGGCGCCAGCTCCTCAGCTTCCTGAACGGCGACACGCTCATGCTGCCGGGCGGCGCCCCGGCGAACCTGCTGCTCTACGGCGTGCCGCAGGGCCAGATCAGCAACCCCTATGCGGGATCGGGCGCGCCGGTCCTGACCACCACGACCATGGGCGCGAACACCGTCGTGCTCGGTGGGTCGAATACGATCGACGGCGTGATCATCGGCACCGCGGGCGCCGGCGGCGGCATCGGCGTGTTCGGCAGCGGCGTCGCCAATGTGACGATCCGCAACAGCACCATCTCCGGCAACGGCGGCGCGATCCAGCTGATCGACAACGGTGCCGCTGCCAGCGTGGCGCTGAGCAACCTGCAGCTCTCCTCGAACGGCGGCGTCGTGCTCGAGCTGGACGGCAGCGGCGGGGGCTCGCTGACGGTGACCGCGCTGGACGCCATCACCATCGCGGGCGGCAATGGCGAGCTCGGCGGCCTGTTCGCCACCGACATAGTGTTCGACGCCGATCTCGCGACCGCCGGCGCGCAGGCCGTGGTCGGCGCGCTGACGGTCGGTGCGGCCGGCGCGCGCGTGGACGGATTCGGCGTCGACATCGTCGGCGACGGCAGCCTCGACCTCACCGGCCTGAGCGTCTTCAACGCCAACGGCGTCGGCGTGTCGCTGGTCGGCAACACCGATCTGACCGCGGTCGTCCGCTCGGGATCGATCGACACCGACGGCGACGCGGCGCTGGTCGCCCAGAACGCCGCGCTGGCGCTCGATTTCGGCAGCATCACCGCCGTCGACGGCGGCATCTTCATGACCACCAACACTGCCGCCGATCCAGCGCAGCCGGTGCTGAACGTCGGCAGCCTCAGCCTCACCGACGGCGGGCTGGCCCTCCTGGGTAGCGGCGACTATGTGTTCGCCAACGCATCGATCACCGACAATGTCGGCATGGCCGTCCTGCTCGGCGACGCGGTCAACCTCGATTATGCGGGCGACATCACCAGCGGGCCCGCTTCCAACGTGACGGTGGGGGTCATCTCGCACACCGGCACGGTCAGCTTCCACGACGGCACGATCGACGCGACCGGCGGCGCCGGCCTGCAGTTCATCGACGCCGACGGCACCTATTCCTTCACCGGCACGACCACGCTGCACGGCGGCGACGCGGGGATCCACGTCGCGAGCGGTTCCTCGGGCAGCTTCACCTTCGGCGCGGGCACCAGCGTCACCGACGGCACGGTCGCCAACTTCATGCTGGAGAATTCGGACGCCAACGTCACGTATCTCGGCAGCCTCAGCCAAGGGCTGAACACCGACAATTTAGTGGTGGACGGGCAGACCGGCGGCGTGCTCGACTTCTCGCAGGCGACGATCAGCGCCAGCGCGGGATCGGGCGTGCTGTTCAACGATGCCGACGGCACCAATATGCTCGGCGACGTGCAGCTGTCGGGCGGCGCGGTGATCTCGGTGATCACCGATTCGGCCGGATCGATCAGCTTCGGCAATGTCGACATCGGCATCGGCGCCAACCAGACCGCGGTAGACCTCACGGGCGCGCTCGGCAACGTCACCTTCCAGACGCTCGACATCACCGGCACCTCGACCGTCGGCAGCAAGGGCATCGACCTCACCGGCTCGACCACCGCGGCGAACATCATCGTCAGCGAGAGCAGCACGATCACTGGCGTCGGCATCGGCGTCGATCTGACCAACGCCGCGATCACCGGCAATTTCCGCTACGGCGACGGATCGAACACCGACGCCGACGGCGCGGCCTCGACGATCAACGCCAGCGTGCCGATCGAGATCGCCGGCCTCAACGGCGCGGTGGGGAACTACGACTTCGCCGACGTCAACCTGATCGGCGACACCAGCCGGCTGGTGACTTCGGCGACCACCTATTTCGTCGCCGCGGGCGCCACGGGCGTGGGCACCATGGCCGATCCGGGCAGCCTCGCCGACGCCGAGCTCTCGGGCGCGCAGATCATCATCCTGCTCAACGATCTGACCGGCGGCCAGGACGTGCTCGACGCGGCGAGCGCGGGCGGCACCTTCGATCTCGGCAACGGGCAGTCGCTGCTCGGATTCCTGAACGGCGACACGCTCACCCTGCCGGCGGGCGGCCCCACCAACCTGACCCTGTTCGGAATCACTCCCGGACAGATCGTCAATCCGTTCACCGGCTCGGGCGCACCGGTCCTCACCACGACGGCCGCGACGGCGACGCTCTCGCTGGGCGCCGACACCGTGGTCGACGGCATCCTCATCGACGCGCCGAACGGCATCGGCATCATCGGGCAATATGCCAATACGACGATCCGCAACAGCAGCATCGGCGCCGGCTCGAACGCCATCCTGATCGTCGACGCGGCGGCGGATACGAGCGTCTCGCTGACCAACCTGCTGCTCGCCTCCGCCAGCGGAGCTGTCCTCAATCTCGACGGCACGAACGCGGGGACGCTGACGGTCACCGCGCTCGACGACATCACGATCCTGGGCGGAAACGGCGAGAGCGCGGGCCTTTTCGGCGACAGCGTCGTCTTCGATTCCGATCTCGTCACGGCAGGCTTCCAGGCCGTCAGCGGCGCGCTGGATATCGGCACGACGGCGATCCGGGTGGGCGGCGTGGGCCTCTATCTCACCCAGGCCGAGGGCGACCTCGATCTCGATCTCGATCTCGCCACCCGGGATACCGGCGTGGACATCACCGGCATCGGCGGGTTCCGCTTCGCGACCAGCGGCGGGACGATCGACGTGGCGAACGGCGTCGCCTATGGCTTGCTCCTGACCGATCTGTCGGCGGATGTCGTGCTGTCGAGCCTCGTTTATTCGGGCACCGGCAACGCCGTCGGGACCCAGAATGTCGCGGGCATGGGCGCGGCCGGGCGCGCGCTCGACATCGATGCGCTGAGCGTCGCCAACGGTGCCGCCAACGCGATCACCATGACCGGCGGCGCGACCGGCAGCTTCAGCTTCGGCGCGACCTCGTCGATCGGGACCACCACGGGCGCGGCGATCCTCCTGTCGAACAGCGGCGCGAGCACGCTCAACTATTCGGGCGCCATCAACTATGCCGGCGCCGACGCGGTGCTGAGCGTCAGCGGCGGCCACACCGGCGCGGTCAATCTCTCCGGCACGGCCAACGCCACGAGCGGCACCGGCCTGCAGTTCGACAATGCGGACGGCACCTACAATTTCACCGGCACCACGACGCTGAACGGCGGCGATGCGGGCCTCGACATCGTCAACGGGTCGAGCGGCACCTTCACCTTCGGCACCGGCACGTCGATCGTCAGCCCGAGCGGCATCGGCATCGACATCCGCAACTCGACCGCCGCGGTCACTTATTCGGGCTCGATGACCTATGCGACCGCGGCGACCGCCGCGGTCTCGATCCTCAACCACAGCGGTGGCGCGGTCGTCTTCCAGACCGGGACGCTGAACGTCACCAACGGTACCGGCCTGCAGTTCGACAATGCGGACGGCACCTACAACTTCATTGGCCCGGTCAATCTCAACGGCGGCGACGCGGGCATCGACATCCTCAACGGCTCGAGCGGCAGCTTCACCT
>NZ_JAPKNM010000058.1 GCF_026460985.1 Sphingomonas sp.
GGGTGCGGCTGCGCAGCAGCCGCGCGGAGCTGCGCTCCGCTCTACCCCTCTCCAAGCTGCGCTAGGCAGCAAGCTGCCAAGCTCCGCTATCCTCTCCCCTATCAAGGGGAGAGGATATTTGAGCCGAATGTCGATCCGCCCCAGCTTTCCCCTCGCTCACGGCCGCAGCACGATGCGTCCCTCGACCTTGCCGTCGCGCAGCCGGTCGAGGACCTGATTGACCGCCGACAGCGGCTCGACCGCGACCGTCGCCTTCACCTTGCCCTCGGCCGCGAAGGCCAAAGCGTCGGCCAGATCCTTGCGCGTGCCGACGATCGATCCGCGCACCGTGATCCGCTTGAGCACCAGGTCGAAGATCGGCGTCGGGAAGTCGCCCGGCGGCAGCCCGACCAATGCGACGGTGCCGCGCCGCCGGCTGCACGCGATCGCCTGGGCGAAGGCCGCGGGCGACACCGCGGTCACCAGCACGCCGTGCGCCCCGCCCCCGGTCGCGGCCCGCACCTTGGCGACGGCATCCTCGGTGGCGACGTTCGCGGTCACCTCCGCTCCGAGCGACTCCGCCAGCGCGAGCTTGTCGGGCGCGACGTCGAGCGCGGCGACGTGCAGCCCCATCGCCTTGGCGTATTGGATCGCGACGTGGCCGAGCCCGCCGATGCCCGAGATCACCACCCATTCGCCGGGCCGCGCCTCGGTCTCCATCAGCCCCTTGTAGCTGGTCACGCCGGCGCAGAGGATCGGGGCGAGTGCCGCGAAATCGGGGTTCGCCGGAAGGTGGCCGACATAGGCCGCCTTGGCGAGGGCATAATCGGCATAGGTGCCGTTGACGCTGTAGCCGCTGTTATGCTGCTGCTCGCACAGCGTTTCCCAACCCGTCTGGCAATATTCGCAGCGTCCGCAGGCATCGTACAGCCAGGGGACGCCGACCGCGTCGCCTTCCTTCAAATCGTCGACGCCCGCGCCCACCGCCGCGACGCGCCCGACGCCCTCATGCCCCGGGATCAGCGGCAGGGCCGGCTTCACCGGCCAATCGCCGTCCACGGCATGGAGATCGGTATGGCAGACGCCTGTGGCCTCGATCTTGACCAGCACCTCGCCCGGGCCGGGCTTCGGCACCGGCAGTTCCTCGATTGCGAGCGGTGCGCCGAATTCCCGCGCGACCGCGGCCCTCATCATCGTCATCGCCAAGCCTCCGGGCATCGATCCGGAGCCTTGATACTAGCCGCCGCGCGCACTGTCCGTCGGGGTAATCCCCGAACAGGGCCACGGTGGAATCCCCGCGCTCAGCTCGCGTAGAATTGCGGCAGCCAGTTGCGCGTCACCGTCACGCGGTCGCCGAGCTTCGTGACCCGGAAGAGCAAGGCCGCGAACTCGTCGGGCATCCCGATACAGCCATGCGTGGCATAGCGATTGTCGACCGTCTCGCCGCTGCCGTGCAGCGCCACCCCGCCCCAGGTCAGCCGCTGCATATAGGGCATAGGGGCGTTGTAGAGGTTCGAGATGTGATCCTTCTTCTTCTGCAGGATCGGGAAGGATCCGAGCGGGGTCGGCTTCTCGTCGGCGCCGTAGATCAGGATCGTGCGGCCGATCTCGACGCCGCCGCGATAGACGTAGAGCGTGTCGCGCGCGACATCGGCGACGATCTCGAGCTTGCCCGTCGGCGCGCGCTCGGGCTCCCACAGATATTCGCCTTCCTCGAGCGGGCTGTCGGGCGTCAGGATCGCGAGGACGATCGGGCCCTTGGCCGTTGCGGCCAGGGCGGCGGAGGGCATCAGCAACGATGCGAGGAGGAGCATGAGCGCGCCTCGGAGAAGCGAGGGTCGAGTCGTCATGCGCGTCGATATTGCTGGCGAAACGACCTCTGGCTAGCATGGTTTTTGGACTGTTCCGCAAGGGCACAGCTTAGCCTTTCGTTAAGCATGTGCGGGCGGACACGGGCGGGAGAGCGGATTTGCGGTTGAACCGGCGGACCTTCCTGGGCGCGGCTCTGGCGGCCGGGCACGCCCCTTCGCTCGCGCGCGAACCCGCGCCCACCACCGGCTGGACCAGGACGAAGGGCGGCGACGGCGGACAGGTGCTGCGCGTCACCAGCCTCGCCTCCGAGGGCCCGGGCACATTGCGCGCCGCGCTGGAGACGACGGGGCCGCGGCGGATCGTGTTCGCGGTGGGCGGCGTGATCGACCTCGGCCGCAAGAGCCTGTCGATCCGCGAGCCCTTCGTGACGATCGACGGCGAAAGCGCGCCCTCCCCCGGCATCACGCTGATCCGCGGCGGCATCTCGATCTCAGCGCACGATGTGGTGATCCGCCACATCCGGGTGCGCGCGGGCGCCGACGGGGCCGCGCCGAAGAGCGGCTGGGAAGTCGACGGACTCTCGACCAGCGCGGCGCACGACGTGATCGTCGACCATTGCTCCTTCGCCTGGGCGACCGACGAGAATCTCTCCGCCTCGGGCCCGCGCTTCGCCGGCGGCGACACGGTCGAGGCGTGGCGCCAGCACACCTCGCGGCGGATCAGCTTCACCCACAATATCGTCGCCGAGGGGCTGTCGAACTCGAGCCACGCCAAGGGCGAGCATTCGAAGGGCTCGCTGATCCACGACAACGTCACCGAGGTGCTGATCGCGGGCAATCTCTACGCGCATAATTACGAGCGCAACCAGCTGTTCAAGGGCGGCGCGCACGCCCTCACCGCGAACAACCTGATCTACGATCCCGGCAATCGCTGCATGCATTATGCGCTCAACGAGGAGGAATGGGTCGGCCATCCCTGGACGGTCGGCAGGCTGGCGATCGTCGGCAACGTCGTGCGCGGCGGTGCCTCGACCCGCGACGACCTGCCCTTCCTGATCCTCGAGGGCCAGGGCGACCTCGAATTGTTCGACCGCGACAATATCTTCACCCTCTCCGGCAGCCGCCCGATGGTGCCGATCGAAGTGATCTCGAACCGCAAGCCGAAGATCATCCCCCTCACCCGCCCGCCCTTCTGGCCCGAAGGCTTCAAGGCGCGGCCGGCGCGCCAGGTCGAGAAATGGGTCCTCGCCCAGGCCGGCGCGCGGCCCTGGGAGCGCGACGCGGTCGACAAAAGGATCGTGAGGGAGGTGCGCACCGGCAAGGGCCGGGTGATCGACGACGAGCGCGAGGTGGGCGGGTATCCGACGGGCGCTTGAAGCGGCAATCCTCCCCCGCCAGGGGGAGGTGGCAGGCGCAGCCTGACGGAGGGGGAGGAA
>NZ_JAPKNM010000059.1 GCF_026460985.1 Sphingomonas sp.
GCAAGGGCGCCACGGGCACGCCCTCGTCGGCCAGTTCCTGCGCCTGTTCGGGCGTGGCCTGGCCGTGGATCTGCGCCGTCGGCTCCTCTCCCAGATGCATCGCGCGGGCCTTGTCGGCGAAGGCCGTGCCCACCCATTGCGACGTCTCGAGTATCTTGGCCTGCGCCGAGGCGATCATCTCCATCGCCGCCTTCACGACCTCGGGCGGCGGCGCATTGCCGGAGGGCGCCGGCACGGGCGCGGCGGCACGCTGGTTGCCCTTGGCGGCCACGTTGGGCGCCATCACGGCCTTGGCGACGTCGCCATTGCCGCACATCGGGCACGCGACCAGCCCCGCCGCACGCTGCTCCTCCCAGGCGGCGCTCGATCCGAACCAAGCCTCGAAGACATGTCCGGCGGCGCATTTGAGGTCGAAGACGATCACAGCGTTTCCACCGGCGGAATGGAGCGGCGATGCCGCAGCACGGGCACGCGGCCGCGCGCCGCCTCGATCCGCGCCGGATCGATCTCGGCGAAGCCGACGCCCGCTGCCTCGCCCATGTCGAGCAGCAATTCGCCCCAGGGATCGGCGACGAGCGAATGGCCATAGGTCGCCCGCCCGTCGTCATGGATGCCGGACTGCGCGGCCGCGATCACGAACGCCGCCGCCTCGATCGCCCGCGCGCGCAGCAGCACGTGCCAGTGCGCCGCGCCCGTCGGCCGGGTGAACGCCGCCGGCACCGCGAGCAGGGTCGCGCCCGCGTCGCTCAGCGCGCGGAACAGGTCCGGGAAACGCAGATCATAGCAGATCGCCAGCCCCAGCACGCCGAGCGGAGTCTGCACCGTCACCGCGCGCTCGCCGGGCGCGTAGCTGTTCGATTCGCGCCAGCTCTCGCCGGTGGGCAGGTCGACGTCGAACAGGTGCATCTTGTCGTAGCGCGCGCGGATCGCGCCGGAATCGTCGATCACGAAGCCGCGATTGGCGAGCTTGCCGTCGTCGCGCAGCACCGCGAGGCTGCCGAGATGCACCCAGATCCCGTGCTTCGCCGCGGCGTCGCGCACCGCGGCGAGCACGCGATCCTCGTCTTCACGCGCCAGCGATCCTGCGGCGCGATCGCGATCGCGGTCGAGCAGGCCGGACATCTCGGGGGTGAACAGCATCGCCGCCCCGCCCGCCTTGGCCCGCTCGACGCCCTCGACGAGGGTGCGGGCATTGGCGGCGGGATCGATCCCGCTGGTCATCTGGAGAAGCGCTGCCTTCATGCCGCCAGCAACGGGTCCAGTCCGCCCTCATGGTCTAGCGCGGCGAGATCGTCCGAACCGCCGATATGCCTGCCGTCGATGAAGATCTGCGGGACCGTGGTGCGGCCATGGGCGCGCTGGATCATCTCCGGGCGGCGCGGGCCGCCCATCGTGATGTCGATCTCCTCATACTCGACCTTCTTGGTGTCGAGCAGCGCCTTGGCGCGGTAGCAATAGGGGCAGAACGCCTTGGTGTAGATTTCGATCTTGGCCATGTGTGTCTCGAGTTGTGATCCGCGGCCGCGCTTGTCAATCCAGCGCTTCGGCTTCGAGAACGCGCGCCCAGCACAGAAGGATCACTTTCGCCGCCCCCCCACGCTTGAGCACGCGCGCGCAGGCCGCAGCGGTCGCGCCGCTGGTGTGCACGTCGTCGACCAGCACCACCGTCTTCCCCGCGAGCTTCGCCCTGGCACCGTCCGTCAGCGCGAACGCCCCCGCCACCGCCCTCGCCCGGCCGCGCGCACCGAGCCCGCGGAGCACCGGCGTCGCCTTCACGCGCCGCAGCACCCCAGCGTCGGACGGCACCCCGCAGGCCCTGGAGAGCGCCGCCGCGATCAGCGCCGCCTGGTTGAACCCGCGCGACCAGATCCGCCAGCGGTGGAGCGGCACCGGCACCAGCAGACCGGCGTCCTCGGGCATCAGCCGCTCCATCGCGCGCGCCATCGTCTGCGCGCAGGCGAGCCGTCCCGAATATTTGAGCTTGAGCGCCACTTCGCGCGCCACCTCGCCATAGGCCACCGCCGCGCGCACGCCATCATGCGGCGGCGGATCGGCGAGGCATTCGCCACATAGGGCGTCCTCGCCGCGGTCGAACGCGAAGGGCAATTGGCACGCCGCGCACCAGGGCGGTCCGAGGAAGCGCAGCGCCCCCCAGCACGACGCGCAGAAGCGATGGTCCGCCGCGGTCACCTCCCCGCATCCCGGGCAGCGCGGCGGCAGCGCGAGATCGGCGAGGCGTACGAGGGAAGCGAGCGCGGCCATGCACGTCCTTGTCGCGGGCGCGCAGGCGCTGCACAAGCCGCGCGTGTCCGACTCCGAAAACCCCTCCGAAATCTTCTCGCGTGCCTCCCGCAGACGCCGCCGCGACCGCGCCGCCCCGGGCTATGTGGGATTCGCCTTCCTGCGCGAGCACATGCTCGAAGGGATTCTCGAGCGCCTCGATGCCGTGAAGCGCGAATTCCGCGACGTGCTCGACCTCGGCAGCTTCGCCGGCGACCTGCGGATTCCCGGCGTCCGAATCGCCCGCCTCGATGCCGGCTTCGGCTTCGCGCGCGCCGCCGGCGGGGTACAGGCGGACGAGGACCGCCTGCCCTTCGCCGACGCCTCGTTCGACCTGGTGATCTCGGCGGGCGTGCTCGACCAGGTCAACGACGTGCCCGGCGCCCTCGCCCTCGCCCGCCGTGTGCTGCGCCCGGACGGCCTGTTCCTGGGCGCCTTCGCCGGCGCGGGGACGCTTTCCACGCTGCGCGCCTGCGTCAAGGAGGCCGAGGGCGATCGTCCCGCCGCACGCTTCCATCCGCAGATCGACGTGCGCTCGGCCGGCGACCTGCTCAGCCGCGCGGGCTTCGCGCTTCCGGTCTCCGACATCGAGACGCTGGTGGTGCGCTATGCGGGGCTGCCCAACCTTCTCCGCGACCTGCGCGGCATGGCGGCGACCAATTTGCTGCCGAACCCAGCGCCGCTCACGCGCGACATGCTCGTCCGCACCTCCGCGGCCTTCGCCGATCGCGCCGAGGAGGACGGCCGTACCCCCGAGCGTTTCGAGATCGTCTATCTGACCGGCTGGGCGCCCGATCCCTCGCAGCCCAAGGCCGCGCGGCCGGGCAGCGCCACCGCCTCGCTCGCCGACGCGCTCAGACCACGGCGTCCGGACTGAGCAGCCGCTCGAGCGCGTCGACCAAGGGCACGTCGGCGGGCGGCATCGCCAGCGCGCGCATCTCGGCGGGCCGCACCCATTGGAGCGCGCTGGCGTGGTGCGGCTCGGGCGTCCCTTCCCACTCCCGCGCGACATAGAGCAACAACAGCAGATGCCGCCCGCCCAGCCCCTCGCTGGCGAAGGCGGCAGGCGCCAATGCATGCGCGTCGATCGCGATGCCGAGCTCCTCGGCAAGCTCGCGGGCCAGCGCGGCCTCGGGCACTTCGCCCGCCTCGACCTTGCCGCCGGGAAACTCCCACAGCCCCGCCATCGGTTTGCCCGGCGGGCGCTGCTGGACCAGCACGCGGCCGTCACGATCTACCAGCGCGACGGCTACTACCAGCAATAGTCCGGAAAAGGGGTTCGACACTTCGTTAATTCTCTTTCGCTATCCGCAGCAAATCCTGTGGGGGAGAAGCGGGCGATATGCGAGCCCTAGTGAAGACGATCCGCTGCCTGGTCCGCGATACCAAAGCGGCCACCGTAGTAGAATATGGCCTGATCTGCGCGTTGATCGTGCTCGCCATCATGTCAGCGCTGCTGGCGGTTGGCGCTGTCACGGCCGGCATGTGGAACAACGTCAGCGACAAGGTCCAGACCGCCAGCTAAGAATGACTAACGGGTTGGTAATACACCGGTTTAGCCGTTTCTTTACTTCCCTCCCATAGGGTTGTTGATGCCGAACCGGATCTCCGGGCCGGCCGGGTGAATGAAGTAGTTCTAGAACGTTGGAGACCGGTTATGCAGAAGATTCGCAACTTCGTTAAGAATTCCAAGGGCGCCACCGCGATCGAGTACGGCCTGATCGCCGCTCTCATCGCCGTCGCCGCCATCGCCGCGATGCAGGGCCTCGGCAACCAGCTGAAGACCACCTTCACGAACGTCGAATCGAACATGAAGGCTTCGTAAGCCTCAGTCGATCGAGACAGAGAGAGGGCGGCGGAACCAGGTTCCGCCGCCCTTTTTCTTTATCTCGACCGGATCGGCGCGATCAGATTGGATCGGATCAGAGCCGCCCCATCGCGAGGAACTTAGCGCGACGTGCCTGGCGCAGCGCCTCGGGCGAGAGGCCGTCGAGCCCGGCCAGCGCCGCCTCGACCGCGTCGCCCAGCGCCAGCACCGCGGCGCCCGGATCGCGATGCGCGCCGCCCAGCGGCTCGCCGATGATCCCGTCGATCACCTTGAGGTCCTTCAGATGCTGCGCGGTGACCTTCATCGCCTCGGCGGCGTCGGCGGCCTTGTCGGCGGTGCGCCACAGGATCGACGCGCAGCCCTCGGGCGAGATCACCGAATAGACCGCGTGCTCCATCATCAGCACCTTGTTGCCCGCCGCGAGCGCCACCGCGCCGCCCGAGCCGCCCTCGCCCAGGATCGTCGCGACCAGGGGCACGCCCAGATTGAGGCACATTTCGGTCGAGCGCGCGATCGCCTCGGCCTGGCCGCGCTCCTCGGCCTGCACGCCCGGGAAGGCGCCCGAAGTGTCGACCAAGGTGATCACCGGCAGGCGGAACTTGTCGGCGAGCTGCATCAGCCGGATCGCCTTGCGGTATCCCTCAGGCTTGCCCATGCCGAAATTGTGCTTGAGCCGGCTCGCGGTGTCGTCGCCCTTCTCGTGGCCGATCACCATCACCCGCCGCCCGCGGAAACGCCCCAGCCCGCCGATGATCGCATTGTCGTCGGCAAAGGCGCGGTCGCCGCCCAGCGGCGTGAAGTCCTCGATCAGCCCCGCGACATAATGCTTGAAGTGCGGCCGCTCGGGGTGCCGCGCGACCTGCGTCTTCTGCCAGGGCGTGAGCTTGGCATAGGTGTCCTGGAGCAGCCGCTCGGCCTTGGCCTGGAGCGGCCCGATCTCGGCCTGGATGTCCACCGCGCCGCCCTCGGCGGTACGGCGCAGCTCGTCGATCCGGCTCTGGAGCTCGGCGATCGGTTTCTCGAAGTCGAGGAAGGTTGCCATCGCTGCGCGGCTACCCCCGCGGCTTGGATACGTCAACGCGTGGCGATCCGGCGAAACCGCCCGGAAGAAGAGATTGATCACGCGGAGGCGCGGAGGCGCGGAGAAGATTTGTGCGCGCAGAGGCGCAGAGGACGCAGAGAAGGTATCGCGCGTCAGCGCGCTTCGCATTGCCGGATCGCTGCTGAAAGGCTGCTGACGCAGCCGGGCGAAACCCCTCCGCGCCCTCTGCGCCTTTGCGCGAACTAGGACGGATCGACATTCAAAATCCTCCCCCGCCAGGGGGAGGTGGCGCCGAAGGCGTCGGAGGGGGAGGTAAGCAATGCCCTCTCTAATTGAGCGCAGTGGTTCCGCCCCCTC
>NZ_JAPKNM010000060.1 GCF_026460985.1 Sphingomonas sp.
GAGGGGGCGGAACCACTGCGCTCAATTAGAGAGGGCATTGCTTACCTCCCCCTCCGACGCCTTCGGCGCCACCTCCCCCTGGCGGGGGAGGATTTTGAATGTCGATCCGTCCTAGCCTCGTCATCCCGGCTTTCGCCGGGATGACGGTTGTCTCTTGCTGCTACATTTGTAGCATGTTACAAATGTAGCATCTTAGGGCAGGAGGATCCGCGTGATCGAGTCGCTGCCGCGCCGCGAGCGCGAGGTGTTCGAGGTCTTGTGCAGCTTGGGCGAGGGCACCGCGGCCGCGGTGCGCGGCACGCTCGCCGATCCTCCCAGCGATTCCGCCGTGCGGACCTTGCTCTCGCGGCTGGTCGCCAAGGGCCTGGTCGCGCATCGCACGGTGAACCAGGCCTATGTCTATGCGCCCGCCGAGCAAGCCGGGGCGGTCGCTGAGACCGCGCTGCAGCGGATTGTGCAGACCTTCTTCCGCGGCTCGGCGGCGAGCGCGGCGACTGCGCTGCTCGGCATGGAGCCCAAGCTGACCTCCGAGGAGATCGAGGCGTTGCAGCGCGCGATCGACAATGCCCGCAAGGAGGCCGAGTGATGCTGGCGCTGCTGATCGATCTCGGCTGGAAGTCCACGCTGATCGCCGTGGCCGCGCTGGCTGGTGTCCAGGCGCTTGGTGGCCGCAGCGCGGCGGAGCGGGTGCTGCTGCTCCGCGTGGCACTGGCGGCGCTCTTTGCGCTCCCGATTTTCGTGACCGTGCTTCCGGCGCTGGAGTTTGCGCTGTTGCCGGCGGCGCGCGAGGCGGCGGTACCGCTGACGGCTGCGATGGCGGCCGGGCCGATGCCTGTGCCGGCAATGCCTTCGCGGCCTGCCGGTCCCGATGCCGATGCGATCGTCACTGCCCTCTATATGGCCGGCGTGGCGCTCCTGCTGGCGCACATGGCGGTCGGGGTCTGGACGCTGCGGCGGTGGACTCGATCGGCGGAGGCGTCGCGCGATCCGGCCTGGCTCGCGGCAATTTCGGGGCCGTCGCGGTTGCGGCGGCCGGTGCAGCTGCGCGTGTCGCCGCAGGTCGCTTCGCCGATCAGCTGGGGCGTCGTGCCGGCCTTTATCCTCATCGGCCCCGACACTGCGGCGCGGCCCGAACAGGCCGAGGCGGTGATCGCGCACGAACTGGCCCACGTCCGGCGGTTCGACTGGCCCGTGCTCATCGCCGCGCGTGCGGCGCTGGCGCTCTACTGGTTCAATCCGCTGGCCTGGCTGCTGGTCCGCGAACTCGTCCGCCAGGCAGAGCTCGCAGCCGATGAGGATGCGGTGCGGCAGGTCGCTCCCGTCGACTATGCGCAGACCCTGCTCGCTGTGGCGAACCGATCCCGGGCGCATGCGCATGCCAATGGCATGGCGCTCAACCAGACGCTGCTTGCAAGCCGGATCGCCAAGGTGCTCGACGGCGGCCGGCCGCGCCCGGCGCGGCGCGTGGCGCTCGCGCTGTTACTCGCGGGCGGGTTCGCTGCCAGCGCGCCGCTTGCGGCGATGAAATTGGTACGCGCGGAGCCGCAGGGCGCGGCCGTGCGTCCCGCACCGTCGCCGGAGCGATCGGCCGCGCCGATCCGCACTGCCTCTCCGTCCGATCCCACCATGCCCGCCGCCGCGCCGACGACGCCTTGGGACGTCGTTTCCGCGACGGAGGCGCCGCAGACCGTGCCCGCGGCCGACGCTCCGGCCGTCCCCGCCGTTGCTTCGGCGCCGGTTCCGGTGGACGCGAACGTGCCGGCGCCGGTAGCGGTGGCGGTGGTTCGGCCTCGCGCCGTTTCCTCGGAGCCGCAGACCGCGGTGCCGGAAAGCGAGGAGCGGCAGGCCACAGACGAAGAGCGACGCGAAGCAGCCCAGGAACGCCGCGAGGCGGCGCAGGAGCTGCGCGAACAGGCTGCCGAGATATACGAGCAGGCGAACGACCTCGAGCGCAGCGCGAACGAGACCGGACAGCCGGCAGCGGCGCGCGACGGGATGCTCGTCGGCGTGCGAAACCTCCGGAACACCGCCAAGGGACTCGAAGAACAGGCTGCGAAGCTGGCCGGCAGCTAGCGCAACCGATCACCCGATCGAAGCGACCGCGCGATTTCGCGCCACGGGACCGGCGTGTCCGGCAATCAGGGAGAAAGACGATGCTGCTCACCAACTTCGTTCTGCTGGCGCTGCTCGGCGTCTCCGTCACCGAGGCGCCTTTCCTCCAGGCGGAGCCCGTCGCCGCGATCGGCTACGGCGATCTTGCGCTGGATACCAGCGTGGGCCGTGCCGCGCTTCGCCAGCGCGTCGCGGTCGCGGTGCGCGGTTTCTGCGCTCGGCATGGCGACTATGTGACGCCGGTATCGCTCCGATACGACCCCAATTACTGCCCTGACATGATGCGTTCGGAACTGATGGCTGAAATGCCGCGCGCGGTGCGCCGCGCCTATTCGCTGGCGCGGCGCGAAGCCGGAGTTCGCGGCCGCCAGCTCTAACCGTCGATGCTGCCGCCCAGCGACGCGTTGACCAGCCCGCCGTCGACGGTGATCGTCTCGCCGATCACATAGTCGCCGGCGCGGCTGGCGAGGTAGATGGCGGCGCCGGCCATGTCCTCGTCGCTGCCGATCCGCTTCGCGGGGATCGCCTTGGACACGGCGTCGCCATGGTCGCGCGCGGCCTTGTTCATGTCGCTGGCGAAGGCGCCGGGGGCGATCGACGTGACGTTGATGTGATCGCGCACCAGCCGCGCCGCCATGCGTTTGGTCAGATAGATCAGCGCCGACTTGGAGGCGTGGTAGCTGTACGTCTCCCACGGATTGAGCCGCTGGCCGTCGATCGACGTTATGTTGATCACCTTGGCGGGGCGCTCGGCGCTGCCACCGGCCTTCAGCAGATCGTGGAGCGCCTGGGTGAGGAAGAAGGGCGACTTGACGTTGAGGTCCATCACCTTGTCCCAGCCCTTTTCGGGGAAGGTCTCGAACGGTTCGCCCCAGGCGGCGCCGGCATTGTTGACGAGGATGT
Organism: Sphingomonas sp.; assembly: GCF_026460985.1. Lineage (GTDB taxonomy): Bacteria > Pseudomonadota > Alphaproteobacteria > Sphingomonadales > Sphingomonadaceae > Sphingomonas. The sequence continues at coordinate 3,016 of NZ_JAPKNM010000060.1, forward strand.
CGAGCCGCGGCTCGCGCGCGGCGAGATCCTCGGCCAATGCGCGGCAGCCTTCGACGGTGGAGATGTCGTGGGGCAGTGCGATGCAGTTCTCGCCCAGCGCCGCCGCGGTCTCCTCGCAAGCCTCGGCCTTGCGCGACGAGACATAGACCCTGGCGCCCTGGGCGACGAAGCCCTGCGCGATCATCCGCCCGATCCCGCGCGACCCGCCGGTGACCAAAGCGACGCGGCCGTCGAGGCGGAACAATGCATTCGTGTCCATTCGTCTCTCTCCCAAATCGCGTCTATCCGCCTCGCTTCAACGTCTCGCGCGCGATGATCAGCTGCTGGATCTGGCTGGTGCCCTCGTAGATCCGGAACAGCCGGACGTCGCGATAGAGCCGCTCGATCCCATAGTCGGCAATATAGCCCGCCCCGCCGAAGATCTGCACCGCGCGATCGGCGACGCGGCCGACCATCTCGCTGGCGAAATACTTGGTCGCGGCGGCTTCCATCGTGGTGTTCTCGCCGGCATCTTTCTTCGCTGCCGTCTCGAGCATCAGCGCGCGGGCGGCCATGGCCTCGGTCTTCGAATCGGCGAGCATCGCCTGGATCAACTGGTGCTCGGCGATCGGCTTGCCGAATTGCTTCCGCTCGCTGGCATAGGTGACGCAGTCGGCGATCAGCCGCTCGGCGACCCCGACGCACACCGCGGAGATGTGCAGCCTTCCGCGATCGAGCACCTGCATGGCGATCTTGAAGCCCTGGCCCTCCTCGCCGAGCCGGTTGGCGACCGGGACGGGGGTGTCGTCGAACACCACGTCGGCGACGCGCGCGCCCTTCTGCCCCATCTTCTTCTCGGGCTCGCCGATCGAGATGCCGGGCAGGTCGCGCGGTACGAGGAAAGCCGAGACGCCGCGTCCGCCGGGTTCGTCGCCGGTGCGCGCCATCACGGTGAAGAGCTGGGCCTTGTCGGCATTGGTGATGAAGCGCTTGGTGCCGGTGAGGCGATACACGTCGCCGTCCCGCACCGCGCGGGTCTTCACCGCGCCCGAATCCGATCCGACATCGGGCTCGGTCAGCGCGAAGCTGGTGATCACCTCGCCGCTCGCGATGCGCGGCAGCCATTCGGCCTTTTGCTGGGGCGTGCCCGCCATCACCAGCCCCTGGCTGCCGATGCCGACATTGGTGCCGAAGGTCGAGCGGAAGGCCGGCGTGGTGCGGCCGAGCTCGATCGCGACCCTGCATTCCTCGACCATGCTGAGCCCGAGCCCGCCATGTTCCTGGACGATCGACAGGCCGAACAGGCCGAGCGCCCGCATCTCCTCGACGATCGCCTCGGGAATCGCGTCGGCCGTCTCGACCTCGCCCTCCAGCGGGCGCAACCTTTCGTGCACGAAGCGGCGGATCGTCTCGATCAGGGCATCGAAGATCTCGGGGTCGAGCGCCATCGGGTGGGACGTTCCTGCTGTTCGAAGCTGAAAGCTATAGCTCACCATTCGTGAGCCGCAAGCCATACCGGATATTCCAATACGCGTGATTGACGGGGCCAGCGCACCACCTATGCTGGCCCGTGCACCCGTGAGCGTGAGAGGATCGTGCGATGGCGGCGAAGCAAGCGAGCACCGGCGCGTCGGCCATCCCGCCGGTCCGCCGGGTGCGCCAGACGACGATGCTCGCCTACGGCTTCGGCGCGGTCGCTTACGGGGTGAAGGACTTCTGCTTCTCCACCTTCCTGTTGCTCTTCTACAACCAGGTGCTCGGGCTCCCTTCGGCGCAGGTCGGCTTCGCGATCATGTGCGCGCTGCTGCTCGATGCGTTCATCGATCCGGCGATCGGCTTCCTCTCGGACCGGACGCGCGGGCGCTGGGGGCGGCGGCACCCGTGGATGTACGCGTCCGCGGCGCCCATTGCCCTGGGCTGGCTGCTGCTATGGAACCCGCCGGCCTGGTCGCAGGGAGCGATGCTCGCCTGGGTGTTCGCGACCGCGGTGCTCGTCCGTACCGCGGTCTCGGCCTATGAGGTGCCGTCGCAGGCGCTGAGCCCCGAGCTTTCGGCCGATTATGACGAGCGCACGCGGATCATGGCCTATCGCTACCTGTTCGGCTGGGCCGGCGGCATGGCGATGCTGATGGCCTCGTACGGCTGGTTCCTCGCCGATGGGCTGCTCGAGCGGCGCGGCTATGTCGGCTTCGCGCTCGCGGGCGCGATTGCGATGTTCGTGGCGATCCTCGTCTCTGCGCTGGGCACGCACCGCGAGATCGGGCGGCTGCCGCGCCCCGAGATCGAGCGCCAGTCGCTCGGCGCCAATTTCCGCGAGCTGCGCGAGAGCGTGCGCAACCGCGCCTTCCTGATCCTGATGGCGGCCGGGATCTGCTATTATTCGGCGCAGGGGATCAGCTACGCGCTGTCCAACTATCTCTATGCGCATGTCTGGGGGTTTCGCGGCGCCGACTTCCAATGGCTCGGGCTGATCCTGCTGCTCGGCGTGATCGGCGCCTTCCTGATCGCGCCGCGCGTGGCGAAGCGCACCGGCAAGCCGCTGGCGGCGATGGGGTTCATGATGGCGGCGGCGACGCTCCTTACTCTGCCTTACTGGCTGCGGCTCGCCGGGCTGTTTCCCGAGCCCGGAAGCCCGGTGCTGGTGCCGCTCCTCCTCTCGATCTTCACCGTCAACGCGACCTGCGCGGTCTCCTCGACGATCCTTGGCGCCTCGATGATGGCCGATGTCGTCGAGCATTCGGAGGTCGAGACCGGGCGGCGATCGGAGGGCGTGTTCTTCGCCGGCGCCTTCTTCGTCCAGAAATGCACGAGCGGGCTCGGCATTTTCGTCGCGGGATCGATCCTCGCGCTGGCCGGCTTTCCCGAAGCGGCGAAACCCGGCAGCGTGCCGGTGGAGACGGTCGACCGGCTGACCATATTGTTCGCCGCGCTCTATTTCGGGCTCGGCTTCGCCGCGGCGTTCTTCTACCGGCGCTTCCCCTTCGGCAAGGACGAGCATCTCGCGCGGGTGGAGCGGCTGGCTGCCGGGGAAATGCCCGCCGGGGGCTGAACCCCGGCGGGCATCCTTTCCTCCCCAGGAAAGTCGTGCCTCAGGCCCAGAATCAGGCGACGCGGCCGAGGCGGTGATAGAGATTGGCGTACTTCGTCGACTCGGGCTGGTCCTTGATCTTGTTCAGATGCGTGCCGACGGCTTCGCGGAGCAGCCGGAAGTCCTCGGTCGAGAAGACGGCGCGGCTGCGCTGGGGTTCCTGGGTCATGGTCGTTGCTCCTTTCAGGCAGCTTGCTTGTTGAACTGATCGGTCTCGGTGCTCTCGGCGAGCGCGGTGGTCGAGCTCTCGCCGCCGGCCACGGCCTGGGCGATCGCATCGAAATAGCCGGTGCCCACTTCGCGCTGGTGGCGCGTCGCGGTGTAGCCGTTGGCCTCGGCAGCGAATTCGGCCTGCTGGAGCTCCGAATAGGCCGCCATGCCGCGATCCCGGTAGCCGCGCGCCAGCTCGAACATGCCGTAATTGAGCTGGTGGAAGCCGGCGAGCGTGACGAACTGGAACTTGTACCCCATCGCGCCGATCTCGCGCTGGAAGCGGGCGATCTGGTCGCGATCGAGATTCTTCTCCCAGTTGAAGCTCGGCGAGCAGTTGTACGCCAGCATCTTGTCCGGATGCTCGCGCTTGATCGCCTCGGCGAAGCGGCGGGCGTCGTCGAGATTGGGCTTCGACGTCTCCCACCACAGCAGATCGGCATGAGCCGCGAAGGCGAGCCCGCGCTTGATGCAGTGATCGACGCCGGTCCCTTCCTTCAGCCGGAAGAAGCCTTCGGCGGTGCGCTCGCCGGTGAGGAACGCGCGGTCGCGCTCGTCGACGTCCGAGGTGATCAGCCGCGCGCTCTCGGCATCGGTGCGCGCGCAGATCACGGTCGGCACCCCGCAGACGTCCGCCGCCAGCCGGGCGCTGTCCAGGTTGCGGATATGCGCCTGGGTGGGGATCAGGACCTTGCCGCCGAGGTGCCCGCATTTCTTTTCCGATGCGAGCTGGTCTTCATAATGCACCCCGGCGGCGCCTGCGGCGATGTACGCCTTCATGATCTCGAAGCAGTTGAGCGGCCCGCCGAACCCGGCCTCGGCATCGGCGACGATCGGCGCGAACCAGTCGCGGGTCGCGCCGCCCTCCATATGCTCGATCTGGTCGGCGCGCTGGAGCGTCGCGTTGATCCGCTTGGCGAGCTCGGGCCCGGCATTGGCGGGGTAGAGCGACTGATCGGGATACATCTGCCCGGCGGTGTTGGCGTCGGCCGCGACCTGCCAGCCCGAGAGGTAGATCGCCTTCAGTCCCGCGCGGACCATCTGCATCGCCTGATTGCCCGAGAGCGCGCCGAGGGCGTGGACATAGTCCTCTGTCCTGAGCAGCTCCCACAGCTTGAGCGCGCCGCGGCGGGCGAGCGTGTGCTCGATCGGGAGCGAGCCGCGCAGCCTGGTCACGTCCTCGACCGAATACGGACGGACGATCCCGTCGAAGCGGCCGGCAGGGGCGGGGACCAGATCGTCGAAGCGCATCGGCATTGTCGTTTCCTTGACAGTTTGTGCCCAATACATCGCCGCAGCTGACGAAGTTGACTATTCCTTTATGACCAAAAATTGCGTCTATTTGTCTCCTGGTGCTTGCTCATCGATTGTAAATATGTAAATTATTTACAAGTCTTCCGCCGATACCGCGGTACGGAACATAAGAAGAACAAAGGCGTTTGGGAATAGCCGATCATAAGCTCTTCGCGGGACACCCGATCCGTCGGCTGCGGCGCCAGATGGGGCTGACCCAGGCCATGATGGCGGAGGCGCTGGGCGTCTCGCCCAGCTATCTCAACCTTGTCGAGCGCAACCAGCGCCCGATCTCGGCGACATTGCTGCTCCGGCTGGCGCAGACCTACGACTTCGATCCGCGGGCGCTTTCCGCTAGCGAGCCCGGCGGCGGCGCCGAGGCGATCCGGCGGCGGCTGGCCGATCCGCTGTTCGCCGATCTGGAGATCGACCGGCACCAGATGGAGGAGTGGCTGGCCGGCGCGCCCGGCGGCGCCGAGGCCTTCGCGCGCGCCTATGACCGGATGGGCGGCGGCGCCCCGGGCGCGGCGGAGCCCGACGATGCCGGCCGCCAGGTCCGCCGCGAGATCGAGCGCTGGCGCAACCATTTCGCCGACCTCGACGCGGCCGCCGAGGCGCTCGCCGACGAGCTGCGCATCGCCGCGGGCGACCTTTATGGCGCGATGGCCGAGCGGCTGCGCGTCAAGCACCAACTCGCGGTGCGGATCCTGCCCGCCGACGTGATGCCCGACCGGATGCGGCGGCTCGACCTGCATGCGCGCCAGATCCAGCTGTCGGAGATGCTCGACGTTCCCGCGCGCACTTTCGCGCTCGCCGAGCGGCTGGCGGAAGAAGCGCGGGCGGAGATCGACGCGTTGGTCAAGGCGGCCGCGTTCGATCGCGTGGCCGAGCGGCTCTATCGGCGCCATCTCAGCGGCTATTTCGCCGCCGCGGTGATGATGCCCTATGCACGCTTCCTGCGCGCGTGCGAGACGAGCGGCTACGATCTTGAATTGCTCCAGCGCCGCTTCGGGGCGAGCTTCAGCCAGGTCGCGCACCGGCTGACCACGCTCCAGCGCGTCGGCGCGCGGGGTCTGCCCTTCTTCCTGATTCGAGTCGATCGCGCCGGCCAGGTGTCGAAGCGTTATGCCGGGGCGAGCGCTTCACCGCTGGCCGAGGGCCCGGGAATCTGCCCCTTGTGGAATATTTTTGAGTCCTTCGCGCGCGACGAGATCGTCAGCCAGTTGGTCGAGCTCGAGGACGGCAGCCGCTGGTTCACGCTGGCGCGGGCGGTCGCGCCGCAGGGCGCCCGTGTGGCCAGCGTCCCTGCGCGCTTCGCGATGGGCATCGGCCTGGCCGCCGGCGAGGCACGTACGCTTGCCGTAGCGGCGGGGCGCGACCTGGCGGCGCGCGCGGCGCCGATCGGGCTGGGCTGCCGGGCGTGCACGCGGCCCGATTGCCCGCAGCGTTCGGCGCCGTCGGCCGGGCGCGCGAT
>NZ_JAPKNM010000061.1 GCF_026460985.1 Sphingomonas sp.
GAATTGTTCAAGGACGAGGTCCGCGCGCTCGGCCGCGAGCTGGGGCTGCCCGACATCTTCGTCGGCCGCCATCCGTTCCCCGGACCGGGCCTCGCGATCCGCATCCCCGGCGAAGTCAGCAAGGAACGCTGCGACATCCTGCGCAAGGCCGACGCGATCTATCTCGAGGAGATCCGCAACGCCGGGCTCTACGACGCGATCTGGCAGGCCTTCGCGGTTTTGCTGCCGGTGCGGACCGTCGGAGTGATGGGCGATTACCGCACCTACGACTATGTGCTGGCGCTGCGTGCGGTGACCTCGACCGACGGGATGACCGCGGTCGCCTTCCAGTTTCCGGGCGACTTCCTGCCGCGCGTCGCGACCCGGATCGTCAACGAGGTCCGCGGCATCAACCGCGTGACCTATGACTATACCTCGAAGCCGCCGGGCACGATCGAGTGGGAGTGATCCGGCCCATCCGAACGTCGCCGGAATACCGGTAGAGGACCGCACAGGAGATCCGATACATGGCGCTTCAATGCATCAATCCCACGGATCTGCCCGTTCCGCAGACGTACAGCCAGGTCGTCGTTGCGACGGGCAGCAAGCTGGTGTTCATCTCGGGCCAGGAGCCCGAGGATCTGGATGGCAAGCTGGTCGGCCGCGGCGACCTTGCGACTCAGGCGCGCCAGGTGTTTGCCAATCTCGGCCGGGCACTTGCCGCTGCCGGTGCGGCACCTGCGCAGGTCACCAGGATCACGATCTATGTCGTCGACTATGATCGCGATGCATGCCTGCCGATCATCGAAAATGCTCGAATAGGGCTGTTCGGAGATCACAAGCCGGCCGACGTGGTGCTTGGCGTGACGAGCCTGTCCCCCGACTATCTGATCGAGGTCGACGCGATCGCGGTGATCGATTGACCGATATTTGCCACGTCCTCCCGATTGCCGGAGGCGCCTTTTGAACACTCGCACGGAGGTGACGCGGAAAAGGCGCGCTGCCGCATCGCCGGGCGCAGCAGGCGGTCGCGGCGGGCAGGCTGCGCTCGCCGCCGCCGTTCTCCTGCTCGCCGGCTGCGGCGGACCCGGTGCGGAGCCAGGCGGGAGCCGCTCGATCACCTTCGAGGGCAATGCCGACGAACTGATCATGCCCAGCCCCGCGCCGATCGAGGCGAACGCCGCCAATGCCGCGGAGGAGGCCGGCCCCGCGGTCAACCTCGCGCCGGACGGGCTCAGCGTCGTGCTTCCCGATGGGGCGGCGCGCCATGTCGCCTTCGGCATGCCGCGTGCGGACGCGACACGGATGATCGCCGCGGCGCTCGGCAATCCGGTCGAGGAAGGCGACGATCAGGAATGCGGTGCCGGGGTGCTGTCGTTCGCGAACTTCGGCGAAGGGCTCGGCCTCTATTTCCAGGACGGCAAATTCGCCGGATGGGACCTGGACGGACGCGAGGGCGGCCGTTTCGCCACTGCGGCGGAGATCGGCGTGGGCTCGACGCGGAAGCAGCTCGAAGCCGCGGGGCCCGTGACCATGGAGGATTCGACGCTCGGGATCGAGTTCGGCGCCGGCGGCATGTCCGGCCTGCTCAGCGCGCGCGGACCGGGCGGCGAGATCACCAGCCTCTGGGCCGGCGTGACGTGCATCGCCCGCTGATCGAGGCGGCGCGCGCGGAGGATGCCGCCGCGGTGACGGCGCTGTGGCGCGCCTGCGGGCTCACGCGGCCGTGGAACGACCCCGAAGCGGACTTCGCGCTGGCGGCCGGGGGCACGAGTTCCGTCGTGCTCGTCGCGCGCGGCGCCGACGGGGTCGAAGGCAGCGTGATGGTCGGATTCGACGGGCATCGCGGCTGGGTCTATTATCTCGCGGTTTCGCCCGGAGCGCGCCGGGGCGGGCTCGGGCGCGCGCTGATGGCGGCCGCCGAGGACTGGCTTCGCGCGCGCGGCGCGCCCAAGATCCAATTGATGGTCCGCGAGGACAATCATGAAGCAATCGGCTTCTACGAAAGGCTCGGGCTGGAGCGGCAGAAGGTCGTCACGCTGGGCCGCTTTTTGAAGGACGACGCATGACCGTCACCATGTACGGCATCAAGAATTGCGACACGATAAAGAAGGCGCGCGCCTGGCTCGACGAGCATGCGATCGCCTATGATTTCCACGACTATAAGACCGCCGGCATCGACGGCGCCCGGCTGGCGCGTTGGATCGAGATGCACGGCTGGGAGACGGTGCTCAACCGCGCCGGGACGACCTTCCGCAAGCTTCCCGAGGCCGGCAAGCAAGGCCTCGACGCGGACAAGGCGACGGCGTTGATGCTGGCCCAGCCCTCGATGATCAAGCGCCCGGTGCTCGAATTTCCCGGCAGCGTGCTGATCGGTTTCGCGCCCGAACGCTACGCCCGCGCCTTGCTCTGAGTATCACTGCCGCCGGGCCCCCCTTCGTCATCCCCGCGAAAGCGGGGACCCATCTCCTGGGCGAGCAGCAAACGCACCGGCGCGTTCGTGGACAGGTCGGGAGTTGGGCCCCCGCTTTCGCGGGGGTGACGGATTTGGAAATGATTTCCTCACCTAGCAGGTTCGTTTGATTTCCGTTACGTTCCGTGCGCAGAAAATACAGGCACGGGAGGGATGCGTGGCGACCTATCTTCGGCAGAAGCCCGCCGGCTGGTTCACGATTGTGGCGGTATTGCTCGTGCTCTGGGGACTGGCGGGCTGCGCGTCCTTCTACGCGCACCTTGCTTATGGCCCCGACATCGATCCCAAGGCGACCGACTGGGACCGCGCCTTCTATGCGTCGCTGCCGGGCTGGCTCAATTTCGTCTACGCGGTGGCGGTGGGCGCGGGCCTGCTGGGCTCGATCGCGCTGCTGCTGCGCTCGAAATTCGCCCGGCCGCTCTACATCGCCTCGCTGATCGCAGTGGTCGTCCAGTTCGGCTATATCTTCGCCGCCACCGAGATCATCGCGCACAAGGGCGTCGCGGTCGCCACCGGATTCCCGATCTTCATCGCGGTGGTTGCGATCTTCCAGATCTGGTTCGCGGGGTACGCCCAGCGGCGCGGTTGGCTCGGCTGAGCTGAAGGCGCCGTCGCTGGCGCCCGCGCCGTCGCGGCGCTAGAGCAGGCCCATGTCCACCTACACGCTCGATACCGGCACCAGCCGCGCCAACCCGACGCCGTCGCCGATGAAGCGGCTCACCGTCCCCGCGATCCGCGACCGCAAGGGCAAGGATCCGGTGGTGATGCTGACGGCCTACACCACGCGGATGGCGCAGCTGCTCGATCCGCACTGCGACGTGCTGCTCGTCGGCGACAGCCTGGGGCAGGTGATCTACGGCCTGCCCTCGACGCTGCCGGTGACGCTCGACATGATGATCGCGCACGGCGCCGCGGTGGTGCGCGGCAGCTGGCATTCGGTGGTGATCGTCGACCTGCCCTTCGGCAGCTACGAGGCGAGCCCCGAGCGTGCCTTCGAATCGGCCGCGCGCGTGCTCGCCGAGACCGGTGCGGCGGGGGTGAAGCTCGAGGGCGGCACCGCGATGGCGCCAGTTGTGGAGTTCCTCACGCGGCGCGGCATTCCCGTGATGGGGCATATCGGCCTGACGCCCCAGGCGGTGAACGCGCTCGGCGGTTACGGCGCGCGCGGGCGCAGCAATGCCGAGCATGCCCAGATCCTCGACGATGCGCGCGCGATCGCCGATGCCGGCGCGTTCGGGATGGTCGCCGAGGGCGTGGTCGAGGGGCTCGCCAACGAGATCACCGCCGCGGTGCCCGTGCCCGTCATCGGCATCGGGGCGTCGGCTGAGTGCGACGGGCAGGTGCTGGTGACCGAGGACATGCTCGGCCTGTTCGAGCGCACGCCGCGCTTCGTGAAGCGCTACGACGACCTTGCCGGCCGCATTTCCGCCGCGGTTGAGACCTATGCCGCCGAAGTCCGGGCGCGGGACTTCCCGGGTGCCGAACAGGTCTATCCGGCGCGCGGCTGAAGGGCTAGCAGCACGCTTCCCTCAGGCGGTGCCCGCGGCTAAGGTCCGCGCCCGCAGCACACCCATGGAGTCAATTTTGGCGCTTCCTCCTTCCGGCACCACTGACGAGGCCTTTCTGCGCGAGGTCGACGAGGAATATCGCCGCGAGCAGGCGATGAACCTCTTCCGCGACTATGGGCGCTGGATCATCGGCGGCGTCGTGCTGCTGCTGGCCGCGCTGGGCGGCTGGCTCTATTGGCAGCACCATAATGACCGCAGCGCGGGCCAGCAGGGCGAGCAATATGACGCCGCGATGCGGCTGGTCGAGCAGGGGCAGGCCGACAAGGCGCTGCCCGAATTGAACAAGGTCGCCGGCACCAGCGGCGAAGGCTATGCCGCGATGGCGCGGCTGGCCGAGGGCAATCTGCTGCTTCAGAAGAACGACGCCAAGGGCGCCGCCGCGAAGTTCGCCGAAGTGGCGAACAATACGAAGATCGAGCAGCCCTATCGCGACCTCGCGCTGATCCGCCAGACGGTCGCCGAATATGACAGCCTCAAGCCGCAGGTCGTGATCGATCGCCTGAAGGGGCTGGTGAATCCCAATTCGCCGTGGCTCGGCACCGCGGGCGAGCTCGTCGCCGCGGCCTATCTCAAGGCGGGCAACCGCGCCGAGGCAGGCAGGCTCTACGGACAGATTGCGCAGGGCGGCGAGAAGGTGCCCGAATCGATCCGTCAACGCGCGGTTCAGCTGGCCGGCGTACTCGGTGTCGACGCCATCGATCAGTCGAAGGATACCAAGGCTCAATGAACAACAAGGTGAGGGTGACTGCCGCTCTCGCGGCGCTCGCGATGGTGAGCGGCTGCGGGATCTTCAAAGGCGGCGGCAAGAAGACCCCCGTGCTCGGCGAGCGCGTGCCGATCCTGGTCTCGGAGAGCGACGTCGTCGCCGACAAGTCGCTCGCCGGAGTCGAGGTGCTGCTCCCCGAAGCGGCGGCGAACGACGGCTGGCGCCAGCCCGGCGGCAACGCCGCCAAGTCGATGGGGCATCTCGCCCTCGGCGCCGCGCCGGCGCGGGTCTGGTCGAAGGACATCGCCAAGCCGTCCAAGAAGGAGCGGCTCGCCGCTTCTCCGGTCGTGTCCGAGAACAAGCTCTTCGTGATCGACACCGACGGCGTCGTCCACGCGCTGGCGGCGGATACCGGCGCCGAATTGTGGCGCGCCAGCACCGCCAAGGACGACGAGAACAAGGGCGCCCGCTTCGGCGGCGGCGTCAGCGTCGAGGGCGAGCGCGCCTTCGCCAGCAACGGGCTGGGCGACGTGGTCGCGCTCAATGTGGCCGACGGCGCGGTGATCTGGCGCAAGCGCCCGGGCGGCCCGCTGCGCGGCGCGCCGACGCTCGCCAACGGCCAGACCTATGTGGTCACGCAGGACAACCAGCTCTTCGCGCTCAACCAGGATAGCGGCGAGGTCGCCTGGACGGTCTCGGCGAGCCTCGAATCGCAGGGCGTGTTCGGCGTCGCCGCGCCGGCCTCGGCGCAGGGCACCGTGGTCGCCGGCTTCTCGTCGGGCGAGCTCAACGCCTATCGCTACGAGAATGGCCGCTCGCTGTGGGACGTGGTGCTCTCGCGCACGTCGATGTCGACTTCGGTCTCGTCGCTCTCGGACATCGATGCCGAGCCGGTGATCGACCAGGGCCGCGTCTATGCGATCGGGCAGGGCGGCCGCATGGTCGCGATGGACATCGCCAGCGGCAACCCGCTCTGGGAGCAGACCATCGCCGGCATCTCGACGCCCTGGGCCGTGGGCGAATGGCTGTTCGTCGTCACCGACGATGCCCGGCTGATCGCGATCGCGCGCGGCACCGGCAAGATCCGCTGGATCTCGCAGCTGCGCCGCTACGAGAACGAGAAGAAGTCGAAGAACCCGATCTCCTGGGTCGGCCCGGTGCTCGCCGGCGGCCGCCTCGTGCTCGGCAACAGCCGCGGCGAGATCGTCTTCGCCTCGCCGACCGACGGCAGCGTGACTTCGACCATGGACACCAAGGAATCGATCTCGCTTCCGCTCACGGTGGCGAACAACACGCTCTATGTGCTCGACGACAAGGGCCGGTTGTCGGCGTATCGGTAAGAACTTCCCCTCCCTTTTAGGGAGGGGCTAGGGGTGGGTAGTGACGGGCGGGGCTCGATGCCCCGCCCGTCACTTTGTTTATGCCGCCCGTTGAGTCTATTAGGCGCGCAGACGCGCGCACCCACCCCCAGCCCCTCCCTGCAAGCAGGGAGGGGAGTGAGAAAAGAATGCCCCTTCCCATCGTCGCCATCATCGGACGCCCGAATGTCGGCAAGTCGACGCTGTTCAACCGGCTCGTCGGCAAGCGGCTCGCCCTGGTCGACGACCAGCCCGGCGTGACACGCGATCGCCGCGAGGGCGATGCCAACCTGCTCGGGCTCGAATTCCGAGTGATGGATACCGCCGGTTACGAGGACGAGGACGTCGCGACGCTCCCGGGCCGGATGCGCGCGCAAACCGAGGCCGCGGTGCGCGACGCCGATGTCTCGCTGTTCCTGATCGATGCGCGCGCGGGCGTGACTCCGCTCGACGAGGAGATCGCCCGCTGGCTGCGCAGCACCGATCGCCCGGTCGTGCTGATGGCCAACAAGGCCGAGGGCAGGGCAGGCGAGGCCGGCGTGATCGAGGCGATGGCGCTGGGGCTCGGCGATCCGATCCCCTTCTCGGCCGAGCATGGCGAGGGCGTCGCCGATCTGTTCGAGGCGCTGCTGCCGCATGTCGAGCGCGACGAGGACGAAGAGGAAGAAGCCGACGACGCGGATTCGCCCGATGCGCGGCTCAAGCTGGCGATCGTCGGCCGCCCGAACGCCGGCAAGTCGACGCTCGTCAACAGGCTGCTCGGCGAGGACCGGATGATCACCGGTCCCGAGGCGGGTATCACCCGCGATTCGATTGCGATCGACTGGGAATGGCCGGACGCGGAAGGCAATCTCCGGCCGGTCCGCCTGATCGATACCGCGGGTATGCGCAAGCGCGCCCGCGTCGAGGAGAAGCTCGAAAAGCTCTCGGTGATGGACGCGATGCGCGCGGTCGATTTCGCCGAGGTGGTCGTGCTGCTGCTCGATGCGACGCGCGGACTCGAGGTGCAGGACCTCAAGATCGCCGACCGCGTGCTCCAGGAAGGCCGCGCACTCGTCATCGCGCTCAACAAATGGGACGTGGCCGAGAACGCCTCCAGCCTGTTCAACGGCGTCAAGGGCGCGCTCGACGAGGGGCTGGCGCAGGTCAAGGGCGTGCCGCTGCTCACCGTCTCGGCGGCGACCGGCAAGGGGCTCGACGTGCTGATGCGGGTCGCTTTCGAGACGCGCGAGGCCTGGTCGCGCCGCGTCTCGACCGGCCAGCTCAACCGCTGGTTCGAGCGCGCGATCGAAGCCAATCCGCCGCCCGCGCCCGGCGGCAAGCGGATCAAGCCGCGCTACGTCACCCAGAACAAGACCCGCCCGCCCAGCTTCGTGCTGTTCGGCACGCGCGTCGACCTGCTCCCGGTGAGCTACCAGCGCTATCTGATCAACGGCCTGCGCAAGGAGTTCGATTTCGGCGCGGTGCCCGTCCGGCTCAGCCTGCGCGCGCCGAAGAACCCGTTCGATCGCGCGAAGGGGGAGTAGCAAATCCTCCCCCGCCAGGGGGAGGTGTCGCCAAAGGCGACGGAGGGGGAGGTAAGCGACCCATTGGCCGTCGTGCTTCCGCTCCCTCCGTCATGCTTCGCATGCCACCTCCCCCTGGCGGGGGAGGATTTTGAACGGGACGCGATGCCGCTCCGGAAACCTCCCGGCATCATCCGTCAACGCCCTGTTTACATTCCTGAACTATCATCCTCCGGCGTACCGTCGGGGGGTACGCTGTGGGGTATCGACGTGACGATCGGCAATGATCCGCTGGTGAACTGGGAAAGCTTCCAGCAGGCGCGCTCGGAGCTGGGCGCGAACTTCGTGCGCATCCTCGGCTATTTCCGCGAGGACGGCATCAAATCGGTGGATCGCATCGAGGATGCGATGCGCAGCCACAACGCCACCGCGATGGTGATCCCGGCGCACACGCTGAAGGGCGAATCGCGCCAGTTCGGCGCGGATCCGCTGTCCGAGGTCGCCGAGACGATCGAGATGATCGCGCGCGGCTGCATCGAGCGCCGCGAGACGCCGACCGAGGCGCTCGAGCACGTGGTCAAGCTGCGCCCGCTGTTCGAGACCACGCTCGACATGCTCGAGCGCGAGGCCAATCCACTGGTGGCGCGCAAGCCCGCCGCCTTTGGGCGCAGGCCGGTTCTGTAGGACGAACCCGGGAAGCACTCCGTTCGCCCTGAGCTTGTCGAAGGGCAGCCCTTCTTCCTCCACCGCTCGCAAAAGAAGAACGGTGCTTCGACAAGCTCAGCACGAACGGTTGGGTGCGCTACCGTGACTAGCTCGCCTCTTCGGCCTTGCTGTTGAGCTGGATGTAATTTTCCAGCCCCATGCGCGCGATCATGTCGAACTGGCGCTCGAGCGTGTCGACATGCTCTTCCTCGCTCTCGAGGATATGGGTGAGCAGGTCGCGGGTGACGAAATCGCGCACCGCCTCGCAATGCGGGATCGCTTCCTTGAGCACCGCGATCGCCTCGACTTCGACCGCGAGGTCGGCGCGGAGGATCTCCTCGACGGTCTCGCCGATGCGCAGCCGGCCGAGCAGTTGGAAGTTGGGAAGCCCCTCGAGGAACAGGATGCGCTCCGCCAGCTTGTCGGCGTGCTTCATCTCGTCGATCGATTCGTGGCGCTCGAGCTCGGCGAGCTTCCTGACGCCCCAATTGTCGAGCAGCCGGTAATGCAGCCAATATTGGTTGATCGCGGTGAGCTCGTTCTTGAGCACCTCGTTCAGATATTCGAGGACCTTTGCGTCGCCCTTCATGGCCGTCATCCCTATGCTTTACAGGGATGCCATAGCGCTAAAAGAAGGCGCAGAAAACCGCAGAAATCCGCGGTTTTTCTAGTTGCGAACGCTACGCAGCCGCACGTTCTTCGTTGATGATCTCACGCGCGAAAGGGACGCACTGGCCGCACTTCGCGCTGCGTCCGAGCGCACGATAGGCCTGGCACGCGCTGGTCGCGCCTTCGCGGGCTGCCGCGCGCACATCGTTTTCCCGGATTGCATTGCAAACGCAGACGACCATCTGACCCTCACGCCTCGATAGCTGGGATGTACGGCTATTGAGACCGATTCGCAAGGGTATTGCGAAGCATTCGCAGTTATACGGAGGCCGCGCCGCGCAGCTCTTGCCACCGTCCGCGCGCGAGGCTGCGCCACAGCCACTCGAACGGCCCGAATCGGAAGCGGGCGAGCCAGGGTTTCGACCAGAGCAGCATCGCCGTCCAGAGCGCCGCCACCATGGGGTAGAGCTGCCAGCGCGAGAGATGGCCGAACCAGCCCAGGCCATAGCCGTAGAACAAGGTGGTGCAGATCAGGCTGGTCGCGAGATAGTTGGTGAACGCCATGCGACCGGCGGCGGCGAGCCGGTCGGTCAGGGCGCCGCCCGGCCGGGCGAGGAGCAGGATCAGGCACGCCCAGCCGGCGATCATCGGCGGGCGCAGCGGCACGGGCAGCGCCCAGGCCGCCAAGGCCACCGAGAACAGGCTGAACTGCGCCAGCACCAGATAGGCCGCCAGCGCGACATAGGCCGGGAGCGTGATGCCCCAGCAGACGAGCAGCCAGCGCCGATAGCGGGCGCGGGGCCATTCGCCGCGCAGCATGCCGCTCCTGAGCCCGGCCATACCGAACAGCATATAGGCCAATGTCTCGGGGCCGTAGACCCAGAGCATCGCCAGCGGCATCGCGGCATGCTCGGCGAAGCGGGCGCGCAGGATCTCGCCATAGCCGCCGCGGTGCAGGGCGATCTCGCGGGCGATCTCCGCCGCGGGGGGTACGCCCATCGCCTGGGTGAGCGCGGCCAGATTCTGCGCGTGATGGACTGCCGCCGGCATCGCGGCGAAGAGCAGGGTGGTCGCGGCGATCAGCGTCCCGCCCAGCGCGAGCAGCTTCCCGGTCGTCAGTCCGCGCAGCCCATAAGCGAGCATTCCCATCAGCGCATAATGCGAGAGGATGTCGCCCTTCCAGACCAGCCAGAGATGCGCGAGCCCGAAGGCGAGCAGCCAGCCCATCCGCCGGTAATGCACCGAAGCTGCGTTTTCGCCTTTGGCCTCCGCGCGCTCGATCACCAGCAGCATCGACGCCCCGAACAGGAACGAGAAGAGCCCGCGCATCCTGCCGTCGAACAGCACGAAATTGACGAGCCAGGCGACAAGGTCCGCGCCGTGCCAGCCGCCATAGGCACGCGGGTTCATATAGGCCGCCTCGGGCATCCCGAAGCTCACCACATTGAGCAGCAGGATGCCGAGCACCGCGACGCCGCGGACCAGGTCGAGCGAAGCGAATCGGGCGGTCGTCGCGTGCGACGCTTCTACGGTCGGGGCTGCCGGCATCGGCGACGGCTACAGCCAGGTCGCGATCTGCTCCAGCGACTTCTTCTCGAGCGCGTGCGCCGGGATGCTGGCATCGGCGCCGGGATAGCCCGCGACGATCACCATGACCGGCTTCTCGTGATCGGGGCGGCGGCACACCCGGTTGAGGAAGCGCATCGGGTTGGCGGTATGCACCAGGGTCGCCACGCCCGCCTGGTGGAGCGCCGCCAGCAGCAGCCCGCAGGCGAGGCCCACGCTCTCGGTGACATAGTAATTCTGCTTCAGATCGTCGGGATCCGTCCCGCCGCGGCGCTGGGCGAAGACGACGATCAGCCAGGGCGCCATCTCGAGATAGGGCTTGTCGGCCCCGGTGCCGAGCGGCCACAGCGCATCGAGCCATTCGCTGCCGGCGCGGCCATCGTAGAAGGCGCGCTCCTCCTCCTCGACGGCGATGCGAATCGCGCATTTGGCTTCGGTCGAGGAGACGACGGCGAAGTGCCAGGGCTGGCGATTGGCGCCGCTCGGCGCCGATCCCGCCGCGGTCAGCCCAGCCTCGATCACTTCGCGCGGCACCGGCTCCTCGCTGAACGCGCGGCAGCTGCGGCGCGACTTCATGGTCTCGCTGAACGCCGTTGCGCGGGCGATGCGCTCGGCATCGGACAATATGGGATATGGCTGCCACGGCAGCGCATCAACCTTGGGCATATTCCGGATGGTGCACAATCCGATGGGAAAAGCCAGTCAGCTGTTTCCCTAAGCAGTCCCGGAACGATTTTCCTTGCGAATCACGAGCTTGAGGCCGGACCATGTCTCATCGACGGCGCATACCTTGATGTCGACGAGGCCGGTGGGAAGCGCGATTTCGCGGATCACATTCTCGGTCACATCGGTGTCCGTCCGGGCCGCTTTCTTGGGCCAGGAGACCCAGATGAAACCGTTGGTCGCCATCAAGGGCCGCAGCGCGTGGAGCTCGCGTTCGAGCCTGTCGCGCGCGGTGACGAAGAGATGCGCATATTGGAGCCCGTCGGACGCGGTGGGCTGCTCCTCGACCTGCGCGGCGGCCGGATCGATCGCGTCGCGCACACTCTCGGGCATGTTGTGGAACCAGCAGCGCATGCCGCGCTTGAGCCCGAGCTTGTCGGCGAGCGGCGTCCCTGAATAGCCTGCGGTCATCGGCGTGGCCTCCGAGAGCGCAGCTTAGACGCAATCGGCGGGCAGGGAAGGGGTTAATGAAAAGCCCCTCCCCTTCAGGGGAGGGGCTAGAAAATTACGCCAGCGCGGCGTCCTCGCCCATCAGCGTGGGGAAGAAGCCTTCGTGCGCGGCGCGCAGATCGGCGAGGCTCACCGTCCAGTCGCCTTCGTCGAGCTCGAAGATGATCCGCTCCTTGATCGTCCGGCCGAGATGGTCGGCGGGGACGTCGGCCTTGTGTGCGGCGACCATGAAGTCGGCGAGGCACGAATCGCAGACGGTGACGACGTAGAGCCCCTGGTCCTCGCCGAACAGCGAGCCGGCGATGCCGAAGGGCTGGGGCTCGTTGAGCAGCGCGCCGATCCCCGAGGCCAGCGCCATCTCGGCGACCGCCACGGCGAGCCCGCCGTCCGAGACGTCATGGCACGCGGTGATCGCGCCCTTGGCGATCTGTTCGCGGATGAAGTCGCCGGTGCGGCGCTCGGCGGCGAGATCGACCGGGGGCGGTGGGCCGTCCTCGCGACCATGCACTTCGCGCAGCCAGATCGACTGGCCGAGATCGCCGCCGCGCTCGCCTATCGTGAGGATGGTGTCGCCGACGCCCTTGAAGGCGATCGTGCAGCTCTGCGACCAGTCCTGGAGCAGCCCAAGCCCGCCGATCGCCGGCGTGGGCAGGATCGCCGAGCCGCCGCCGGTGGCCTTGGACTCGTTGTAGAGCGAGACGTTGCCCGAGACGATCGGGAAGTCGAGCGCGATGCACGCCTCGCTCATGCCCTCCAGGCAGCCGACGATCTGGCCCATGATCTCGGGGCGCTGCGGGTTGGCGAAGTTGAGGCAGTTGGTCACCGCGAGCGGATTGGCACCAACCGAGGTCAGGTTGCGCCATGCCTCGGCCACCGCCTGGCGGCCGCCTTCGACCGGATCGGCGAAGCAATAGCGCGGGGTGCAATCGGTGGTGATCGCGAGCCCCTTCTGCGTGCCGTGGACGCGGACCACCGCGGCGTCGCCGCCCGGGCGCTGCACCGTGTCGGCGCCGACCATGTGGTCGTACTGCTCCCAGATCCAGCGGCGGCTGGCGATGTCGGGCGAGCCCATCAGCTTGATCAGGTCGGCCGCCGGATCGCTGCTCTCGGGCACATCGGTGAGCGGCGCGCGCTTGGGCGTCGGCACGTGCGCGCGATCGTAGAGCGGCGCCTCGTCGGCGAGCGGCGCCAGCGGGATGTCGGCGACGACGTCGCCCTTCCACTTGAGCACCATCCGGCCGGTGTCGGTGACATGGCCGATCACCGCGAAGTCGAGCTCCCACTTGCGGAAGATCGCCTCGGCGAACGCCTCGCGGCCGGGCTTGAGGACCATGAGCATCCGCTCCTGGCTCTCGCTCAACATCATCTCGTAGGGCGTCATGCCGGTCTCGCGCTGCGGCACGTCGTCCATGATCAGCTCGATGCCGACGCCGCCCTTCGACGCCATCTCGACCGAGGAGCTGGTCAGGCCCGCGGCGCCCATGTCCTGGATCGCGACGATCGCGTCCGAGGCCATCAGCTCGAGGCACGCCTCGATCAGGAGCTTCTCGGTGAAGGGGTCGCCGACCTGGACGGTGGGGCGCTTCTCCTCCGAATCCTCGCCGAAGTCCGCGCTCGCCATGGTCGCGCCGTGGATGCCGTCGCGGCCGGTCTTCGAGCCGACATAGACGATCGGATTGCCGACCCCGCTCGCGGCCGAATAGAAGATCTTGGTCGTGTCGGCGACGCCGACGGTCATCGCGTTGACAAGGATGTTGCCGTCATAGGCCGGGTGGAAGTTCACTTCGCCGCCCACGGTCGGCACGCCGACGCAATTGCCGTAGCCGCCGATGCCATGGACCACGCCCGCGATCAGGTGGCGCATCTTGGGATGGTCGGGCCGGCCGAAGCGCAATGCGTTCATGTTGGCCACCGGCCGCGCGCCCATGGTGAACACGTCGCGCAATATGCCGCCCACGCCCGTCGCCGCGCCCTGATAGGGCTCGATGTAGCTCGGGTGGTTGTGGCTCTCCATCTTGAAGATCGCCGCCTGGCCGTCGCCGATATCGACCACGCCGGCATTCTCGCCGGGGCCGCAGATCACCTGCGGGCCAGTGGTGGGGAGCTTCTTCAGGTGGATGCGGCTCGACTTGTAGCTGCAATGCTCGGACCACATCACCGAGAAGATGCCGAGCTCGGTCAGATTGGGCTCGCGGCCCATCGCGTGCAGGACGCGCGCATATTCCTCGGGGCTCAGGCCGTGCTCGGCGACGATCTCGGGCGTGATCTGGGTCATGCGCGCAGCCCTTAGCGGCGGAGCGGGGCGGGGGCTAGGGGTGGATCGAAAAGCCGCGCCGTGCGGTCGTTTTGGGTGTATGGTCGCGTCTTCCCAAGACAGGAGAGAAGCGATGAGCGTCAATCCGGTTCCCGAGGGCTATCGCAGCGTGATTCCCTATCTGGTCGTCGACGACGGCGCGGCGGCGATCGATTTCTATGTCGAGGTGTTCGGCGCCACCGAAGTCATGCGCATGGATAAGGACGGCAAGATCGGCCATGCCGAGCTCGCCATCGGCGATTCGCACATCATGCTGTCCGACGAGCATCCGGACATGGGCTATCTCAGCCCCAAGAGCATCGGCGGCAAGGGGCTCGGTTCGGGCATCATGGTCTATCTGCCCGATGTCGACGCGGCGTTCGCCCGCGCGACGGCGGCTGGCGGAACGGCCGAACGCCAGGTCGAGGACCAGTTCTACGGCGACCGTTCGGGGACCTTCGTCGACCCCTTCGGCCATCGCTGGATCGTCGCCACGCATGTCGAGGACGTCGCGCCCGAGGAGATGGAGCGGCGGATGGCGGAGATGGAGCCGCAGGCGGGGTAATTCCTTTCCTTCGTCATCCCCGCGAAGGCGAGGACCCATCTCCTGCACGAATGACAAAATGCACCGGTGCGTTTGTGGATGGTCTGGGAGATGGGTCCCCGCTTTCGCGGGGATGACGGGACTTGGGATAGGGTCCCCCGCCTCGCTCAGCGCAGCGGCAGGAAGACGTCCGTCACCGCCTCGTTCTCCGGCACATCCGGGAAGAAGCGCACGCGCTCGGCGAAGATCGGATAGTCGCGCAGCTCTTCGCCGCTGCCGGGGAGCCATTCCGCGTAGAGGAAATGCACCGCGGGCGCGAGATTGTCGCTCGATCCGGTCATCCGCACCGTGGCGCAGCGCCCCGCCGGGATGCGATCCGCGACCACGCCGGCCGCATTGTCGGCGATCGAAGCGTCGGTGCTCGCCGCGACGTCCATCCGGAAATCCTCGGGCGGCACGGTCTCGGGATCGTTGTGGAGCAGGTTGAAGGTCCGGCTCTTCGACGGGTGCAGCCCGGTTTCGCGCCGCCACGCGATGAAGGCGCGGACGGTGTCGCTTATCCGCGTGGAGTCGCCGCGATGCGCCAGAAGGGCGACGCGGGTTTCGGGAAAGTCGACGATCCGGACGTCGGCGTGGGTGAAGGCGATGGTCATGGGGATGCTCCTTGCGTGGTCGAGCGGCGCGATCGCCGCGGCCCAGGCTTCCCAGTCGGGCGATCGCCGGAAGTCGCTCGGCGTCTGCCCCAGTCGCTGCCGAAAGGCGCGCGCGAACGCCTCCGATCCGCCATAGCCACTGGCGAGCGCGATCTCCGTGACCGGCGCGTCGCGAAAGGCGAGGGCGAACGAAGCGCGCTTCAGCCGCGCGAGCTGGACATAGCGATGGAGCGTGACGCCGGTGAGCTCGGCGAACTGGCGATGGAAGTGGAAAGGCGAGAAGGCGGCGACCGATGCGAGCGTCTCGACGCCGAGATCGCCGTCCAGGTTCGCGTCGACATGGTCGAGCACGCGCTGGAAACGGGCGAGATAGCGTCGTTCGGCTTCGGTCGTCACTGCTGCACCTTTTGTTGGGCAGGTGCGGTGTAGCTATGGTCGGAGCGCGGCGCCTGACCGATCTTGCGGATCTTTGGATATCCTCCCCCGCCAGGGGGAGGTGTCGCCGAAGGCGACGGAGGGGGAGGTACGCGACTAACAAGCCGTCGTGCGTCCTCCCCC
>NZ_JAPKNM010000062.1 GCF_026460985.1 Sphingomonas sp.
GAGCGCAGTGGTTCCGCCCCCTCCGTCACGCTGCGCGTGCCACCTCCCCCTGGCGGGGGAGGATTGAAACGCCTCGCTCGCCTGAATGTCGATACGACCTAGGCTCGGTGAGACGGACAGGCCCCACCCCCAACCCCTCCCCTGAAGGGGAGGGGCTAGGAAACGGGGCAACCGCTTCCCACCATCCCCGGCCACTCAGCGTCCCAGCCGAACGCGTGACCCAGCGGCTCGACTGGTCCCTCCACATGCGCAGAGGAAAAGAAGCGGGACCCCGGGTCGAGCCCGGGGTGACGGAGGAACCGGCTGACGGCCATCTCCGATCCGCCGCCTCTTGGCCCCCGGGGGTCACCCCACCACGTTATCCCTGGCAAAGTAGGATTTGTTCTGCTTTCGTTCGATCGTGCACGACCAGCAGGATCCTCGCGCGGTGCCGCCGCTCTCCGGTTTGACGGATCCCACGTGCGCGCGTGAGACATGTCAACATCGTCAATCGGCTTGTCGCCGGGAATGGCGGAAATCAGCGCAAATCGGCGCTTTTCGATGCCAACCGAAAGGTTGGATATCATCGGCGCCAACCTTTCGGTTGGCGGTCGCCTCCAGAACCGCCTCGCCGCCGGGAACGGGGTTGCCCCGGCCGGACGGCGCGAACCTGGTCGGTCAGCGCCGGCACTCAGACGTAATGCGGCTCGCCGCGCTCGCGCAGTTCCTCGTAATGGACGAGCGCGGGCTCCGGCCCGAGCGGCACGGGCTCGCCGTCCCGGAACGCCCATTCGCCGCGGTCGCAATCCGCCGCGCGGACATAGCCGTTGATGTAGAGCCGGCGCTGGTGGTCCGAGCGGTTGGTCCCCGAGCCGTGCACCAGATAGGGGTTCCAGAGCGCGAGATCGCCCGGCGCCAGGTCGAGGTCGATCACATCGGCGGACGAGAGCCCCACGCTCTCCAGCACGTCGTCGGCCATCGCGTTGCCGAGCACTTCGGTATCGGTGTCGAGGTCGAGATCGCCGGCGAGATGGCTGCGCGGGATGAAGCGCATCCCGCCCGACCGCGGGTTGTGCGGATCGATCGCGAGGCCGGTCTGGACATAGGAGGTGCCGAGATTGCGATAGCATTCGTCCGGCTTGCGGAAGCGCGAATCCTGGTGCCAGGCGAAGTCGCCCATCCCGCCCGGCGCCTTCCAGTGGAGCTGGTTGATGATCTGCTTGACGTCGCCGCCGATCAGCGGGCGCAGCATCGCCGCGAAGCGCGGATCGAGCCGCACGCGGTCGAGCACGGGCTGGTGGTAGGACGGCCATTGCACCATCCGCACCAGCGGTTCGCCGCCTGGCCGCGGGGCGACATTGTAGAAGAGGTTGCCGTGGCGGAAGCTGCGGCCGTGCGCGACGCCCTCGGCATGGATCTGGTCGATCGCCGCGCCGATCTCGACGACTTCCTGCGCGTCGAAGAAACCGCGCAGCACGGCATAGCCGTCGCGCCGGAACTTGGCGGCATAATCGGCGCCCTCGGCGCCGCTACGCAGCCCAGGCTGTTCGAAACCCACCATTTTCCTCCACGTCCGGACATTATGATCCTGGCCCGTTCACCCTGGCCGCGGCAAGAAGCGTGCGCGCCGTCCATAATGCCCTGCGGCTATGGCACGCGTCCACGCCGCTTGAGCAGGCGGCCCACGCCTTCGTGGCGCTCCGGCATCTCGCGCCCGCATTCGCGCTCGAGCTTGTCGCGGATCGCGATCAGTTCCTTCTCGCTCAGATGCTCGATGCCGATGAACTCGTTGCGGCCATGGTCGAGCGCGCGGATCAGTTCGTCGAGTTTGGCCTGGATCGCCGCGGCGTCTCGATTCTGCGCGTTCTGGATCAGGAACACCATCAGGAAGGTGACGATGGTCGTGCCGGTGTTGATCACCAATTGCCACGTGTCCGACCAGGCGAAGAGCGGGCCGCTGATCCCCCAGACCAGCACGATCGAGAAGGCGATCGCGAAGGCTGCCGGCCTGCCTGCCCATCCTGCAACTGCTTGTGCGAACCGCTCGAAGACGCCGCGCATGCCAATCCTCTCGATTTCGGCACGCATGGTAGCGAGGGATCGGGCGCCGGTCATCAGCCCGCGGTGCGACGGGAAGCGGCGGGCCCGCAGGCTGCGAAGGGAAACCGCGCACCGAAACGCAAAAGGGGACCGGCATTGCTGCCAGTCCCCATGTCACCGGACTTCAGCCTCTCATCCCGAAGGACCCGTGGCCTGGTTTCGGCGGCATGCTCCACTCGCGCCGGCAAGGGCATGCGAGCTTCGCGTCGGTCACCGAGGCCGGCTGATCCTCCCATATCCGGAGACATGGGCTTCCTTTCCGGCCATCGGCGGCCCGCTTCATGACCTCGCCCGGAGGCGGAACCATAAAGCCTTGCTGGATGCGGTTTCCCGATCGATCCATCGGCTTCGGCTTTCGCTTGCGCGTCGGCCACCGCCTTGGGTTTCTCTCTTCGAGACGATCCCTCCGCCGATCTGCCGCTTGCGCGGGCCCATCGCCTTCGGTTTCGTCCATCAGGGGGATCCTTCGCCTCGACCGGCGCTTTCGCGCGAGCTCCGGCACCCAGTTCCACCCGGCTTCGGCGTCTCTCGAAATCGCCGCGACGCTTGCGCACCGCCTTGATCCCGATCGCTACCGATGCTTTCGCATCCCCGTCTCGTTCCAGCGCGGTTTCCCGAAGGCACCATCGCTCGTTCGAGCCGTGTAAGTTGTTGATCCTGCTTTGGTTTCCCGCTGCCGAACCGCCTTCCTTACAAGACTGATGCTGTCATCGATCGCGAGTCGCTCAAAGCGCGAAATGGGAGTCCGAGCCTGTGGATAACGTGAATAACGGGGACAGATGGCGGCTAGAGCGGGCCCGGCGTCCATCCGGGCGCGGCAAGCTCGAAGCCGGCGAATTCGAAGCCGGGGACGACCACGCAGCTCACCAGCGCCCAGCCGGAGCGTGCCTCGGTCGATTGCCAGCGATTCGCCGGCACCAGGCATTGGGGCGCATAGCCGCGCGCCACGTCGCCGCCAAG
The DNA here is from genome assembly GCF_026460985.1 of Sphingomonas sp. Taxonomy (GTDB): domain Bacteria; phylum Pseudomonadota; class Alphaproteobacteria; order Sphingomonadales; family Sphingomonadaceae; genus Sphingomonas. Next base: position 3,040 of record NZ_JAPKNM010000062.1, read on the forward strand.
CCGGATCGTCGCGATCGTGCCGTCTTCCTGCTCGACCAGCACGTCGAGCGGCGATCCTGCATGCCAGAGCCACAGCTCCGCGGCGTCGACGCGGTGCCAGTGCGAGCGCTGGCCTTCCTCGAGCAGGAAATGGATCGCCGTCCCGGCCGAGCGCGCGCCCTCCACCCCTTCGGCGCGCCAGGTTTCGCGGTACCAACCGCCCTCTGGGTGCGGTGAAAGGTTGAGCGCGTCGATGATCGTTCGTGCCGCGTTCATGTCTAAAACCCCAACCTCAGATGAGCGGAACGTAGTTTTATGTTCATGAAACTTCGCCTCGCCGCGGAACGTTTCGCTACCGGTTTCTGCAACTAGAATCGATATATGGGAGTGAATCATGCGTAAGTTCATTGTCGCGCTCAGCGCGGTCGCGGTGGCGATCCCCACCGCAGTTGCCCTTCCGACCGGCAAGGCCGAGGCCAAGTCCTATGACTATGGCGCCGGCTACAGCGCCGATCAGCGCCGTCGCTATGCCTATCGCGAATGGCGCGGCCGCGACGGCCGCCGCTATTGCCGCAAGCCCGACGGCACCACCGGCCTGGTCATCGGCGGCGTCGCCGGTGCGCTGGTCGGCCGCAGCATCGATACCAGCGGCGATCGCGCCGCCGGCACCCTGATCGGCGCCGCCGCCGGCGCGCTCGTCGGCCGTGAGGTCGAGCGCAGCAACAGCCGTCGTCGCTGCCGCTAAGGGCTGAACAGACGCACGCGGAGCATTAACCTTGGCGCTGTACAAGCGCCGCCATGCTCCGCGTGCTCATCCTCTCGACGCTCTTTCCCGATGCCACGCGTCCCAATTTCGGCATCTTCGTGGAACGCCAGTCGCTCGCACTCGCCGAGCGATCCGGCGTGGAACTCCGGATCGTCGCCCCGCGCGGCCTTCCCCCCGCCCCGCTCGACCGCCTTTCCCGCTATCGCGGCCTCGCCGGGCTTCCCGAGCAGGAGGACTGGAAGGGGCTCCAGGTCCGCCGTCCCCGCTTCCCCAACTATCCCGGCACCGGCGGCCGCTTCCACGCGCGCGCGCTCGCCGACGCAGTGACGCCGCTGCTCCGCGAGATCCGCCGCGACTTCGCCTTCGACGTGATCAACGCCGAATTCTTCTTCCCCGACGGCGTCGCCGCAGTCGAGCTCGGTCGCCGCTTCGGCGTGCCCGTATCGATCAAGGCGCGCGGATCGGACATCCACGATTGGGGCCGCAAGCCGGTGACGGCCGAGCAGATCCGCACCGCCGCGCATGCCGCCGACGGGCTGCTGGCAGTCTCCGAGGCGATGCGCGACGACATGACCGCGCTCGGCCTCCCCGGCGCGCGCACCGAATGCATCGTCACCGGGGTGGACTTCGCGCGCTTCGCGCTCGGCGATCGGGCCGGAGCCAAGGCCGCGCTCGGCGTGAGCGGGCCGCTGGTCCTTTCGGTCGGCGCGCTGATCCCGCTCAAGGGCCATCAGATCGTGATCGACGCGGTGGCGGCGATGCCCGGCGTCCAGCTCTGGATCGCCGGCGAGGGCCCGTACCGGAGCCAGCTCGCCGAGCAGATCGCCCGGCTCGGTCTCGGCGATCGCGTGCGTCTGCTCGGTTCGGTGCCGCATGCCGAACTCCCGCGCCTCCTCGCCGCGGCCGACGCGATGGCGCTCGCCTCCGAGCGCGAAGGCCTCGCCAATGCCTGGCTCGAGGCGCTCGCCAGCGGCACGCCGGTAGTGATCCCCGATGTCGGCGGCGCACGGCAGGTCGTGCGCAGCGACACCGGCGGCCATATCGTCGCGCGGACCCCAGCGGCTTTCGCAAATGCGCTCAACGGCTTGATCGCCGCGCCTCGCGATCCCGCGGCGGTCCGCGCCACTGTCGAGCCCTTCACCTGGGCCGCCAACAGCGAGCGCCTCCACGCCTTTCTCCAGCGCCTCGTGGACGAACATCGGCGCATGGCCGCCTGACTCCTCGGGGGCGCAGGCGGAACGACTGGCCCCGCGCACCGTTGACGCGCTTCGGAGCGGGCCACGGAGAGAGCAGATGGCTGACTATGACCGCAAACCCACGATCATCGGCCGCGACGCCGACGCCGCCGATGATGCGGATCTGATCGGACAGCTCGCCCGGCCCCCCGGAAGCGACGGGGCCAATGTCGGCGGCACCGGGCCGCTGGAATGCGACGAGCTCGAAATCGTCTTCGAGCGGGAGGACTCGCAGGACACGCACCATTGACCCGGCAAGGACACAGCTTCGCGATCCTGCGTTGACTCACCCGGCGGTGATTGTGACACTGATGTCACGAAGCGCGGAGGATCTCGATGGCGGGCAAGAAGAAGAAGGACGACAAGGGTGCGGCCGGCAAGGGCTCGTTCCTTCCCAAGAGCATCGCGGGCGTGAAGCTCCCCAAGACCGTGCGCGGCAAGCTGGCCGAGCTCGCCAAGCACCCGCTCGTCGCCGACATCCTCGCCGCCGGGCTCGTCGCCATCGCCGCGAAGCTCAAGAGCGAGCCTGCCGTGCAGAAGGGCGCGGCCAAGGCTGCGGATAAAGCGGGGGACGCGGCGCAGAGCGTCGCCCAGGCCGCTGCCGACGTGGCAACCGCGGTCGCCGAGCCTGCCACCAAGCGCACCCGCAAGGCTCCTGCCGCGGCGCCCAAGGCGGAAGCTGCCGAAAGCGCGGCCAAGCCCGTGGCTCGCCGCGCGCGCAAGCCGGCTGCGAGCCCGGCGCCCGCTCCCACCGCGCGGACGCGCAAGGCACCCGCGGCGGCTGCCACGGCGGACGCTGCCAAGCCGCCCGTGCGGCGCACGCGCAAGGCAGCGGAAAGCACCGCCGCCAAACCGCGCGCGACGCGTCGTGCGGCCCCGAAGACGCCCAAGAAGCCCTCGCCTCCCAAATCGACCGAATAGTCCGCCGCGGGGCGCGATCACTTGCCCGTGAAGCGCACCGCGAAATAGGCGACCGTGCCGCCGGCCGGCGAAGGCACCATCGCGACGAGCACGCCGTGCCCGTCGCGCGTGCGCCAGGCCTGGGCGAGCTTCTTGCCGGGATCGGCGCCGGGCAACGCCACCGAAGCGGCGCCGCGCTGGCGCGCGATATTGTCGATGCGCTTGGCGACCGCGACCCAGGGGAGGCCCTTGCCGACCTTGAACAGGCGTTCGCCTTCCACGGTGAGCGTGCCCTTCGACACGTCCTGCGCCAGCGCATGCAGCGCCTGCCGCTCGGCCGCGCTCGCGCCCGGCTGCGCGCCCGCAGGCGCAGGGAGCGATGCGAGGTCGAACCCGCGCGCCAGGCCCAGAAAGGCTAACAGACTCAAGAGCGCCGCTTTCAGCAAGGGATGTCCTTCGGGGCCAGCTTGCCCCCTTTGCGCAGGGAGCTCAACTCTCAGCGCGATGCCGGCCCGACCGTGAAGGCCTCGGCGCCGCCGGTGTCGGCGAGGGTGCGCAGCGGGACCTCCATCGTCGGCCCTTCGGTGTCGTGCCCTTCGCCCACGTTCATGTTGGTGCTCCACGGATTGCGCACCGATACCATCCACTCGCCGTCGGCGTTCTTGTGGATGCCCTCGACCGTATAGACGTGGTTGTCGACCAGGCCGTCCTGCGTGCCTTCGTTGCCGCGGATGCGGTCCCAGAAACTGCGGTTCTCGGGCACGGTCCAGAGCGTCACCGGGCGACCGTTGGACAATGCCGCGTCGACCTGTCCCGCCATCCGGTCGAGCGCCGAATTCTCGCTCTCGAAGAAGCCCTCGGAATAGCGGATCTCGTCGCCGCGATCGCCGGTGATCGCCTGCATCGCGTCCTGCGGCCAGCCGCCGTTCGCGATCGCTTCATAGCCCTCGGCAAGCCCGTCCGCCGGGTTGCCGTCATGGATCTTGGCATAAGCGGTCTCGGCGACCGCGGGCCAGATCGGGCCGTCGAGCCCCGTATTGTCGGCGGTCGAGCCGCCCTGCCGCGCGAGATTGTCCTCGAGTTCGGCCTGGGTGACCTGCACCGATTGCGGATTGCCGTTCTCGTCGTGGAGCTGGACCGTGAAGTTGCCGTTCTGCGCGTCGAAGCTGATCATGTTGCGGATCGCGTCGGGCTGCTGCTGCGCCACTGCGCCCAGGGTCGCGACGAAATAGCAGTCGCCGAGCGCGTCCTGGCGGATGTCCGCCGCCTGTGGCCCCTTGGCGCCATAGAGGTCGGCGGCGTCGAAGCGGACCTCGGCGGGCTTGGCACCGCCGCCCGCCCCGTCGATCGGGATGCGGAACCCTGGGACCGAGACCGAGCTGCCCGCGAGCAGCGAATCCAGGTTGAAGCGACTTGCGACGCCCATCGCGGCGCCTGCGGCCTCGATCATGCCGACTCTCCCATTATCGCACGGAGCTATGCCCCGCGCGTGTCGCGCCCGCGATAATCGGATCGATTATGGCGCGCGCCGCCCGCGGACGGCATCTCCGGCCCATCCGATCGAAGGACGGCGCGCTATGCAGGTAAACAGAGCAGCCCACCCTACGGCGTCGACTCCCCCGTCGACCCCGCCTTCGGCGTCCAGCAGGGGCGCCGAGGCCTATCGTTCGGACTGGCAGTCGCCGAGCGTCACGCCGGCGCTGCACACGACGCCATCGGTTTCCCCTTCCCCCCGGACCGATGGCGTCGACTCGTTTCAGCAGCGCGCCGCGAACGACCAGGGCGCCGCCGTCCCGTTCGCCCCCGGCACGCGCAACGCCTCCGACGCCCAGCCGACGCATCTCGCGACTTTGTCGCCCGTCACCGCCACCGCCGCTTCCTCGGAGCCGCGCCTCGCCGCCAACGACGCGCCCGACCTGAACCAGGTCCATACCAACGCGCTGCTCGCCAAGGACGTCTACAACGACGTGCCCAGCCCGCCCGCGGGCTATCGCGCCGCCGGCGCCACCGATCTCGCCCGGCTCGGGCTCACCGCCGAGATGCTCGAGCAGCCCGGGGAAAGCAGCTTCCGCGCGCGCGTCTATGTGAGCGGCGAAGCCGGCCAGGAGCGCTACACCGTCGTCTTCCGCGGTAGCCAATCCGGCGACGACTGGAAGAGCAACGCCCAGCAGGGCCTCGGCCTGAACTCGACGCACTATGCCAATGCGCTCGAGATCGGGAAGAAGCTCGCGCGCACCGACGCCGACGTGACCCTGGTCGGGCATTCGCTCGGCGGCGGGCTCGCGGCGGAGGCGGCGATCGCGTCAGGCCGCCCGGCCGACACCTTCAATGCCGCCGGCCTGCACCAGAACACGATCGATCAGGCCCGGGCAGTCGCGCAGGCCAATGACAGGGGCCTCTCCTCGATCAACAATTATCGCGTCCCCGGCGAGATATTGACCACGCTGCAAGAAGGCGGCGACCGCGCGATCGGCGCCGGGATCGGCGGGCTGATCAGCGGTGGCAGCGGCGCGATCCTCGGCGGGGCGGTGCTCGACCTGCCCGAGGCGGTCGGCACGCAGCACGACCTGCCCAATGTCCGTCCCGAAGGCGCGCATTGGTGGGATTCGATCAACCCGGTCGATCGCCACAGCATGGACTGGGTGCTCGCCGGAACCGCGGCACAAGCCGGCCGCTGAGCCATTGACGCGCCGGGTATGATCGGCAGAGGATGCGGCGTGTGCGCAACTTCCTCCTGTTTGCCCCAGCGCTCGCGTTCATGACGATGGGCTGCGAGAACGACGCCCGCGCCGACTGCTTCGCGCAGGGCACCGAGCTGCCGACGCGCCGCGACACGCTGACCGACCAAAGGCTGGGCGCCGCCGCGCGCGACTTCGCCGAGGCTTTGTTCGACGGCGATCTCGGACGCGCCGGCCAGTTGCTGCAAGGCGATCCCGGGCTCGCGCGGCGGCGCGTGGGCGCGCATTACGACATGCTGTCGGTCGCGCTCGCGACGTGCCGCGCCGACGCGGTCGACCTGGTGATCCGCGGCGGGGCGCCGCTCGACGGCGTCGAGGACAAGGGGCTGCCGCTCCGGCTCGCGCTGCGGGCGAAGGATCCTGCCTTCGCGCACCGCCTGCTGGAGGCGGGCGCCAGCCCCAATCCCAAGGGCAATCCGAGCGGGCCGCTGCGCACCGCGATCGCGCTCAACTCGCTCGGCGCGGTGCGCATGCTGCTCGACTTCCGCGCCGACTCGAACGTGATGGAGGCGACGGGCAACCGCCCGCTCCACACCGCGCTCGACATGGAGCATTTCCGTATCGCCGAGCTGCTGCTCGATCGCGGCGCCGACCCCTGGGCGATCGACAGCGGCGGCGCCAACCTCGGCACCGCCGCGACCACGCCAATGCTCACCAACGCGGCCGCGGAGGCCGAGGCGCAGCACCGGCTGGCGGAGCGGCTCAAGCGTCTCGGCTGGCCCGAACCGGCGCCCTCCTTTCGCGAAGTACGCGCGGCGGCGGCGTCGGGTCGATGGCCGCCGGCAGGCGCTGCGGGCGCAAAGCCGGTGCCGCCAGAGGTACTCGCGCTGATCAAGGCGAATGCTGCGCGCTAATCCTTTCTCCGTCATCCCCGCGAAAGCGGGGACCCATCTCCCAGACGCGCCGCGCATACGGCAGCTGTCATATTGCCGGGACAGTGCACGAGATGGGCCCCCGCTTTCGCGGGGGTGACGGGTATGAGTCAGCCCAATCCGGCCTCGGTCGAGAGACTCCCCAGCGCCACCCCCGCATCCCGAAGCTGCGCCTCGAGAGCGCGTAGCGTGCCGTCATAAGGCGGCCCGCCATTCCCGAGCAGCAATGCCACGTCGAGCGTCCCCGCGGCATTGCGCACCAGCCGTGCGCCGGTGGCGGGCCAGGCGCGGTCGCCGAAGGTGACGGTGACTTCCTTGGTCCCCTTGCCGTTCTCGCGCGTCCAGAGATCGGCGAGCAGCTGCGCGAACGCGCCGGGATCGACATGCGCGGCGGGCATTGCCGGCATCGCCATCGGCTGGGGCTGGGCATGGCCGGCAAAGCCGAACAGCCCGTCCTGCCGCTCGCGCGCCTCGCGCTCCTGGCGCAGCGCGGTCTCGCGCGAATCGCCGAAGGCCTCGCGCTGCTGGACGATCGCCTCGCCGCGACGCTCGGGCTGGACCAGCCCCTTCATCGGCTTTTCGCGCACGGTGCCGGCGGGCTGCTCCTTCGCCTGGAGTTGCGCCTTCGCCTTTCCCAAAGCCTCGTTCATCGCCCGGATATCGGCGGGGGCGGGCTGGGCGCGGCCCTGGGCCGGACCCTGGGCCGGCTGGCGCACCGGCTGCGCGTTGGGGGAACTGACGCGGGTCATGATCGCCTCCTTGCCTCCGCATTGTCGAGCGCGGTGCGCTCCTCCTGCCGGCGCGCCCATCGGCGCAACGCCTGCCCGGCATGCTCGACCAGCCGGTCGTGCCGCGCCCGCGCGAGGATCATCGCCTTGCGCCGCTCGGCCTCGGCCTCGCCGGTCAGCCGCTCGGCCTCGCGCGCGTCGTTGAGCGCGCTGCGCGCCACCGAGCGCCGGAAATGGCTGCGATCGACCACCGCGAGCAGCCGCTCCGCCTCGGCCGGATCGGTCGCCAGGCTCGCGCGCGCCTCGGTCATCGCGGCATCCGCGACGTCGGCTGCGGCGTCGGCTGCGGCGCGCTCGCGCTCGGCCGCAGCGGTGGCTTCGCGCGCCTCGGCAAGCGCGAGCGCCGCGCTCTGCATCCGCACCGCGCGCAGCCGGACCAGCGCCCGCGTCTGAAGCTGCTGGTCGCGCGCGTCCATCAGCCGGCAACTCCGCGCAGCAGCATCAGCGAGGTCGTGAAGTCCTCGGGTCGGTTCGCGTCCTGCCGCAACAGCGCGTCTATCTCGGGCTTGGCGGCGATGGCGCGATCGGCGAGCGGATCGGCACCCGACCGATATTCGCCGACTTGGACGAGGAACTCGATCTCGGCATGCTTGGCGAGCAAGGCGCGCACCCGCGTCGCCGCCTCGCGATGCACGGGCTCGGCGAGCCGGGGGAAGAGGCGGCTGAGGCTGCCGAGCACGTCGATCGCGGGATAATGGCCCGCCGCGCCAAGCTTCCGGGAAAGGACGATGTGCCCGTCGAGGATCGAGCGGACTTCCTCACCGATCGGGTCGTCGCCTTCCTCATCCTCGATCAGCACGGTGTAGATGCCCGTGATCGATCCGGTCGCGTCGTTGCCGGCGCGCTCGAACAGCCGCGGCAGCTCGGCGAAGACCGAGGGCGGGAAGCCGCGCCGCACCGGCGGCTCGCCCGCCGCCAGCCCGATCTCGCGAAGCGCCCGGGCGAAGCGCGTCACCGAATCCATCAGCAGCAGCACGTTGCGACCTTCGCTGCGGAAACCTTCGGCAATGGCGGTGGCATGATGCGCCGCGCGCACCCGCTCCATCGCCGCGCGATCCGAGGTCGCGCAGACGATCACCGAGCGCGCGAGTCCTTCCTCGCCCAGCGAATCCTCGATGAACTCGCGCACTTCGCGGCCACGCTCGCCGATCAGCCCGATGACGATCACGTCGGCCTGGGCAAAGCGCGCGAGCATGCCGAGCAGGGTCGACTTGCCACCGCCCGCCATCGCGAACACGCCGAGCCGCTGCCCCTGCCCCACCGTGAGCAACGTATCGATCGCGCGCACCCCGGTGGGCAGCGGCGCGTCGATCAGCGCGCGCTCCATCGGCTGCGGCGCGGGGGCGTGGAGCGGGCGTCGCTGGAGCCCGGGCGGCAGTTCGCCCTTGCCGTCGATCGGGCGGCCGCGCCCGTCGAGCACGCGGCCGAGCAACCCCTCGCCCCAGGGCACATTATCCTCGCCGCTGCGCACGATCACCTCGGCATCGACCGAGAGCCCGCGCACGTCGCCGAGCGGGGTGAGGATCGTCGCCTGTCCCGCGATACCCACGACCTCGACCGGCACCACGCGCCCGGTCGAAGGCTCGATCACTTCGCAGAAATCGCCGACGCGCGGCGCGATCCCGGTCACCTTGAGCGTCGTGCCGAGCACTTCGACCAGCCGCCCGCGCCGCTCGACCGTGGGGCTGCGCTGGAGCCCGGCGAGCAACTGGTCGATGGTGCTGGCGGAACCGTCAGGCATCGAGCGCCTCGCCCCACATGCGCGCGATCTGCGCGAGCTGGGTGTCGAGCCCGGCATGGGTGCGCCCGAGCGCGGTCTCGATCACGCAATCCTGCGCGCCGAGCATTGGATCGGCCTCGACGCTCAGCCCGGCACGCCCGTCGAGCCGCGTGCGCACCATCTCGAGCGCGGCCGGGGCGACGCGGACCACCGCGACGCTGTCGGGCGCGAGCTGCGCCGCCGCGCGTTCGGCGAGTCCCGCCACCATCGCGCCATGGTCGAGCTCGCCCGCGATCCGCCGCACCACTTCGAGCGCCAGCCGCGCAATATCCTTCTGGCGTTCGCGCTGCAGCTCGCCGTCGCGCAGCGCGATGCGGAAGAGCTCGGCCTGCCGCTCGCTTTCGGCCGCGGCCAGCCCCTCCACGCGCCCGGCGGCGAAGCCCTCGGCCCGGGCATTCTCGCGCGCAGTGTCGATCGCGTCGCCCGCCCCGGCTCGCAGCCGGCCCGCCTCGGCGAGCAAGGCGAGCGCGTCCTGCACGCGGCCGACATCGTCCGCGGGCACCAGGGGATCGTCGGTGAGCGCGGTCGCCAGCCGATCGGCGTGCAGCACGAGGAAACTCATTCGCGCGCCGCCTCGACCGCCGCGGCGACGAAGGCGTCGAGCGCGTCGCGCGGGCACGACAGCGCCAGATGGTCCGCGCGCCACGGGAGATAGCCGCGCAGCGCCATCGGCAATTGCTCGCGCAGCAGCGAGAAGCCGTAGATCTCGAGATCGCCCGGCTCGAGCCGCCGCGCAGGCGCCGCGGGCATCGCCGGGATCGTCGCGATCGCCCAGTCGAGCAGATCCTCGCCCGCGACCTCGGCCAACCCGCCCAGCCAGGCGCCGTCGATCGATCCGGCCAGCGTGTCCCCCATCCACAGCAACGCGACGCGCAATGCGAGCTTGTGCTGCGCGGCGGCGGGCAGGCGGAGCCAGCCGGGCGCGCTCGGCAGATCGGTGAAGCAGGCGACCGGATCGTCGCAGCCGCTCAGGTGCTTCAGCAACAGGGCGGCACGGCGATGTCCCGGCCCGCCCTCGACCGCGACGAGATCGTTGCCGATCGCCGCGAGCGTCGCGCGCTGCTCGGCCGCCCTCATGCGCCGCCCTCGCGCCGCGCGACCGCGGCCCGCCGTTGCTGCCAGCGCCGCAAGCTCGGATAGCCGAGCGCGGCGATGAGCAGGACCAATCCGGCGATCGCGATGCCGAGCAGATTGGCGTTGAGCACGGCCTCGCCGTCCTTGCGCGCCACCGTCGGCAGCGGCTGGGCGGGGAAGGTCTCGACCGAGACATTCTCATATTTGAGGCCCTGGACCGAATTGACGATCAGCGCCTTCACCTTGCCGATCTGCGTCTCGATATTGGTGCCCGGGCGGTATTTGATGAACACCGATGCCGAGGCGGGCTGGCCCGTTTCCGCGAGCGGCTGGGTGTCGGGCAGGACGAGGTGGACGCGCGCCTGCACCACGCCGTCGATCTCCGAGATGGTGTGCGACAGCTCCTGGCTCATGCCATAGACCAATCGCGCCTTCTCCTCGGTGGGCGAGGAGACCAGCCCCTCGCGCTTGAACACCGTTCCCAGCGAGGCGAATTCCTCGCGCGGATAGCCCTGGGCATGGAGCACTTCGACCGCGCGGCTGAAATCGCCCTCGTCGGTCAGCAGCGTCCAGCCGGCCTCGCCATTCTCCTTCTTGGTCGCACCGATCCCGGCGCTCTGAAGCACCGCGATCATCTCGTTGGCCTGCGTCTCGGTGAGCTTCGAATAGAGCTCCGCCCGGCCGCAGGCGGCGAGCAGCAGGCAGAGCCCGATCAGCGCCGGGCGCAGGTTGCGGGCAAACTTGCCCATGTCAGTTCTCCACGTGTGGGCCCGCCAAAGCGGACCTCACGATTGCTGCCGGAACAGCTGCTGGATGCCGTCCGAGGTGCGGTTGGCGATGTTCGAGGTCAGCTGGCAGTGGAACATGAACTCGTGGCACTTCATGGTCAGGTCGACCACTTCGCCCGGAGTCATCTCCGAACCGCTGGCCTGCGCCGCCTTGGCGTATTCGGACACGCTCTTGGCCTCGCCGTTGACGCGCTCGATCTGCGAGAACATCGCCTGCATCGCCGGGCCGAGCGCATCCGCCCCGCCGACCCCGCTAAAGCCCGCCGCGGAGAGCGAGCCCTGGAAGCTGGTGACGTCGGAGAGCGAGGCGTTCGGGCTCGCCTGGACGATGTCGGGCGGCGTGGGGGCGAAGGCGGAACTCGCCATGGCCCCCGCGATTGCTTCGATCGACATGGCCGCCGTCAGTTCTTGCGGGCCATGGTCTCGAGCGCCTTGCCGACGCTGTCGATCGAGCTCGACGAGCTGTTCGCCATGAACGACATCCGCATCGATTCGGCGGTCAGCTTGGTGATCTGCGAGGGATTGTCGCTGCCGTTGTTGCCGACTTCGTTCGACATCGCCTCGATCCGCGTCGCCTGCTTGTCGAGCGTCTGGCCCCATGCGTCGGCCAGCGCCTCGAACCAGGTGCCCGGCGCCGAGCCCTTGCTCATCCGGTTGCCGGTCAACGGCGAGAGCGAGATGTTGGTGAGCCCGGTGGTGACGGTATTCGACATGACTATACTCCTTCACTCAAAACATCGGTTCAGAACTTCAATTGCGTCTCGCGGCCGTTCTTCTCGAAGAAGACCGTGTCTCCCTGGATGGTGATCAGGCGGTGGCCGCTGGGCATGATCGCGCCCGCGAAATAGCGCGCGCCATCGACGGTCTGGATATAGGCGGGGTCGCCCCCGACCACGGTCGAGACCTTCTTGGTCGCGTCGGCGACGGTGCGGAGCGGCGTGTCCTCCCGCGGCGGCAGATCGTCGCGGAAGACCAAGCGGCCCAATTGCCTGACGTCGGTACGGATCGCCTGGGCGAGCTTGAGCCTTTGGTCCCCGGTCAGCCGGGTGATGCGGAGCTCGACGCCGGTACGCGAGATCGGGCGGCCCATCGCCTGGAGGCCATGGATGCGCGCGACGTCCGCCGCGGCCTGGGCGAGTTCGGCGCTGGTCTGGACGTTGACCGTGGCGTCGATCCCATGGTCGCGCAGCACTTCCTGCGCCTTGAGCCGCTCGGCATCGTTCGAAACCACGCCGCTCACGGTCACGCCGCCCGTCGCGGCGTCGTTCGCGGTCGCCAGCGGCGCCAGCCCCGCCGAATCGAGGACGTGATCGGCGCGCGCGGCCAGGTCGCCGCGCAGTCCCAGCGCGTCCATCGTCGGCACCGCCAGCGCGGCCCCGGCCGCCAGCGTGGCGACCGCGCCGATCACGATCGCGCGCTTGCGGGTGAACCAGCCGCTCACCTGCTCGCTCGCCTTGCCGAGCAATGCGAAGGCCTCGTCCTGCGCCGAGGGGGGCGGCAAGGGCGGCGCGGGCGTGCTGCCCGCGATGCCGCTCGCCTCGGCCCAGCGCGCGCTCTCGGGATCGCCCCAGGCGAGCGCCACGCCGCCGATCGAGAAGGGAACGTAAGGCGGGAGGATCGCAGTCTGCCCCTCGCCCAGATGCGAGCCGAGCAGCAGCGCCTCCCCGGTCAGCACCGTGATCTGGGCCCCGCCTTCGCCGTCGACCTGCAGGTCGACGGCGATGCCTTTGGTCGCAGGATCGCGGATGACGACATCCTGCCAGAACTGATGACCGATCGACACGGTTCCGCTCGTCGGCAACTGCTTCTCGGTGCCGGCGAGCCGGCCGTTGAGCACGCGAAGAACGGAAGCGTCGGTCATTGGGTCAGGTTTCCGCTGGCCGGAACCGGGATCCGCGCGGGCGGCTGGTTGGCCGCGGGCGTCGGCGCGCCGGGCACCATCGCGGTCGCGCGCGAGGCGAGCGGCACGAGCCGTGGCGTGATCAGGAACAGCCGTTCGGTATGGCCCTTCTGTCGGGTGCGGAACTTGAACAACTCGCCGAGCAGCGGGATGTCGCCGAGCAGGGGCACCTTGGTCTCGTCGTTGATGTCGGCGTCGATCGTCATGCCGCCGAGCAGCAGGCTCTCGCCGTCGAGCACCATGCCCTGCGTCGCCACGCTCGCGCGGTCGACCACGGGGATGTTCTCGACCATCGAATCGGGGCTGATGCTGCCGTCCTCGATATTGACCAGCATGCGGATCCGCGTCTGGTCGTGATCGCGGAAGACGTGCGGGTTGACGCGCAGCACGGTGCCCGCGGTCACGTTGAACAGGTCGACTTCCTCGCGGCCCGCCACGCGGACGTAGAAGGTGCGCGTGCGATCGAACACCGCCTCGACGTTCGACAACGTCATCACCTGCGGCCGCGAGACGATGCGCGCGGCGCCCTTGTTCTCGAGCGCGGTCACCCGGGCCAGGAACTCGCGCTGGCTGCCGATGATCGTCGAGATCGTGCCGCCCTGGCCGACGGGGGTGATGTTGCTGACATTGTCGCGCCGGCTCGATCCCGGCACCGGCAGCAGCCGCGTGTCGCTGTCGGCATTGCCGCTGCCGAACAGCGCGCCGAACCCGCCGCTGCCGAACCGCCAGTTGATCCCGAGCCGCCGCATCCGATCGACGTTGATGTCGATGATCGTCGCCTCGACCTCGACGATCTGCGGCTCGACGTCGAGCGCGCGGATCAGCGAATCATAGGCGGCCATCCGCTCGGGCACGTCGCGCACCACGATCGCGTTGAGATACGCGCTCGGCTCGATCCGGACCACGTCCTGGCTGAGCGGCGCGGCAAGCCCCATGTCGCCGCCGCCGAGCACTTCGGTCGCGGCATAATTGCCGCCGCCGATCGGCGTCTGCGCCGCATCGGGCGGGACGGCGTCGAGCCCCTGCCCCTTCAGCCGCGGCTGGCTCTGCCGCACCAATCGCGCGCCCAGCGAAGGCACCACGGCGCTGCCGCCGGGCTTCTGGTCGAGCACGAGGTTCTGGAGGATCGTCGCGAGGCCCGGCACGCGGGTCTCGCGGCCGCCGGCGGTGATCACCGTGTCCTCGGCGCGCGCATAGCGCAGGTAGAAGACGCGGAATTCGATCGGCTGCGACACCGGCAGGCGCGGCGCGTCGTAATAGCCGCCGCCGCGTCCGCCGCCATAGGCGCCGCCGGGCGCGGCCGGCGCGCCGTCGGCGAACCCGCCCTCGCCGCGCGCCATGCTCGCGACCTGCTCGATGAAGCGCGGCGTGCCGCTGACGACGAGCCCGTCGGTGGTGACGCGGAGCAGGTTGCGCCGGTCGGGCAACCGCTGCGCCCGCGCCTGGCGCGCGACGCGCTCGGCGGCGGCGCGCCCGAGGGGCAAGTTCTGCACGCCCAGCTCGGTCGGCGCGTACACATAGACCGCCGCGCCGTCATAATAAGAGATCAGGTTGAACGCCTTGGCGATGTCGCCATAGATCTTCTCGACGCTCCCGTTGAACACGCCGTTGACCGTGCCGGTCAGCTTGGCGCTCGGCACCACCGGGCGCCCGACGCGGCCGAACAGGTCGCGCAGGAACGCCGCGATCGGCTGGTCGCGCGCAACGATCGAGACCTGGTTGCGATTTTGCGTGGGCGCCGGCGCCGGTGCCGGCGGCGTCTGCGCGCTGGCGGCAAGCGGCACCGGCAAGGCGGCGGCGAAGGCCAAAAACAGCATCGACGAATTCTGGTGCAGCTTCAAATCGGCCCTCCGTTATCATTCCGCCGCCAGCGCGGCCTGCGACTCTTCCGCCAAAGCCCCTGGCGGCAGTCCGATCTGGCCGACCATCTCCACGGAAGTGGTCGGCGAGAGTTCGTTGAAGGCGAGCACGGGCAGCTCGAACAGGTCCGGCTCGATCAGTTTCCGGACCGAACGCCGCACCTCGAACGACGTGACCAGCGCGTTGGCGCCCGTCTCCGCCGCGGTGCGGCCGATCGTCGCGACCAGCTCGCGCGCCACTTCGGGCTTGACCGCGAGTCGCTCGACTCCGTCGACGAGGCGGGTCGCCTCGCGCACCAGGGTCTCGAGCTCGGGAGTCACCACCAATGCGCGGATGCCGCCGCCCTGCGCGACCGCGTCGAGCAGATAGCGCTTGAGCGAAATGCGGGTGAGATCGGCGATCCGCGCGATCTCGCGCTCCTGGTTGGCCGCGTCGGTGAGGCCCTCGAGCACGTCGCGCATGTTGCGCAGCGGGACCTCTTCCTCGGCGAGTCGACGGAGCACCTCGGCGATGCGCGCGGCGGGGACGGCGCGCACGGCTTCCTTGACCACTTCGGGATAATCGTCGCCGACGCGGTTGAGCAGCCCCACCGCTTCCTGCACGCCGAGGAAGCGCGGCAGGTTGCGGCGGATCAGCGCCTCGACTTCGCGCACCAGGGTCTCGGCATCGCTCCCCTCGCCCGCGCCGACCGACAGCTCGAAGGCGAGCAGCCGCCACGCGCGTGGGCCTTCGGGCGCGAGGAAATGGATCGCAAGCTTCGGCAACGGCACGCCGCTGCGATATTGCAGCCGCTCGAGCATCGCGGTGAGCCCCGCCGAAAGCGCCGCCTCCTCGTCCACCGGCGGCTGCGGGCCCGAGATCTGGAGGAGCAAAGGCACCACGGCCTTGGGCGCCTCGGGCTGGGCGAGCAAGGTGACCGGTCGCGGCGGTTCGCGCCCGCCGGTGAGCAATTTGCGCATCGGGCCCGAGTGCCGGACCATGTGCGGCTTCAGCCGCGGATGCATCGCCGCGCCCGAGAAGAGCGACAGGAAGCCCAGGCCGATGAACACCGCGGCGGGGAAGCCGGGGATCAGCGCCATCAGGAAACAGATCCCGCCCACCGCGAGCAGCACGCGCGGATTGGCGACGAGCTGGCGGTGCATCGCCTGGCCGAGATTGGAGTCGGTCTCCTCGTCGGTCGAGCGCGTGACCATCAAGCCCGCGGCCATCGCGCCGAGCAAGGCCGGGATCTGCGCGACGAGGCCCTCGCCGATCGTCAGGATCGAATATTTGGAGGTCGCCGCACCGATCTCCATGCCCTGCTGCATCACGCCGATGGCGAGGCCGCCGATCAAATTGACGATGACGATGACGACCGAGGCGATCGCGTCGCCCTTCACGAACTTCATCGCGCCGTCGAGGCTGCCGTGGAGCTTGCTCTCGAGCTCGAGCGTGCGGCGGCGGCGGCGCGCCTCGTCCTTGTCGATCAGCCCCGAGCGCAGGTCGCTGTCGATCGACAGCTGCTTGCCCGGCATCGAATCCAGGCTGAACCGCGCCGCGACCTCGGCGACGCGCTCGGCGCCCTTGGCGATGACGATGAACTGGACGATCGTGATGATCAGGAACACGACGAGCCCGACGACGATGTTGCCACCGGCGACCATCGTGCCGAAGGTCTGGATGATGTGCCCGGCATGCCCCTCGACCAGGATCATGCGGGTGGTGGCGATCGACAGCGCCAGCCGGAACAGGGTCGAGACCAGCAGGATCGAGGGGAAGGAGGAGAAGTCGAGCGGACCGCGGATGTAGAGCGTGGTGAGCAGCAGCATCACCCCGAAGGTGATGTTCACGCCGACGAGCATGTCGATGATCAGCGTCGGCAGCGGCAGGATCATCAGCCCGACGATCGCGATCACGCCGACGATGAGGAACAGGTCCGCGACGCGCGCCGACAGCGGCAGCGGCTTAGCCGCGTTGCTGCTGGCGAGATAGCGCTCGACGCTCATCGCGGCCTCAGCGCGCCGCGCCGCGCTGCGCGGCCTGGTAGCGGCCCACGACTTTCTTCACATAGGCCTGGGTCTCGCGATAGCGCGGCACCTTGCGCCCGGCCTTGATCACCGCACCGGGCCCGGCATTGTAGGCGGCAACCACCAGCGGCACGTTGTTGCCGAGCTGGCCCTGGAGCTGCTTCAGATATCTGGCGCCGGTGTGCATCGCGAGCACCGGATCGTCGAGCAACGCGCCCGGATCGCGCACGCCGAGGCCGCGCGCGGTCGCCGGCATCACCTGCATCAGCCCCAGCGCGCCCTTGTGCGACACCGCGCGCTGGCGCCCGGCGGACTCGGCATTGACCATCGAGGCGAGCAGGTTCGGATTGATCCGATAGCGATAGGCGACCGACGCGATCAGCGCGTCATGCGTGCCGTCGCCGCCCGCGCGGACCGCCCGCGTCGCCGAAGCAAGCCTTTTCTCGAAGCCCGGCATGCTGACGCTCACCGAATCGCGTTCGGGAAGCATGACGGGTTCGGCCTGGACTCGCGGCGCCTCCGCGGCCTGCGGACCGCAGAAACGCAGTGCCTCGACATAACGCGTACCGATCGCCGCGGCGTCGCAATCCCCCGCCTGCGCGGGGATTGCCGCCACGACCGCACTCCCGAGCGCGACGAGCTTCAACGCGAAGCGGAGCGACGGGGCGTAGCCTGAAATGCGCATACACGACCTCCCTGCAAGCCCCGGACGGGGCGTGCTGACGATCGTTTGGCTCGCAAATGGGTCCTGCGATCCGGACTGATCCGGCCAATAAAGGCTACGCCGTTCGGTTGGTCGCGGACACCCCCGGATTTCGTCAAGTCATCGCGGATTTGGACCGCCCCATCCCGGCCAAATGGCGGCTCACCGATGCCCGAATGATTGTATCACATGCGAAACGGTCGGCAGAACGCCGTATCGTTTCAAGTGATTCGAGTTCGTTTAATTACGACTTTACTTCGCTTTAGTGACGATTCTGCACATGCGCGCCGTGTTGACCGGCGCGACGGCTTTTGGGAAATACGTCCCTGTTTGGCACGCAACAGGGTCCTGCGCTCCAACCATGAAGCCTAGCCGCCGCGTCCTACCCGGACGCGGGTGGGCGAACGCATCCGGCGCTCTCCTCTCATCCGTCGTTCGGATGAGGCAGGCGTATGGCTGGAGGCGCGATTGGCCGAGAAGAACAACGGCGGCGACAAGACCGAGAAGCCGACGCCCAAGCGGCTGCAGGATGCGCGCAAGAAGGGCGACGTCGCCAAGTCGCGCGATATCACGGCGACCGCGACTCTGTTCGTCTGGCTGCTCGTGCTGCTGTTCGGCGCCGGCTATGCCGGGAACCGGATTATCACTTTGTTCGACGACGGCTTCGCGCTGATCGGCGGCAACGCGCCCTTCCACGCCGCCTTGTACCAGCTCGGCTGGAGCGCGCTCTGGGCGCTGCTCGGCATCACCGCCGTCGCCCTGCTGCCCGCCGCGATCACCGGGGTGATGAGCGAGTTCCTCCAGGCCGGCGGCGTGTTCACCACCGAGAAGATGAAGCCCTCGCTCGACAAGCTCAACCCGGTCGAGGGCTTCAAGCGCATGTTCAGCATGGACAACCTCGTCGAGCTTGCCAAGACGCTCGCCAAGGCGACGCTGATCGTGTTCGTCGTCTGGCTGGTGCTGCGCGGCTCGCTCGCCGAGATCATCGAGCGCACCGGCCCCGTGCTCCTGCCCGTGGCGGAGACCGACGGCCGCGCCGCCGCCGCATCGATCCTGGTCTATACCGGCGCGCTGGTCCGCACCGCCTTGCTCTGGACCTTCGGCGTCTTCCTGCTCGTCGCGGTGCTCGACATGGCGTGGCAGAAGCACAGCTACATCAAGAAGCTGCGGATGAGCCTGCGCGACATCCGCGAGGAGCATAAGGAGAATGAGGGCAACCCCCTCATCAAGTCGAGCCGCCGCCAGCTCCATGAGGAATGGGCCAGCCAGAACGCCGTCGGCGCCACGCGCGACGCCAATGTGCTGGTGGTCAACCCGACGCACATCGCGATCGCGCTCGCCTACGACCAGGAGAGCTGCCCGGTCCCGATGATGACCGCCAAGGGCGAGGGCCCGCTCGCCGCGGCGATGCGCGCCGCCGCCGAAGAGGCTGGCATCCCGATCATCCGCCACGTCCAGGTCGCGCGCCGGCTCTACGAGGACGGTGCGCCCGACGAGCTCATCCCGCGCGACATGTTCGACGCCATCGCCCAGATCATCCTCTGGGCGAAGCGCGTCCGCGATGGTCAGGCCGCGCCCGATCTCACCGAACCCGAACTGGCAAAACACGAACCGATGGGGCCCCATTGATGGATTCGACGATCGGCACTGCGCTTTCCAGCCTGCTCGGTATGGTCATCGCGCTCGCGGTGGTGCTCGGCCTCGCCTGGGTCAGCCTGCGTGCGCTGCGGCGCTGGCAGGACCGCGGCCTGGGCGGGCGCGACAATGGCGCCGAACGCCAGATCCGCTTCGTCCGCGCGCTCCCTGTCGGCCAGCGCGAACGGCTGGTGCTGATCGAGGCCGAGGGCGAGCTGATGCTCGTCGGCGTCTCGCCCGGGTCGATCTCGCTGCTGCGCAACTGGGGCACCGGCGCCGGCAAGGACGCGGACGGCGCGGCGGAGGAGGTCCGATGAACGCGCCCCACGAACCCCTCCGCGCCAATCTGCGCGCGATCGACCAGACCCGCGCGCAATTGCAGACCATGCTGATCGGCGCGCTCAACCGGCGGCTGATCGACGCGCTCCAGACCGGCGTCCGGCTCGCCACCGAGCGCGACCGCCGCGCCGCCATCGCCTGGATCCAGTTCCGCAGCGGCGAGCATCTCGTCCAGATCGCGCCGTTGCTGGTCGACGGCACGCTCGCCCGCGTCTCGGGGGCGCAGGGCAGCGTCGACGCCGCCGCCGCCGCCGCGACGCTCGGGCGGATCGAGCCCCTGGTCGGCGCGCTCGAGCTCGTGCTCGGCTGCGAGCTCCAGCCCGCCGGGCTCCACAAGAGCTATGCCGGCGATCCCGTCCTGCTGCGGCTCGACGCGACCAGCGCCCAGGGCGTGATCCAGCACCGGCTGCTGCTCGCCATCCCGCCCGACATGGCGGTCGAGCCGCTCGCCGAGATCGAGCTCGCCTCGACCGCGATCGGCGGATTGCGCCTGCGCTGGACCGCGCGCTTCGCCGGTCCCGCGGTCCGCGCCGCCCGCCTCGCCGGACTCGCGCGCGGCGATCTTCTCCTGCTGGGAACCGGCACCCCGGTCGCGAAGTTATCATTGCCGGGTCGCAACGATGCGCCACGCGCACGAATCGCTTTCAACGATGGGATGCTCGTTTTGCAGGATGATGTTGCGATGGACGGTTCGCAGGAGGCGTCCATGCCCGCCGCCGCCGCTGGCGGCGAACCCGGTTGGGCCGAGGTCCGGCTTCCGACGACGATCGAGATCATCGGCTCGGGGATGACCGCCGCCGAGTTGGCGACCCTGGGCAAGGGCAGCGTGCTCCCCTTGCCCGCGGGCGGTGGGACGCTGCCCGTGCGCGTGATCGCGGGCGACCAATGCGTGGCCGAGGGCGAGCTCGTCGCGGTGGGCGACGGCTTCGGGGTGCTGGTCACCGGAGTCTCCGCCGACGGGGAGGCGTGATGGAACTCTCGAGCTTCACGCCCGGCTCGGCGCTCGTCGTCGTCGTCGCGCTGGCGCTGGCGCCCTTCTTCGCGGTGATGGTCACGTCGTTCACCAAGATCGTCGTGACGTTGAGCCTGCTCCGCAACGCGCTCGGCCTGCAGCAGGTGCCGCCCAACATCGTCCTAAACGGCCTAGCGCTGATCCTGACGCTCTACGTCATGTACCCGGTCGGCCAGCAGATGCAGGACGCGATCGCGGCGCGGCAGGCCGAGGGCAGCGTCCTCCAGTCGACCGCATCGATCTCGACCGCGATCGACGCCGGCAAGGAGCCTTTGCGCGAGTTCCTGATCAAGCACAGCGATCCCAACGAGCGCGCCTTCTTCCTGCGCACCGCGCAGCGCGTCGGCAATCCCGAGCATGCCCGCGAGATGACCGATCGCGACCTGATCATCGTCATCCCCGCCTTCGTGGTGAAGGAGTTGAGCCTCGCCTTCCAAATCGGCTTCCTGATATTCCTTCCCTTCCTCGTCATCGATCTCGTCATCTCGAACATCCTGCTCGCGATGGGGATGATGATGCTCTCGCCGACGACGATATCCTTGCCGTTCAAGCTGCTGCTGTTCGTGCTCGTCGACGGCTGGGTGAAGCTCAGCCACGGCCTGGTGCTGTCCTATGCGTGAGGCGGCCCCATGAACGGCGACTTCATCAGCCTCACCAACGACGCGCTCTGGCTCGTGCTGATCCTGTCGGCACCGCCGATCATCGTCGCGTCGGTGGCGGGGCTGCTCGTCGCGATCGTCCAGGCGGCGACGCAGATCCAGGAACAGACGCTGCAATATACCGCCAAGTTCTTCGCGATCGTGCTAACCCTGTTCGTGACCGCATCGCTGATCGGCGCGTCGCTCTATCGCTACAGCGACCGCATCTTCAGCGAATTCCCTGCGATGATCCGGCGGTGACCGGCTGGAGCGATCCGATGCTCCTGCTCGGTGTCGCGACCGCGCGGATCGCGGCCGCGTTCATGCTGATGCCGATCTTCTCGCCCGATCTGATCCCGGCGATGGTGCGCAACTCGATCCTCGTCTCGCTGGGCATCGTCTCGCTCACGCTCCAACCGACGCTCGACGTCTCGATGCTCGGGCCGGGCCAATGGGGCGCGATGTTCGCCAAGGAAGTGTTCGTCGGGCTGCTGATCGGCTTCTTCTTCGGCTCGGTGCTCTGGGCGCTCGAGGCCGCGGGGCAGATCATCGACACCAAGGTCGGCGCCACCATGGCGCAGATCGTCGATCCGCTCTCGGGGCACCAGACCTCGCTCAACGGCGCCTTCCTCGGCCGGCTGGCTGGGATCGTCTTCATCTTCTCGGGCGGGCTCTCGCTGCTCGTCCATGTGCTGATGGAGAGCTATGCGCTCTGGCCGGTCGCCGCGCCGATGCCGACGCTCGACGCGCGCGGGCTGGCGCTGTTCGAGGCCGAGTTCGGCCGGCTGATGGTGCTCGCCACGCTGTTCGCCGCGCCGGTGCTCACCGTGCTGTTCCTGATCGACATCGGCCTCGGCCTGATCAACCGCTTCGCCCAGCAGCTCAACGTCTTCACCCTGTCGATGTCGATCAAGGCCTTCGCCGCCACCGCGATCGTGCTGCTGCTCGTCGGCTCGTTCATCGAGGCGATCACGCGCGACATCCTCAGCCGGCCCGACATGATCCTCAATATCCTGCGGGGGCTGGTCCATTGAATGCCGCCGCGCCCGCCCCGGCACCGATGACCGAGGACGAGCGACTCGCCGCGATCGCCGAGCTGCTGCGCAAGGCCGACGCGATGCCCGGCGCACCCGAGCGCGTCGCCTTGGGCGAGCACATGATCGAGGCGGCGCGCGTGCCCAAGCGCCACCGCGAGGCGCTGCTGCGGCTCACCCCCACCGAGATCACCTGCATCCGCTTCCTCGGCTGGGGCCGCTCGAACGGCGACATCGCGACTCTGCTGCTGATGGCGGAGAACACCGTGCGGGTGCATCTGTCCAACGTCGCGCGCAAGCTCGAGCTCGATGGGATGCGCGAGCTGGCGGCGCTGGCGGGGCTGCTCTTCTACCCCTCGGACTGAGGCTAATCGGATCGACTAGGGGCGCCTAATCGTTTCGCGGAGAGAAAGGCCGGAGGAAAAATGCTGAAAGGTCATCGTCGATCAGGAGCATCGGCACCTGACCATCCGGCGGCGGCGCCGCCCTCGTGAAGGAGTAAGGCGATGTTTGGTGGCGTTCTGAACAATGTGATCAACCCGACCAATCTTGCGATGCTGGCGATGGGCCCGGGCGGCTGGGCCGCGCTCGCCGCAAAGACTTTGATGTCGGCCGTCGGCCAGCAGATCATCCAGCAGCTCGGCGAGAAGCTGGGCCTGCCGCAGTCGACCATCGATCTCGCCCAGGGCGCCTTCTGCGCCTCGATCGGCGACACGCGCGGTGCGACCCGCAACATCGGCGAAGTCGTCTCCGGCATCGCCAACCAGACCGGCGCCAGCCCGTTCGAGGCGGCTTCGGCCGAACGCGAGCTCAGCGATATCGTCGACAAGATGTCAACCAGCCTGGCCGAGAGCCGCGAGGCCAAGGAAGCCCGCGCCAGCGGCGGCGGCAAGAGCTGGCTGATGGCGATCGCCGAAGCGCTCGGCCGCACCTCGGACAAGCTCGCCAAGGAAATGGACGACATGAGCAAGACCCTCGGCGAGGGCGAGAACAAGTCGTCGCAGAACCTCAAGTTCGGCGCCAAGTCGCAGGAGTTCAGCCAGTTCTTCAGCTCGGCCAACACCGTGATCAAGACGCTGGGCGAAGCGCTTTCGCAGGGTGCGCGCAAGCAGTAACCAGCGCACTCGTCACACTCTCTCACCTCGGGGTCCCGCGCCCCGGGGTGAGTATCTGTTTTGGGAGATTGTCGATGCGTTTCCGGAAAGCTCACAGCCGCCTCGCTGCGCTCGTCCTGCTGCTCACGGGCGTCGCCGCCCCGGCCGCGGCCCAGGAATTCAGCGCGATGGATATGACCGGAATGGGCATCTACGCGATGGAAGACAGCGTTATGGAGGCCGCCGGCGAGACCGTGTCGACCACGCGCCGCGGCCAGGCGCGCGTGGCGCCGGCGCGAAACGTGCGGCTCACCTACACGCCCTCCATGGAGCGCCGGCGCGCCAACTTCGCCCAGTTCGTCGCCAAGTCGCGCAAGAAGGATCCCAAGGGCGCCGCGATGCTCGAGAAGGAGCTGGCCTCGTCCGACGTGATCGCCAAGATGGGTCGCGAGCTCTCCGCCTTCGGCATGCGCACCGACAATGTCGCCGACGCCTATGCCGCCTGGTGGCTCAACGCCTGGCTCGCCTCGCGCCAGCGCACCGACACGCCGCCCGCGCGCCAGGTCGCCGCGGTCCGCGCCCAGGCCGCGCGCGCGATGGCCGCGGTCCCCGAAATGGCCAGCGCGAGCGACGCGGTGAAGCAGGAGATGGCCGAGGCCAATCTCGTCCAGGCCGCTCTGATCGGTGCCTATATGGAGCATGCCAAAGGCAATCCGGGATTCGGCCGCCAGGTTGCCGCCGCGGTCCGCAAAGGCGCGCGCGCTTCGGGGCTCAACCTCGACGCGATGGAGCTCACCGACGACGGCTTCGTCGGCGCGGGTATCGGCGCGGTCGACGGGTCCGAGCAGCAGGCGGCCGCCACGCCCGAAGCCAAGCCGCAGGTGGCGGCGGCGCGCGAAGAAGAAAAGGGCGGCAACGACACGATCGTCTATGCCGTCGGTGCAGCTGCGGCCGCCGGGCTGATCGGCGGCGTGTGGCTGGCGCGCAGCCGCAAGGCGCAGGGCTAATCGTTGCGATTATGGCGTGCACGGGCGCGCCTCGCCACATAGGCTGGGAACGGAGATAGCCATGTCGGTCGAAATCGGCGCGAGAATCGGAAATGTGAACGTGGGCGCCACGCTCGCCTCGCGTTCGCAGCAGCGCAACGACATGGCGACCGAGATGCAGCACGAAAGCGGCGACGTCGTCCGCGACGCCAATCGCCGCTCGCCGCTGGCAGAGGGACCGCTCGAGCAGTTGCTCGCCACGCCTTCGCCGCTCGACCGACTCGCCGAAAGCAGGAAGTGACCGGCAGCGACGCCAGCCATGGAAACAGGATCATGACCAGCATCGACCGCATCTCGGGCCTCTCGCCCCTCTCCCCCGCCGGGGCCGGCGCGTCGAGCGACGCGCGCGGCGCGGCGATCGAGACCTTGGGCGAGATCGGCCACCGCGTCCTCGCCTGGGTCGACGCCGCCGGCCGCGGTAATGGCAGCGGTGCGCAGGCATGGAACCAGACCGCCGGCAACGGCAGCGGCTTCGCGCCCGACATGGGCGAGCTCGCCCGGCGCGGCGACGTCTACGGCCTGGGCGAGCTGACTCGCGACCTCTCGGCGCGCTTCGGCGCCAGCCCCGCGCAGGAAGGCGCGCTGCGCCGCGCGCTCGACGATTTCACGAGGGCGGCGGTGATCCAGGTCGCCGGCCTTTCGGGCGCAAGCGGCGACCAGCAGGTGAGCGGCGTCCGCGCCGCACTCGACAGCGCCTCGCGCGCCGACGCGCCCACCGGTCTCGACGGCGTCATCGCGCGCTTCGAGGCCGCGACCGCCGATCTCTCCGCGCAAAATCGCAGCTGACGCGGAACCTCGCGCGCGCTCGCGCGTGCTAGCGCCACAATCCATTCGGGAGGGTCCTTCATGCACCGGCCGTTGATGCTGCTCGTTCCCTTCATGCTGTCCGCAGGCGCAGCGGCGCATGCCGCCGATCAGAAGGCAGTCGTGGTCTCGACCGGCAGCGAGCAGGCGATCAAGCTCGGCAAGACCGTGATCTCGCGCCCCTTCGGCGCCGAGCTGGTCGATCGCCTCGCGGTGATCGGCAGCTATCCGGTCGACGGCGCGCGGCTGCACCTGATCCGCGGCAATGGCGGCAGCGCCTGCCCCGCGCGCTACGCGGTGATCGTCACCCGCGCCGGGCAGGAGCCGCGGATCAGCCAGAGCTTCGGCACGTGCAGCACGGCGGCGCGGCCCCAATTGCGGCGCGGGGTCTTCACCGTCGCGATGCCCGCCGTCGCGGGCGGTCCGCTCGTCCAATATCGCTACGCCAATGGCCGGATGCAGCCGATCGCGGCGGCGCTCACCCAGGGCGCGGGGACGATCGCCGCCGCCGCGCCCGCGGTCTCCGCCTGCAAGTCGGCGAACGCCCTCGACCCCGCCGGCCAGACCCGCGCGCTCGATGCATTCGAGCGCGACTGGCCCAAGGATTGGCGCCGCACCGGCAAGCTCAAGCGCGTCACGCTCGGCCCGGGCGAGATGCGCCGGGTGGTGACCGACCTCGCCTGCATGGCGAGCTGGCCGATCGGCGAGCGCCGCGTGCCCGAATTGGCCACGCCTCTGTTCCGCAGCCAGCGCCACCGCGCCGCCGCCTTCGCCGCGCTCGAATCGATCCAGCGCGATCCGGATACCGACGCCAACCTCAAGGCCGTCGCGCGCAGCTTCTCCGCCGAGATGCGCTACCGCATCGCACTCGATCCGCCGCTTTAAGCCCAACGGCTCCCCTCCCTGCTTGCAGGGAGGGGCTGGGGGTGGGTGCGCGCGTCTGCGCGCCCAAAAAGCCTCAATCGCCTGTTCGAGGCGTCGGCCGGGGCGTCGAGCCCCGCCCGGCGCCACCCACCCCTAACCCCTCCCTTACAGGGAGGGGAATTTGGCCCGCCCCCCTAAGCGTTCCGATTAGCGACCCGCCTTTCCCCCTCGACTATCAGGCTGAAACACAATCGTTTCCGGCGGAGTAAGGGCCATGACGGGCGTCTCTTCGGTTCAGCAGACTCAGACCAGCGCCGGCAGCGGCGGCGGCGATCGCGGCTATATCGTCAAGACCGGCGACACGCTGAGCGCGATCGCGCGCGACAAGGGCGTCTCGCTCAATGCGCTGATCCAGGCCAATCCGCAGATCCTCCATCCGGACCTGATCCGCCCCGGCCAGCATGTGAACATCCCGTCGGGCGCCGCTGCCGCCGAGGCCCCACGCAGCTACACGATCCAGCCCGGCGACACGCTCTCCGCCATCGCCGAGCGCTACGGCACGACCTGGCAGGCGCTTGCCCAGGCCAACAACATCGCCAACCCCAACCTGATCTTCCCCAACCAGACGCTGACCATCCCGAACGGAACGGGCACCCAGGGCAGCGGCTCGGTCGAAGGCGGATCGCCGGTGGGCGGCACCCCCGGCACCGGATCGAGCGACGTCGCCGCGATCGCCGAGAAGTATCTCGGCCAGAACGC
Source organism: Sphingomonas sp. (assembly GCF_026460985.1). GTDB lineage: Bacteria > Pseudomonadota > Alphaproteobacteria > Sphingomonadales > Sphingomonadaceae > Sphingomonas. The sequence goes on from NZ_JAPKNM010000062.1 coordinate 29,654, forward strand.
TTCGTCGCTGAAGGTCAACCGCAACGACAATCTGCCGATGAACGCGAATGTGCCGTCGAACGTGTGCTGCGCGAACTTCGTCTCGGCAGTGCTCACCGAGGCGGGCAAGCTCCCGGGCAACCTCCACACCGATTCGGTCGCCCAGCTCAACTCGACGCTGCGCGCACGCGGCTGGACCCCGGTCCCCGCTTCCGAGGCCAAGCCCGGCGACGTGGTGATCATCCAGGGCGGCGGCGTCTCGCATACCGAGATCGTCTCGGGGCCCGGCCAGATGATCGGCTCGAACAACGTCAATGCCGACGGCAGCCAGCGCATCTCGCACAACAATCTCAGCTGGGCGCTGAGCAAGGGCGCGGTGATCCTGCGCGCGCCCGGCGGCAATGACGGCGGCCAGACCCAGGGCACGCAGAGCACCGGCGGCGTGGTCCCCACCGGCCAGGGCAGCCGCCAGGAGCGGATCGATCAGGCGATCAACTATTTCCAGGGCCAGGGCTGGAGTCGCGCCCAGGCGATCGGCATCGTCGCCAACCTGGATGCCGAGAGCAACATGGACGCGGGCATCCGCCAGATCGGCGGCGGCCCCGGCTATGGCCTCGCGCAATGGGAAGGCCCGCGCCAGCGCGACTTCGCCGCCTGGGCCGGCCACGACATCCGCGGCTCGTCCTTCGCCGAACAGCTCCGCTTCGTCCAGTACGAGCTGACCCACAGCGAATCGGCTGCGGGCAGGGCGCTGCGCGGCGCCACCGATGCACGCTCGGCCGCCGAGATCGTCACGCGGCTCTACGAGCGCCCGGCCGACACCGCGGGCGAGGCCGCCCGCCGCGGCGACCGCGCCGCCCAGATGGCGCGCTGACCGGGGAACGGTCGGAGCGGCGCCGCGTTCGGCGGGACATGCGAATCTCGATCCCGATCGCGCTCGCCGCGGCCATGCTCCTCCCCGGCTCGGTGGGCGCGCAGGGCGCCGCCTCGCGCGAGACGGTGCGCTGCACGTTCAACGACGGGCCCGAGCGCGCCTGCGTCTTCACCGACCAGGCGAGCCGCGGCGGCCAGCACCGCATGACCTTCACTGGCCCGGGGATCCGCGTCACCTTCGTTGGCCACGCGAACAGCGGCTGGTGGTCCGGGCAGCTCAACGGCAAGCCGGCGATGGGGTTCGAGCGCAACCGCGGCAATGTGGTGTACAGCACCACCGATCTCGGCACGCGCTTCGCCTGGTGGTATCCGCAGAACGCCCGCGGGAGCTATTGAGCGGTCAGCCCGGCGCGAACAGCTTCGCCGGCGCGCCGTAGCGCCGGGACCAGTCCTCCCATGCCACGTCGCTCGGCCCGATCGCCTTGGCGACGACTTCCCATCCGCCCGCCTTGTGGCGCAGCAACGCCGCATAGGTGCGCGAGACGAAGCCCTGCTGCGCAGCCTCGGCGAGCGGCGTGCCGGCATAGTCGAAGGGCTGGCCGTCGGCCTCCTGCATCGTCGCGAGCAGGAAGACCCAGTCGCCGTCGCGATGGAGCTGATCGACTCGGAACTTCGGCGCCTTGCCGAGCTCGGCGCGCACCGGCCCCCGCGCCGCCTCGATCACCGCCGCGCGTTCGCCCTGGTCGGTCATTGCCTGCGCTCCCCCAATGGCGACGACGGCCGCCGCGACGATCCCCGGTTCCAACATGCCTTCACAAACGGCAGTGCGGCGTCCGGGTTCCCGCGCTTGGGGAGGACGTGCGGTTTGGAGCGTCGCACCCCTTCCGGGGTTATCGCTAAGCGATTCCAATGCTCCGGAAAGACTGGTCGGGGCGACAGGATTCGAACCTGCGCCCCCCACCCCAGTGTGATGCGCCAGGAAGCATTCAGCGCGTCGCTTTCAAAATAATTCTATATTATTCAATGACGTGATAGTGATGTTCGCGCGCCGACCGCTTCTGCTCTTGCTTTGTTGGTCCGCAAATGGTCCGCAGGGAAACAGTCGGATGTAGTGGTAAGAGGTCGTCGATGGGACGGGATGATTGGTATCGTAATACTGATTGGACTCCGGCTATCGAAGCCGCCTTCCGTGCCAAGCTCAAGCGATCTCGCACTATGCGACCGCAGTATCTCCAGATTCAAGCCGGGCAGATCGCGAGCTCCCATCCGGAAGTGGCGCTAGCGCTAATCGACGAGTATTTTGAAACTGGAGACGATTTCGTTGTTCCCAGCGCCCTCTGCACAAAAGCTGAAGCCATGCTTGCTTTGGGAAAGGTCCAGGAAGCACTGGACGCCTACCGCCAAGCGCTCGCATGGGAAGACGCTCATCCGAACTTCATCACGACGGCACGTATCGACCTACCAAAGCTGGTTGCCGAACAGAGGATCGAGAGTGAATATGACTTCGCTCTGGATATCTTGACGACGCGCTTCAAAGCCTCGGATCATCAATTTCCGAGCATGCGCTATTACTGGAATGGCAGTTGTGCGCTTATCACGCATGAGCGTGGTGAGGTTGCCGAAGCGAAGGAGTTTGCAGATCGCGCGCTACGTGCGGCTGCCCAAACCGAAAGCCCGTTCCGCTACCACCGCTCAGTCGGAATTGTGAAAGACGCCTCCGATGAATTTGGTACGCGCATAAAGCGTATCGCGAAGCCGTCGAAGCTTCGATCGCTGTTCAGGCTCATCTAAGGCCTCTTTGCATATGGGAATTAAGCGATACTCCACACTGAGCCCGCTTGGTAAGTTTGGCTCGCCCCTCACAATACCACTGGTGAAGCGAGACTCGGCAATAGCGGTCCGCAAATGGTCCGCAGGCAAAGCGCTAGAGGGGTCTAAACACAAGCGATCGGCACTACTGTCACGCGCTAAGCGCCAGCAGCTCTAGCTTAAGCCGTTTATATAACGGCAAATTCTGGTCGGGGCGACAGGATTCGAACCTGCGACCCCCACACCCCCAGTGTGATGCGCTACCAGGCTGCGCTACGCCCCGACCAAGGGTGCGGCCTCTAGATCGGTCCGGCGCGGGATGCAAGGCACTGCGACAATAGTTGCGTGGTCAGGCAACGCATGATAGCGCGCGCCGCTTGAACGGGGCCGTTCCGCGCCCCGCAATCCAGGCAACCGGAAACCCATGTTCGCCACCCCAGCATATGCACAGGCCGCAGGCACCGCAGCACAGGGCGGCTCCGGCTCCCTATGGATGCTCCTCCCGTATCTCGCGCTGATTCCGATCTTCTACTTCCTGATGATCCGCCCCCAGCAGAAGCGCATGAAGGCGCTGCAGGATTCGGTCGCGGCCGTGAAGAAGGGCGACACCGTCGTCACCGCGGGCGGGCTGATCGGCAAGGTCACCAAGGTCGACGAGACCGAGGTCGAGATCGAGCTGGGCACCAACGTCAAGGTCCGCGCGATCAAGGCGACGCTCGCCGAAGTGCGTCCGCTGGGCGGCGCCAAGCCCGCGAACGACTGATGCTCAATTTCCCCCGCTGGAAGGTCTGGGCGGTCATCGTCACGATCGTCGTGTGCGTCGCACTGTCGATACCCAGCTTCCTCCCCGACAATGTCCGCCGCACCTGGCCGAGCTGGATCCCGCAGCCCTCAGTGAGCCTCGGGCTCGATCTCGCGGGCGGCAGCTATCTGCTACTCGAGGCGGATACCAAGGACGTCGCCGCTACGCGCCTCGACGCGATGCGCGAATCGGTCCGCTCGGTGATGCGCCGCGATCCGCGCATCGATATCGGCGACATCTCGGTTCAGGGCGGCCAGCTCAGCTTCATGGTCCGCGACCCCAGCAAGGTGGACGCGGCGCGCGAACGCCTGCTCGAGATCACCGGCAGCGGCGCGGGCCTCACCGGCCAACGCGTCTGGGATATCTCTGTCCGGGATACGTCAGTCTTCGTGCTCAAGCCCACCCAGGCGGGCCTCGACGAAGCGATCGACACGGCGATGAGCGATGCCCGCGAAGTCGTCTCGCGCCGCATCAACGCATTCGGCACGCGCGAGCCAACCGTGGTCCGCCAGGGCTCGAATCGCATCGTCGTCGAGGTGCCCGGGCTCAAGGACCCGCAGGCGCTCAAGGAACTGCTCGGCAAGACCGCCAAGCTCGAGTTCAAGCTGGTCGACACCAGCGTCACGCCGGAGCAGATCCAGGCGGGCAACATCCCGCCGGGCAGCCAGGTGCTCCCCCATCAGGGCGGCGGCCAGGTCGCCGTGTTCCGCAGCGCGATGATCACCGGCGACATGCTGGTCGACGCGCGGCAGGACTATGACCAGCAGGACGGCACCCCCGGCGTCGCGATCCAGCTCGACGGCGTCGGCTCGCGCCGCTTCGCCAAGGTCACCCAGGAAAACAGCGGCAAGCCCTTCGCGATCATCGTCGACAACACGGTGATCTCGGCCCCCAACATCAACGAGCCGATCCTCGGCGGCGCCGCCCGGATCAGCGGCGGCTTCACCGTGGAGAGCGCCAACCAGCTCGCCGTCGCGCTGCGTTCGGGCAAGCTGCCGATCGCGCTCAAGGTGGTCGAGGAACGCACCATCTCGGCCGAGCTCGGCAAGGATTCGATCAGCAAGGGCGTGCTCGCCGGCGTGATCGGCACCGTGGCCCTGATCTTCTTCATGCTGATCACTTATGCCCGGTTCGGCGTCTACACGACCTGCGCGCTCGTGGTGAACGCGTTCATGATCGTCGGGATCATGGCGATCTTCAACGCCACGCTGACGCTGCCGGGTATCGCCGGCTTCGTTCTGACGATCGGCGCCGCGGTCGACGCCAACGTGCTGATCAACGAGCGCATCCGCGAGGAGCAGCGCGTGCGCAACCGCAACGCGCTCGCCTCGGTCGAGTTCGGCTACAAAGAAGCCAGCCGTGCGATCTTCGACGCGAACATCACCAATGTGATCTCGGCCTTCATCATGTTCATGATTGGCCAGGGACCGATCAAAGGTTTCGCGGTCGTGCTCGCGATCGGCATCTTCACTTCGGTCTTCACCGGCGTCACCTTCACCCGTCTGCTCGTCGCGGACTGGCTGAAGCGCAACCGCCCCAAGACCATCCAGATCTGAGGACGGCGCCCATGTTCCCGCTCAAGCTCGTTCCCGACAACACCAACATCCCGTTCCTCAAATGGCGCAACATCGCCATGACGATGTCGATCCTGCTGATCATCGGCTCGATCGCCTTGTGCGCGGTGCGCGGGTTCAACCTCGGCATCGACTTCGTCGGCGGCCAGACCGTGCGCGTCCATTTCGACCGCGCGGTGCCGATCGACGAGATCCGGAGCAAGATGGCGTCGATCGGCTTCGCCGACGTCACCATCCAGGAATTCGGCAGCGCGCAGGAAATCGGCATCCGCACCTCGCTTCCCGAGGGCGGCGACGACGCGGCCGAGGCGGCGGCGACCAAGATGCGCACCGCGATCGAGAAGACCTTCCAGGGCGCGCGCGTGACCGGAGTCGAGAGCGTCTCGGGCAAGGTCTCGAACGAGCTGTTCCGCACCGGCGCCTGGGCGCTCGGCGTCGCGATGGTCGCGATCGCGCTCTACATCTGGTTCAGCTTCGAATGGCAGTTCGGCGTGGGCGCGCTGTTCGCCCTGTTCCACGACGTCGCGCTGACGCTCGGCTTCTTCGCGCTGACCCAGCTCGAATTCGACCTGAACGTCGTCGCGGCGATCCTGACGATCATCGGCTATTCGCTCAACGACACGATCGTCGTCTACGATCGCATCCGCGAGAATATGCGCAAATACCGCAAGATGGAGATGGTGCCGCTGCTCAACCTCTCGATCAACGAGACGCTGTCGCGCACCGTGGTCACCAGCCTCTCGATCGGCATCGTGCTCACCATCCTGCTCGTGCTCGGCCCCGAGGTGATCTTCGGCTTCACCGCCTCGATGCTGCTCGGCATCGTCATCGGCACCTTCTCGTCGGTCTATGTCTCGGCGGCGATCCTGCTGTGGCTGCGCCTCAAGCCCGACAGCTTCGTCCAGAAGGCGACCGGCGACAGCAATGCCGAGCGCGTCACCGCGCGCGACCTGCCGTAAGATGCGGATGGCCCAATGAAGATGGAACGCCGCAGCGCCGAGGGGCCGGTGATCTCCGGCTTTTCGGGCCGCGGCTTCAAGGTCGACGACGGCGTCTATGAAGGGCTGCTGATCACGCCCCGACGTGCCGACGGCTGGTCGCCCCCGCCGATCGCCGAACTGACCGAGGCGGATCTCGCGCCCGTGCTGTCGCTCGACCCGCAGCCCGAATTCCTTCTGCTCGGCACCGGCGACACGCTCGTCCGTCCGGCGCCCGCTTTGGTCAAGGCGCTCGGCGCACGCGGCATCGGCGTCGAGGCGATGGACAGCCGCGCCGCCGCCCGCGCCTGGGGCGTGCTCCGCGCCGAGCTGCGCTGGGTCGCCGGCGCACTCTACCCGCTCGGCTGAGGATCGCCATGCAGCAGCTCCACGGCCCCAGCCTCGCGCCCTTGTCGGGCGACGCGCCGAAGCAGCTCGTCGTACTGCTCCACGGCTACGGCTCGAACGGCGCCGACCTGATCTCGCTCGCGCCGATGTGGCGCCGGCTGCTCCCCGACGCCCTGTTCGTCGCCCCCAACGCCCCCGAGCGCTGCCCCGGCGCGCCCGGCGGCTATCAATGGTGGGCGCTCCACGACCTCAGCCGCCCCGCGCTCGCCGCCGGCGCGCGCCACGCCGCGCCGGTGCTCGACGCCTGGCTCGACGCCCTGCTCGCCGAACATGGGCTCACCGAGGACCGGCTGGTGCTCGCCGGCTTCAGCCAGGGCACGATGATGGCGCTCCATGTCGGCCCCCGCCGCGAACGCACACTCGCCGGCATCCTCGGCTATTCGGGCATGATCGCCGGCCCCTCGCTCGACCCGGCGGAAATGCGCAGCAAGCCCCCGGTCCTGCTGATCCATGGCGACGCCGACACGATCGTCCCGCTCAGCGCCTATCACCACGCGCATGGCGAGCTGCAGCGCCTCGGCTTCCCCTTGGAAAGCCACGTCTCGCGCGGCCTCGGCCACGGCGTCGATCCCGCCGGCATCGAGCTGGGCGGGAAGTTCGTGACACGGGTGCTGGGCGGCTAACTATCGCCGCACCCAGCCGAGCTCCGCCATCACCGGGAAATGGTCCGACGTCTGCACCTCGCCCCGATGGTCGGTGATCGTCGCCACTCGCTTCGCCGCGAAGCCGCGGGTGAAGATCCAGTCGATCCTTTTGTCGGGCGTGCCGGTGAAATTGTGGAAGGTCCCCTCCGGCCCCTCGCGCTTCGGCGCGCTGACCCAGGCATCCTGGAGGTGCGCGCTCAGCGTCCGATAGGTCGGGCTGCCGGGCACTGTGTTGAAGTCGCCGGTAAGCACCACCGGCAAGTCCCCGGCCATCGCCTGGATCCGCGCGAGCACCAGGGCCGCGCCCTTCTCGCGCGCGCCCTCGTCCTGCGCGCGGTGCGGTAGATGCGTGTTGAAGGCATAGAAGCGACGCTTGCCGTCGATCGTCTCGAACAGCCCCCAGGTCGCCAGCCGCGGCAGGTCCGCGCCCCAGGCCGCGCTGCCCGGCACCTCGGGCGTGTCGGACAGCCAGAAATCGCCCGACTTGATCAGCCGGAGCCGGTCGGTCCGGTAGAAGATGCCCATATGCTCGTCGTCGCCGCCGCCGCGGCGGCCGACGCCGAACCATGCGTAATTCTTGAGCCGCTGCGTCAGGAAATCGCCCTGCGGCTTGAGCAGCTCCTGCGTCCCGAACAGGTCGGGCGCGGCCTTTTCGAGCATCGCCGCCGCCACCTCGCGCCGCTTGCTCCAGGCATTGGCGCCGTCGCTCTCGTTGGCGTAGCGGATGTTGAAGCTCATCACCTTGAGCGGCGCCTGCGCCAGCGCCGGTCCACCCGCGCACAGCAGCAGCGCCAGCATCGTTCGCAGCAGCATCCTGATCGTCATTCCGCTCTCCTCTTCGCCGCTTCCGCTTAGGCCAGATGATTGTTTCGCCGGCGTTGCCCCTTTGCGGCGCTGCGCCGCGATCCCATATCCCCGGCGATATGAGCGAAAACAGCAATGCGTGGCACGGCACCACAATCCTCTCCGTGCGCAAATCGGGCAAGGTGGTCATCGCGGGCGACGGGCAGGTCTCGGCGGGTAACACGGTGATGAAGCCCAATGCCAAGAAGGTCCGCCCGCTGGGCGACGGCAAGGTCATCGCGGGCTTCGCCGGCGCGACCGCGGACGCCTTCACCTTGTTCGAGCGGCTCGAGTCCAAGCTCGAGCGGCACCAGGGCCATCTCCTCCGCGCCGCGGTCGAGCTCGCCAAGGACTGGCGGACCGACAAGTACCTCCGCAACCTCGAGGCGATGCTGATCGTCGCCGACAAGGAAGTGACTTTGGTGGTCACCGGAAACGGCGACGTGCTCGAGCCCGAGGGCGGCGTTGCCGCGATCGGATCGGGCGGCAATTTCGCCCTCGCCGCGGCGCGCGCCCTGGTCGATTACGAGACCGATCCCGACAAGATCGCCCGCCAGGCGATGAAGATCGCCGGCGAGCTCTGCGTCTACACCAACGACCGGCTCACGGTAGAGACGCTGGACTCGGCGACCTGACCCTCAAAAAGCCCCTCCCCTTCAGGGGAGGGGTTGGGGTGGGGCCTGTCCGCGGGCCACCACTCTGCGAGACATCCCCCACCCCTTCCCCCTCCCCTGAAGGGGAGGAGCTGAAAGAAGAAAATGAACGAGAATCTCACGCCCAAGGCGATCGTCGCCGCCCTCGACGCGCACATCATCGGCCAGAAGGACGCAAAGAAGGCCGTCGCCGTCGCGCTCCGCAACCGCTGGCGCCGCCAGCAATTGAGCGCCGACCTGCGCGACGAGGTGACGCCCAAGAACATCCTGATGATCGGGCCGACCGGCTGCGGCAAGACCGAGATCAGCCGCCGCCTCGCCAAGCTCGCCGACGCGCCCTTCGTGAAGGTGGAAGCGACCAAGTTCACCGAGGTCGGCTATGTCGGCCGCGACGTCGAGCAGATCGCGCGCGACCTGGTCGAGGAGGCGATCCGGCTCGAGAAGGAACGCCGCCGCGCCGCGGTGAAGGACAAGGCCGAGGAGGCGGCGATGAGCCGCCTGCTCGACGCGCTCACCGGCAAGGATTCGTCGACCGCGACGCGCGAGGCGTTCAAGCAGCGCTTCCACGACGGCGTCCTCGATCAGACCGAGATCGAGATCGAGGTCGAGCAGGCGCCGCAGATGCCGTTCGACGTCCCCGGCGGCGGCGCGCAGATGATCAATCTCGGCGAGATGATGAAGGGCCTTGCCGGCACTCCGCTCAAGCGCCGCAAGCTCAACGTCCGCTCGGCATGGGACAAGCTCGTCGAGGAAGAGGCCGACAAGCGCCTCGACCAGGACGAGGTCAGCCGCCAGGCGCTCGCCGACGCCGAGGCCAACGGCATCGTCTTCCTCGACGAGATCGACAAGATCGCGGTGAGCGACGTGCGCGGCGGATCGGTGAGCCGCGAGGGCGTCCAGCGCGACCTGCTCCCGCTGATCGAAGGCACCACCGTCGCCACGAAGTACGGCCCGATGAAGACCGATCATATCCTCTTCATCGCGAGCGGCGCCTTCCACGTCGCCAAGCCCTCGGACCTGCTCCCCGAGCTCCAGGGCCGCCTGCCGATCCGCGTCGAGCTGAAGGCGCTGACCGAGGAGGATTTCGTCGCGATCCTCTCGGACACCAAGGCGAGCCTGGTCCAGCAATATGCGGCCCTGCTCGGCACCGAGGGCGTCCAGATCGATTTCACCGAGGACGGCATCCGCGCGGTCGCCAAGATCGCCGCGGAGGTGAACGGCGAGATCGAGAATATCGGCGCGCGCCGGCTCCAGACGGTGATGGAGAAACTGCTCGAGGAAGTCAGCTTCGACGCCGAGGACCGCACCGGCACCACGCTCGCGATCGATGCGGCCTATGTCGACAGGCAGCTCGCCGCAGTGGCGCGCAACACCGATCTCAGCCGCTATGTACTCTGAGTATTTGCGCAATCGTGAATTTGTTGCGATTTCGCAACGATTAGAAACAAAGTAAGTAAAATCGGCCTCCGCGAGCACGAAAATGCTCGCGGAGACGGCTTTTCCTCTTTACCGGCGCCCTCCTCAACTTTGGGGGGACCAAATGAAGAAGATGATCTTGGCGTCGCTCGCGGCGCTTGGCGTAGCCATGCCCGCTTTCGCGCAGGACGCCGCTCCGGAACCGCGCGAAAAGGGCGTTTTCGACGGCGTGTCGTTTGCGGGCATCGTCGGCCTCGACGTGCTGACCATCCAGGAGAATGACGAAGCCGATACGGCGCGCGACGTGCTCTTCGGCGGATCTATCGGCTATGACCGCCAGGTGGGCCGGGTCGTGATCGGCATCCAGGGCGAGATCACCAGCTCCGGCGCCGCGTACAAGATCGAGAACCTGCTCGCGAGCGGCGATCGCTTCGAGTCGAAGGCCGGTCGCGATCTCTATGCCGGCGTCCGCGTCGGCCTGCCGACGGGCCGCACTTTGCTCTACGTCGGCGCCGGCTATGTGAACTCGCAGCTCCGTTCCTATTATGCGGACGCCACCGACTCGATCGAGCAGACCGAGGAGAAGGGCGGCTTCCGCGTCAGCATGGGCGCCGAGCTCCAGCGCAAGAACATCTTCGGGCGGATCGAGATGCGGTACCAGGATCTCGGCGACTACACCGTCTTCGCCCTGCCGACCGGCTATGCCCGGACGCACACCCAGATCGTCGCGGGCGCCGGCGTCCGCTTCTGATCCAGGGACGACGCTCCCTCGCACAGCGGGGGAGCGGACCGGCCAGGAGCCGGTGAGAAGGGGTCTCGCGCCAAGCCGTGCGCTTGGGGCGAGGCCCCTTTCGTCACGCCGGGACCAGCTCCATCACGTCGAGCACCGATTCGAAGCGCGGGCGCGGGAAGACCAGCCGCCAGCGCTTGGGGCCGATGCGCTCGACATAGCCGATCATGTCGCGATCGGCGTCGAGGCCGTAGCGCAGCGGCGCGGTCTCGTCGCCGAGGACGAGCGTGCCGAGGAAGATCTGGCGCGTGGCGTCATGGGGGAAGACCAGGCCGGTGGGGCGCTGCGATCCGGTGACCTTGTGCAGGCTCCGGACCTCGCCCTCCTCGGCGACGCGGCAGTCATAGGCGGGATAGGCGGTGAAGTCGCGCACCGCGGTGCCCCGGCCGCCCAGCTTGAAGGTGCGGCAGCGATATTTGCCCTGCGGCAGCGCCGCGTCGGCGAGCGCGCGATCGGGATCGAAGAGCAAGGGATCGGCGGCGAGCGCCTGCGGGTCGGCCTTGCGCGCGAGCGGCAGCGCCTCGTCCCACGCGTTGCGCCAGTCGCGCATCCGGTCGCGGTCGTCGCCGGTGGCGACGCGCTGCCAGCGGACGTTGGTGGGCGGGCGCGACGCGGTCGCCTCGCGATAGACGCTGCAGCCCGTCAGGCCCAATGCGAGCGCCGCGGCAACGGGCAGCATCCACTTCATCTTCGGCTTCTTCCTCTCGACCCTCTTGCGGGCGACCCTGGGGCCCGTACCCTAGGCGGCGGTCCAGCCGCCATCCATCGAATAATTGGCGCCGGTGATCTGCGCAGCCTCGTCCCGGCAGAGAAAGAGCGCGAGCGCGGCGACTTGTTCCGGCTGGACGAACTGCTTGGTCGGCTGCGCGTCGAGCAGCACGTCGTTGATCACCTGCTCCCGCGTGAGGCCGCGCGTCTTCATCGTGTCGGGGATCTGGTTCTCGACGAGCGGAGTCCAGACATAGCCCGGCGAGATGCAGTTGACCGTGATGCCGTGCGTCGCGACTTCGAGCGCGGCGGTCTTGGTCAGGCCGGCGATGCCGTGCTTGGCGGCGACATATGCGGCCTTGTTGGGGCTGGCGACGAGGCTGTGCGCCGAGGCGGTGGTGATGATCCGGCCCCATTTCCTCGCCTTCATCAGCGGGATGGCGGCACGCATCAGGTGGAAGGTCGAGCTCAGGTTGATCGCGAGGATCGCGTCCCATTTCTCGACCGGGAACTCGTCGATCGGCGCGACATGCTGAATGCCGGCGTTCGAGATCAATATGTCGACGCCGCCCAGCTCGGCCGCCGCGCGCGCGACCATCGCGGCGATCTGGTCGGGCTTCGACATGTCGGCGCCGTCGTGGAGCGCCTTGGCGCCGCTGGTCGCCGCGAGCGCGGCGCGCTCGGTCTCGATCGCCGCGGCATCGCCGAAGCCGTTGATCATCACACTCGCCCCCTCGGCGGCGAGCGCCTTGGCATAGGCCAGGCCGATGCCCGAAGTGGAGCCGGTGACGATCGCGGACTTGCCCTTGAGGAACATGGGGGACTCCTGACTAGCGGTGCGTGAGGTCGAAGGCGGCGGTCTTGCCGTCGAGGATGTTCTGCGCGACGAGCTGCGCGCTCGCCATGGTCTCGGCGACTGCGGCGCGGCCCGCCTGCCAATGCTCGTGCATCGAACGCGCCGAGAATTCGAAGTCGCGGCTCCCGCCCTCCCAGGCATTGGCGCGGTAGATCAAATGGACGAGGCTCAGCGGCTTCTCGTCGGCGAGGTGGCGGAGCGCGGCGACGTCGGGATCGTCGGCGAGGGTAGCCGGCAGCTTGGCGAGGACGCGGCGGATCGCCTCGCGCTCTTTCCGAAGCCGCAGCCGCTCGTCCGAGACCTGGCGGGTGCGGCTCGAGAAGCGGATCTCCTTCTCGCGCGCGACCACGTCGGTGATCGTGCGCGGCAGTTCGGCGGCGGCGGGGAAGAGATCGACCTGGAAGACGAGCGTGTCCTCGCGCTGGCGGTCGAGGATGTGCGTGAGCGGCGTGTTCGAGACGAGGCCGCCGTCCCAGTAGAAGCGGCCGTCTATCTCGATCGGCGGCAGCCCCGGCGGGAGCGCGCCCGAGGCCATGATGTGGCGCGCGTCGAGCCGCTCGTCGGCGGTGTCGAAATAGCGGAAATTGCCGCTCGCGATATCGACCGCGCCGACCGAGAGGCGGACGGGCCCCGTGTTGAGCAGGTCCCAGTCGATAAGCGCGTTCAGCGTCTCGGCGAGCGGGCTGCTGTCGTAGAAGCTGAGCGCGCCGGGCGTACCGGGCAGCGCCAGGGCCGGCGGGATCGCGCGCGGGCAGAAGAAGCCCGGCACGCCGCCGATCAGCACCGTCGCCGCGGCCCATTCGTGCGCGAATTCGCGCGCGGTATCGCTCAGGGGAATCGAAAAGTCGGGAAGCGCGGCGGTGACGCCCTCCCAGAAGGAACGGATCGCGGCGAGGCGATTCTCGGGCGGGTTGCCGGCGAACAGGGCGGCGTTGACCGCGCCGATCGAGATGCCCGCGACCCAGTCGACTTCGATGCGCGTATCCTCCAGCGCCTCGATCACCCCCGCCTGGAAGCTGCCCAGCGCGCCGCCACCCTGGAGCACCAGCGCGACGCACTCCGGAAGCGGCAGTCCGGCGACGCGGCGGCGCGGGCGGGTATCGGCGTCGGCCATGGGGCGCATGTGGCGTATCTGGGTGGCTCCTGCAATCCTCCCCGGGGACGGGAGGATATAGATCGAATCGACATTCGGCCTTCCAATCCTCCCCCGCCAGGGGGAGGTGGCGCCGAAGGCGACGGAGGGGGAGGAATCACGCCGATAGTGAGTCGCCGTCCTCCCCCTCCGTCAGCCTGCGGCTGACACCTCCCCCTG
>NZ_JAPKNM010000063.1 GCF_026460985.1 Sphingomonas sp.
CCTCGGGCGACCCGTATTTTTCGCACCCGCTCGAAGTGGCGGCGATCCTGACCGACCTCAAGCTCGACGACGCCACCATCGCGGCCGCGCTCCTGCACGACACGATCGAGGACACGCCGACCACGCGTGCCGAGATCGACCAGCTGTTCGGGCCCGACATCGGCCATCTGGTCGAGGGCCTGACGAAGCTGAAGAAGCTCGATCTTGTTTCGCGCGAGGCCAAGCAGGCCGAAAACCTACGCAAGCTTCTGCTCGCGATCGCCGACGACGTGCGCGTGCTGCTGGTCAAGCTCGCCGACCGGCTGCACAACATGCGCACGCTCCACCACATCAAGAATCCGGACAAGCGCAAGCGCATCGCGCGCGAGACGATGGAGATCTACGCGCCGCTCGCCGAGCGGATCGGCATGTACGAGTTCATGAAGGAGATGCAGACGCTGGCCTTCCGCGAGCTCGAGCCCGAGGCCTATGAGAGCATCACCAAAAGGCTCGACAGCCTGCAGGTGGAGGGCGAGGACCGGATCGCCAAGATCGCCTCGGGCCTCAAGCTGCTGCTCGCGCGCGGCGGCGTCGATGCGGAGATATCGGGGCGCGAGAAGCATCCCTATTCGATCTGGCGCAAGATGTCCGAGCGGCACGTGTCGCTCGAGCAGCTCTCCGACATCATGGCCTTCCGCGCGACCGTCGAGACCGAGGAGGAGTGTTACCGCGCATTGGGCGTGATCCACCGGCGCTGGCCGATGGTCCCCGGGCGGTTCAAGGACTATATCTCGACGCCCAAGCGCAACGGCTATCGCTCGCTCCACACGACGATCATGCATGCCGGCGACACGCGCGTGGAGATCCAGATCCGCACCCGCGACATGCACGCCCAGGCCGAGTTCGGCCTCGCCGCGCACTGGGCGTACAAGCAGGATTCGGTGCGCCCCGACACCCAGGTGAGCTGGATCCGCGACCTGATCGAGATCCTCGAACATGCCGAGAGCCCCGAGGAGCTGCTCGAGCATACCCGGATGGCGATGTACCAGGACCGGATCTTCGCCTTCACCCCCAAGGGCGAGCTGATCCAGCTGCCCAAGGGCGCGACGCCGATCGACTTCGCCTATGCCGTGCACACCGATCTGGGCGACCAGGCGGTGGGCGCCAAGGTCAACGGCAAGGTCGTGCCGCTCCGCACCGAGATCCAGCAGGGCGACCAGGTCGCGATCCTCAGGTCCAAGGCGCAGGAGCCGCAGGCCAACTGGCTCAACTTCGCGATCACCGGCAAGGCCCGCGCCGCGATCCGCCGCCACATCCGCCACAAGGAGCGCGACGAGACGATGCGGCTGGGGCGCAAGCTCTATGACGAGATCGTCCAGCGGCTGCCCGCCCCACCGGGCGAGAGCGCGCTGAAGGACGCGATCAAGCGGCTCAAGCTCTCCGACGACGGCGCGCTGATGGAGGCGATCGCGCGGCGCAAGCTCACCGACGCGCAGGTGATGGAGGCGGTGATGCCCGGCTCCACCGAGGGCGCCGAGGATTCGCTGCCGACGCAGAGCCAGGCGATCGAGATCAAGGGGCTGACCCCGGGCGTCGCCTTCCATTTCTCCGAGGACTGCCGCCCGATCCCCGGCGACCGCATCGTCGGGGTGCGCCGCCCCGGCGAGCCGATCGAGGTCCACCGCATCGACTGCGCCAGCCTGGGCGAGACCGACGAGGAGGACTGGGTCGATCTGACCTGGGGAGACAAGGCCGAAGGCGGCACCGCGCGGATCGCCGTCACGCTCAAGAACGAGCCCGGGGCGCTGGGCGCGGTGGCGACGCTGATCGGCCAGCAAAAGGCCAACATCCTCGGCCTCCGGATGGACAGTCGCGACACGACCTTCCACACCAACACGATCGACCTCGAGGTCCGCAACGCGACGCATCTGATGCGCCTGCTCGCGGCGCTGCGCGCGGCGGACGCGGTGAATTCGGCGGAGCGGGTTTGAATCCTTGAGGACTCCCCTCCCTGCAAGGGAGGGGTCGGGGGTGGGTAGCGCGGAGCGGGGCTCGATGCCCCGGTCCGCGCTTCGATGCTGGGATACAGAGTCTTTTTGGGCGCGCAGACGCGCGCACCCACCCCCTGCCCCTCCCTTGCAGGGAGGGGAGTTTCAGGAGATCAGCCCCCCGCCGCCTTGGTCGCCTGGTCCATCAGCGCCTTGGCGGTGCGGATCGCGTCCGCTTCGCTGGTCTTGCCGGCCTGCACTTCGTCGGCGATCTTGAGGACGCGGCCGCTGATCACGGTGCCGTGATCGGCCTCCTCGGTGATGCGGATGCCGCCCTTGGCCGCGGCGATGCGGTCCCATTCGGCGCGGATCGCGGCCCAATAGCCCTTGGTCGCGGCCCAATAGTCCTCGGCGGCCTTGACCTCGAACGCATCGTTCCTGGTGTAGCTGTTGAGGACATATTCCTGGACGATCGGCGCGAGCTTGCCGCTCACTTCGCCCATCTTGAGATTGTCCTGCCAGTGGATCCAGCCGGCGGGGGCGAGCGCGTGGCGGTTGATGCCGAGATAGCGGTCATAGACCGGCCCGCGGATCGCGTCGCGGCGCGCGAGCGGGCGCCAGCTCTGACCCGACTGCCAGCGGCGCACCCCGCCCACCGCCTCCCATCTGCCCCAGCCGCCGTAGCGCGGGCTGTCGTCGACCTGGTAGACGGTCTGCGACCAGACGCCCTTGCGTTGCTCAGGCGAGAGCGCGGTCCAGGTCCAGGCATCGGGGCCGGCATAGGTGAGCACGCGCTCGGGCTCATATTCCCAGTCCTGGCGCCAATGCTTGATCACCATCGGCTTGCCGCCGGCATCGACGACGAGCAAATGCTGGAGGCGGATGACGCGGCCATTGTCCTCGATCACGCGCACCGCCTCGTGCCCGCCCGAGACCTTGACCGGGATCGGCGCATAGTCGGGGCGCCACGAAGTGGCTTCCTGCATGTCGAACTTGACCTTGTAGTTGCCGGCCATGCCGAGGATGTCGGCGCGGTCGGCCTCGAACGAGGCGGCGGGCGTCGCGGCCGGCGCGGCTTGCGCGAAGGCAGGAAGCGGCGCGAGGAGCGCGAGCGCGGCGGCGAAGCGAAGGCTTTTCATCGTCATTCCCTCCTCAGAAGCGGACGCTGAGCGAGACGCTGCCGTTGCGGCCCGGCTGGCTGTAAGCGTCCTTGATCGGCGAGCTGGCGGCGAGTCCGCGAATGTCGGCCCATTGCCAGTATTTCTGGTCGGTCAGGTTGAAGACCCCGGCGCGCAGCGTCACGCCGGGCAGCACCCGCCACCAGGCGGTGATGTCGAGCGCCAGATACTCGTTGCCGGTGAAGCAGGCGGGAACGGGGTTGGGCGTGGCGGCGGTGGGCAGCGGGAAGCAGGACGATCCGCGCGTCTCGTTGTGTTCCTTCTGCCCGCCATAAGTGGCAAGGATCCGCCCGCCAAAGGCCTGGCCCGGATCGTCATAGCCGAGCCCGAGCACGGCGCGGAACGGATCGACCGACTGGAGCGGCGTCTTCACGCCCGTGCCCGAGATCGCCGAGCCCTCGGCATAAGCGAGCGCCAGCGTCGCGCTGACCCCGGGCGCGGGGCGGACCGAGCCGCGCGCCTCGAAGCCGCTCACCTCGGCGCCGGTGAGGTTCACCCATTGATAGATCCAGGGACTGCCGGGCAACGGGAAGGGCCGCCCGGTAGTCTCCACCTGCTCGATGAAATCGTCATATTCCGAATGAAAGCCAGTCAGGTCGAGCGAGGCGAATTCGCCGGCATAGCGCAGCCCGCCTTCGATGCTGCGGCTCGTCTCGGGCCGCAGATCGGGATTGGGGATGCTGG
The DNA here is from genome assembly GCF_026460985.1 of Sphingomonas sp. GTDB lineage: Bacteria > Pseudomonadota > Alphaproteobacteria > Sphingomonadales > Sphingomonadaceae > Sphingomonas. The sequence continues at coordinate 3,830 of NZ_JAPKNM010000063.1, forward strand.
TGTAGCCGACCGCCACATTCTGGAAGAAATTGTTCACCTGGCTCGGCGAGGGCGCCTTGAAGCCCTCGGCATAATTGGCGAACAGCCGGAAATCGCCGAACAGCTCGAGCACCGCGCCGAGCTTGGGCGAGAGATGCGAGTCGCTCTGCCTCGCACCGGCGAAATCGGGCAGCAGCGGATCGTCCTCGGGATCGAGATCATAGGCGTCGAAGCGCAGCGCGGGGTAGAGCGTCAGCGGCCCGAGCGCGATCTCGCCCGCGGCGAACAGGCCCGCGAGCATGAAGTCGGTCTCGGGGAAGGCGCGGGTGGGAAAGGTTTCCGGCGGCGTCGGCAGCACGCCGTCGCGCAGCCCCTGCTGATGCGTGAAGCTGATGTCGCCGCCCGCGACGATGCGCACGCCGCCCACGCCGCCGCGCACTTCGGCGGCCGCGCCATAGACGCGGTTCTCGAAGGTGTTGAGCCGCTCGCGATCGGCGGCGGGGGTGCGATCCTCGTCGGTGAACTGGCGATCCTCGGCGTCCTGCCAATAGGCCGCGATACGCGCATAGTTGATCGTGCCGGTGCCCTGCCACGTCCAGTCGGCCGAGAGGCGCTTGCGCTCGCCGGTGTCGCGGGCGTGGAGCAGTTCGACCGTCGAGCTGAGCCCGCTCAGCACGTCGGTGGTCACCAATGTGTCGAGATATTCGCCGGTCAGGCGGAATTTGTGGTTGCCGGGCGCATAGACGATGCGGCCGAGCACCGCGTTGGACTGGCCGTCCTGCGGATTGGGCTCGGTGCGCAGCGTGCCGGTGCCGCCGACCGTTCCCATATTGTCGAGCTCGGACCAGTCGCGGCGCGTATAGGCGGCCATCGCCGACCAGTCGCCGCTGCGGCCTGCGAGGATGGCGGTCTCGGCGAACTCGTTGTCGGCCGAGCTCCATCCGGCGCGCGCCAGCCCGCCGAACGCCTTGCCGCCCTCGAGGAAATCGACCGGATCGCTGGTGACGAAGCTCACCGCGCCCGCCAGCCCGTCGCTGCCGTAGAGCGCCGAGGCCGGGCCGCGCAGGATCTCGACCGACTTGACCAGCCCGACATCGACATAGTCGCCGCGCCCCGCCGACTGCGCGCCGAAGGCGAAGCCGTCGGGCACGCGGATGCCGTCGACCTGGATCAGCACGCGATTGCCGCCCACGCCGCGGACGTTGAAGCCCTCATTGCCGGCGCGGCCGGTGGCGCCGAGCGCCGCACCGAAGCGCGCGGGGCCGCGCGGCACGGTGATGCCGGGCTCGTAGCGGACCAGGTCCTTGATGTCGGTCGCGAGCTCGTCGGCGATGCGGCGTTCGTCGATCACGGTGACGGTGGCCGGCGCATCGACCGTCGCGATCGGCTGGCGCGTCGCGGTGACGGTGACCTGGTCCTGGTCCGCCGTCTCCTCGATCGCGGCCGACGCGCCCTCAGTACCCTGCGCCCAGGCCGGCGCCGCCAGCGCGCATGCCCAAAGGCTGATTCCCGTTGCCACCCACCGCTTCATCTTGCCCCTTTCGCTACTGCGACTGACTCTCATTAGCTTGTGCGGTAGGAGCGTTGATGCTTCGGGTCAATCCCGTAACGAGTTCGGCACGGCGCCGGCGGGGTTCGCGGATTTTCATGTGACGCCGGCCCCGCGCGGCGTTACAGCGGCCGGTCATGAAGAGGCCCAAGCTTTCCGTCGTCGTCCCCTGCTACAATGAAGAGGCGTGCCTCGAGATGCTGCACGCGCGCATCTCGGCGGCGGCGCAGGCGAGCGTGGGGGACGATTACGAGATCGTGCTGATCAACGACGGCTCGCGCGACGCGAGCTGGAAGGTGATGCAGCGCCTGTCCGAGGCCGACCCGCGCCTCGTCGCGATCAACCTCTCGCGCAACCACGGCCACCAGCTCGCGCTCACCGCCGGGCTCGACCTGTGCGCGGGCGAGGAAATCCTGATCATCGACGCCGACCTGCAGGACCCGCCCGAATTGCTGACCGACATGCGCGCGGCGATGAAGAGCCAGGGCGCCGACGTGGTCTATGCGGTGCGGCGCAAGCGCGACGGCGAGACGATCTTCAAGAAGATCACCGCCGCCTTCTTCTACCGCATGCTCGACCGGATCACCGACACGCCGATCCCGCTCGACACCGGCGACTTCCGCCTGATGACGCGGCGCGCGCTCGACGCCTTCCTGTCGCTGCCCGAGCAGGCGCGCTTCATCCGCGGCATGGTGGCGTGGATCGGCTTCAAGCAGGTCCCCTTCGTCTATGACCGCCACGAGCGGCTCGCCGGCGAGAGCAAATATCCGCTCGGCAAGATGGTGCGCTTCGCTTTGGACGCGATCACCGGCTTCTCGACCGCGCCGCTACGCTTCGCCAGCCATGTCGGGCTTCTGCTCACCGGCGCCTCGGCGCTGCTCGTGCTCTACATCCTGGTCGGCTGGCTGTTCGGCCGGGCGATCCCCGGCTGGACCTCGCTGATGCTGGTCGTCGTGGTGCTCGGCGCGGTGCAGATGTTCGTGCTGGGGATGATCGGCGAATATCTCGGGCGGCTGTACGTCGAGTCCAAGCGACGGCCCTTGTACCTCGTCGCCGACGTCGCCGGGCCGGTGCGCGGCCATGCGTCGCTCGGCTATCGTTTCGAGGATTCGGGCGAGGTCAGCGTCTCGCCGCAGACGGTGCGGAGCGAAGCGGCGGAGTAATCCAATCCTCCCCCGCCAGGGGGAGGTGGCGCCGAAGGCGTCGGAGGGGGAGGTAAGCAATGCCCTCTCCAATGGAGCGCCGTGCTTCCGCCCCCTCCGTCACGCTGCGCGTGCCACCTCCCCCTGGCGGGGGAGGATTGCTACTTCACCGAAGCCAGCGTGATCAGCGATAGCCCCGGGGGCAGCGGCATGCGGCCGACCATGTGGCGCTCGAGCCGGAAGATCCCTTCGAACAGCGTGTTGAGCGGCTTGGGCGGAGGCGAATCGTCGCTGTCGTCCTTGCCCATCAGCTTGCCGGCGAAGCGCGCCGCGACCGCGACCGGGAAGAGCAGCGAGTTGAAATAGCCGAGCTTGCGGCCCCGCAGCCCGGACTTTTCCAGCAAGGCGACGAAGCCGGCCTTCGAGTAGCGGCGCTTGTGGTGGTTGACCACGTCGTGTGCGCTCCACATCCATTGGTGCGCGGGCACGGTGATCAGGATCTTGCCGCCCGGCTTGAGCGCGGTCGCGATCGCCTTCAGCGCGGCGACGTCGTCCTCGACATGCTCGATCACGTCGAGCACCGCGACCAGGTCGTAGCTGCCCGGCGCTACGCCCGCGAGCTCGGGGAGCGGCGCGGTGCCGACGGGCTTGCCGAGCCGCTCGCTCGCCTTGGCGCGCGCGGTCTCGTCGATCTCGATCGCGTCGATCTCGCCGAACTGGGCGAGCATGGGCAGATTGTGCCCGGTGCCGCAGCCGATCTCGAGGATGCGCGCATCCTTCGGCAGATCGCCCCAGCGCGTCAGATAGTCGGCGAGGATGTCGCGGCGCGCGCGGTACCACCAATGCGTGGTGTCGTGCGCGGCCATGCGCTCATAAACGATACGGTCCATTTCAGCCGAATACCCAGATGCGATTGAGCGCGAAAGTGACGAGCGGCGTGACGAAGAGGATCGGGATCAGCGGCCACCACCAGGCGCCGTTGAGCATCGAATCCTCGGTCAGCACCCAGACGAACAGGCTGTTGAGGCCAAGGCTCACCAGGCTGACGGCGAAGAAGCGACTGCCTGTCCTGGCGACGTTGCCGCGCTCGCCATGGCCGCGGAAGCTCCAATGGCTGTGGAGGAAATAGCCGGTGATCATCGCGAAGAAATAGCCCGCGAGATTGGCGACCGAGGGCGTCGTGATCTCGTATTTGGCGAGCGGCGAATAGACGATGACGTAGACGAGGGTGGCGATGCCGCCCGAGATGCCGAAGCGGACCAGCTGGCCGAGCAGCCCGCCCGCCATCATCGATTGTACCTGTCGGAGGATTGCAGCCACTGTCTTCGTCGATCCGTTCGCGCCGGGCCCGGTGCCCCGCTTCCCTTTGCGTATAGAAAAACCGGCCTTCGACAAGCTCGGGACGAACGGATGGGATTTCCGATGGCCGCGCAGCCCAGTAGAGGGGCAGCAACCGAAGGGAAAGCGATTTTGAAGCTGAGCGGGCTGGGCGGTTTCCGCCTCGACGAGAAACTGGACCGCCACTGGCTGGCGGGGATGCTGCTGTTCTGGGCGGGCGTGGTCGCCTGGTTCCTGTGGCAGCGCCAGGGCAACATCCATTGGCTGGTCCTCGGCGACACCGACGACAATATGCGGCTGATGCAGGTCCGCGCCTGGCTCGCGGGCCAGGGCTGGTACGATCTGCGCCAGTACCGGCTCGATCCGGCATCGGGCGGATTCGACATCCATTGGAGCCGGGTGGTCGACTTGCCGATCGCCGGGCTGATCCTGCTGCTCAAGCCGTTCCTCGGCGTCGCGGCGGCGGAGAAATGGGCGTGCGGGATCGCGCCGCTGCTCCCGCTGGCGGTGACGATGACCGGGCTCACGCTGACCGTCCGCCGATTGGTCGCGCCGCATGCCTGGCCGCTCGCGCTCGTCATCCTGATGGGCTGCACCTCGACCATGCTGATGTACGCGCCGATGCGCATCGACCATCATGGCTGGCAGCTCGCCTGCCTGGCGCTCACCGTGGCGGGGCTCGCCGACACACGGCGCGCGCGCGGCGGCGCGACGGTGGGGCTCTCGAGCGCCCTGTCGCTGAGCATCGGGCTCGAGATGCTGCCTTATTGCGCGATGGCGGGAGCGATCATCGCGCTTCGCTGGGTCTGGGACGCGGGCGACGCGCGGCGGATGCAGGTCTATGGTCTGAGCCTCGCCGGAGGCACCGCGCTCGGCTTCGCCCTGTTCGCATCCAACGCCAACCAGGTGCTGCGCTGCGATTCCCTGACTCCCGTCTGGCTGAGCGTGATGGTCGCGGCGGGCACCCTGCTCTTCGCATTGTCGCTGGCCAGCCCGGACAATCGCTGGCTGCGCCTCGCCCTCGCCGCGGCGGCGGGCGGCGCGATCGTCGCGGGGTTCGTCCTGCTCTTCCCGCAATGCCTCGGCCGGCCCGAGCAGGTTTCCGACGAGCTCGCGCGGACCTGGCTCAACAATGTCCGCGAGGCACGGCCGATCTACCGGCATCCGTTCAAGACCGGCTTCCCGATCGCAGTGCTGCCGGTGATCGGCATCCTCGGCGCGCTGATCGCGACCTGGCGCGCGCGGCGCAGCGAGGCGGCGGTCGCCTGGGCGGCGATCGCGCTCTTCACCGCCTTCGCGGCGGCGATGCTGCTCTGGCAGATCCGCGCGGGCCCCGCGGCGCAGATGCTGAGCGTGCCGGGCGCGACCGCGCTGGCCTGGCTGATCGTCCCCTGGTTCCTGCGCCGATCCTCGATACTGGTGCGCGTGTTCGGATCGGTGCTGGCGTTCCTGCTCGTCTCGGGGCTCTTCGCCGGACTGCTCCTGCCCTATCTGCCTTCGGGCAAAAGCGGCGGCACGGGATCGGACAAGGTCGCGCGCGCCAATGCCGCCTGCGCGCGCATGACCTCGCTACGCCCGCTCGACGCGATCCCCAGGGCGATCCTGTTCAGCCATGTCGACATGGGGCCGCGGCTGATCACGATCACGCACCATTATGGCGTGGCCGGCCCCTATCACCGCAACGGCAATGCGATCCTCGACGTGCACCACGCCTTTACCGGCCCGGCGAGCGGCTTCCGCGCGATCGCGGCGCGGCACAAGGCGCAGTATCTACTGATCTGCCCCGACATGGCCGAGACGACGGTCTATCGCTCGCGCAGCCCGAACGGCTTCTACGGCCAGCTGCATCGCGGGCAGGTGCCGGGCTGGCTCGAGCCGGTGGCGCTGCCGGCAAAGTCGCCCTTCCGGCTGTGGCGGATCCGCTACGACCTGCCCGAGGTCAGTGCCCCGAAAGCGCCGCCCCGGCGCTGAAACTGGCGCGGATCCCGTCGATCACGAACTGCGCGGCGAGCGCGGCGAGGAGCACGCCGAGCAGGCGCGACACCACCGCCTCGATCTTGGCGCCGACGACGCGCATGATCGGGCCCGCGATCAGCAAGGCGAGGAGCGTCAGCGCGAGGATCGATGCCATCGCGGCGAGCACCACCGCCGAGCTGGCGAGGCCGCTGCTCTGCGACATCAGCAGCATCACCGACGCGATCGAGCCCGGCCCGGCGATCATCGGCATCGCCATCGGGAAGATCGAGATGTCGGCGGCTTCGTCGGCCTTGATCTTCTCGGCGCGGTCCTCGCGGCGCTCGGTGCGCTTCTCGAACACCATCTCGAGCGCGATCAGGAACAGCATGATCCCGCCGGCGATGCGGAAGGCGTTGAGGCTGATGCCGAGCGCGCGGAGCAGCGCCTCGCCGAACAAGGCGAAGCCGAACAGGATCGCCGAGGCGACGAGCACCGCGCGGATCGCCATCGCGCGGCGGTGCACCGCGCTCGCGCCGCTGGTGAGCCCGGCGAAGATCGGCGCGCAGCCGGGCGGGTCGATCACCACGAAGAAGGTGACGAAGGCGGAGACGAAGAGTTCGATCATTGCTTCGGCGTGACCTCGTCACGGACGACGGTGTCATAGTCCCGGCCGTTCCAAAGCTCCGCGGTGAACCGGCGCGAACCGTCGGGCTCGACCTGCCAGTCCCAATGGAGCGTGCGATCGGCCGACAGGCCGTGCCCGCACTTCGCTTCGATGCGGCAGGGAGCGTGCGCCCATTCCGGGATGGTCCCACCGCACGACGCGCTGCGCACCCTGGGCTTTTCGGCAAGCGCGCGCGGCCTGGTCAACGTGTCGCCATGGTCGAGCACCCATTTCCAGCCGCCGCCCGGCTGCTTCTCCCACACGGTCGTGAAATAGCCGACGCTCGCGGGACGCACCCAGGGCCCGGTGTTCACCGCCGTCGCGGCGTCGCACGAGACATAGCTCTCGGCCGGCCACCATTGCACCGCGATCGGCGGGTTCTCGGTCGGCAGCGCCGAATGCGCCTTTTCGGGCTGCGGCGTGAACAGGAGCGCGTCCTCGGCGGCGAACTTCCGAAAGGCGGTCCACTGCCCCTCGGCCTGCGCCGCCCGCCGGAATGCGTTTTCGGCATCGACCGCGGTCGTCTCGGGGTCCGCGGCGAGCAGCAGCAGGGCCAGCATCAGATCCCCCCTTCGTCGAGCGCGACTCCCTCGCGCCGGTGCGCGGCCACCAGGGTGTTGCGCAGCAGGACGGCGATCGTCATCGGCCCGACGCCGCCGGGCACTGGCGTGATCGCTCCCGCCACGCTCGCGGCGCTGTCGAAATCCACGTCGCCGGTGAGGCCGTCCGCGGTGCGGTTGATGCCGACATCGATCACGGTCGCGCCCGGCTTGAGCCACTCGCCCTTGACGAAATGCGCGCGGCCGACCGCGGCGACGACGATGTCGGCATGCTGGAGGAAATGCGGAAGGTTGCGCGTGCGCGAATGCGCGACGGTCACCGTGCAGCTCTTCGCGGTGAGCAGGGCCGCCATCGGCTTGCCGACGATGTTCGAGCGGCCGATCACCACTGCGTCGAGCCCGGTGAGGTCGCCCAGCCGGTCCTCGAGCAGCATCAGGCAGCCGAGCGGGGTGCAGGGGACGAAGCCCGGCAGTCCGGTGGCGAGGCGGCCGGCATTGACCGGGTGGAAGCCATCGACATCCTTGTCGGGATCGATGCGCAACAGCACTTCGTCGGCATCGAGATGCGCCGGCAGGGGGAGCTGGACGAGGATGCCGTCGACCGCGGGGTCGGCGTTGAGCTGGTCGACGAGCGCGAGCAGCGCGTCGCGGCCGACATCGGCGGGCAGCCGGTGCTCGAAGCTCTCCATCCCGGCTTCGCGCGTCGCCTTGCCCTTGGAGCGGACATAGACCGCGGAGGCGGGATCCTCGCCCACCAGGACCACCGCGAGCCCGGGCGCGCGGCCCGTCGCCTCGCGGAATGCGGGAACCCGTTCGCCCACGCGGGCGCGAAGGCCCGCCGCGAATGCCTTGCCGTCGATCAGTGCTGCGCTCATGGCTCGCGTCCATAGAGGCTGGCGGCGATCTTCGCCAGCGCGTCCGGATCGCCCGCGACCGCGAGCCGCTTGAGGCGCGCGGTGTCGCCGGAGAGCAGGGTCACCGCCCGCTTCGGGACATGGAAGGTCTTGGCGACGAGCGCCACCAGCCCGGCATTGGCCGCGCCCTCCACCGGCGGCGCGGTCAGGCGCGCGGCGAAATGCTCCTCGGTGCCCGCGGCGAACTGGTCGCGCGGCGTGCGCGGCGTCACGCGCACGGCGATCTCGATGCCGTCGGGGCGCAGCGTCCAGGCCGCGCCCGTCCTGCTCAGAGCGGCGCGCCGATCGCGAGGCGATAGAGGGCGGGCATCACCGCCTGCTGGATGATCAGCAGCACGATCAGCACCACCATCGGCGAAAGGTCGAGCCCGCCGAAATCGGGCAGCACCCTGCGGATCGGCCGGTAGATGGGATCGGTCATCGTCTTGAGCGCGCGCCAGATCGCGCCGACATATTCGTTGTGCGTGTTGATCACGTTGAACGCGATCAGCCACGACAGGATGGCCTGGACGATGATGACCCACCAGATGATGGTCAGGATGATTCGGAGGATGTCGAGGATCAGGATCAAGCCCGTTCTCCGCAGGGGTTGGTTTGGCGCTTGATAGCGCGTGCTTCAGGCGTGGACCAGCGTGCCGGCGCCGCGCCGCGTGAAGATTTCGAGCAGCATCGCATGGGGCACGCGTCCGTCGAGGATGACCGCGGCGTCGACCCCCGCCTCGACCGCGGCGACGCAGGTCTCGACCTTGGGGATCATGCCGCCCGAGATCGTGCCGTCGGCCTTGAGTTCGGCGATGCGCGCGGGATCGAGATCGGTCATCAGCTCGCCCGACTTGTCGAGCACGCCCGCCACGTCGGTGAGCAGGAAGAAGCGCTGGGCGCCGCACGCCCCGGCGATCGCGCCGGCCATGGTATCGGCGTTGATGTTGTAGGTATGGCCGTCGGCGCCGAGCGCGATCGGCGCGACCACGGGGATGAAGCCCTGGTTCGACAGCGACTTGAGGATCGCCGGATCGACATGGATCGGCTCGCCGACGAAGCCCAGGTCGACATGGCGCTCGATCCCGCTCAGCGGATTGGGATCGCGCCCCTCCACCTTGCGCGCGGTGACCAGGGCGGCGTCCTTGCCCGACAGGCCCACCGCCTTGCCGCCCGCCTGGCCGATCCAGCCGACGATCTCCTTGTTGATCGAGCCGGCCAGGACCATCTCGGCGATCCGCGCGGTCTCGGCATCGGTGACGCGCAGCCCGCCGACGAACTTCGATTCGACTCCCAGCCGCTTGAGCATCGCGCCGATCTGGGGCCCGCCGCCATGGACGACGATCGGCTTGATGCCGACGGCCTGGAGCAGCACCACGTCCTCGGCGAAATCGCGCGCCAGCTCGGGATCGCCCATCGCATGGCCGCCATATTTCACGACGAAGGTCGCGCCGGCATAGCGCTGGAGATAGGGCAGCGCCTCGGTGAGGGTCTCGGCTTTGGCGAGCAGCGCGGGATCGGGTGCGTTATCGGTCATCGCGCGCCCCTTAGGACAATCTTGTCGCTATCCCAAGCCCGTCAGAGCGACCGCCGTCCATCGAGGAAACGGCCGAGCCCGACGAAGAAATAGATGAGCGGCGGGACGAGCACGAGGCTGAGCACGACCTTGGTGAGCATCTGGCCGACGAGCAATTCGCCGATCGGGAAGACGCCGTAGAAGGCGATGGTGATGAAGATCAGCGTGTCGGCGATCTGGCTGAGCATGCTCGCGATCGCCGCGCGCAGCCACAGCATCCGCCCGCCGCCGCTCTTCAGCGCGCTGAAGATCGTCACGTTGAGGATCTGCGAGATGCCATAGGCGACGATCCCGCCGAGCCAGATGCGCGGCGTTCCCGACATCATCAGCTCGAAGGCGTGGAGCCGATCGGGCTCCATGCTCGACGAGGCGGGGAGCCCGAGGACGAGCAGCGAGAGCAGCACCGAAGTGACGAGCGGGACGAAGCCCCAGAGCACCAGCCGGCGCGCCGTATCCGGGCCATTCAGTTCGGCGACCGCGCTCGACACCGCCACCAGCAGCAGGAAGGCGAAGATCCCCGCCTCGACCGCGAGCGGGCCGACGCCGACCCAATTGCCGATCGCCGAGATCGGGCCGAGCGACACCTGCTTGTTGCCGAGCACGCCCGCTATGCAGACCATGCCGCCGTAGAAGATCGAGAGGAAGAAGAGCGAGCGGGTGATGTTGGGCCGGATTTCCATCGGCGGACGCTAGCGGGAAAGAAGCGGCGGCGGAAGATGCCGCGCCGCACCCTCTGGCCTCGGCGCGCGCAGCGTGTATGGTCCCGCTTTTGCTGGCCAAATCCTTGGGGCCGGTTTGGGGGCGCGGACCAGCGGATGACTCAGTTTCCGATCGGCATTTTCGGCATCGCGGCGATTCTCGGCATCGCCTGGCTGCTTTCGAGCAACCGCCGCGCGATCCGCCTGCGCGTCGTCGGCGCGGCCTTCGCGCTGCAGGCCGGCATCGCCATCCTCGTGCTGCGTACCGAATGGGGACAGGCGGCGCTGCACGGGCTCTCGAACGGCGTCTCGGCGCTGCTCGGCTATGCCGGCGCGGGCACCAGCTTCCTGTTCGGGCCGCTCGCCAAGCCCGAACTGGGCGGGCAGAGCTTCGCGATCGCGGCCTTGCCGGTGATCATCTTCTTCGCGGCCCTTGTGTCGATCCTCTACCATCTCGGCGTGATGCAGTTCGTCATCCGCTGGATCGGTGGCGCGATCGAGAAGGTGGTCGGCACCACCAAGGTCGAATCGCTGTGCGCCGCCGCCAACATCTTCGTCGGCCAGAGCGAATCGCCGCTGGTGATCCGCCCCTATCTGGCGCGGCTCACCCCTTCGCAGCTCTTCGCGGTGATGACCGTCGGCATGGCGGGCGTCGCGGGGACGATCCTCGCCGCTTATGCCAGCCTGCTGGGGCCGCAGGCGCTGCCCTATCTGCTTGCCGCCTCGTTCATGGCGGCGCCGGGCGGGCTGCTGATGGCCAAGATCATCATGCCCGACGAACTCGCCCCGGCGAGCGGCGAGCTTCCGCTCGGCGACGATGCCGAGGACGAGGCGATCAAGGTCGCCGAGCACGACCTCGAGGAAGAGCGCGCCGCCAACCTGATCATGGCCGCGGCGACCGGCGCCTCGACCGGCGTCAAGATCGCGGTGGCGGTGGGCGCGATGGTGCTCGCCTTCGTCGCATTGGTCGCGCTCGCCAACGGGCTGCTCGGTGGGCTGGGCGACTGGATCTACGAGCTGAGCGGCCATGCCGCCTGGGCGCAGTGGTTCGCCGGGCTGAGCTTCCAGAAGATCATCGGATCGGTGTTCGCACCGGTGATGTACCTGCTCGGCATCTCGTGGCACGAGGCGGTCGCGGCGGGCGGGCTGTTCGGCACCAAGGTGGTGCTCAACGAGTTCGTCGCCTTCATCGATCTCGGCCAGATGAAGGACCTCGCGCCGCGCACCGTGGCGATCATCACCTTTGCCTTGTGCGGCTTCGCCAATTTCAGCTCGATCGCGATCCAGATGGCCGCAACCGGCAGCCTCGCCCCCAACCAGCGCCCGATGATCGCCAAGCTCGGCATCCGCGCGCTGATCGCGGGCAGCCTGGCGAACCTGATGAGCGCGGCGCTGGCGGGGTTGTTGCTGCCTTAGGCCGGGACGACATTCAGCTCCCCCTCCCTGCAAGGGAGGGGCTAGGGGTGGGTGGCGACGGGCGAGGCTCGATGCCTCGGCCGTCGCTTTTGGGCTGGGCAATGAGTCTTCTGGACGCGCAGACGCGCGCACCCACCCCCAACCCCTCCCTGCAAGCAGGGAGGGGCGTGTTTACGGCAAAGTAAGGTCAACCTAAGCCGTCGCGGCCGCGAGGATCAGGCCGCCGATCAGCGCGATGTTCGACTGCCAGAAGGTGATCGAGGCGGCGCGCTGTTCGCCCTGCTGGTCCCAGAAGTTGAGCATCACGATCCCCGCGGCGATCGTGAAGGCGATCAGCCCGAGCGCCGCCCAGAAGACGAACAGCCCGGAAGCGAGCAGCAGCCCCGCCCCCGCCTCGAACAGCGACACCGCGACGATCGCGACATGGGGAAAGGGCACGCCGCGGGCGCGCAGGGCCTCGGTCAGCGCCGGCAGGATCCGGCCCAGCGTGACGAGCGCGTCGGGGCTCATCGCGTCGGCACCGGCTCGGCGCCCGAATAATCGTAGAAGCCGCGCTTGGTCTTGCGGCCGTACCAGCCGGCCTCGACATATTTGACCAGCAGCGGCGCGGGGCGGAACTTGGGATCGCCGGTGCCTTCGAACAGCACGCGCGTGATCTCCAGGCAGGTGTCGAGCCCGATGAAGTCGGCGAGCGTGAACGGACCCATGGGATGGTTGAGCCCGAGCTGGCAGGCGGCGTCGATGTCCGGGATCGTCGCGACTCCCTCGCCCAATGCGAAGCACGCCTCGTTGAGCATCGGCATCAGCACGCGGTTGACGATGAACCCCGGCGCGTCGTTGGCGTGGACGATGCGCTTGTTCAGCGAGCTTCCGAACTTCTCGACCGCCGCCACCGTCGCGTCCGACGTGGCGAGGCCGCGGATCAGCTCGATCAGCCCCATCACCGGCACCGGGTTGAAGAAGTGCACGCCCATGAAGCGCGTCGGATCGGGCGCGGCCTGGGCGAGGCGCGTGATCGGGATCGACGAGGTGTTGCTGGCGAGGATCGCCTCGGGCCCGAGCACCTTGCCGACATTCTGGAAGATCGCGCGCTTGATCTCCTCGCGCTCGGTCGCGGCCTCGATCACCAGCGCGCAGGGCGCCATCGCCGACACGTCGTCGACCGGCTCGATCCGGCCGAGCGCGGCATCGGCGGCGGCGGCGGCGATCTTCTCCTTCTCCACCGCGCGCACGAGCTGCTTGCCGATGCCGGCCTTGCCCGCCTCGGCACGCGCACGATCCATGTCCGACAGGAGCACCCGGTACCCCGCCTGCGCTGCGACCTGCGCGATGCCCGCGCCCATCTGCCCCGCACCGATCACGCCCACCGTCTGCATCGTCCGTCTCCTCTTCCGGACCACCTACCGTTGCGGAGGCGGTTCGGCTAGATCAAGGCCATGCTGACCCTCGCGCTCCTCGCCGCGGCACAGGCCGCTCCCGCCCCCTCCGACGTCAAGACATTCGGCGACTGGGCCGTGGCCTGCGACAATCTGCTGTCTTGCGAGGCAGCCTCGCTGATGTCCGACGAGGCGTTCGACAACGTGCCGCAGATTGCGATCACGCGCGAGGCTGGCGCCGCCGGCGCGCTGGCGATCGAGATTTCGCCCGATGCCGATTATCGCGGAAGCTGGCGGATCGAAATCGACGGCAAAATGGTGCTGACCGGAACCCTGACCGCGCCGAGCCTCGTCATCAGCGGGTCGTCGGCCGCCCAACTGATCGACGCGATGCTCAAGGGGCAGTCGATGCTGCTGCAAGGTGCGGACGGCAAGACGCTCAGCCTGGCCTCGCTCAAGGGCATTTCGGCGACCCTGCGCTATTTCGATGCTCAACAGGGCCGGGCCGGTAGCAAGACGGCTCTAGTCGCCAGGGGCGACAGGCCGGCGAACACCTTGCCGGCCGCGCCCGCCGCGCCACGGGTCACGTTCGTCCGGCCCTCGGGCAAGCCGGCGGCGATCTCCGCTCCGCTGCGCGCCGCGATGGGCGAGCAATCCCAATGCGACGTGGTCTATGCCGATGGCGTCGGCGGGGACCCGCAGACCGAAACCTTCGCTCTCAGCGCCGGCAAGACGCTGGCGCTAATCCCGTGCGGAAGCGGGGCCTACAACTATTCGTCGGTGCCGTTCGTGATCGAGCGCGGCAAGGCGACGGTCGCACGCTTCGATCACGTGCCGGGATGGACTCAGGCCGAAGGGGTCGCAACTTTGGTCAATGCCGATTGGGATCCGGCCAAGGGCCAACTCTCCAGCTACACCAAGGGCCGCGGGCTCGGCGATTGCGGGGGCTCCGAGACCTATGTCTGGGACGGCGCGATGTTCCGGCTGGTCGAGGCGCGGGCGATGGGCGAATGCCGCGGCTCGACCAATTGGCTGCGCGTCTGGAAGGCCGAGGCGGTGCCGGCTCGCTAGGGCGGATCGCCATTCAGCGTTTTCAATCCTCCCCCGCCAGGGGGAGGTGGCGCCGAAGGCGACGGAGGGGGAGGAATCACGCCGATAGTGAGTCGCCGTCCTCCCCCTCCGTCAGCCTGCGGCTGACACCTCCCCCTG
>NZ_JAPKNM010000064.1 GCF_026460985.1 Sphingomonas sp.
CTACACCCGCAGATACCAGGCGGGGCGACGCATGCCGCACTATGGAAAGCGCTTCGGTTGACCATAGGGGTCCCTGGAGGGATCCCGCATGGCGCGAGTGACGGGGCTCGAACCCGCGACCTCCGGCGTGACAGGCCGGCGCTCTAACCAACTGAGCTACACCCGCTCTCGAAGCGAGGAGGCGGCCACTAACCCCGGCTTTCGGGGGTGTCAACCGGATTGGTCGCGACTTTGTCGACGATGGGTGTGCGTCTCGCCGGGATGGCTGATCAGCGTGCCGTGTTCGAACAGGAATCCCGCGATGTCGGGCTTCCCTGCGGCGTTGAGCACGGTCTGGATGATGATCAGCAGCGGCACCGCGAGCAGCGCCCCCGGCGTGCCCCATACCCAGCCCCAGAAGCTCAGCGAGACGAGGATGAGGATCGGGCTGATCGTCAGGCGGTGTCCCACGATCAGCGGCGTGACCAGATTGGCCTCGATCAGGTGCGCCCCGATCATCAGCGCCGCGGGCAACAGCGCCCACCAGATGTCGGGGAAGCTCATCAGCCCGCCTACCGCGAGCAGCAGCGCCGACAGGACCGGTCCGATATACGGGATGTAGTTGAGCAACGCGACGATGCCGCCCCACATCAGCGGCGTGGGCATGCCGATCGCCCAGAGCGCGCCCGCCACGATCAGCCCCAGGGTGACGTTGATCAGCGTGATCGTGCCCAGATAGGCCGAAGTGTCGTCCACGACGTCCTGGATCACCCGCGCGGTCGCCATCGCGCCGCCGAAGCTCGAGCGCCGCGTGATCGCGTTGCGCCGCAGCCGCGTCCAGCCCGAGAGGAAGAAGTAGATCACCAGGATCGCGAAGAACATCTCGATCAGCGCCGAGGGCGCCGAGGTGGTGAACAGGTCGAGCAGCGAGCGCGGCGGCGGCACCGCGATCGTCTCGGGCTGGCGCGCCGGGGCCGCGGCGAAGTTGGTCAGCGTCCTGTCCACGAATCGCTCGAGGTTCGAATAGAAGCGAATCAGCGGCTCGAGATTGTGCTGGATCTGCGGGATGCTCTCGGGCAGCCGCTGCATCCATTGCCAGGCGGGCACGACGATCGACGCCAGCGCGATGTTCGCCGCCGTCAGGAAGAGCAGCACGCAGACGAACGCCGCCAGCGGCGCGGGCAGACGGTGCCGCTCGAGCCATTCGAGCATCGGCACCAGCGCGATCGCGACCACCAGCGCCGCGGTGAGCGGCAGGAAGAAGGGCGATCCCTCCTTGAGCGCGAAGGGAATGAGAAAGAGCAAGCCGATGCCGATCATCAGCGCCAGCGCGGCCATCAGCCGGTCGCGCTTGAGCCCGTCGCCCATGCTCTCCTGCGGCTCCGACGAAACCGGCTCGCGCGGCGTATCGAGCGGCATGCCCTCGTCGCTTGCGCCCCCACCCATCACTCCGGGTTGCTCCTCCACCCTCAACACTCCTTCCCGCCGCTTGTAGGAGGCGCGCGGGGCGGGAGCAACGTGCGGTTGCGCGCGCCGCGAAGCCGGCTAGGCTGGCCCGTATGGGCGAACTCCTGCTGGTCCTGGACGAGGGCAC
Source organism: Sphingomonas sp. (assembly GCF_026460985.1). Taxonomy (GTDB): domain Bacteria; phylum Pseudomonadota; class Alphaproteobacteria; order Sphingomonadales; family Sphingomonadaceae; genus Sphingomonas. Next base: position 1,574 of record NZ_JAPKNM010000064.1, read on the forward strand.
GACCTCCACCCGCGCGATGCTGTTCGCGCCCTCGGGCAAGTGCCTCGGCAGCCGGGCCGCCGCGCTCACCCAGCATTATCCCGCTCCCGGCCTGGTCGAGCATGACGCCGCCGAGATCTGGAGCCATACCCTCGCCTGCGCCCAGGCCATGGTCGACCAGGCTGGCGGCCCTGACGCCGTCGCCGCGATCGGAATCACCAACCAGCGCGAGACGATCGTTTTCTGGGACCGGCAGACCGGCGAGCCGCTCGCCCCCGCGATCGTCTGGCAGGACCGCCGCACCGCCGCGATGTGCCGCGAGTGGCGTGAGGCGGGCGAGGAGCCGGGCGTACAGGCCCGCACCGGCCTGCTGCTCGATCCCTATTTCTCGGGCACCAAGATCGCCTGGGCGATGGCGAACTGGCCGCAGCTCCGCGACGCCGGGGATCGCCTCGCGATCGGCACGGTCGAGAGCTGGCTGGTCTGGAAGCTCACTGGAGGCCTCCACGTCACCGACGCCACCAACGCCTCGCGCACCTTGCTGATGAGCCTCGGTGCAGGCGGCTGGAACGACGGCCTGCTCGACATGTTCTCCGCTCCCCGCGCCGCCCTCCCCGAAATCGTCGACTGCGCCGGGCAGTTCGGCACCACTACCTTGTTCGGCGGCGCGATCCCGATCTGCGGCCTCGCCGGCGACCAGCAATCGGCGACGATCGGCCAGGCCTGCTTCGCCAAGGGCGAGACCAAGGCGACCTACGGCACCGGCGCCTTCGTCCTCACCAACGCCGGCACCGCCCCGCCCGCCTCGAAGCATCGCCTGCTCGCGACGGTGCTCTGGCAGCTCGGCGGCCGCCGCACCTATGCGATCGAGGGCTCGGTGTTCGTCGCGGGCAGCCTGCTCCAGTGGCTGCGCGACTCGGTCGGCCTGATCGAGACCGCGCCCGAGAGCGAGGCGCTCGCCCGCTCGGTCCCTGACAATGGGGGCGTCTACCTCGTCCCCGCGCTGAGCGGCCTCGGCGCCCCCTGGTGGGAGCCCGACGCCCGCGCCGCGATCTCGGGCCTCAGCTTCTCCAGCACTCGCGCGCACATCGTCCGCGCCGCGCTCGAGTCGATGGCGCACCAGAGCCACGACCTGAAGACCGCCTTCGCCGCCGACGGCGCCGATTGGGCACGCCTGCGCGTCGACGGCGGCATGATCGCCAACGACTGGCTGGCGCAGGACCTCGCCGACATCCTCGGCGTGCCCGTCGACCGCCCCGACTTCGCCGAGACTACCGCGCTGGGCGCGGCGATGCTGGCGGGCGTGGGACGCGGACTGTTCAGCGGGCTGGAGGAAGCGGCCAGGATGCGTGGTCCGGGCTCGACGTTCGAGCCTAAGCTGGATGCCGATGCGCGCGAGCAGCGCCTCGCGGGCTGGGCGCAAGCTGTCCAAAACATCGTCACCCGCGCGAAAGCGGGGGCCCATCTCCCGGATTAGGCGGGCGCGAGAGGGCAGCGATGGGCGGCTACGTCTACATAGTGACCAACCGCAAGAACGGCACACTGTACACCGGCGTGACCAATGAAATTTCCCGCCGCACCGTAGAGCATCGCGAAGGCACCGGCAGCCGCTTCGCAGCCAAGCACTCAGCGTTTCGCCTGGTCTATGTCGAACAGCATGACCGCATCGAAGACGCGATCGTGCGCGAAAAGCGGATCAAGAAATGGAACCGCGCGTGGAAGGTGGCGCTGATCGAGAGCGTAAATCCCGACTGGCGCGACTTGTTCTACGACCTCAACCGCTAAACCCAACCGTCACCCCCGCGAAAGTGGGGCCCATCTCCTGGCCTTGCCGCGAATACCACGGTGGTGGGTTGGGGAGAGTGCGGGAGATGGGGCCCCGCTTTCGCGGGGGTGACGACGGTGGGGGTGCGCCCCCTTAAGCCGCCGCCTCCCCCGCAAACAGCGCCCGCAGGTCGGTCTTCAATATCTTCCCATTGGCATTTCGCGGCAGCACATCCTTCACGAAACGCACCCGCACCGGCACCTTGAACCCCGCCAGCCGCGCGCGCACCCAGTCCTGCAGCTCGGCCTCGGTCGCGCTCTTGCCCGGCGCCAGGTGGACCACCGCCGCGGGCTCCTCGCCCAGCGTCTTGTGCGGCACCCCCACCAGCGCGCAGTCGGTCACCGCGGGATGCGCGTAGAGCACGTCCTCGACTTCGCTCGAATAGATGTTCTCGCCGCCGCGGATGATGATGTCCTTGGCGCGGTCGACGATGTAGAGGAAGCCGTCCTCGTCGAGCCGCGCGAGGTCGCCGGTGCGCACCCAGCCCTGGACGAAGGTCTCCGCGGTCGCCTCGGGCTTGTTCCAATAGCCCTTCACCACCATCGGTCCGCGTGCCCAGAGCTCGCCCACCTCGCCCAGCGGCAGCTCGCGGTCGCCCTCCACCGACATGATCCTGAGGTCGGCGGTCGCGACGGGCGGCCCGGCGCTGGTCGGCCGGCTCAGATAGTCCTCGCCCGAGTGCGTCGTCACGGTGGCGGTGGTCTCGGTCATCCCCCAGCCATTGCCGGGCAGCGCGCCGAATTCCTGGTGGATGCGCTTCACCAGCTCGGGCGCCGAGGGTGCGCCGCCATAGCCGATCGTATCGAGGCTCGACAGGTCGTACTTGGCGCGCGCCGGATGCTCGAGCAATTGCCACGCGATCGTCGGTACCCCGCCCGTGACGTTGACCTTCTCGCGCTGGATGATCTCCATCGCCAGCTCGGGATCCCATTTGCGCATGAACACCAGGGTCGATCCGGAGGCGATCGCCCCCATCATCGCCGCCGAGCAGGCGGTGACGTGGAACAGCGGGATGACGAGCAGCATCACCTTGGGCTCGGGCATCGCCGGCGGCGTCTCGCCCCGGCGCAGCATCGTCCGCGCCGAGACATAGGCGCTCGACATGATGTTGGTGACGAAGTTGCGATGCGTGCCGAGCGCTCCCTTGGGACTGCCGGTCGTGCCGCTGGTGTAGAAGATCGTCGCATCGTCGTCCGGCGCCACCTGGGCGTCGGGAAAGCCGACATCGTCGAGCGCGCCCCATTCGCCGGCAGTTCCGATCAGCGCCTCCAGAGCGATCGCGGGCGCGTCGAGCGCTCCCTTGGCCCGGCTCACTACCACTTGCGCGAGATCGGGCATCTGGTCGTAGCAATGCTTGAGCCGCTCGTGCCGCTCGCCGTCGACGAACAGCAGCTTGGCGCCCGAATCCTTCATAGCATATTCGAGCTCGCCGCCGGTCCACCAGGCGTTGAGCGGCACCATGATCGCGCCGATGCTCACGCCCGCGAAGAAGATCGCCGGCCATTCGGGCAGGTTGCGCATCGCCAGCGCGACGCGGTCGCCCTTCCGCACGCCCATCTCGACCAGCTTGCGCGCGATATGCGCGGTCGCGCGGTAATTCGCCTCGAAGGTGACGCGTTCGTCCTCATAGACGGTGAAGGTGCGCGCGCCATAGGCCCGCACCATCTGCGCCAGCACGCGCAGCGAAGGCGGTGCGTTCTTCCAGACGCGAGTCGGCACGCCGCCTATCTCCACGGTCTCCATCTCGAACTTCGCGCCGGGCGCGGTCAGCAGCGCCTTGGTCTGCTCCAGCGACATCCTGGGCCAGGCGGGGTCCAGCGGGACGATCGGATCGGTGGCCAAGCAGGGTCTCCATTCGCTTTTCTGAATGTTGGGTTTGGGCATCGCGACCCAACCGGAAACAACGTTAGTGTTGATTCATGTCGCGCTCAAGGCAATAGGGGAAGCGCGCCGCGGATCAGGCGCATCTGACCGGATTCGAATGGGAGGTATGCCGCTCGCGATGCACATGACACGGCCCGGACGCTACGGATTCGACGCCTCGCGGCTCGCGCGGATCGATGCGTTCGTGCGCGAGCGCTATCTCGACTCGGGCAAGCTGCCCCACGCCCAGCTGTTGCTCGCCCGCGACGGCGAGATCGTCCATTTCTCGCACCAGGGCGCCGCGCGCGACGGCGGCGCGTCGGTCGACGAAGGCACTTTGTTCCGCATCGCCTCGATGACCAAGCCGATCACCAGCCTCGCCTTCATGATGCTGGTCGAGGAGGCGAAGGTCGCGCTCGACACCCCGGTCCACCATGTCCTGCCCGAACTGAAGGGCGCGGGCGTCTATGCCGGCGGCGGGGGCGGCGCGCCGTTCGCCACCAGGCCGACCGCCGAGCCGATGCGGATGATCGACCTGCTCCGCCACACCTCGGGGCTTACCTACAGTTTCCAGAACCGCACCAATGTCGACGCCGCCTATCGCGAGTCGAAGATGGAAAATTGGCACGGCAACCTGACGCTCGACGAATTCGTCGTGGCCCTGGGCAAGCTGCCGCTCGAATTCTCCCCCGGCGAGGAATGGAATTATTCGGTCTCCACCGACGTGCTCGGCGCCGTGGTCGAGCGGGTGTCGGGCATGGCGCTCGACCGCTTCCTCGCGACGCGCATCTTCGAGCCGCTCGGCATGGCCGACACCTTCTTCCAGGTGCCCGCGGACAAGATCGATCGCCTCGCCGATTGCTGGACGCTCGACGAGAGCGGCAAGCGCGTCCTCTACGATCGCGGCGAAGCTTCAGCCTGGTCGCGCTTCCCTCGGCTCGTCTCGGGCGGCGGCGGGCTGGTCTCGACCGCGCTCGACTATCACCGCTTCTGCACGATGTGCCTGAACGGCGGTGCGCTCGACGGGGTTCGCCTCGTCAGTCCCAAGACGATCGCGCTGATGACGATGAACCACCTCCCCGGCAGTTCGGACCTCGCCACCCTGTCGCGGTCCTTGTTCAGCGAGACCACCAATGCCGGCACCGGCTTCGGCCTCGGCTTCGCGGTCACCACCGATGTCGGGAAGACACTGATACCCGGGTCAGTAGGCGAATATTATTGGGGCGGTATGTTCTCGACCGCCTTCTTCATCGATCCAGTAGAGCGCATCCACATGGTGTTCATGACCCAGCTCAGCCCTTCGATGCGCTACCCGATCCGCCGCGAGCTCAAGACCCTCATATATTCGGCGCTGGAGGGCTGATGCGCGGGAAGGCTTCCTTGTTCGCGCAGAGGCGCAGAGGGCGCGGAGGGCATTCCGCCGCGCCAGCGGCCCTCGTCTCCGCGCCGCGAGATATCCTGCCGCTGACGCGGCGCGATCGTGCACCGCGAGGTCCGCAATCTCTGCGCCCTCCGCGCCTCTGCGCGAACTCACCTTCTTCTTCGCGCCTTCGCGTGAACCAATAACTGGAGACCAAAATGACCTCCCCCATCACCATCAGCCGCCAGGGCGACGTCCTGATCCTCACGTCGGACAATCCGCCGGTGAACGCGCTCGGCGCCGCCGTCCGCCAGGGCCTCCAGGCCGGGATCGAAGAAGCGAAGGGCGACGCCAGCATCAAGGCCGTCGTGATCATCGCCGCGGGCAAGACCTTCTTCGCCGGCGCCGACATCACCGAGTTCGGCAAGGCGATGCAGGAGCCCTCGCTTCCCGTGCTGGTCGATCAGATCGAGGCGCTCGACAAGCCGGTGATCGCCGCGGTCCACGGCACCGCGCTCGGCGGCGGCTGCGAAGTCGCGCTCGCCTCGCACTATCGCATCGCCGTCCCCTCGGCGAAGTTCGGCCTGCCCGAGGTCAAACTCGGCATCCTCCCCGGCGCCGGCGGCACCCAGCGCATGCCGCGCGTCGCGGGCGTCGAGACCGCGCTCGATCTCGCCACCAAGGGCGACCCGATCTCGGCCGAGCAGGCCAAGGCAGTGGGCCTCGTCGATCGCCTCGCGACCGAGGGCAATCTCCTCGCCGACGCCGTCGCCTTCGCGCAGGAAGTCATCGGCAAGCCCGTCTCGCGCTCGTCCGAGCGTCCCGTCACCGTCGATCCCGCGGTGTTCGAGGCCTATCGGAAAACCAACGCCAAGCGCTTCCGCGGCCTCGACGCCCCCGCGACGATCATCGACCTGATCGAGCAGACCGCCGGCAAGCCCTATGCCGAGGGCGTCCAGGCCGAGCGCATGGGCTTCATGAAGCTGATCATGGGCACCCAGTCCGCCGCGCTGCGCCACATCTTCTTCGCCGAGCGCAAGGCCGCCAAGATCGACGGCATCGCCGAGGACATCCAGCTCCGCGACATCAAGCGCGTCGGCGTGATCGGCGCCGGCACGATGGGCGGCGGCATCTCGATGAACTTCCTCTCGGCCGGCGTGCCCGTGACCATCGTCGAGATGGCGCAGGAAGCGCTCGACCGCGGCACGGCCACGATCCGCAAGAATTACGAGGCCACCGCCGCCAAGGGCCGCATGACCGCCGAGCAGGTCGAAGGCGCGATGGGACTGCTCAAGCCGACCCTCAACTTCGATGATCTCGCCGAGTGCGACCTGATCATCGAGGCGGTCTATGAGAGCATGGACGTCAAGAAGGACGTGTTCGGCCGGCTCGACAAGATCGCCAAGCCCGGCGCGATCCTCGCCTCGAACACCTCCTACCTCAACATCGACGAGATCGCCGCGGTGACGAGCCGTCCGCAGGACGTGCTCGGCCTGCACTTCTTCTCGCCAGCCAACGTCATGAAGCTGCTCGAGATCGTCCGCGGCGCCAAGACCGCCGACGACGTGCTCGCGACCGCGATGGCGCTCTCGAAGAAGATCAGGAAGGTCGCCGTCATCGCGGGCGTCTGCTACGGCTTCATCGGCAACCGCATGCTGATGCCGCGCCAGATCGAGGCGAACAAGCTGCTCATGGAGGGGGCCACCCCCGAGCAGATCGACAAGGTCCATGTCGCCTTCGGCATGCCGATGGGCCCGTTCCAGATGGCCGACCTCGCCGGCGTCGACATCGGCTGGCACCGCGATCCGAACCGCATCGAGAATGTCCGCGACGCGCTCGCCGCCGAGGGCCGCTGGGGCCAGAAGAAGGGCGCCGGCTATTACGATTACGACGAGAAGCGTCAGCCCTCGAACAGCGCCCGCGTGGCCGAGATCATCGAGGAATGGCGCGGCAAGCTCGGCGTCGCCCAGCACGAGGTCACCGAGGAGGAGATCGTCGTCCGCACGCTCTACACCATGGTCAACGAGGGCGCGCTGATCCTCGCCGAGGGCATGGCCCAGCGCGCGTCCGATATCGATGTGGTCTGGGTCTACGGCTATGGCTGGCCCCCCTATCGCGGCGGCCCGATGTTCTGGGCCGACACCGAGGGCCTCAAGAAGATCGTCGAAGGCCTCGAGAAATACGGCTTCGAAGTCGCTCCGCTGCTCCGCGAGAAGGCGGAAAAGGGCGAGAAGTTCGGCAAGTGAAGTGACCCAATCCTCCCCCGGAGGGGGAGGTGGCAGCCGCAGGCTGACGGAGGGTAGTGCGCCACAAGCGGCAAAGCCCGCGGAGACTACCCCTCCACCGCTTCGCGGTCCCCCTCCCCCTCCGGGGGAGGTTCAGGAGAGGAAAATGGCAGAGGATCTTGAAACCTTCCGCATCGAAACCCGCGCCTGGCTGGAGGAGAACTGCCCGCCCTCCATGCGCACCCCGATGCGTAGCGAGAAGGACGCCACCTGGGGCGGCCGCAACCCCGTCTACGCGCATCCGGACCAGAAGCTCTGGATGGACCGGATGGGCGCGCGCGGCTGGACCGTGCCCGATTGGCCCAAGGCCTATGGCGGCGGCGGCCTGAGCCCGGCCGAGACCAAGATCCTCCGCGAGGAGATGGCGCGGCTCAAATGCCGCAATCCGCTCAACAGCTTCGGCATCTCGATGCTCGGGCCGGCTTTGCTCAAATACGGCACCGAGGCGCAGAAGATCGAACATCTACCCAGGATCGCCCGCGGCGAGATCCGCTGGTGCCAGGGCTATAGCGAGCCCAATGCCGGCTCCGACCTCGCCGGGCTCGCCACCTCCGCCGATGACGCCGGCGACCACTATATCGTCAACGGCCAGAAGGTCTGGACCAGCTATGCCGACCAGGCCGACTGGATCTTCTGCCTCGTCCGCACCGAGAAGACCACCAAGCAGGGCGGCATCAGCTTCGTGCTGTTCGACATGGCCAGCGAAGGCGTGTCGACCAAGCCTATCCTGCTGATCAGCGGCTATTCGCCCTTCTGCGAGACCTTTTTCGACAATGTGAAGGTCCCCAAGGCCAATCGCGTCCATGACGAGAACAAGGGCTGGGACGTCGCCAAGTACCTGCTCGGCCACGAGCGCGAGATGATCTCGGGCATGGGCCTCGGCAGCCGCGGCGCGGACCCGCTGGTCGAGGCCGCACGCAAGGGCGTCGACCCGATCCTGCGCGCCCAGATCGCATTGTTCGAAGTGCGGTCCAAGGCGTTCGCGGCGATGTCCGAGCGCTTCATCGACGAGCTCAAGGCCGGCAAGGCGCACCCCGCCCAGCCCTCAATGATGAAGTATTACGGCACCGAGCTGAACAAGGCCCGCCACGAGCTGATCATGGCGGCGGGCGGATCGGACACGCTCGAATGGGAAAGCGAGGCCTCGCACCACGGCGCCGCGCCCCGCGCCTGGCTGCGCACCAAGGCCAATTCGATCGAAGGCGGGACCAGCGAGATCCAGCTCAACATCATCGCCAAGCGGATCCTGGATTTGCCGAGCTAACAACCGTCATCCCGGCGAAAGCCGGGATCTCAGGCCGCGAGCGCGACGCCTGAGGCAAGAGGTCCCGGCTTTCGCCGGGATGACGAAGGAAGAAGAAAATGCCCCTCTATCTCACCGACGAACAGGCAATGCTCCGCGACACCGCGCGCGACTTCGTCGCCGAGCACGCGCCTGTCAGCCACATGCGGAGCCTACGCGACGCCGACGACGCCACCGGCTTCAGCCGCGAGCTGTGGAAATCCTTCGCCGAGCTCGGCCTCACCGGCATCCTCATCCCCGAGACCGACAACGGCCTCGGCCTCGGCCATGTCGAGGCGGGCGTGGTGCTCGAGGAGATCGGCCGCAACCTCTCGCCCTCGCCGTTCCTCACCACCGCCGTCGCCGCGGTGGAGGCGCTCAAGGGCACGCCGCACGCCGCACGCTGGTTCCCCGGCATCCTCGCCGGCGAGACCGTCGCCGCGCTCGCTATCGACGAGCGCGCCAAGCATGACGGCAAGATCGCGATGCAGGCCGAGCGTTCGGGCAACGGCTTCCGCCTCACCGGCGCCAAGCAGTTCGTCGCGCACGGCCATGTCGCCGATCTGGTCCTCGTCGCCGCGGCGACCGATCACGGCACCACGCTCTTCGCCGTTCCCACCGACGCCAGCGGCCTCGCCGCCGATCCCCAGCGCCTCGCCGATGCCAGTCTCGCCGCACGCCTCACCTTCGACGGCGTCGAGGTCGATGCCGATGCCGTGGTCGGCGAAGTCGACCAGGGCGACGCCTCCCTCGCCCGCATCCTCTCTGCCGGCCGTACCGGCGCCTCGGCCGAGTTGCTCGGCGTCGGCGGCGGCGCGATGGACATGACCGTCGCCTATCTCAAGGAACGAAAACAGTTCGGCCAGGTAATCGGCAGCTTCCAGGCGCTCCAGCACCGCGCCGCGCATCTCTACAGCGAGATGGAAGTCGCTCGCGCCGCGGTGCTCAAGGCGCAGCAATTGCTCGACGCTGGCGATGAAGGCGCCGCCGACGCCGTCTCGGTCGCCAAGGCGATGACCGGCCTCGCCACCATGCTCGCGGTGCAGGAGGGCATACAGATGCACGGCGGCATCGGCATGACCGACGAATATGATATCGGCTTCTACATGAAGCGCGCCCGCGTCCTCGCCGAACTGTTCGGCGACACCAATTTCCACGCCGACGCGCTGGCGCAGGCGGCGGGATATTGATGGCACCCCTGCCCTATCCATCGTCATCCCCGCGAAAGCGGGGACCCATCTCGTGCAGAGGCAACGAGATACAACGGCTGTTATGCACGCGGCATGTGCCGGAGATGGGTCCCCGCTTTCGCGGGGATGACGGCTTGGGGGGAAATCATGCCTGAACCCACCCCCGCCGACCTCGTAACCCAGCTCACCACGCTCCTCGACGTCGAGGAGATCGACACCGATCTCTATCGCGGCCCGCGCCAGCCGGGCGGGGTCGGCCGCGTGTTCGGCGGGCAGGTCATCGCGCAGGCGCTCCAGGCGGCGCAGCGCTCGGTAGAGGGCAACAGGATCGCTCACTCGCTCCACGCCTATTTCATGCGCCCCGGCGACGAGAACCACCCGATAGTCTACCGCGTCGTCCGCGATTTCGAGGGCCGCAGCTTCGCCAATCGCCGCGTCATCGCGATGCAGAAGGGCAAGCCGATCCTCAACATGACGGCAAGTTTTCAGACGCCGTCCGAGGGGCTGAACCACCAGGACGCAATGCCCGACGTCCCCGATCCGGAAAGCCTGCGCTCCGAACGCGAGCTGCGCGAGGAAATCCGCGATCAGGTCCCCGAGAAGTTCCGCCGCTTCTTCCTGCGTGCCCGCCCGATCGAGATCCGCCCGGTCAATCCGCGCAACTGGTTCGCCCCCGACAGGATGGATCCGCACCAGCATAGCTGGTTCCGCGTCGTCGCCCCGCTCCCCGACGATCTCGCGCTCCACCGTGCGATGCTAGCCTATGCCAGCGACATGACCCTGCTCGGCACCTGCCTGCTGCCGCACGGCGTCAGCTGGATGACCGGCGATGTCCAGACCGCCAGCCTCGACCATGCGATCTGGCTGCACGAGCCGTTCCGCTTCGACGAATGGCTGCTCTACACCACCGACAGCCCCTGGGCCGGTCACGCGCGCGGCTTCAACCGCGGCAGGATCTACGCCCGCGACGGCCGATTGGTCGCCAGCGTCGCGCAGGAGGGGCTGATCCGCTTGCGCAACGACCGCGAGTAAAGGCAGAGAGCGTCGCATGACGACGCGCACCTTCCCCTATGTCACGCTCGACGTGTTCACCGACACCCGCTTCGGCGGCAATCCGCTCGCGGTGTTCACCGCCGCCGAGGGGCTGAGCGACGCCGAGATGCAGGCGCTCGCCGCCGAGATGAACTATAGCGAGACGACCTTCGTCCTCCCGCCCTCCGATCCCGCGAATACAGCCCGCGTCCGCATCTTCCATCGCACCGCCGAGATGCCTTTCGCCGGCCATCCCAATGTCGGCACCGGCTATGTCCTCGCCGGTCTGCGCCCCGAAGCCGGTGACGTGCTTCGCTTCGAGGAGATCGCCGGGCTCGTCGAAATCCGTATCGCGCGCGACGCCGAGGGCCGCCCGACCGGCGCCGAGATCGACGCGCCGCAGCCGCTCCAGGTCCTCGGCACCCTGCCCGCCGAGGCGATCGCGCCGTGCATCGGCCTCTCGGTTGCGGACCTCGTCACCAATGTCCATGTCCCCACCCGCGCCAGCGTCGGGGTCGATTTCGTCCTGGTCGAAGTGACCGCCGACGCCCTCTCCCGCGCGCTGCCCGACATCGCCACCTACCGCCAGGTTGCGGAAGAGCATCTCGGCGCGGGCGACCGGCTCTCGGTCTTCCTCTATTCCCGCGACGGCAACCAGGTCCGCGCGCGCATGTTCTCGCCGCTGTCCGGCACCTGGGAAGATCCCGCGACCGGCAGCGCCAACGCCGCACTCGGCGCACTGCTGCTGTTCTTCACCGAATATGACCAGATCAGCTACGAAGTGACCCAGGGCGTCGAGATGGGCCGCCCGAGCACCCTCGCCGTCCGCGCCTGGCGCACGGCCGACGGAAGCATCCGCGCCAGCGTCGGCGGAAGCTGCGTGCCGGTCCTGCGCGGCGAAGCGACGCTTTGATCCTAGCCGTCACCCCGGCGAAAGCCGGGGTCTCGTTCCACAGACATGTCGCTCGCGGCCTGAGGTCCCGGCTTTCGCCGGGATGACAGTGGCTGAAACCTAAGGCTTCGGCACCACGCTGTAGCTCACCGGCAGGTAAAGCGAGACTTCGGTCAGCCCGACGCGCGACCACTCCACCGGCCGGTCGAGCCCGTTGACGATCACGCCCTGGCCCGGCCCGAACTTGGCCGCCACCTTCGCCGCATCGGCGGCGACCAGGTCGACGATCTGGCCGCGATACTGGTCGGGCCCGACCACCGACAGGGTGAGGTCGCCTTCGGCCTCGATCTCCGCGCGCCCGACGGCGGGGACCGCCTGGACGAACTTGGTGATCCGGTCGAGCGCGGCCTTGGCGTCCGCTCCCTTCGTCAGCGGCGTCTTGACCAGGAACGTCGCCTCTTCCGCATCCTCCCGATCGTCATCCTGCTCGAGGATCAGGTTGCGATAATTGGCCGGAGTGAGCGGCTCGACGATATAGTCGCCGGTCGCCAGCTCGACGCCATGCTTGCCGGCGAGCGCGATCGCGCCCTTCAGCATCGCATAGATCTCCTCGCGCCGCTTCGCCTCGTCGCGCGTGTCGCCGATGATGCGCACGCTCTGCACCGCGAAGTCGGCGGTCCGCCGCAGCCGCAGCGCCGGCGCCGGCTTGACCGCGACGGGCAGCGGCTCACCGTCGCTGGTATAGCCCGGCGAGTTGCGCGCGGCGGTGACGATGATCTCCTGGCCTTCGTCCTGCGCCAGTGCGGGCGCAGCGCCGGTGAGCAGGCCCAGCCCGATCAGGGCGATATCGATCCCTCGCATGTCAGCGCGGCTTCGGAACGACGGTGTAGGCCGCGGGCAGATACAGGAAGACTTCGGTCAGGCTCGCCCGTGCCCATTCGACCGGCCGATCGAGCCCGGTCGCCTGCACGCCGTAGTCGGGCCCGAACTTCGCCGCGGTCGCCGCCGCATCGGCGACGATCAGGTCGGTGATCTGCGCGCGATACTGGTCGGGATTGACCACCGAGAGCGTCAGCGCGCCCAGGCTCTCGATCTCGGCGCGCCCCACCGCCGGCACCGCCTTGGTGAACTTGGTGATCCGCTCGAGCGCCGTCTTGGCGTCCATCCCCGCGACCAGCTTCGCCTTGATCAGGAAGCGCGCCACATTGGTATCCGATCGCCCGCCGCCGCCCAGGGCCAGGTTCTTGTAGTTGGCGAGGGTGAGCGGCTCGACGATATAGTCGCCGATCGCGAGTTCCACGCCGTGCTTGTCGGCCAGCTCGATCGCGCCCCGCAGCATCGCGTAGATTTCCTCGTGCCGCTTCAGCTCCTCGCGCGTGTCGCCGATGATCTGCGCGGGCTGCACCGCGAAGTCGGCGGTGCGGCGCAGGTTGATGATCGGGCGCGAGCTGCTCTGGTTGACTTCGGCATTGAGATAGGCGCCGCGCCGCGCCGCGGTGACCACCACTTCCTGCGCCAATGCAGGCGTCGCGACGCCCAGCAACGCAACCGCGATCGCCGCCTTGATCCGCTTTCGCATGGAATTCCCCTCCCTTTTCCGCAAGGAAAGGTGCGGGGCCGGAACCATGCTGTCAATCAGAAGGCGGGCTTGCCGAACTCCTGCCGCGTCACCGGATGGCTCGACGAGAGCCCGCCGTCCACGACCCAGGCCTGGCCGTTGACATAGCTCGCCTCGTCGCTGGCGAGGAACAGCGCCACGCGCGCGATCTCCTCGGGCGCGCCCGCGCGGCGCAGCGGGTTGAGCCGGCCGAGCTTGTCCTCCTTGCCCATCTCGCGCGCATATTCGAAGGCGCGCGCGGTCATCCCGGTCTCGATCAGCCCGGGGCAGATCGCGTTGACCCGCACGTTCGAGGTCGCGAGCTGCTGCGCGGCGCTCTGGACGAGGTTGATCACGCCCGCCTTCGACGCCGAATAGGCCGGCCCGCCCGCCCCCGAGCGCAGCCCCGCCACGCTCGCGGTGCACAGGATCGCGCCGCCGCCCCGCTCGACGATCTTCGGCCCCGCATGCTTGATCGCCAGCGCCGGCCCGATCAGATTCACCCGCAGCACCTCGGTCCAGAGCTCGACGGAGGAATCGAAGATGCCCGACGCCCCGCCCGAAATCCCGGCATTGGCGAAGAAGATGTCGAGCCCGCCGAAGCGCTCGCACGCCGTGGCGACGAGCCGCTCGACATCGCCCTCGTCGCCCGCGTCCATCTGCACCGCCAGCGCATCGCCCAGCCCTTCGACCGTGGCGTAGACCGTGCCGGCCATATCGGCCGCGACCACATGCGCGCCCTCGGCCGCGAACAGCCGCGCCGTGGCGCTCCCGATCCCGGAGCCAGCGCCGGTGACGATGACGACCTTGTCCTTGAACCGCATCAAACTTCCTCCGTCACCCCCGCGAAGGCGGGGGCCCATCTCGTGCCGAAGCAACCATATGCAACAGCCGTTTGACGCGTGGATAGCTGCGGAGATGGGTCCCCGCCTTCGCGGGGATGACGGCCTGCATTTCTCACGCCGCCCCCGCTTTCTCGGCGAACCCCCACGCCGAGGCCGCCAGCCCCGGCAGCCGCGCCACCGTCTCGGCCGCCTGCGCGCTCGACGCATTGCCGTCGATCATGCGCTTCTTGATCCCCTGGACGATACCCGTGAGCCGGAACAAATTGTACGCGAAATACCAGTTGAGGTCGGGCACCCCGTCGTGCCCGGTCGCCGCGCAATAGCGCGCCACCATCGCCTCGATCGTCGGAATGCCCGTTTCCGGCCCGGTCAGCCCCTTCACCCCCGAACGTCCCTCGGGCTCGGTGACCCAGTTCATCAGGAAATAGGAGAAGTCCGCCAGCGGATCGCCGAGCGTCGACAATTCCCAGTCGAGCACCGCCAGCACCCGCGGCTCGGCGGGCGCGAAGATCATGTTGTCGATGCGGAAGTCGCCATGGACGATGCTCGTCCGCGTCTGCGGCGGCACCGTCCGCGGCAGCCATTCGATCAGCCGCTCGACCTCGGGCACATCGTCGGTCTGGCTCATCCGGTACTGCTTCGACCAACGCGCCACCTGCCGCTCGAAATAATTGCCCGGCTTGCCGTACTCGCCCAGCCCCGCCGCGGCGTAATCGACGCCATGCAGCGCCGCGAGCGTGTCGACGATCGCCTCATAGACCGCGGTCCGCCCCGCCGGCGCCATGCCGGGCAGCGCCCCGTCCCAGAAGGTCCGCCCCTCGATCATCTCCATGAGGTAGAAGGGCGCGCCGATCACCGCTGCGTCCTCGCAGAGCCCATAGGGCCGCGCGACCGGAAAGCCGGTCGGGTGCAGCGCCGCGATCAGCTGGTGCTCGCGCTCCACCGCATGCGCCGAAGGCAGGATCGGCCCGAACGGCTTGCGCCGGAGCACATAGGATCCGCTCGCCGCATCAATGCGATAGGTCGGATTGCTCTGCCCGCCCGCGAACTTCTCGATGCGGAACGGCCCGGCAAAGCCCGCGACATTGCCCGCCAGCCAACCGCCCAGTCTGGCTTCGTCGAGGTCGCTCATGCGAACTCGATCACCGATCGCACGCTGTGCCCGTCGCGCAATTTCTGCATCGCCTCGTTCACCTCCTCCAGCCGGATCCGCTCGGCGACCATCGTGTCGAGGTCGAGCAGCCCGTCGAGATACATCTGCACCAGCCGCGGCATGTCGATCGGGAAGCGCGTGCTCCCCAGCAGCGATCCCTGGATCTTCTTGCCCGTGAGGAAAGTCGGCCCCGGCAGGCTGACATTGTTGCCCGGCGCGATCATCCCCAGGATCGTCGCGGTGCCGCCCCGGCGGAGGATGCTCCAGGCCAGCTCGGCGGTGCTCGGCCGCCCCACCGCCTCGATCGCATAATGGACCCCGCCATTGGTGCGCTTGAGCACGTCCTTGACGATCGTTTCCGAATTGGGGTCGAGCGTACCGGTCGCGCCGAGCTTCATCGCCAGCTCGCGCTTCTCGGGGACAGGGTCGATCGCGAGGATCTGTCCGGCGCCCGCGATCCGGGCGGCGTTGATCGCCGCGAGCCCGATCCCGCCCGCGCCGATCACCGCGACGCTCTCGCCCGGCCGCACCCGGCTGTCGTTGAAGATCGCTCCCGCGCCGGTGATCACCGCACAGCCGAGCAACGCCGCGCGATCGAGCGGCATCTCCTTGCTGATCGCCACGCACGCATTCTCGTGCACCAGCATCATCTCGGCAAAGGCCGATAGGTTGAGGAACGGCGCCAGCGGGGTGCCGTCGACGAGCTTCAGCCGCGGTTCGGCATCGGCGGGCCGCCGCGTCGAGGGATCGATGCACAGCGACGGCCGCCCGCTCACGCACATCTCGCACGCGCCGCAGAACACCGTGAAGAAGGTGATGACATGGTCGCCGGGCTTCAGATGCGCGACGTCGCTGCCCACCGCCTCGACGATCCCCGCCGCCTCGTGCCCCGGCACGGTCGGGACGGGATGCGGGAAGGCGCCGTCGACGAAATGCAGGTCCGAACGGCACACCCCGCACGCCACGGTGCGGATCAGCACCTCGCGCGGGCCGGGCTTGTCGACCCGCACCTCGGCGATCTCCAGCGGTTTCCCGGCTTCGAAAAGTACGGCTGCTTTCATTCCTGCTCCGTAGTCGCTTTTTTATCGTCATCCCCGCGAAAGCGGGGACCCATCTCCCGCAACATCCACAATCGCACCGGTGCGTTTGCCGCTCGTCCCGGAGATGGGTCCCCGCTTTCGCGGGGATGACGATTGTTTTGGTTCAGCGCGAAACCCCGATCTCTCCGCTGCTCACCCGATCCGCCTTGAAGTCCCCCCACTTCCCGAACTCCGCCCGCGCGATCGCCCGGTTGTGGACCTCGTCGGGCCCGTCGGCGAGCCGCAGCGTGCGGATGCCAGCCCAGTCGTGCGCGAGCCCGAAATCGTCGGAGACGCCCGCGCCGCCATGCGCCTGGATCGCGTCGTCGATGATCTGCAGCGCCATGCTGGGCGCCTGCACCTTGATCATCGCGATCTCGAGCTGCGCCGCCTTGTTGCCCGCCTTGTCCATCATGTCCGCCGCCTTGAGGCAGAGCAGGCGCGTCATCTCGATGTCGATCCGCGCGCGGGCGATGCGCTGCTCCCACACGCTATGGTCCGAGAGCCGCTTGCCGAACGCGACGCGGCTGACGAGCCGCTTCGCCATCGCCTCGATCGCTTCCTCGGCGACCCCGATGGTGCGCATGCAATGATGGATGCGCCCCGGCCCGAGCCGTCCCTGCGCGATCTCGAATCCGCGCCCCTCGCCGAGGATGACGTTCTCGACCGGCACGCGGACATTCTCGAGCACCACCTCGCCATGCCCGTGCGGCGCATGATCATACCCGAAAACCGAAAGCATCCGTTCGATGCGCACGCCGGGGGCGTCGAGCGGCACCAGGATCTGGCTCTGCTGGGCGTGCCGCGCGGCGTCCGGGCTGGTCTTGCCCATCACGATCGCGATCGCGCAGCGCGGGTCTCCCACGCCCGAGGACCACCATTTCCGCCCGTTGATCACATAATGATCGCCGTCCCGCTCCATCCGCGTCTCGATATTGGTCGCGTCGGAGGAGGCCACCGCCGGCTCGGTCATCAGGAAGGCCGAGCGGATCTCGCCTCGCATCAGCGGCCGCAGCCACGCCTCCTTCTGCTCGCGCGTCCCGTAGCGGTGGAGCACTTCCATGTTGCCGGTATCGGGCGCCGAGCAGTTGAAGCACTCCGAGGCCCAGCCGAGCCGCCCCATCTCCTCGGCGCACAGCGCATATTCGAGGTTGCTGAGCTGCGTGCCCTCGAACGCGAAGCTGTCGTCGACCTGGGGACCGCCCGAATGCGGCGGCATGAAGAAGTTCCACAATCCGGCGGCCTTGGCCTTGGCCTTCACCTCCTCGATCACCGGGAGTATCTTCCAGCGGCCGCCCTCTTTCTGCTGGGCGCGATAGTCGCCGTCGCGGGGGCGGATCTCGCCGTCGATGAACGCCTTCACCCGGTCGCGGAAATGCGTCTCCCGCTCGGTCAGCGTGAAGTCCATGGCAAGCACCCTCCGAACTGTTGTTTCCCCCTGCCTAGACCGTACCGCATATTCGGTAAAGGGGAACGGCGCAGCGAAATTCGGGACACGCACCTTCAAAAAACGCTTTGGCTGCGCCGCGAAATCGCTAAGCTGATTGCAATGAATGCACCGGGGAACATCGAAGGCGGCGGCGGCACCAAGCGCTTCCAGGCGAAGCGCGACGCGATCCTCGCCGCGGCGGCCGACGCCATAAACGAACAGAGCGCGAAGGGCATGACCTTCGCCGACGTCGCGCGCCGCGTCGGGCTCAACACCACGTCGGTCACTTACTATTTCAAGCGCAAGGAGGATCTCGCCGCCGCCGCCTTCGAGCAGACGCTCGAACGGCTCGACGCCATGCTCGACGCCGCGCTCGCGGAGCCGACGCCCGAGGCCCGCGTCGCGCGCTATCTCAACATCAACATGGAGCGGCTCGCGCGCATCCGCCGCGGCGAGGAGCGCGACTTCGCGATCCTCTCGGACCTGCGTGCGATGGAGGATCCGATGAAGGGCCAGCTCCTCACGGGCTGGCGCAACATCTTCCGCAAGACCCGCAGCCTGTGGGGCGCCGGCGCCAACCGCGCCGAGACCGACCTGTTCGGCGCCCGCGCGCACGTGCTGCTCGAGAACACCTTCTGGCTCACCGCCTGGCTGCCGCGCTACGAGGTCGACGAATATCCCCGCGTCGAGGCGCGGCTGATGGACGTGTTCCGCTCCGGCATCGCCGCGCCGGGGCAGGACTGGACGCCCGGGCTGCTCGATCTCGAGCATGACGAGCCCGAACCCGGCCGCGAGGCCTTCCTGCTCGCGGCGACGCGGCTGATCAACGAGCTCGGCTATCGCGGCGCCTCGGTGCAGCGTATCGCCTCGGAATTGAACGTCACCAAGGGCAGCTTCTACCACCATCTCGACGCCAAGGACGAGTTGGTCATCGCCTGCTACAAGCGCAGCTTCGACATCATCGCCGACGCCCAGCGCCTCGCCGAGAGCCATGAGGGCAGCCATTGGGAGCGGCTCGAGAGCACCGTGGCGACCCTGCTCGACTATCAATTCTCCGAGCGCGGCCCCTTGCTGCGCACCACCGCGCTGTCGGGCCTGCCCCCGCGCGTGCGCACGACGATGATCGACCGCTCGAACCGCATCGCCCGCCGCTTCGCCGGCATGCTTTCGGACGGCATCGCCCAGGGTTCGATCCGCGCGATCGACCCGCTGGTCGCGTCGCAAGCACTGATGGCGCTCCAGAACGCCGCCTTCGACATGCGCAAATGGGCAAGCACCATGCCGCGCGAGAAGGCCGTGGCCTTCTACGCCTCCACGCTCGCCTTCGGCCTGTTCGACGATCGCGTGCTGGCGGCCGGTTAGGTCCAGCTCATATCCTCCCCCGCCAGGGGGAGGTGGCGCCGAAGGCGTCGGAGGGGGAGGTAAGCGAGCCCCTCTCCAATTGAGCGCAGTGCTTCCGCCCCCTCCGTCACGCTACGCGTGCCACCTCCCCCTGGCGGGGGAGGATTTGACATCGCCTCGCGCGCCTCAATGTCGATCCACCACCGCGTTCTCGCCAACGCATCGACGGAAACGGGCCCGCAGGTCGCCCCGCGAGCCCGCCCCTGCCCTCGCGTGCGCTCAGTAGCGCGCGCGTAACGTCACGCCATAGGTCCGCGGCTCGGCCAGATAGGCCGAGAAGAGCTGCCGCCCGCCCGGATATTGCGGGTCGGTGAAGGGCGCGGCCACCGCGCCTTCCTGGAAGGGCGAGTTGAACGCCACCTGGGTGTAGTTCTCGTTGAAGATGTTCTGGCCCCAGAATTCGATCGACCAGAGCTGGTCGCGTCCGCGCAGGCCGATGCGCGCGTTGAAGATCGCATAGCTGTCCTGCTCCTTCTGCGGGAACAGGTCCGATCCGGTATTATAGTCGTCGGTCAGGCGCGTGTCGAAATAGACCAGCCCGCTCAGCCCCGAACCGCCGATGTCCGGCGTCCAGGCGAACGACGCGGTCGCGACGATCTCCGGCGCGTTCGACAGATTGTCGCCCGGCAGCTTCCGCAGTGCCTGGTCGAGCGGCGCACCCGAGGCGTTGCCGACCAGTTGCTCCCGATACTTGGTCTCGGAATACGTGAGGCCCAGCCCGACGCGGATGTCGCGATGCGGCACCAGCGACGCCTCGAGCTCGACGCCCTGCGACAGCACGCCGTACGTCACGTCGTCGGCCCCGCACGCGCCCGTCGTCGACGCGGCGGCATTGTAGTTGGGCGCGGTCGGGAACTTGCTCTGGTCGCGGTCGCCGCCGTTCAGGTCGGCACTGCACCCGTTGATGTTCTGCACCAGGAAGACGGTGCCGTTGAAGGTGTTGAGCTGGAAGTTCTTGAACTCCTGCCGGAAGCCCGCGATGTTCAGGCTGAACGGCCCGGTCGAATATTTCAGGCCGATCTCGAAGGCGTTGACGATCTCGGGATCGAACTGGAGGTTGCCGACCAGCGCCTGCGCCCCCGCCTGGCCGCCGAACGGCAGGATCGGCACCTTGAGCGCCGAGCGGTCGAGGTTGAACCCGCCAGCCTTGTAGCCGCGCGAATAGCTGCCGTAGAGCAGCAAATCGTCCATTGGCTTGTACGAGATCACCGCGGTGCCGGTGAATTCGTCCTCCTTGCGCTCGTCGTTGATCGAGACGCCGTTGAGCTCGGCCGTGGAATTGCCCTGGCACGAGAGGCCGAGGATGCCGTCCACCACCGCGGTCAGCGCGGCCACCGGGCGCAGCGGCAGCAGCGCCGCCTGGTTCTGGGTGCAGGCGACATTGTCGTTGCCGAAGGTCGCGTCGAAGCGCTTGCGCTCGTTGGTGTAGCGAAGCCCCAGGGTCAGATCGAGGCCCTTGGCGACATGGACGATATTGTGCGTGAACAGCGCCCAGTTGCGGCTGTTCTGGTTGTAGCGGTCGAGCGTCGAGCCGCGATCGTTGATCCCGTCGAGCCGGTCGATCGCCGCGTAGATCGCCGGCGACGCGGCGCCGAACGCCGCCGGACGCGCCGCGAGGCACCCCGCCGAGGTCGGCGAGTAGAGCGCCGCCAGGCCGCTGCCCGAGACCAGGCGGCACGTCGCGAACCGGCCATATTGGCGGCCGAAGCGGAGGTTGTCGGTGACCTCCAGATCCTCATTGGCGTAATAGCCGCCGATCAGCCAGTCGAGCTTGTCGCCGAACGCGGTGCCCTGCAACCGCAATTCCTGGCTGAACGTCTTGAACCCGCGCGAGGAATTGCCGTCGGCGGCGCGGTACAGGATGTCGACATAGCTGTAATCGGTGTCCGATCCCTGGTCGCTCGAATAGTCGCGATAGCCGGTGATCGAAGTCAGCTTCGCCCCGCCGAGATTCCAGTCGACCTGGAGCGATGCGCCCCAATCCTCGGTGCGGCCGAAATAGCTGCGGCCCGGGGTCACGTAGACGTCGCGGCTATAGCCCTCGGTGAACGCCGCCGCGGGCTGCCCCAGCCCTTGCAGCACGCGGACGATGTTGTTCTGCGTGGGGTCGTTGAGGTTGCCGATGAAGGGGTTCATCTCGCGGCTGACATAGGTCGCCGCGCAGCAATTCTCGTTGCGCTTGGTATAGTCGCCGATCAGCCGGATCGTCAGGTCGCTCGATGGCTCGAACAGCAATTGCCCGCGCACGAAATAGCGGTTGCGATCGTTGATGTCCTGATCGTTGACGACGTCCTGGTAATAGCCGTCGCGGCGCACATAGACGCTGTCGACGCGCGCGGCGAGGCTGTCGCCCAGCGGCACGTTGATATAGCCCGAGGCGCGGATCTGATCGTAATTGCCATAGGTGAACTCGGCGCCCGCGGCATAGTTCGGGCCCGGCGCCTTGCTCACGATGTTGATCAGGCCCGCCGAGGCGTTGCGCCCGAACAAGGTGCCCTGCGGCCCGCGCAGCACTTCGATCCGGTCGATCTCGCCAAGCTCGTTGAGGCCGATGCCCGAGCGCGAGCGATAGACGCCGTCGATGAACACCGCGACCGAGCTCTCCAGCCCGGGATTGTCGCCCACCGTGCCGATGCCGCGGATGCGCGCCGATCCATTGGCCTCGCTGCCGGTCGACGAGACGAGCAGCGACGGCGCGACCTGGTTCAGCTGGCGGATATCGTTGGCGCCCGATTGCTGGAGCGTCTCGGCGCTGATCGCCGAGACCGCGAGCGGCACGTCGGCGAGGACCTGCGCGCGGCCCTGTGCGGTGATGACGACTTCGTTGGCGCCCTCGCTCTCCGGCTCGGCGGCCTGGCTGGTGGTGTTCTGGGCATCCTGCGCAAAAGCCGGCGCTGCGAGCGCCATGATCATCGCCGGCGCCGCACAGGCCGACAGAAGGCGTAACCGCATCATCATTTTCTCTCCCACCACGGGCCGGAACGCTTGCCGGTTCCATACCCTACCCTCGAATAACAGCCTTTCAGTCAGGGACCGTCAAGCGTAACAAAGGTTGCAAAGTGGGACTTGCCGCGAGGTGTTGCCCGTTTGCACCAGTCGGCAGATATGGGCGCGCCGGCAAACCGGCTTTCGGAAAGCCGATCGGGAAAGTCGTTGGAGCATGACGCAGAAACCTTTCCCGTTCGTTTCGAGCGAACGGAGGGGTAGTCACGTTGATCCCTTATTGCCCCAGGCATCGACATTCAGGTCCGCGCGAGTTTCCAATCCTCCCCCGCCAGGGGGAGGTGGCGCCGAAGGCGTCGGAGGGGGAGGTAAGCGGCGCACTCTCCAATTGAGCACCGTGCTTCCGCCCCCTCCGTCAGCCTGCGGCTGACACCTCCCCCTGGCGGGGGAGGATTTGTATGTCATTCCGCCCTAGCCGATGCGGCTCAATACCCGCCCAGCCGGGCAAAGCGGTCGCGATGCCAGGCGGCATTGCCCCACATCGCCTCCAGCACCCGTGCGCGCTTCAAATAGAAGCCCGCGTCATGCTCGTCGGTCATGCCGATGCCGCCGTGGAGCTGGATCATCTCGCGGCTGACGAGGTGGAGCGTCTCGCCCGCGACGGCCTTGGCCAGGCTGACCTCCTGGCGGACGTCGGCGCGCCCGGAGTCGATCGCCTCCAGCGCACCCTCGACCACCGAGCGCATCAGCTCGAGCTCGGTGAACATCTTCGCCATCCGGTGCTGCAGCGCCTGGAACGAGGCGAGCACCTGGCCGAACTGGACGCGCGTCTTGAGATAGTCGTTGGTCTGCGCGAACGCCGCCTCGGCCATCCCCAGCATCTCGGCACACAAGGCCGCCGCTGCCCGATCGGTCACCTGGGTGAGCAGATCGCTCCCGCCCTCCAATTTCTCGGCGGGCGCGTTCTCGAAGCGGACCTGCGCATGGCTGCGCCCATCGGTGAGCCTGCGCGGGCTTCGCGTCACGCCCTCGTCGCCCGGCACCAGATAGAGCCCGTCGATCGCCGCCACGACGAACAATTGCGCGCTGTCGCCCTCGGCGACGAATTCCTTGGTGCCGCTGAGCCTGCCATTCTCGACGCGCGTCGCGATCCCCTCGGGCGCGAAGCGCGGCCCTTCGTCCACCGCCAGCGCCGCGACGACCTCGCCCGCCGCGATCGGCGGCAGCCATTCGGCCTGCTGCGCATCGGAGCCGCCGAGCAGCAGCGCGCTGGTCGCCGCCGCGGTCGCCGCCAGCGGCGTCGCGACCAGGTTGCGCCCGAGCTGCTCGAGCACGAGCCCGAGCGACACATAGCCCATCCCCACGCCGCCCTGCGCCTCGGGGACCAGGATCCCGGCCCAGCCCATCTCCGCCTGCGCCTGCCATGCGGCAGCGTCGTAGAATTCGGCCGGCGCGGCGTCGCGCATCTTCCGGAACGCCGAGACGGGCGCCTCATTGTCCGCCCATTCGCGCGCCATGTCGCGCAGCATCGTCTGTTCTTCGGTCAGGACTGCCATTTCCACCTCGTCATCCCGGCGAAAGCCGGGATCTCCCTCCACATGCCGTGCGCTCGCCGCACGAGGCCCCGGCTTCCGCCGGGGTGACGGTCTTGTTCGCTATTGATGATCCAGCATCCCCAGGATCCGCTTGGCGATCACGTTGTTCTGGATCTCGCTCGACCCGCCATAGATCGACACCGCCTTGCCGAAGAGCCAGGCGCGCACGTCCTTCAGCGCGTCCTCCCCGAACCCCTCGCCTTCCCAGCCGAGCCCGGCCATCCCGCGGATCTCGATCAGCAGCTCGGAGCGCTCCTGCATGATCCGCGCGCCGACATTCTTCATGATCGAAGTGGCGGCCGACGGCCCCTGGTTCGACTTGGCCTCCAGCGAGGCCCGACGCAGCGTCAGCATGAAGGCGCGCAAATCCATCTCGTGCCGCACGATGCGGCTGCGCAGATCGGCATCGGCGATCCGCCCCTGCTCGTCGACCCCGACATATTTCTTCGCGATCTGCCCCAGCGGCGTTCCCGCGAACATCCGCCCCGCGGTCGATCCACCGCCCGACAGGCTCGAGCGCTCGTGCTGGAGCAGCCGCTTGCCGATCGTCCAGCCCTGCCCTTCGGCGCCGACGCGGTTCGTCTTGGGCACCTTCACGTCGGTGAAGAAGGTCTCGCAAAAGGGCGACGAGCCCGAGATCAGCCGGATCGGCTTCACTTCGATCCCCGGCGTGTCCATGTCGACGAGCAGGAAGGTGATGCCTTCATGCTTCTTCGACTTGTCGGTGCGGACGAGCATGAAACATTTGTCCGCCCATTGCCCGCCGCTGGTCCAGGTCTTCTGCCCGTTGACCAGATAATGGTCGCCCATGTCCTCGGCGAAACACTGGAGCGACGCGAGGTCCGATCCCGCGCCCGGCTCCGAATAGCCCTGGCACCAGCGCACCGTCCCCCGGGCGATCGCCGGGATATGCTCCTGCTTCTGCGCCTCGCTGCCATATTCGAGCAGGGTCGGGCCGAACATCATCACGCCCATCCCGCCGATCGGGTTCCACGCGCCCGCACGCGCCATCTCCTCCTGGAGCACGCGCGCCTCGGCCCGGCTCAGCCCGCCGCCGCCATATTCCTTCGGCCAGGTCGGCACGCCCCAGCCCTTTTCGCCCATCGCCTGCTGCCAGGCCTCTTCCTCGGGCGAATTCTCGTGCGGCCCCTCGACCGCCGA
The DNA here is from genome assembly GCF_026460985.1 of Sphingomonas sp. Classification (GTDB taxonomy): domain Bacteria; phylum Pseudomonadota; class Alphaproteobacteria; order Sphingomonadales; family Sphingomonadaceae; genus Sphingomonas. The sequence continues at coordinate 26,485 of NZ_JAPKNM010000064.1, forward strand.
CATCGCATTGTCCTTGCCCTTCAGCGAAGGCGGGAAATGCGCCGCGAGCCAGTCGCGGACCTCCGTGCGGAACGCGTCCTGCGGGTCCGCCGGCGCGTCGATCTCGGCTGCTGTCGCCATTATCCTCTCCTGCCGTTTTCGGCTCGATTCGAAACTGCGGTATGGCGTGCGTGGCGTCAAGGTTTCTCCGTCATCCCAACCCTTCCCCCGTCACCCCCGCGAAAGCGGGGGCCCATCTCCCGGACGGGCCACAACTACGACGGTGGCATTGTGGGCATCTGCAGGAGATGGGCCCCCGCTTTCGCGGGGGTGACGACTTTGGGGGAACGGGGATGACGAACCGGGGCAGATGCCGCTACAACCCCACCCGAAAAGGGGCCCGACATGACATTCCACCACCGCGCGGTACCGATCGTGCTCGCCGCCGTGATGATCGATTCGATCGGCTTCGGCATCGTCATGCCGGTCTTGCCCCGCCTCGTCGTCGAGCTCGCACACGTATCCCTCGAGGATGCCGCGCGGATCGGCGGCTATATGCTCGCGGCCTATGCCGTCACCCAGTTCTTCGCCGGGCCGATCCTCGGCACGCTCGGCGACAGCTTCGGCCGGCGCCCGGTGCTGCTCTTCTCGATGCTCGCCTTCGCCGCCGATTACGCCTTCATGGCCGCCGCGCCGTCGATCGCCTGGCTGTTCGTCGGCCGCATGATCGCCGGGGTCGCGGGCGCCTCCTACGGCCCCGCCAATGCCGTGCTCGCCGACGTCACCCCGCCCGAGAAGCGCGGCGCGACCTTCGGGCTGATGGGCGCGGCCTTCGGGATCGGCTTCATCCTCGGCCCAGCGATGGGCGGGCTGATCGCGGGCCTGGGCACCCGCGCGCCGTTCATCGCCGCCGCAGTGCTCGCCGGGCTCAACGCCCTGTGGATCATCGTCGCGCTCCCCGAGACGATGCTGCCCGAGCGCCGCCGCGCCTTCCGCTGGGGCAACGCGCACGTCTTCGCCGCCTTCAAGCCGCTCTTCCACGCCGGCAATGCCGGCTGGCTGCTGCTCGCCGCCTTCCTCTGGCAGTTCGCGCACATGGTCTATCCGTCGACCTGGGCCTTCTGGAGCGAGATCGCGCTCGGCTGGGACGAGGAGGCGATCGGCTGGTCGCTCGCCGCCTCGGGGCTGGCGATGGCTTTGGTCCAGACGCTGGTCACCGGCCGCGCGATCAAGCGCTGGGGCGAGGAGCGCACCGTGGTGCTCGGCATCCTCGCCGGCGGCTCGGTCTTCCTCGGCTATGTCTTCGTGCGCGAGGGCTGGATGGTCTATGCGCTCATCCCGCTCAGCGCGTTCCAGGCACTCGCCTGGCCGTCGATCAACGCCCTCCTCTCGCGGATGACCGACGCGCAGCACCAGGGCGCGTTGCAGGGCGGCATGGCCAGCCTCAACAGCGTAGCGCTGATCCTCGCGCCGCTGGTGCTCAGCCAGGCGCTGGCCTTCGGCGCCGAGCGCGGCTTCCCCGCGGGCAATTTCGTGTTCGCCGCGACCCTCGCGCTGGCGGCGCTGCTCATCGTGGTTTTCCGCGTCGTGCCGCGGGTCGCGACGGCGCCTGCCACCAGCTGAGCCTGCATCTTCGAAACTTGCGTATGGCGTTCGCCCCACCCCTCGACTAGCGTTCCGCGTCATGGAGGAACCTGAAACGACTGCCGGGGCGATGCTCGCAAGCGACTTCGCCACGCTCGCCGACCTCATCCGAGCGCATGCCGCCGAGCGCGGCGCCAAGCCCGCGATCATCTTCGGCGACCGCGTCATCAGCTATACCGAGCTCGACCGCGCGATGGACCGCATCGCCTACTCGCTCCAGCGCGACGGCGTGGCGCGGGGCCAGGCGGTGGCGATCCTCGGCCCCTCCTCGCTCGATTACGCCCTGGTCTTCCTCGGCGCGCTCCGGGCCGGCTGCGTCGCCGCGCCGCTCGCTCCCTCGGCCACGCCCGCGCAGCTCGCCGCTATGGTTGCCGACTGCGCCGCGCCGATCCTCTTCCACGACGCCGCGCACGACATCGACGTACCCGTGCGGAAAGTCGCGCTCGAACGCCTGGACGCGTGGCTCGGCAACGGCACGCCCGCGCCTGTGACCGTCTCCGCGCACGACCCGTTCAACATCATCTATTCCTCGGGCACCACCGGCACGCCCAAGGGCATCGTCCAGCCGCACGCGATGCGCTGGGTCCATATCAGCCGCGCGCCGCCGGGCTTCGACCGGGCGGTGACGATGGTCGCCACGCCGCTCTATTCGAACACCACGCTGGTCAGCTTCCTCCCCACGCTCGGCTGGGGCGGCACAGTGGTGCTGATGGCGAAGTTCGACGCGCGCGACTATCTGGTCCAGGCCGAGAAGCATCGCGGCAGCGTCACCATGCTCGTCCCGGTCCAATATCGCCGGATCATGGCCGATCCCGAGTTCGACCGTTTCGACCTCTCCAGCTTCACCCTCAAGACCTGCACCAGCGCGCCCTTCTCCCCCGCGCTCAAGGCGGACGTGCTCGCGCGCTGGCCGGGCCTGCTCGTCGAATATTACGGCATGACCGAGGGCGGCGGCACGACGGTCCTCGTCTGCAACGCCCATCCCGACAAGCTCCACACCGTCGGTAAGCCGATCGAGGGCCACGACATCCGCCTGATCGACGACGCGGGGCGCGAGGTGGCGCAGGGCGAAACCGGCGAAGTCGTCGGCCGCTCGCCCGCGATGATGACCGGCTATCACGGCCGCTCCGACGCCACCGATGCCGCGGCCTGGCACGACGCGGCCGGCAACCGCTTCATCCGCCACGGCGACATCGGCCGCTTCGACGCGGACGGCTTCCTCACCTTGCTCGATCGCAAGAAGGACCTGATCATCTCGGGCGGGTTCAACGTCTATCCTTCCGACCTCGAGGCGGTGCTGGCGGAGCATCCGGACGTGTCCGACTGCGCGGTGGTCGGCATCCCCTCCGAGCAATGGGGCGAGACCCCGGTCGGCTTCTATGTCGGCGGCGGCGATCCGGCCGGGATCCTCGCCTGGTGCAACGCGCGCCTCGGCAAGACCCAGCGCGTCGCCGACCTCCGCCGCGTCGACGAGCTCCCCCGCAGCGCGATCGGCAAGGTGCTCAAGCGCGAGCTGCGCGACCGCCATCTATGACCCCCATCGCCGACATCCTCGCCGCGGCCGAACGCCACGACGCCGGTTTCCGCGCTGCGATCCCGGCCGACTGGATGCAGGGCCGCACTGCGTTCGGCGGGCTCTCCGCCGCGCTCGCGCTCCAGGCCGCGCTCGATCTCGAGCCCGACTTGCCCCCGCTCCGCTCGGCGCAGGTCGCGTTCATCGGCCCGCTCGCCGGCGAGGTCTCCGTAACCGCGACCAGGCTCCGCCGCGGCCGCAACGCCGCCTTCCTCCAGTCCGACGTGACGTCGGAGGCCGGCCTCGGCCTGCGCGCCACCTTCGTGTTCATGGCCGAGCTCCCTTCGGCGATCGCGCACGACCAGTCGCCTCGCGCCCCTGCGGCGCCGCCCGCGCCCGACGCCGCGCTCTACACCGGCCCCGAGACCTTCTTCACCGGCAACTTCAACTTCTGGGACCCCAAGGCCGAGCTCGGCGCCGCCGAATGGCTCCGCTGGGCCCGCCTGCGCGCCCGGGACGGTCTCCACGCGATGGTCGAGCTCATGGCGATCGGCGACGCGCTCCCGCCCGGCGCGTTCAAGCTCGCCGCCGAGCGCCAGACCCCGCTCAGCTCGCTCAACTGGCAGATCAACTTCCTCGCGCCTGAACCCGCTACCCAGGACGGCTGGTGGCTGCTCAGCGCCCGCGCCGACGCCGCGCATCACGGCTATAGCAGCCAGCGCATGGCGATCTGGAACGCCGCCGGCGAACCCGTGGCCGAGGCGGTACAGGGCGTCGCCATTTTTGGCTGAGCCCCACAAAGGACGCGTCGCCATCTTCGGCTGAGCTTCGCGACAATTTGCGACAACTTGAACGCCGACTGACAAACCCGTGCGACAGCCCCGGGGCAAAAGGCGTACAGTCGCGGCACGGACCGTGCACTATGCTGGAGTTTCGTACCATGAAGAAGACCATCGCAGCCGCGCTGCTCGCCACGGGTCTGCTCGCCGGCGCCGCTTTCGCCGCGCAACAGACCTCTGCCCCCACCCCCGCGCCCCAGGACCGCATGAGCGGCGGCAATCCGCTCAAGCTCGCCGACGCCAATAACGACGGCGCCGTCACCAAGGCCGAGATGCTCGCCGATGTCGACGCGCGCTTCGCCAAGCTCGACGCCAACAAGGACGGCAAGATCAGCAAGGACGAACGTCCCGGCGGCGACGGTGCCGGCCGCGGCGGCCGGATGCTGAGCCGGATCGATACCGACGGCGACGGCGCGATCTCGCTCGACGAGCAGCGCGCCCAGGCCACGCGCCGCTTCGAGCGGGTCGACGCCAACAAGGACGGCACGATCGACCAGGCCGAACGCGACGCCGCGCGCGACAAGATGCGCGCCCGGATGGAGCGCCGCGGCGCGGCGCCCGACGCGAACTGACCACCGCCTGTGCCGGGCGGCCCCTCCTCCTCTCGCCGCCCGGCACTTCTTTTCGCCACCGGAGACGTTACGGTCGCAGCATGTCCGAAGCCCCCCATCTCCTCCTTGTCGACGACGAACGCTCGATCCGCGAGCCGCTCGCGCAATATCTCACCAAGCAGGGATTCCGCGTGACGCAGGCCGGCGACGCGGAGGGCGCACGCGCGCGGATGGCGGCCTATGCGATCGATCTCGTCATCCTCGACATCATGATGCCGGGCGAGGACGGCCTCAGCCTGTGCCGCCACATCCGCGAGACCGGCGAGACGCCGGTGATCCTGCTCACCGCGCGCAGCGAGGAGACCGACCGGATCGTCGGGCTCGAAATGGGCGCCGACGATTATGTCGTGAAGCCGTTCAGTCCCCGCGAGCTCGCCGCGCGGATCAAGGTCATCCTCCGCCGCATGGCCGCGGGCGGCGCCAAGCAGCATGCGCCCGAGACCGGCAGCTTCTCCTTCGCCGGCTGGGTGCTCAAGACCGGCGAGCGCGCCCTGGTCGACCGCGAAGGCGTGTCGGTCCCGCTCTCCACCGGCGAGTACAACCTCCTCCACGCATTGGTCACCCGCCCGCGCCAGGTCCTCACCCGCGACCAGCTGCTCGACCTGACCCAGGGCCGCGAAGCCGCCGCCTTCGATCGCGCGATCGACAACCAGGTCAGCCGCCTCAGGAAGAAGATCGAGCCCGACGCCAGGAACCCCACCCTGATCAAGACCGTCTGGGGCGGCGGCTACACCCTCGCCGCCGAGGTGACGCGGCTTTGAGTCCCCTCGCCTTTCAGCCTCCCCTCCCTGCAAGGGAGGGGCGGGGGGTGGGTGCGCGCGTCTGCGCGCTCAAAAAGACTCATTCCGCGCCTCGTCAGAACGCGCCGGCCGGGGCATCGAGCCCCGCCCGACGCGGAACCCACCCCTTAATCCCCTCCCTTGCAGGGAGGGGAGTTCCCAGCGGCAAGCCCATCGCATGACCCGCTTCCTCCCCCGCTCCCTCGCCGGCCAGATGGCGCTGCTGATCGCGGTCGCCCTCTTCACCGCGCAGGCGCTCAACTTCACCATCGCCGTGCGCGACCGCGCGCAGTTCCGGCTCGCCTATGCCGCGCAGCAGGCGACCACCCGCATCGTCGACGCGCTCGAACGCGAGCGGATCAGCGGTCGCCTGCTCGCGCCGGACCGCGGTCGCGTCCGCCGCGTCGCCGCCAACCCGATCCCGCCCGCGCTCGAACGCCGGAACGAAGTCGCCGACGAGGTGCGGAGCCAGCTGGCCGAGGCCGGGATTTCCTTTCGCAGCATCGACACCGGGATCCGTCCGCTCGCCGCGGAGGAAAAGCGCGATCGCAAGCGTCCCGGTCCCGGCGCCGTCCTCGTCGTCGCGATCGAGCAGCCCGGCAAGGGCTGGCTGACGGTCAATGCGCCCTGGGTCCGGCCCGATCGCCGATTGATCGCGGCGCTGACCTTCCAGACGTTGATCCTCTACGTCATCATCCTGCTGCCGGTGATGTGGATCGTCCGCCGCATCTCGAAGCCGCTGCGCTCGCTGGCGGGCGCCGCGCGCGCCTTCCGTCCCGGCGATGGCGCCACGCCGCTCGAGGAGCGCGGCCCCAGCGACGTTCGCGCCGTGATCGCCGCCTACAATGCGCTCAGCCTGCGCGTGAACGCGATGCTCGACGAGAAGGACCGCATGCTCGGCGCGATCGGCCACGATCTGCGCACGCCGCTCGCCGCTTTGCGCGTCCGCATCGAATCGGTCGAGGACGACGACGACCGCAACCGCATGGCCGACACGATCGACGAGATGAACCGCACGCTCGACGACATCCTCTCGCTGGCGCGGCTGGGTCGGCCCAGCGAGCCGCCCATCGATGTCGACCTCGCCGCGCTGATCGACGCGGTGGTCGACGATTTCCGCGATCTCGACCACGACGTCGCGTTCGAGGAAGCGCCGCGGCTCAAGATGCACCTGCGCCCCTCGCTGATGCGACGCGCGGTCCGCAACCTGATCGAGAACGCAGTCAAATATGGCGGCGGCGCCGAGGTGCGGCTGCTGGCCGGCGAGAGCACCGTCGCGATCGAGGTCGCCGATCGCGGCCCCGGTATCCCGGCCGACAAGCTCGCCGCCGTCTTCGATCCCTTCACCAGGCTCGAGACCTCGCGCAACCGCGAGACCGGCGGCATCGGCCTCGGCCTCGCGCTCGCCCGGGCGATCGTCGCCGACGCCCGCGGCGACATCACCCTGGCCAACCGCGAAGGCGGCGGCCTCACCGCGACGATCACCCTGCCGCGCAGCTGAGCGCGGGCGTTCCCGCCCTTCCCCTCTCCCATAGGGAGAGGGTTGCGCAGACTTAGGTCTTGCGAAGCAAGGCCTTAGTCGGAGCTGGGTGAGGGGTTTCACCCTCCCGATAGTCCGGGAACCCCTCACCAAGCTACGCTAGGCGGCAAGCCGCCAAGCTTCGCTACCTCTCCCTAAGGGAGAGGAATGCAGAACGGCTGACCATCCTACGATATCTGCCGCGCCACATCCGCGAGCAGGATGCGCGCCACCGTCCGATGCCGCTCGTCCTCGATGTCCAGGCTGCCATGCACGTCCAGCGGCGCCTCACGTATCCGGCTATGAAGCATGACGCGCGCCGCCGAATGCGCTTCGGCAAGCGCGCTGGTCAGGTCGGGAAACTCCCCGCCCCGCTCGACATGGGGGACCGCGTTGCTTGTCCGCAGCTGGAAGTAATAATGCGGCATAGAGGCAAAATGCGCGGGAAATCCGCTGGTTGCAGCGATCGATCCGGATCGGCGCGATTTTGTCCAACACCCGTCACCCCGGCGAAAGCCGGGGCCTCAGGCCACGTGCCCGCCGCGCGAGATCCCGACTTTCGCTTGGACGAAGAAATGCGTGACGCCCCCGCCGTTCATAAATCAGCAACAAGCTTTGGCGAGCATGCGGCACGTTGATAGCAAGAGGGGGATGTAATCATGGCGATGCACTATTGGTCTTCCTTGGATACGGAAGAATCTGGACTTCTGGCGTTTCTGCGGAACGACGCCGTCAGCGGCGGCCGGACATTCAAGGCTGCGGAACCGGCCGCGGATGATCTGTCGACCACCAGCACGCTCGACGCGGAAGAAACGGTGACGATCACTTCCGAAAACGGCGCCGATGCCGCCACTCTGGTCTGGACCGAGAACCGGGTCGGCCACATCACGCGCGTCGAGGCGACCGGCGACGTGGGTTCGGGCATCGTCTATTCGATCCTGGGCGGGGCGGATGCCGCCCTGTTCGAGATCGATGCGGTCTCGGGCGTGCTCCGCTTCGCCTGGAACGCGGATCCCGATTACGAGGCCCCCGCCGATGCGGACGGCGACAATCGCTACGAAGTCGTGGTCGCCGCAAGCAACGGCGTCGATACCGACGAGCAGGCGCTGACCGTGCGGGTCTACAACGCCAACGAGGCGCCGAGCTTCACGTCCTTCGGCGGCGCATCTTCGGCATCGCTGACGGTCTCGGAGAACAGCGTGATCGTCGCGACGGTCGCCGCGGTCGATCCGGAAGGCCTTCCCAACCCGCCTTATGCGATCGCGGGCGGCGCCGATGCCGCCCTGTTCACGGTCAATCCGTGGAACGGCCTGGTGACCTTCCGCGCCGCGCCCGATTTCGAGGCGCCGGCCGATGCCGGCGGCAACAACGTCTACGACGTCATCGTGCGCGCGAGCGACGGCACCAACATCGTCACCCAGGCGCTCGCGGTGACGGTGTCCAACGTCGCGGTCGAATCGACCTTCACCGGCACGGCCTCGAGCAACACCCTCACCGGCACCACGGACGCCGACACGATCGCGGGGCTCGCCGGCGGCGACACCTTGTTCGGGCTCGACGGGACGGACCTGCTCGACGGCGGCACCGGCAGCGACACTTTGGTCGGCGGCGCCGGGGTGGACCACTTCCTCGGCGGTGCGAACAACGACGTGTTCCGCTTCGACGCGCTCACCGATTCGAGCGCGGGCACCCCGGATATGATCTTCGACTTCAGCCGCGGCCAGGGCGACCGGATCTCGGTGACCAATATCGACGCCGACCTGCTTCTCGCCGGCAACCAGAATTTCGCCTTCCTGGGCGCGAACGCCTTCACCGGCGTCGCCGGGCAGCTCCGCTACGAGAAGAGTGGCGGCTACACCTTCGTGTACGCGGACGCCGACGGGGACGCCGTCGCAGACTTCCAGCTCCAGGTGAACGGCGAGCTCAACCTCTACAGCTCGGACTTCCTGCTTTAGGGCGGGGGCGGCATTCAGCTGCAATAGCCCCTCCCTGCAAGGGAGGGGTTGGGGGTGGGTGCGCGCGTCTGCGCGCTCAAAAAGACTCATTGCCGACGGGAAGAAGCATCGGACGAGGCATCGAGCCTCGCCCAATGCTACCCACCCCTTGATCCCCTCCCTGAAGGGAGGGGAAAACCCGAATGTCGATGCACCCAGTCGGACGAAAAACGCCGGCGGGGGTCTGACCCCCACCGGCGCTTTCACTCTCACCATCGCCCCGAAGGGCGAAGCGCAATCAGCCGACGATCTCTTCCGGCTTGAAGAAATAGGCGATCTCGATCGCCGCATTCTCGTCCGAGTCCGAGCCGTGCACCGAGTTCGCCTCGATCGATTCCGCCAGCTCCTTGCGGATCGTGCCGGGCTCGGCGTTGGCCGGGTTGGTCGCGCCCATGATGTCGCGGTTGCGCTGCATCGCGTTCTCGCCCTCGAGCACCTGCACCACCACCGGGCCCGAGATCATGAAGGTGACCAGGTCGTTGAAGAAGGGGCGCTCCTTGTGCACCGCGTAAAAGCCCTCGGCCTGCTCGCGGGTCATCTGGATGCGCTTCGAGGCGACGACGCGCAGGCCGCCGTCCTCGAGCATCTTGGTGACCGCACCGGTCAGGTTGCGGCGGGTGGCATCGGGCTTGATGATCGAAAAGGTCCGGGTCGCGGCCATGGCCGTGCGGCTCCTGTCTTTAGGTTGTGGAAAGTCGCGGGCTCCCTAGTCCGGGCGTGCCCTCTATGCAAGCCGCGCCCCGCCTTTGCGCGTATAGACGTTCAACCTCTATCTTCCCTCGCCCCCTGAAAGGGGAGTGCGAGGTCGGATCGACATTCAGGCGAGCGAGGCGTTTCAATCCTCCCCCGTCAGGGGGAGGTGGCGCGCGCAGCGTGACGGAGGGGGCGGAAGCACTGCACTCCATTGGAGAGGGTGCTGCTTACCTCCCCCTCCGACGCCTTCGGCGCCACCTCCCCCTGGCGGGGGAGGATTTTGAATGTCGATCCGTCCTAGTCGGAGCTGGGTGAGGAGGGTGCGGCTGCGCAGCAGCCGCGCGGAGCTGCGCCCCGCGCGATCCGACCCTGCACTCCCCTATCAAGGGGAGAGGCTATTTAGCCGAATGTCGATACGATCTAGCGCTTTACTGCACGCGAATGTTCTGCTAATGTTCCAATCGCTCCGATCGGGGCCGCTCTTTGCAATCGTGGGGTTGGAAAATGCGCGCCGGCTGTCCGGGCGCGAGGGGCGACGTCCACTCAATACCCGCCCCGCGTGTCAACATCGGCGACGCACTTGTTCCACTTTCCCGAGGGCGAATCGCCAGAAAGTGAACATCGGACTTCGAAACGCACGGATCGCGTGGCATTCCGCTCTCCGGAGCGTGGAACTTATGCCGCTTTTTCCCAGCGTCCGGAATCGTTCTGCTTCCAATAGTTCCGCGTGACTCCCTCGCGCTCGGCGAGTCCCTTCCACGCTGCCCGCGCCTCGGCGATCCGCTCCTCGTCGAAGAAATGGAAGGCCCGGTCGAAGCCCAGCGCCTCGTCGCGCCAGATGCCGTCGACCAGCGCGATGTTGCGGGCGCCGTTCGCCGCCTCCGGGGTCTCGGTGATCAGCACCGGCTGGGCGGCATCGTCCTCGCCGCCGGCCTGCCCATGCGGCAGGAAGCTCTCGGCCGCATAGGTCCAGAGCAACTGGTCGAGCTTGGTCCGCTGCGCCGGGTCTCCGGCCACGATCACCAGGCGCCCGCCGCTCGCGAGCACCTTCTCGGCGATCTGCGGCAACGCGCGCTCGAGCGGGAGCCGGGTGAGGTGGTAGAAGTCGACCTGCATGGCCCCTGTTAGCCTGTCCAAGCGTTGGGGCCAACGCACGTGACGTTGCGATGCCGCAACCGCTGCGATAGGGCGGGCGGTGCCGCGTGCCCGGGAGTGAAGGAAAAGGTGGGAATCGTCGTTACGCGCAAGGCACTGCTGCTGCTGTCGGCCGCGCTCGGGCTGTGCCTCGCGGCGCAGGCACAGGCGCAGGAGACGGCGCCGCCCCTGCCCCGGGTCGAGCCTGTGCCCAGCCCGGACCTTCAGGACCGCGCCACCCAGGTGCCACCTCCCTCGGTCGAGGCCGCCTCGGCCAATCCCGACGAGGTCCAGTTCACTGCCGACCAACTCGACTACGACTATGAAAACGACGTCGTCACCGCGAGTGGCGACGTGCGCCTCAACCGGCGCAGCGATCGCCTCCGCGCCGACCGGATCGTCTGGAACCGCAAGACCGGGCAGGTCGTCGCCGAGGGCAATATCGTCATCGTCAATCCCGAGGGCGACGCGGCCTATGGCGACCGCATCGAACTGACCGACACGCTCAAGGACGGCGCGGTCGAGAACATGCTCGTCGTGCTCGAGGCCGGCGGGCGCATCGCGGCACAGCGCGGGCGTCGCGACAACGGCATCATCACGGTCGAGAACGCTGCCTATACGCCCTGCGCGGTGGTCGACACGGACGACTGCCCCAAGGAGCCTTCGTGGAAGATCACCGCGCGGCGGGTGGTCTACGATCCGAACCGGAAGCGGATCCGCTACACCGGCGCGCGCATCTCGGTCTTCGGCTTCGCCTCGATCCCGCTCCCGGCCTTCTCGCATCCGGCGGGCGGGACCAGCGACGACGGTTTCCTGACGCCCGACGTGCGCCTGGATCGCACCAACGGCTTCCAGATCGCGCTGCCTTATTATTTCAGCTTCGCGCCCAATCGCGATCTTACCGTCACGCCGCGCGTGTTCACCAACACGCTGCCGATGCTCCAGGCCGACTATCGCGCGCTCGAGAGCTTCGGCGCCTATCGCGTGTCGGCCTATGGCACCTATAGCCGCCGCGCCGACGACCTGACGGTACCGGTCACGCCGGCCACGTCGAGCAACAACTTCCGCGGCTATCTCGATGCCGTCGGCCGCTTCCAGCTCTCGCCCGAATGGAGCGCGAGCACCTCGCTCCGGATCACCACCGACCGTACCTTCCTGCGGCGCTACGACATCTCGCGCGACGATCGGCTGCGCAACAATGTCCGGGTCGAGCGGATCGATCAGGACAGCTATTTCTCGATCAACGCCTGGGCGGTGCAGACCCTGCGCGTGGGCGAGCGCCAGGGCCTCCAGCCCTTCGTCCTGCCCGAATTGGACTATCGCCGGCGAATGGACGACGGGTTGCTCGGCGGCCGCTTCGAGTTCCAGGTCAACACGCTCGCGATCGGCCGCGCGGACGGGCAGGATTCGCAGCGCGCCTTCGCCAGCGCGCGCTGGGACCTGCGCAAGCTGACCGCCTGGGGCCAGGAAGTCACCTTCACCGCTTATGGCCGCGCCGACGCCTACAATACCCACGATACGCTGCTCACCACCGTCCCCAGCTATCGCGGCGACGAGGGTTTCCAGTTCCGCGGCATCGCGGCGGCGGCGATCGACGTGAAATGGCCGCTGGTCGGCGAGTTCCTCGGCGGCACCCAGCGCATCACTCCGCGCGTGCAGATCGTCGCGGCGCCCAAGCTCGAGAACCTCGCCGTCCCGAACGAGGACGCCCGCGCGGTCGATTTGGAGGATTCCAACCTCTTCGCGCTCAATCGCTTCCCCGGCTACGATCGCTTCGAGGATTCGACCCGTTTCACCTGGGGCGTCGATTATTCACTGTATTTACCGGGGTTTACCGTCGACGCGAATGTCGGGCAGAGCTATCGCCTGTCGTCGCGGCCGACGATCTTCCCGGACGGCACCGGCCTCACCGACCGCGTGTCCGACATCGTCGGGCGCACCGTGGTGCGGTTCCGCGACTTCATCAGCTTCACGCATCGCTACCGCATCGACAAGGACGACTTCTCCATTCGCCGCAACGAGATCGACGCGACCGTCGGCTCGCGCAGCACCTATTTCCAGATCGGCTATCTCCGCCTCAACCGCAATATCGGCGCGACGCTCGAGGATCTTCAGGATCGCGAGGAGGCCCGTATCGGCGGCCGCGTGCAGATCGCGCGTTTCTGGTCGGTTTCGGGATCGATCCTGGTCGATCTCACCAATCGCGACGAGGACGCGCTGTCGCAGGCCGACGGCTTCGATCCCGTCCGCCACCGCCTGGGCGTCACTTATGAGGACGACTGCCTTCGCCTCGGCCTAACCTGGAAGCGCGATTACGAGACAACCGGCGACGCGCGGCGCGGCAACAGCTATCTTTTGTCGCTGGCATTCAAGAATCTGGGGCGCTAGCGTGGCGTCCGGCGGGGCGTAGTCCGAATCCCGTCAAGCCTTGGTTCAGGCACAATTGGCGAGTATGCGCCACGATCTCCCCGGGATGGATGAGGGTATTGCTCCACGTGAACATGGGTGTTGCAAAGGCGGCTCGCTTCGGCCGCAAGACTATTCTGGCGTTCGGCCTGGCCGGCGTCGCTTCGATCGCGCTGGCGCAGACCGTTCCCGATCAGCAGGTGCCGAACACCGGCCTCGATCTCCCTGCGAATTTCCAGTTCTTCGGCAAGACCGATCCCAACATCCGTAAGCCGACCGCGATCGTCAACGACACCGTGATCACCGGCACCGACGTCGACCAGCGCGTCGCGATGGTCGTCGGCATCAGCAAGCTCAACTTGAAGCCCGAAGAGCGCGACCAGCTCAAGCTCCAGATGCTCCGTCAGCTGATCGACGAGGCGCTGCAGATCCAGGAGGCCAAGGCCAACGAGATCACCGTCGATCCCAAGGAGATCGAATCGAGCTTCGGCCGGGTTTCGCGCAATTTCCAGCGGACGCCCGAGCAGATGCGCGCCTGGCTCAAGGAAGTCGGCGCTTCCGAGCGTACGCTGCGCCGGCAGATCGAGGCGGATATCGCCTGGAACCGCCTGCTGCGTCGCCGCGTGAACATCAATGTCGGCGAGGCCGAAGTGAACGCGATGCTCGAGCGCATGCGCCAGGCCAAGGGCAGCGACGAATATCACGTCTACGAAATCTACATGAACGCGACGCCCGATCGCGCGCAGGAAGTCCATGCCGGCATGCAGCGCATGATCCAGCAGATGCGCGAGGGCGCGCCGTTCGACTATCTCGCCAAGACCTATTCGGAGGCCTCGACCAAGTCGGTCGGCGGCGATCTCGGCTGGGTCCGGCCGTCGATGCTGCCGGACCAGCTCGCCAGCGCCGCACAGGAGATGCAGCCCGGTCAGGTCGCCGGCCCGATCCAGCTGCCCACCGGCTTCTCGATCCTGTACCTGGCGGAGAAACGCAAGGTCCTGACCGCCGACCCGAAGGACGCCAAGCTGAGCCTGCGCCAGGTCGCCGTGACGTTCCCCAAGGGCACCACCGAGGCACAGGCCACCGCGCGCGCAGGCGAGTTCGCTGCGGCCACGCAGACGATCAAGGGCTGCGGCGACGTCGCCAAGGTCGCGCAGGCGCAGGGCGCCGAGGTGGTCGATCGCGACGGGATCGCGATCAAGGAACTTCCGCCCGCGCTCCAGAACATGATCCTGCCGCTCCAGGTCGGCCAGGTCACCCCGCCCTTCGGATCGATCGAAGACGGCGTCCGGGTGCTGGTGCTGTGCGGCCGCGACGATCCCAAGGAAGCGAACGAGCCTTCGGTTCAGCAGGTCCAGGAGCAGCTCGAAGAGCAGCGCACCAACCTGCGCGCCCAGCGCATGCTGCGCGACCTGCGCCGCGACGCGCTGGTCGAATATCGCTGAGGCGCGTGGCGGGCGGATGACCATACCGCTCGCCATCGCGATGGGCGATTCCGCCGGGATAGGTCCGGAAATCACCGCCAAGGCGTGGAGCGCGCGCGAACTCCACGCGCTCGCGCCCTTCTTCGCGGTCGGCGATCCGCGCGCGGTCGAGAAGGTATGGGACGGACCGCTGGTTCGGATCAGCGACCCCGCCGAAGCCGCGGACGTGTTCGCCGATGCGCTCCCGGTCATCGCGCTGGGCGATGCGGGAGAGGTCCTCCCCGGTTCGCCCGATGTCGACAGCGCCCGCTGCGCGCTGCAATCGCTCGAATTGGCCTCGGGGCTGACTCGCTCGGGCGCGGCCAGCGCGCTGGTCACCGGGCCGGTGTCGAAGGCGCAGCTCTATCGGATCGGCTTCACTTATCCGGGGCAGACCGAGTTCGTGGCGGAACGCTGCGGCGTGGCCAGCGAGAACACTGTCATGATGCTGGCCGGCCCCACGCTGCGCGTCGTGCCGATCACGGTGCACGTGCCGCTCGCCGAGGTGCCGCACCTCATCTCGCTCGAGCTGATCGTCGCCAAAGCGCGGGTGACCGCGCGGGGCCTGCATCGCAACTTCGGCATCGAGAAGCCGCGTCTGGCGTTTGCCGGGCTCAACCCGCATGCCGGCGAGAGCGGCGCGATCGGCCGCGAGGAGATCGACATCCTCGCCCCCGCCATCGAGCAGTTGCGGGCGGAGGGCATCGATGCGGTCGGCCCGTTCGCGGCCGACACCATGTTCCATGCCCGGGCGCGCGCCGGCTATGACGCGGCCCTGTGCCTCTACCATGATCAGGCGCTCATCCCGATCAAGACGCTCCATTTCGACGACGGCGTGAACACGACCTTGGGCCTGCCCATCGTCCGCACCTCGCCCGATCATGGCACCGCCTTCGGCATCGCGGGCCGCGATGAGGCCAATCCGGGCGCGATGATCGCCGCGATCCGGATGGCCGCGGCGCAGGCCGAACGCCGGCTCGAAGCCACCGTCGGAACCCCGTGAGCGAACTCCCGCCGCTTCGTGACGTCATCCGCAGACATAATCTCAGCGCCAGCAAGGCGCTGGGACAGAACTTCCTGTTCGACCACCAGCTGCTCGCCCGCATCGCCAAGGTGCCCGGCGACTTGGTGGGCGCCGAGGTCTTCGAGGTCGGGCCAGGCCCAGGCGGACTGACCCGCGCATTGCTGGAGGCAGGCGCTTCGGTCACCGCGGTGGAACGTGACCGCCGCTGCATTCCGGCGCTGGCGGAACTGGGGGAGTACTTCCCCGGCAAGCTCCGTGTGATCGAGGGCGACGCGCTCGAAGTCGATGCGCCGGGACTGTTCCAGGGCAAGCCCCATGTCGTCGCTAACCTCCCCTACAATGTCGGCACGGCCCTGCTGGTCGGCTGGCTGTCCTCGGACTGGCAGCCTTGGTGGACGAGCCTCACCCTTATGTTCCAGAAGGAAGTCGCCGAACGGATCGTCGCCTCCGCCGGCTCCGAAGCCTATGGCCGGCTGGCGGTGCTGGCGCAGTGGCGCTCGACGCCGCGCATCGCGATGACGGTGCATCGCTCCGCCTTCACGCCGCCGCCCAAGGTGATGTCGGCGGTGGTGCATCTCGTTCCCGGCGAGCAGCCCGAAGGGGTGCGGCTGCCGGTGCTCGAGGCGCTGACCGGCGCGGCATTCGGACAGCGCCGGAAGATGCTGCGCCAGAGCCTCAAGGGTGTGGCCGGCGCGATCGAGGCGATGGAACAGCTGGGGATCGATTCGAGCCGCCGCGCCGAAACGGTCTCGGTCGACGAGTTCGTCGCGCTCGCGCGCGCTCTCAGTTAAGGCTTGGCGGGAGCGGCCTTGGCCGGTTCGGCCTGCGCGGTCGCGGTGGGCGGGGGGCCCTTGGCGATCGACGCGGCAAGAGCGGTCGAGTCGCTGCACTCGCCGTTGCAGATCGTCTTGATCTTGGCGAGATTCTCCTTGGCCTTGGTGGTCGCGCCCTTGGCGACCAGCGCCTCGCCCTGCCCGCGCAGCGCCACGAGGTCATTGGGCTCCAGCGCCAGCGCCTCACGATACAAGCGGATCGACTTGCCGGGCAGGCCGCGCACACGCGCGATCTCCGCGAGGACGACGAAGGCTTCGCGGTTGCGCGGATCGACCGCCAGCGCGGTCTCGAGCGCGTCCTGCGCGCCATCCAGGTTGCCGGCGGCCTTGGCGGCACGCCCTTCCTGGAGCAACGCGAGCGACTTGGGATCGATCTGATCGTCGGGCCGCTGCGCCATCAACGACGTCGAAACCGAGAGCAGCATCAGCGCGGCGGCGGCCGAAATCGCAGTGATCCGCATGAAAATCTCCGAAACTGAGGGGCGTACGGCTATCACGGCCGGACCATCTTCGCGACAAAAAAGCCATCCGTCGAGTCCGCCAGCGGCGTGAGCCGTATCCCCGCACCGCGCGGCGTGCCCGCGCCGAGCGCCAGCGGCTCGGCCTTCCAGCCCGGATGGGCATCGAGAAATGCCTGGACCTGGCCAGCGCCTTCATCGTCCAGGACCGAGCAGACGACATGGACCAATGCGCCGCCCGGCCGCACCAGCTCGGCGGCCAGCCCCAATAGATAACGCTGCGTCGCGATCAGCTTGGCGAGCCGATCGTGGGTGAGCCGCCAGCGCGCCTCGGGGTTGCGGCGCCAGGTTCCCGTGCCCGAGCAGGGTGCATCCACGAAGACCAGATCGGCGCGTCCGAGCTGGTCGCCGAGTTGCTCGGCCTCGCGCTGCGGATTGAGCAGCCGGATCTCGGCGATGGTGACCCCTGCCCGCTCGGCGCGCTGGGGAAGGCGCTGAAGACGCCCACGATCAATGTCGCAGGCAAGGATGCTGCCATGGTTCGCCATCAATGCGGCAAGCGCCAGGGTCTTGCCGCCGCCGCCTGCGCACAAATCAATAACGTGATGGCCGCGCGCAACGCTAGCCGCGTGCGTTACCAGCTGACTGCCGGCGTCCTGCACTTCGATCTCGCCCGCGCCATAAGCAGGAAGTTGATCGACCTTGGTGTCATGCGGCAGCCGCAGCGCGTCGGGCGCGAAAGCGAGCGCCTCCGCACCCGCTATCCCGGCGGCGACTTGGTCCCTGGAGGCCTTGAGCCGGTTGACCCGGACATCCAGCGGGGCGCGGCCGAGCAACGCGGCCTGCTCCTCGATGCCCATATCCGACGCGCGCAGCTTCTTGATGAGCCAGCCCGGCGCATGGCCCGGCACGGCGACCGGCTCGCCGGTCTGGATCGCCGGCGGGCCGTAAGGCGAACCGTCGAAGGTCTCCGCCAGCTCCGGCCGCGCCGCGACCAGCGCCAGCATCGCCGCGCGACCGCTCTCGGGGCGCTCGCCGCACAAGCGGATCGCGTCGTACACCAGCTCACGGATGGCACGCCGGTCCTTCGATCCCGCATAACGGCGTTCGGCGAACCAGCGCGCGATCAGCGTGTCGGCCGCCGCTCCCTGATCGCGCGCCGCCGTCACGATGCGGTCGAGCAGCTCGATCGCCGCCTGGGTCCGGGCAGCCGGCGTCACCGGCAAGCCCCCCAAAGTTGCGGGAGATGCGCCTCATTCGTAAACTTTGGATCGAGGATCATCGTGCGCTCGAAAAGCAGGCCAGGATTTGCCGCGCGACGCATCGCCAATCCGAAGCAGAAGAAATCCTACATTGGAAGCCGAGATTGCGTCGGGGTTGCTCAGCGCGTCGGATAATTGGGTGCCTCTCGAGTGATCGTCACGTCGTGGACATGGCTCTCGCGCAGACCCGCGCCGGTGATACGCACGAAGCGCGCACGCTTCTGGAACTCGGGGATGGTCGGGGCGCCGACATAGCCCATCGCCGCCTTCACGCCGCCGACCAGCTGGTGGACGACGTCGCGCGCAGTGCCCTTGAACGGCACCTGCCCCTCGATTCCCTCGGGCACCAGCTTGAGCTGGTCCTTGATATCCTGCTGGAAATAGCGGTCGGCAGAACCGCGCGCCATCGCGCCCACCGAGCCCATGCCGCGATAGGATTTATAGGCGCGGCCCTGGTAGAGGAAAGTCTCGCCCGGCGCCTCTTCGGTGCCAGCAAGCAGCGATCCGACCATGCAGGTCGAGGCACCGGCGGCGAGCGCCTTGGCGAGATCGCCCGAGGTGCGCAGGCCGCCATCGGCGATCACCGGGACTCCCGACTTCGCGGCCTCGCCGGCGGCCTCCAGGATCGCGGTGAGCTGCGGCACGCCGACGCCCGCGACGACACGGGTCGTGCAGATCGATCCCGGGCCGATGCCGACCTTGAGGCCGTCGGCCCCCGCGTCGATCAGCGCCTTGGCCGCCTCCGCGGTGGCGATGTTACCCGCGACCACCTGGACGCGGTTGGAGAGCTTCTTCACGCGCTCCACCGCGCGGCCGACATCCTTGTTGTGGCCATGCGCGGTATCGATGACGATCAGGTCGACTTCGGCATCGACCAATGCCTCGGTGCGCGCAAAGCCCTTGTCGCCCACCGTCGTGGCGGCGGCGACGCAGAGCCGGCCGGCGGGATCCTTGGTCGCGTTGGGGAAATTGACTGCCTTCTCGATGTCCTTGACCGTGATCAGCCCGACGCAGCGATAGTCATTGTCGACCACGAGCAGCTTCTCGATCCGGCGCTGGTGCAGCAGCCGGCGCGCCTCGTCCTTGCCGACACCGGCGGCGACGGTCGCCAGATCGTCGTGCGTCATCAGCTCGGAAACGGGCTGGTTGGGGTTCTCGGCGAAGCGGACGTCGCGGTTGGTGACGATGCCGACGAGCTTGCCGCTCGCCTCGACCACCGGGATGCCGCTGATCCTGTGACGCTCCATCAGTGCGCGCGCCTCGCCCAGCGTACCATCGGGCGCCATGGTGATCGGATTGACCACCATGCCGCTCTCGAAACGCTTGACCGCGCGGACCGCCTCGACCTGCTCCTCGATATCGAAATTTCGGTGAAGCACCCCGATCCCGCCCAGCTGTGCCATGACGATCGCCATGTCGGCTTCGGTGACGGTGTCCATCGCCGAAGAGAGGATCGGGATGTTGAGCGCGAGCCCCTTCGTCACGAAGGTGCGGGTATCGGCCATGCTCGGCACGACCTCGGACTCGCCCGGATAGAGAAGGACGTCGTCGAAGGTGAGGCCGAGGGGAATATCCATGGGGTGCGCCAAAGTCCTGAGTCGGAGGATGGCGGCCCATGTAACCGCGGTCAGCGCAATGTGCTAGTGGCGCGCGGGACGATCGTGCCCGCCGCGACGGATCTCAGGCGCGATGTTCCTTCAGGCGCGCGGAGACATGGTTACCGGCATCGTCGTCGAGCCGAACCGCGCCAGGCTGCACGACGACGCTTCCGGCGGGCACGTTGTCGAGCAGCCAGACATTGCCGCCGATGATGCTGCCGCGCCCGATCGTGACGCGGCCGAGGATCGTCGCCCCGGCATAGATGATGACATCGTCCTCGACGATCGGGTGGCGCTGGAACCTTTCGCGCGGACCGGCCGGCGCGAGGCCGAGCGGGCTGCGCGCGCCCAGCGTGACATGCTGATAGAGCCGCACGTTGCGCCCGATGATCGCGGTCTCGCCGATCACCACCCCGGTGCCGTGATCGACGAAGAAGCTGGGGCCGATCGTCGCGCCGGGATGGATGTCGATACCGGTGCGCGCGTTGGCGAGCTCGGAGACCAGTCGCGCCACGATCACCGCGCCGAGCGCGAACAGCTGGTGCGCGATGCGGTGATGGAGGATGGCGAGCGCGCCGGGATAGCTGATCAGGATCTCGTCGACGCTGCGCGCCGCGGGATCGCCGACAAAGGCGGCCTCGACATCGGCGTCGATCAGCGCGCGGATCTCGGGCAGCGCCGCGGCGAACAGGCGGACGATCGTGTCCGGCTGATCCTCGTCGAAAGCCTGGCTGCATTCGGCCTGCCAGTAATCGAGCTCGCTCGCGATCTGCTCGCGCAGGATCGCCAGCGCCCGTCCGAGCTGGTCCGCGACGAAATCGTCCTCGCGCGCCGCGCCGCCGCGAAAGCCGCCGAGCCTTGCGGGGAACAAAGCCGCCGACAGATGCTGCACGGCAAGCGCCAGAGCGTCCGGCGCGGGAAAGCGTGTGACCGCTTGGCGCCCGGCCTGGCGCTCCCGCCAGGCCGAGCGCGCCGCGTTGAGCGCGGAGACCGCGTCCGCGATCTCCGCCGTGAACGGTGACGAGAGGAGAGGAACCGTCACGTGCTCAGCCCGCGGATCGTGGCTGCGGCACAGTGCGCAGATAGGGCGTGTGCTCGGTCCAGCCCTGGGGGAAGAGCGCGCGAGCCTCCTCGGTGCCGAGCGAGGGCAGGATGATCACGTCGTCGCCCTGGCTCCAGTCGGCCGGCGTGGCGACCTTGTGATTGTCGGTGAGCTGCAGGCTGTCGATCGCGCGCAATATCTCCGCGAAGTTGCGGCCGGTCGACGCCGGATAGGTGATCGTCAGCCGCACGCGCTTGGCCGGATCTATCACGAACACGCTGCGCACCGTCGCCGTGTCCGAGGCATTGGGATGGATCAGCCCGAGCAGGTCGGCGATGCGGCGGTCGACATCGGCGATCAGCGGGAAGTTGAGCGACGCGCCTTGGGTGCGGGCGATGTCGTTCGCCCAGTCGAGATGCCGGTCGACCGGATCGACCGACAGGCCGATCACCTTGACCCCGCGCTTGTCGAACTCGGGCTTGAGCTTGGCGACCGCGCCCAGTTCGGTGGTGCAGACCGGGGTGAAGTCCTTGGGGTGCGAGAAGAGCACCACCCAGTTCGCGCCCGCCCAGTCATAGAAGTTGAGCGTGCCGAAGGTCGATTCCTGGGTGAAGTCCGGGACGGTGTCGAAGAGCTTGAGCGACATGGGTGCCTCCACTGGTTGAAGTCAGGCCGGTTGCAGGGCCGGCTCCGCGGTGCCGCGGAACCGATCGAGATCGAGGATGCCTGCCCGCTTCGCGACGATCGTCGGGACCAATGCCTGGCCGGCGACGTTGACCGCGGTGCGGCCCATGTCGAGGATCGGGTCGATCGCGAGCAGCAGGCCCGCGCCCTCGAGCGGCAGGCCCAGGGTCGAGAGCGTGAGCGTGAGCATCACCGTCGCGCCGGTCAGCCCGGCGGTCGCGGCCGAGCCGATCACCGAGACGAAGGCGATCAGGCCATAGTCAGCGAGGTGGAGCGGGAGCCCGAAGAACTGCGCGACGAAGATCGCCGAGATGGCGGGATAGATCGCCGCGCAGCCGTCCATCTTGGTGGTGGCGCCGAGCGGCACCGCGAAGGCGGCATAGGCACGCGGCACGCCGAGCCCGGCCTCGGTGACTTCCTCGGTCACCGGCAGCGTGCCGATCGAAGAGCGCGACACGAAGCCGAGCTGGATCGCCGGCCAGGCGGCGGCGAAGAACCGCAGCGGGCTGAGCCCGTTCACCGCGAGCAGCAGCGGGTAGACCAGGAACAGCACGAGCCCCAGGCCGAGATAGATCGCTCCGGCGAAGGCGCCGAGAGTCGACAGGGCGCCCCAACCGTAGCGGATCGCGGCGTCGCCGATCAGCGCCGCGGTGCCGATCGGAGTCAGCGCGATGACCCAGCGCAGCAGCCGGCGGAAGACGGCGAGCGCGGAGGCGTTGAAGGCGAGGAAGGCTTCGCCCGCCGCGCCGATGCGCACCGCCGCCGCGCCCACCGCGATCGACGCCACGATGATCTGGAGCACGTTGAAGCCGAGCCCGGTCGAGGCCCGGCCCTCCGCGATCGTCGTCGACGCGGTCAGGCCGAGGAAATTGGCCGGGACCAGCCCTTTCAGGAAATCGAGCCAGGAACCGCTGCTCGAGGGCGCCCTGGCCGCCGCCAGGTCGACTCCGGCGTGTAACCCGGGCTGGATGGCGAGGCCGAGCACGATGCCGATCGTCACCGCGATCAGTGCGGTCAGCGCGAACCAGAGCAAGGTGCGCGTGACCAGCCGCGCGGCGTTCTCGAGGTCGCGCAGCGCCGCGATCGAGGCGACGATCGCCGTGAACACCAGCGGCGGCACCAGCGTCTTGAGCAATTGGACGAAGACCTGCCCCATCGTGTGCAGCGTCTCGCCGAGCACGGCCGAGCCGGTCTCACGCCCGGCCAGCCCGAACGCCAGACCGACGGCCATGCCGATCAGCACCTGGACGCCGAAGGACGGCAGGCGCCGGACCTCGCGCGTCACCAGCTGAGCCCCGCACGCGCATAGAGGTAACGCCCCCCGAACCCGAAGGGCGAGTAATAAGGGAAGCCCACCACGCCGGTGGAGTTGAGCGCCGCGGGCGTCGCATCCGGGTAGATGTCGAACAGGTTGTTCACGCCCAGCGCGAACTGCGCGCCCTTGCGGGGTTGGTAGCGCAGCTCGAGATCGGTGATCGTGTGCGTGCCCGTATTGATGTCGGCCGATCCGTTCGCGGCGGTCCCAGGCTGATTGACGTTCCCGTAATAGGTGGCACGCGCGAGGATGCCGAGGTCGCCGAGCGACCAGTCGACCGTGCCGCTCACCTTCTCGCCGGGCGTGCCCTCTTCAATGGTCAATATGCGGCTGCGCGCGAACAGCACCGGCGCCGGGTTCACCGTCGCGGTCGAGGTCGGAACGCCGGTCACGACGGTCTGGTTGATATTGCCCGCGACGGTGAAGTCGAACCGGCCGGCGTCCGCGGCATCGAGCCGGTAATGCGCGACCGCGTCCACGCCGCGAACCCGCGAGCGCAGCCCGTTGATGAAGAAGCGCGCCGACGGCACGTTGAAGGGCGCCAGGATCGCCGCCACCTGGGGACTGAACGACGCCTGGATGTTCTCCGACAAGGCGAGCTGGTTGCGCAGGCGGATCTGATAGGCGTCGATAGTGAGATCGAAGCCGCCCGCGCGGATCACCGTGCCGAACGACAAGTTGGTCGACTTCTCCGGCTCGAGCTGCTTCCCGCCCAGCGCGGTCGCGACCGGGCTGGTCGACGGGAAGGTGCCGGTGAGCACCGGCGCGCCGTTCTGGATCACCGAGGCGACCGAGGTGAAATATTGCTGCTGCAGGCTCGGCGCGCGGAAGCCGGTGGAGGCCGTGCCGCGTAACGCCAGCCAGGGCGCGACGTCGTAGCGCAGCGAGACCTTGCCGGTCGCGGTGTCGCCGAAGTCGGTATAATGCTCGGCGCGGCCGGCGACGCCGAGCAGCAGCGCGTCGGTCAGCTGCGCCTCGATATCGACATAGCCCGAGACGTTCTTGCGGCTCCGCTCGATCGCGTTGAGCGGCGAGAAGCCGCCGAAGCCCTGCGCCCCCGGCGCCTGGCCGGCGACCGCGCCGCTGGCCGGATAGCCATAGGAAGCGGGCTCGCCCGGTGTGATCTTGAAGCCCTCGCGCCGCCCCTCCACGCCGAAGGCCAGGTTGAGCGACTGGAACACATCGAAGCTGCGGGTCACGTCGATCCCGGCGACCCATTGGTCGTAGATCAGCGCACCGTCGTAGAAGTCGGTCGGCGACGCATTGCCATAGGCGTAGTTCGCCGAATTGAGCGTGCGATATTCGATTCTGTTGCGGCCATAGGCGACATTCAGATCGATGCTCCAGCCCGCCACATCGCCCTTCAGCCCGATCGCCGAGTTCGCATTGGTCGACTTGGTGTTGATGATCGGCAGGAAGCCGTTCGGGTAGATGCCCGACACCGCCGCCGCGGCGGCCGGCAGGCGCGGGAAGGCCGCGCTGCGGCTGTCGCGGTCCTGATAGCCCGCCCAGCCATAGAACTTCCAATTGTCGCCCAGGCTCGTGCCGGCATTGATATAGCCGGTATATTGTTCGACCTCGGGATCGCCGAAGCGGCCGGTGATGCGGGTCGGGGTCACGCGCGGGTCGTAATCGGCGCGGTTGGTCGGCTCGCGCTTCAGATACTCGCCCGAGAGGGTGACGTAGCCGTCCTCACCGAAGCCGATGCCCTGCCACGCCGAAGCGGTGAAGGCGGGCTCGCCGATCATCGAGCGGTGCCCGCGCGCGGTGTCGATGTCGGTCGCGTAGAAGCCGTAGGTCGCGGTCGCGCCGCCGCCCGAGCGCGCCTCGCGCAGCCGCACGTTGATCACGCCGGCGATCGCATCCGAGCCGTACTGCGCCGAGGCGCCGTCGCGCAGCACCTCGATCCGGTCGAGCGCGACGGTGGGGATGGTGTTGAGGTCGACCGCCGCCGAGCCGCGGCCGACCGACCCGTTGATGTTGAGCAGCGCCGAGCTGTTGGCGCGGACGCCGTTGACCAGCACGAGCGTCTGATCGGGCGAGAGGCCGCGCAGCGTCGCCGGGCGGATCGCATCGGTGCCGTCGACGGCGGAGGGGCGCGGAAAGTCGATCGACGGCGCGACGCTGGCCAGCGCGGAAGCCAGCTCGGTCGTGCCCTGGTTGCGCAGCGCGGTGCCGCTCAGCACGTCCACCGGAGAAGCCGTGTCGAGCCGCGACCGGCCCTGGACGCGCGTGCCCGTGACGACGATCGGCTCGCCTTCGTCCTGCGCGGTTTCGGCCGGCACGGGATCGGAAGGCGCCGGGGCTTCCTGGGCATATACGGGCGGCGCGACGGTCAGCGCGGCGGCCGCGGTGTTGGTGAGCAAGGCGATTGTGATCGAACGCATGAACGAGCCCCTTCAGATAGCCCGTTCAATGTCCTCTCATTTGATGGGAATTAGCAGCAAAGGAAAATTTGTGGCCCGCAAAGGCCGAGTGGCTGATGCCAGGCCGCGACGATCGGGTGACTGCTCAGGATCATCTGGAAGAGGAGCCGCTCTCTAGCGAATGGCCCATTCGAAGATGCCCGCCCCGTCCTCGACGTGCAGGCGGAGATATCGCGCTTCGATGCGATGCGGCAGGCGAAGGGGCGAGCCCGAGCCCTCGAAATCCGTCAGGGCTGTCGACCAGATCCGGCCGTCGCGGGAGGCTTCGACGCGGAACCGATAGCGCCGCGTCGCGAATTCCGGTCGCACCAGACTTTCCGAGAGCGTGCGGGTACGGCCGAGATCGGCCTGGATCCAGGCGCCCGCACCTGCCGGAGCGCGCCACAATGTCGCATAATTGTCGTCGCCCACATATGCCGGCAAGCGGCCGTCCACGCTACCGGAGGCCGAAGCGCGATAGGCTATGCCCCGTTCGCGCGACCGCGCTCCCAGGCGAACGCCGGCATGATCGGCCATGACCCGCCGGAGCATGCCGTCCGAGCCAAGCTCGAGCCGATCGACTGCAACCTGGCGGAGCACTGGACCGCCTTCGCGCCACGGCAGCCCGTGACGGTGATAGAGGATATAGGGCGTGCCGCGGTCGCGGAAGATGGCATGATGGCCGGGGCTGATGATCTGCTTGGCGGGATCGGTTGCGAGGATCGGATTGTTGCCCGCCTCGGTGAACGGTCCCAGCGGCGAGTCGCCGACGGCGTAGCGGACCTGATAGGTATCCGAAGTCGTCTTTCCGTCCGAATAAGTGAGGAAGTAGCGCTTCCCCGCCTTGAACATGAACGGCCCCTCGAAATAATGGCCGGGCGTGACGTCGCGAGGCTCGCCGTCGAAGCTCACCATGTCCGGCTTCAGCTTCACTACGAAGCAATGGCCGTTGACCCAGTTCAGCCCGGATCCCCAATAGAGATAGGCGGTGCCGTCATCGTCGATGAAGGCCTCGGCGTCGATCATGTGGAAACCGGGCCGGTAGTTCCGGCCGATCAGTGGTTTCCCGCCATTGGCGTCGCGCCAGGGGCCGAGTGGATGATCGGCGGTCCCTACCCACACCTCGCTTCCGACCGAGACGTACATCCAGAAGTGCCCGTCGCGCGCACGCACCACCGAGGGCGCCCAGACCATAGCGTCGCTCGACTCGGCGCTGGTCGCGGCGGCCTTGGTCGGCCAGTTGATCGATCGGAAGGTCCAGTTCGCGAAATCCTCCGACTCCCAGACGCCGAGCCGGTCGCCACCCCAGGGATCGATCGTGGCGTAGATGTACCATTTGCCGTCTTGCCGGAGGATCGACGGATCGGCGAAATAGCCGGGCAGAAGCGGATTGCCGCTGTGCGGCACGTCGTAGCCGCCAGTCGACCGCGATTCCTGGGCCTGCGACGCGAGGGGCGCGAACGCCGCGACCGTCAGCACGCTGCATGCAAGCCGGCACATGAGAGTTGCTGACCACGGGCCAGTCGGGCGGTATTTTGTCTTTCTCACGCCCAAGCCACCGTTCACTGCCAGCACCCCTCCCGCTTATCGAAGCGGAGCGATAACCGGGAATGCGCGGCGGCGCCATTCTGGATATCGGTTGCGGTCGCAGCGATGCCGACCTCAGAGATGGGGATAGAGCGTCGCCTTCTCCGCTTCGATCTGCTCGCGCATCGCCTGCCGCATGAGCTGCGAGGCCTCGCAATAACCCTGCCAGTCCCTGGCGACCTGGCGCAGGCTCCACGTGCCGATATGATCCGAGGAAGACGTCATGGCGGCGATGCTGGACACACGCAGCGCGCGCACCGCGGCGACTTCCTCCTTGGGAAGCGTCAGCTGCAGTTCCACGCAAAGCGAGTCCACCAGCCTGCGGCGCGCTCCGCTGGCGCGCGTCAGCCGATAGCGCAGCGCGGCCAATGCCGCCTCGTCGGGTGCCGAGCGTTCGGTCAGGTCCTTGAGTTCATCCAGCATCTGAAGCAACTGTTCGTGCAGCGTCCGCAAGTCCGACATTGCGTCACCCTTTTCAGGCTTCTTCTTTTCCCGCCATGGCGATACGCGCCACTTCCCACAATTAAGGGGAACGCCCGGAGCTACCCTCGGTTTCGTGCGAGCAACGCCCGGGCCTGCTCGACATGCATCGTCTCGATCATCCGGCCCTCGAAGCGTTCGGCGCCGCCGGTCGCCGCCGCAACCAGCGCGCGCGCCTCCGCAAGCTCCGCCGCGTTGGCGCCATATGCCGCCGTCGCCACGTCGATCTGGTTCGGGTGGATCAGCGACTTGCCGTCGAAGCCGAAGGCGCGCCCTTGCCGGCATTCGGCGGCGAGACCTCCCGGATCGTCGAGGGTGTTGAAGACGCCGTCAATCGCCCAGACCCGGCTGGCGCGGGCGGCGAGCACGATCATCTGCCGCGAGAGCATCAGTCCGTCATTGCCGGCGCCCGCGGGGATGCCGAGTGCGGCGCACAGGTCGTTCACGCCGGCGATGAGCCCGCCGACACCCGGAACGGCGGCGATGTCGGCGGCCGCCAGCACGCCGAGCGGCGTCTCGATCATCGCGAGCAGCGGCTTGCCGGCGGCCTCGCCCACCGCCGCCGCATCCTCCGCCGTCTCCACCTTGGGCAGCACCAGGAAGTCGCAGGCCGAGCGGGCGACCGCGTCGAGATCCGCCGCATGTTCGGCCGATTCCACGCCGTTGACGCGGATCGCGCACAGGCGATGGCCAAACCCCTCCGCCGCCGCCTCGACCGCCGCGGCGCGCGCGGACGCCTTGGCATCGTCGCGCACCGCGTCCTCGAGGTCGAGGATGATCATGTCGGCGGCGAGCCCCCGCGCCTTGGCGATCGCGCGCGGATTGGAGGCGGGCAGGAACAGCGCGGTGCGCGGGGCCAGACGGGCTGTGGTCATGGCACGAGTCTATGCTAGCAAGGCGGCGGAATTGCGAGGGGGAGTCGAGATGGACGTGCTGAACGTATTCCTTGTCGTGCTGGTCGCGGCGGTGCTGCTCTACCTCTTCTCGAGCGTGAAGATCGTCACCCAGGGCTATCAATATACGATCGAATATTTCGGCCGCTTCACCGCGGTCGCCTCGCCCGGCCTCAATTTCTATCCCGCCTTCTTCTATCGCGTCGGCCGCAAGGTGAACATGATGGAGCAGGTGATCGACATTCCGGGGCAGGAGATCATCACCAAGGACAATGCGATGATCTCGACCGACGGCGTCGTGTTCTTCCAGGTCCTCGACGCGGCCAAGGCGGCCTATGAGGTGTCGGACCTCTATCTGGCGCTGCTCCAGCTCACCACCACCAACCTGCGCACGGTGATGGGATCGATGGACCTCGACGAGACCCTGTCGAAGCGCGACGAGATCAACGCGCGGCTGCTCAATGTCGTCGATCACGCGACCACGCCCTGGGGCGTCAAGATCACCCGCGTCGAGATCAAGGACATCCGCCCGCCCGCCGACATCGTCAACGCGATGGGCCGGCAGATGAAGGCCGAACGCGAGAAGCGCGCCAACATCCTCGAGGCCGAAGGCACGCGCGCCTCGGAAATCCTGCGCGCCGAGGGGCAGAAGCAATCCAAGATCCTCGAGGCCGAGGGGCGTCGCGAGGCGGCGTTCCGCGACGCCGAGGCGCGCGAACGCTCGGCCGAAGCGGAAGCCAAGGCGACCGAATTGGTGTCGGACGCGATCGCCAAGGGATCGAGCCAGGCGATCAACTATTTCGTCGCGCAGAAATATGTCGAGGCGGTGAGCAAGTTCGCCACATCGCCCAACGCCAAGACGATCCTGTTCCCGGTCGAGGCGACGCAGCTGATCGGCACGCTGGGCGGCATCGGCGAGCTCGCCCGCGACGCGCTGGGTCGGAACCCGCAGCCCCCCGCCCCGCCGGCGGCGCCGCGTCCGCGCCCCACGCCGTTCGGGCCGCAGGAGGGCTAGGATGACCACGCTCAACGCGCTGCTCGCCACGCCGGGGCTCGCCTGGCTGATCTTCGCGGCATTGCTGGCGCTCACCGAGCTTATGGTGCCGGGCATCTTCCTGGTGTTCGTCGCGGCGGGCGCGGCGGTGACCGGCGTGGTCACGCTGATCATCCCGGACTTCGCGCTGACCTTCCAGGTGGCGGTGTTCATCGTCGCCACCTCGGCGGCGGTGGGGCTCGGACGGCGCTGGTACCTCAACAACCCGGTGCCGAGCGCCGATCCGCTGCTCAACGATCGCGCCGCACGGCTGATCGGCGAGGTGGTGACCGTGGTCGAACCTATCGAGGCGGGCAAGGGCAAGGTCCGCGTCGGCGACGGCGAGTGGCTCGCCTCCGGCCCCGACACCCCCGCCGGCGCGCATGTACGCATCGTCGGCGCGACCGGATCCCTGCTCACCGTAGAGCCCGTTGTCGCCTGATCCCCCTTGGAGTAACCATGCACACAACCCGTCGCCAGCTTCTGCTGGGCACCGCCGGCACCCTCGCCGCCGCCGCCCTGCCCCGTCCCGCGCAGGCGCTGTTCGCCGATGCCGATGCGGGCGCCGAAGCGCTCCTCACGCGCACCGCGGAGGCCTTCCTCAAGCTCTATCCCGAGAACGCCACGTCGCTGGGCATCGACAAGGGCAAGCGCGCGCAACTCAAGCACCAGCTCGCCGATCGCTCGGCCGCGGGCCAGCGCAAGATCGCAGCGCATCTCCGCCAGACGCTCGCCGACCTGGGGAAGCTCGACGCGGCGGCGCTGAGCCCGATCATGCGCACCAATGTCGAGGTGGTGCAGGCCTCGTACGGCAACGGGCTCGAAGGCTTCGGCTTCGGCTATGGCGACGTCGCGGTCGGCAGCTGGCGTAACACGCCTTATGTCGTCGTCCAGAATGTCGGCGCCTATCTCGACGTGCCGCGCATGCTCGACACCGATCACCAAGTGAAGACGCGCGAGGATGCCGACGCCTATCTCGACCGTGTCGAATCCTATGCCGAGCAGCTCGACAGCGAGACCGAACGGCTCCAGCTCGCCGCAGCCAAGGGCGTGATCGCGCCCGACTTCCTGATCGACAAGGCGCTCAGGCAATTGAAGATCGCCCGCGGCGGCAACACCGCCGGTTGGGGCCTGGTGACGTCGCTCGCCAATCGCACCGCGGGGATGGAAGGCGATTTCGGCAATGCGGCATGGATGCTGGCGAACGACAAGGTCGCGCCCGCGCTCGATCGCCAGATCGCCGAGCTCGAACGCCACCGCAAGCGCGCCACTCCGGACGCGGGCGTGTGGAAGTTCAAGGACGGCGACGCCTATTACGCCTGGGCGCTGCGCGCGGGCACGACCACGACGATGAGCCCTGACGAGGTCCACCGGATGGGCCTCGACCAGCTCCGCACGATCCAGGCGGAGATGGACACGATCCTCGAGGGCCTGGGCTACACGCAGGGCAGCGTCGGCGCGCGGATGACCGCGCTCGGCAAGGATCCGCGCTTCCTCTTCCCCGACAACGACCAGGGCCGCGCCGAGATCCTCAAGCTGCTGAACGACCGGATCGCCGACATCCGCAAGCGCATGCCGCAGGCATTCAACACGCTGGTGGACGGCAATGTCGAGGTGCGGCGCATGCCGCCCGAGGAGGAGCCGGGCGCTCCCGGCGCCTATGGCGGCGCGGGCTCGATCGACGGCACCATCCCCGGCAAGTTCTGGATCAACCTGCGCACCACGGGGCTGCACACCCGCTACAGCCTGCCCACCCTCTCCTATCACGAGGCGATCCCCGGCCATGTCTGGCAGGGCGAATATGCGTTCAAGCTGCCGCTGATCCGCACGCTGCTCTCGTTCAACGCCTATTCCGAAGGCTGGGCGCTCTATGCCGAACAGCTGGCCGGCGAGCTGGGCGTCTATGACGACGATCCCGTCGGCCGGCTCGGCTATCTCCAGTCGATCGGCTTCCGCGCCTGCCGCCTCGTCGTCGACTCGGGCCTCCACGCCAAGCGCTGGACCCGCAAGCAGGCGATCGACTGGTTCGTCGAGACCAATGGCTCGTCCGAAGAGGAAGTCGCCGGCGAAGTCGATCGCTATTGCTCGTGGCCGGGACAGGCATGTGGCTACAAGGTCGGCCATAGCGAGATCAACCGCCTGCGCGACCGCGCCAAGGCGGCGCTGGGACCGCGCTACGACTTCAAGGCGTTCAACGACGCCCTGGTGCTCGGCGGCAACGTGCCCATGACGGTGCTGGGGCATGTCGTCGACCGCTATATCGCGGCGCGAAAAGGCTAGAGCGCCAACCACTTAACGTAGAATGCCGGAGGGAGTCGTGTACGCGGCCTTAAGGGACGCGACGCACACTCCCGGCATGAGACGGTCGGACCAATATGCGCCGCGAAACCAGCGGCTGAGCCTCCGGCTCCGGGCTGCTCCGCTCCCCGAGCCGGTCTATCGCGACTTTGTCGACATGCTGTTCGGCATGCGCCTGCCCGTTTTCGGGCTGGGGCTCGTATTCGTCGCGGTCGCAACCCTTTTCGCGATCGAGTGGCGCGATCCGATCATCACTGCTTTGGCCGTCGCCGCCGCGACGGTCACCGCGCTTCGCCTGTGGACCATGCACGCTTATGGCCGCGCCCGCGCCGCCGCGTCCATCGCCCAGCTCAAATGCTGGGAGCTGCGCTACGCGATCGGATGCTACGCGTTCGCGCTGCTGCTGGCCGGGCTCAATGTCCGGGCGCTCACCTACCACCAGCCGCTCCTGCACCTGATAACGGTGAGCCTCGTCTTCAGCTTCGGCGCGGGGATCGTGTCCCGCATCTCGGTGCGGCCGGCGATCTGCGTGGCCAGCATGCTGCTGGCGACCGTCCCGACGATCGTCGCGCTCGCCGTGCATGCGTTCACCCAGCACGAGGCACCGTTCCACGCCCAACTATTCGCCATCCAGGCGCTGCTGCTCACCATGATCACCGTGCTGAGCCTCCAGACGGTGGGATATCTCTATCGCTCGGCGGTCCAGCACCACACCACCGAGCACGACATGGCGCACCTGGCCAAGCGCGACGCGCTGACCGGCCTGGCGAACCGCCTCCTCCTGCGCGAACGCTTCCAGGACGCGATGGCGAAGGCGCTGCACAAGAACGGCCGCCTCGCCATCCACTATATCGACCTGGACGGCTTCAAGGCGATCAACGACCGCCACGGCCACCCGGCGGGGGATATATTGCTTCAGCAGGTGTCCGAGCGGCTGAAGGCGGCGGTCCGGGCCGAGGACACCGTGGCGCGGCTGGGCGGCGACGAGTTCGTCGTGCTCCAGATCGACGTGGCGCAGGACAGCGAAGCGGAGCTGCTCGCGCGGAGGATCATCAAGAAGCTGAGCGCGCCCTATGAAATCGACGCGACGAGCATGCGCATCTCCGCCAGCGTGGGCATCGCGATGATGCCGGACGCGGGCCGCGACCTCGAGCGGCTGCTCTCCCGCGCAGACACCGCGCTGTATCGCTCCAAGACCAGCGGCAAGGGCCGCGCGCATTTCTGCACGCGAGAAGGCGCGGTCGTCGAGCATCGGGCGGTCGCCTAGACCCCCCTCTCTACCTCGTCACCCCGGACTTGTTCCGGGGTCCACTTGGCCTCACCGGCTGAGCAAGAGCCTCTTGTCCTGCCCTTGCCTCCCGGTGGACCCCGGCACGAGGCCGGGGTGACGAAGGAATCCCGGCGATCCTATTTCTTGCCGAACAGGCCGGAAATCATATTCCCCACATCGTCGAGCGGATTGCCGTCGCCGTCCTTGTCGAGCGCGCCGAGCAACCCGCCCTTCTCGTGCAGGAGCGCGGCGAAGCGGCCGAGCGATCCCTCGCCGCCGATATGGCCGATGATCTCCTGGAGCTTGTCGAGCGGAAGCCCGGTCGCCGAGGCGGCGCCCTGCGCCGTATCGCCGGGCTCGGGATGCGCCTTGGCCAGCGCGCCGACGGCGGATTCGACCTGCTCGGGCGAGAGCCCGACCTTGGTCGCGAGATTCTTGATATCGACGTTCTGGCCGATCTGGCCGAGGATGCCATCCAAAATGCTCATCGCGGATCTCCCTGGGCAAGCTTTGTCCGGATGCTCTAACACATCGGCGGCAAGGGCGCACGGTCCGGCTCGACGAAACCGCGACGCGCGGCGACCGAAAAGAGCCGTTCGCGGCTGTAGAAGCCAAGCGGCCAGTCGCGGCGCCCGATCGGCGAGACGAGCAGCGCGTTGACACGCTCGGCGAGCCCGCCTTCGGGATGCGTACGCAGGAACAGCCGGACGCCGGCGACATAAGCGCGGGTGATCGTGTCGTGATAGCCGCCTTCATCGTCGTTCACCCCGCCGACGCTCTCGTTGAAGCGCGAGATGATGCCCGCGATCTCGGCATCGACATCGACATCCGGCCGCTCGGTGAGCAGATATAGGCAGGCGGCAAGATGCGCCTCATGCGTCCAGTCTTCCTTGGCGAGGCTGCATGCGAGCAGCCCTTCGCCGAGGCGGACGATTTCGGCGTCGGAAGCGAACAGGCGGGGCGTAAAGTCGGTCATCGATCGGGCTCCTAGAGGCCCGATCGATGACCGGGCAAGTCAGGCGGGCTGCGGGGCGCGCGGCGCCGATTGTCGGACCCCTTCGTCGACATGGTCGGCGAACTGGGCGAAATTCTCGTTGAACAGGTCGACCAGCTTCGCGGCGGTGGCGTCGTATTGCGCCTTGTTCGCCCAGCTCTCGCGCGGATCGAGCACCGCCGAGTCCACGCCCGCGACGCTGACCGGCACCTTGAACCCGAAATTGGGATCGATGCGGAACGCGGCGTCGCTCAGGCTGCCGTCGAGCGCGGCATTGAGCAGCGCGCGGGTGAGCTTGATCGGCATGCGCTTGATCCCCGGATCGGTGGCCATGCCCCCCGCCCAGCCGGTGTTGACCAGCCAGCAATTCACGCCGCCCTTGGCGATGCGCTCCTTGAGCAGATTGCCATATTCGGACGGGTGGCGCGGCATGAAGGCGGCGCCGAAGCAGGTCGAGAAGGTCGCTTCGGGCTCGGTCACGCCGATCTCGGTGCCGGCGACCTTGGCGGTGTAGCCGGAGAGGAAATGGTACATCGCCTGCTCGGGGGTGAGCCTGGCGATCGGCGGCATGATCCCGAAAGCGTCGGCGGTGAGGAAGATGATGTTCTTCGGCACCGGGCCGAGATTATGCTCTGACGTGTTGGGGATGAAGCCGATCGGATAGGCGCCGCGACTGTTCTCGGCGAGCGTCGCGTCGTCGAGGTCGAGTTCGCGGCTATCGGCGTCCATCACGACATTCTCGAGCACCGTGCCGAAGCGCTTCGTCGTGGCGAAGATCTCGGGCTCGGCCTCGGGCGAAAGGCGGATCATCTTGGCGTAGCAGCCGCCCTCGAAGTTGAAGACCGCGGTATCAGACCAGCCATGCTCGTCGTCGCCGATCAGCGTGCGGCTGGCATCGGCCGAGAGCGTGGTCTTGCCGGTGCCCGAAAGGCCGAAGAACACCGCGGTGTCGCCGTTCGGGCCGATATTGGCCGAGCAGTGCATCGGCATCACGCCCTTGGGCGGCAGCAGATAGTTGAGCAGCCCGAACACGCTCTTCTTCATCTCGCCGGCATAGGCCGTGCCGCCGATCAGGATCAGCTTTTCGGTCAGGTTGACGGCGATCACGGTCTCGCTGCGCGTGCCGTGCCGCTCGGGATCGGCATGGAAGCTCGGCAGGTCGATGATCGTATATTCGGGCGCGAACTCATCGAGCGCGCTTTCCTCCGGGCGCACCAGCATCGTGCGGATGAACAGGCTGTGCCAGGCAAGCTCGTTGATCACGCGGACGTTGACGCGGTGTTCGGGCTGCGAGCCGCCGTACAGGTCCTGAACGAACAGCGTCTCGCGCTGCGCGAGCTGGGCGAGGAAATCGGCCTTGAGCGCGGCGAAATGCTGCGGGCTCATCGGCTTGTTGGTCTTGCCCCACCAGACATTGTCCTCGGTCTCCGCGTCGCGGACGATGAACTTGTCGTTGGCCGAGCGGCCGGTATGCTTGCCGGTGGCGACGACCAGCGGCCCGTCCTTGGCGAGCTTGCCCTCGCCGCGGCAGAGCGCATGCTCCATCAACGGCGCGGTCTCGAGATTCCAGAATAGATGAGCGCCGGTCGCGATGCCCTGGGCATCGAGACCGTGGCGCGGGGTGCGCTTGGTCACAGGTCCAACCTCCTAAGCCGCTAAACCCCTGCCCGAAGGCGGGGCCGCGTTATCCAATGGACCGGGCATAGGCAGCTGGCCGAAATCGCGTCAATTGGGGTAAACGGTGTCACCCGATTGAGCCGCCCGCGACTTTGCTTTAACCCCTGCCGTGATGCTCCAAAGCCACGCACGCTGCCCGGCATGACCGCGACGATCGCGCTGGTCGATGACGACCGCAACATCCTGACCTCGGTCTCCATCGCGCTCCAGACCGAGGGGTTCCTGACCCGCGTCTATTCCGACGGCGAAAGCGCGCTGAAGGCGCTGATCGAGAACCCGCCCGATCTCGCGGTGCTCGACATCAAGATGCCCAAGATGGACGGGCTCGAGCTGCTGCGCCGGCTGCGCGAGAAGAGCGCGATCCCGGTCATCTTCCTCACCAGCAAGGACGACGAGCTCGACGAGGCGCTGGGCCTCGCGATGGGCGCCGACGACTATATCGCCAAGCCGTTCAGCCAGCGGCTGCTGATCGCGCGCATCCGGGCGATCCTGCGGCGCACCGAACCGGTGCAGCCCGCTACGGAGGGCGGCCCGCAGGAGCCGGCGGAGATCCTCGAGCGCGGTCGGCTGACGATGGACCCGGCGCGGCACCGCGTCACCTGGGGCGGCACCAACGTGACGCTGACCGTCACCGAGTTCCTGATCCTCGAGACGCTGGCGCAACGCCCCGGCATCGTGAAGACCCGCAACCAGCTGATGGACGCCGCCTATCAGGACGACATCTATGTCGACGACCGCACGATAGACAGCCACATCAAGCGCGTGCGGCGCAAATTCCGGCAGGTCGATCCCGAGTTCGATGCTATCGAAACGCTCTATGGCGCCGGTTATCGCTTCTCGGACGAATAGCGAGCGCGACCTCGCGCTCAAATGGTCGAACCGCGTCAGCCTCACGCCGAGGATCCTGGCGGTCAACATCTTCGCGCTGGCGTTGCTCGGCAGCGGCTTCTTCTACCTCGATTCCTATCGCAGCCGGATCGTCGACAGCCGGGTGGCGCAGGCGCGCGGCGAGGTCCGACTGATCGCGCAGGCGATCGCCTCGGCCACGCCCGAGCGGCGCGACCTGCTCGTGCTCAGCCTCGCGCGCGATACCGGCACCCGCATCCGGCTGTTCGACGAAAGCGGCCGGCTGATCACCGACAGCCATGACCTGGGCCTGCGCAACCTCGTCCTGCGCGATCCCGACAAGGATCCCTTCAACCAGTCCACCGCGCGCTTCCTGGACGCCGTGATCGACACCGTCGCCGGCGCCGACCGCGCTCCGCTCTACCGCGAGCGCGGGCGCGACCGGGGGCTCGACTGGCCCGACGTGCGCACCGCGCGCGAGACGCACGGCACCCCCGCCACCGTATGGCGCGCGCCCGACCGGACGCCGGTGATCACCGCCGCGGCGCCGATCACCCAGCTCGGCGTGGTGATGACCACGGTGAATGCCCGCGACATCACCCAGACCGTACGGATGGAGCGCTTCCGGCTGAGCGTGGTGCTGGCGATCGTCTCGCTGCTCTCGATCCTGCTCTCGCTGTTCCTGGCGCGGACGATCGTGCGGCCGCTGCGCCGCCTCGCCCGGGCGGCGGTCCGCGTCCGGCTGGGGCGCGCGCGTGAAGTAGTGGTGCCGCGCCTGCCCGAGCGTAGCGACGAGATCGGGATGCTCGCGCGCGCACTCTCCGACATGAGCCAGGCGCTGCGCGCGCGGATCGACGCGACCGAGAGCTTCGCCGCCGACGTCACGCACGAGCTCAAGAACCCCCTCGCCTCGCTGCGCTCCGCGGTCGAGGGGCTGTCCAAGGTCAAGGATCCGCAGTTGCAGGAGCAGTTGCTGGGCATCGTACGCGACGACGTCCACCGGCTCGACCGGCTGATCACCGACATCTCGGACGCCTCGCGGCTCGACGCGCAGCTCAGCCGCGCCACCTTCGAGCCGGTGGATGTCGGGGCGATGATCGAGGCGCTGCTCGACCAGCGCGTCACGCGCGGCCTGCCGAACGGCGTCCGCATCGTGTTCGACCGCCGGCCGCGCGCGCCCCTGACGGTGCTCGGCGAGGGGGCGCGGCTCGAGCGCGTGTTCGAGAACCTCATCGAGAACGCCATTTCCTTCTCGCCCGGGAACGGATTGATCACGATCTCCGCCGCGATCGATGGCGAGATGCTGGTCGTCCGGGTCGAGGACGAGGGGCCCGGCGTGCCCGACGCGGCACGCGAGGCGATTTTCCGCCGATTCCATTCGGTGCGGCCCGAGAGTGAAGCCTTTGGTCAGCATTCGGGGCTAGGCCTTGCCATCGCACGCACCATCGTCGAAGGCCATCAGGGGAGCATTTCAGTGGAAACGCGGGAGGATCGATTGAGCGGAGCCCGGTTCGTGGTGCGACTGCCTTTGGTGGAGCGCGACTGATGCCCGAGATCCGGCTTCCGGAAGTCTCCTCGGAGACGCTCCACGGCGCCTGCGTCGCGGTCGGCGGGCGCGCCGTCCTGATCGAGGGGCGATCGGGCGAGGGCAAGTCCGACCTCGCGCTCCGGCTGATCGATCGCGGCGCCGCACTGGTCGCCGACGGACAGGTGATCTGCCAGCGGCACGACGGCGGGCTGGTCGCCAGCGCGCCGGCGCATCTCGCGGGACGGATCGAAGTGCGCGGGCTGGGCATTGTCGAGATGCCGAGCGTGGAGCGTATCCCCGTGGACCTGCTGATCGTCGTCCTCGATGCCCCATCCCCCTTTCCCGAGGAGGCGCGCACGCGGCGGATCGCCGGCGTGGACGTGCCGGTGCTCGCGCTCGCCGCGCTCGAGCCCTCGGCGCCGATCAAGGTCGAACTCGCGCTCAAACAGGCGGCGCGGTGAACCGGAGGCGGCCCAAGCACATCCTGCTCGTGACCGGCATGTCGGGTGCCGGCAAGTCGACGGCGCTGCGGACGCTCGAGGATCTGGGCTGGGAGACGGTCGACAACCTTCCCCTCCTGCTGCTCCACCGCCTGCTCGACACACCGCCGGGCGAAGGCGCCGACGGCGACGACGACCGGCCGCTCGCGCTCGGCATCGGCACCCAGACCCGCGGGTTCGACGCCGAGAGTATCGTCCAGCGCATCAAGAAGCTGAGCGAGCAGGACGGTCACCATGTCGGCACGCTGTTCCTCGAATGCGCGGGCTCCGAGCTCGAGCGGCGCTATTCCGAGACGCGGCGGCGCCACCCGCTGGCGCAGGACCGGCCCGCGAGCGACGGCATCGCCCGCGAGCGCGAACTGCTCATGCCGCTCAGGCGCTGGTCCAATCGGCTGATCGACACCACCAACCTCACCTCCAACGAACTGCAGCAGCAGATCCGCTCGACCTTCTCGGGTCAGGGCCTGGGGCAGACCGTTCTGACGATCACGTCGTTCGGCTTCGCCCGCGGCCTGCCACGCGACGCGGACCTGGTGTTCGACATGCGCTTCCTGCGCAATCCGCACTGGGTCGAGGCGCTGCGTCCCGGAACGGGGCAGGATGCGGACGTTTCGGCCTATGTCGCCGAGGATCCGGCATATGGCCAGGCGATGGCGCAGATAGAGGCGCTGCTGCTCCTGTTGCTGCCGCGCTACCAGGCCGAAGGAAAGGCATATGTCACCGCCGCATTCGGGTGTACGGGGGGCCGCCATCGCTCGGTCCATGTCGCCGAACGGATGGCGCGGCGGTTGCGCGAAGAGGGATTTTCGCCCACGGTGACGCACCGCGATTTGCAGACCGCGCCGCAGGACTCGCTGGAGGGGGCCCCGGTGAACGTATCAGGGGGCGGAGTTTGAGATGATTGGTTTGGTACTCGTGACGCATGGGCGACTCGCCGAGGAGTTCGTGGTCGCGATGGAGCATGTGGTGGGCAAGCAGGAGCGGATCGAATCGATCTGCATCGGCCCCGACGACGATATGGAAAGCCGCCGCGCCGACATCGCCGAGGCGATCAGGAACGTGGACGAAGGTCGCGGGGTGATCGTGCTCAGCGACCTGTTCGGCGGTACGCCCTCGAACCTCGCCATCTCGCTGATGGAGGCGGGACGGATCGAAGTGATCGCAGGCATCAACCTGCCGATGCTCATCCGCCTGGGCAGCGCGCGCAAGACGATGAAGGTGACCGAGGCGGTTGCTGCCGCCCGCGACGCCGGGCGCAAATACATCACCGTCGCATCCGAGGTTTTGGGAGAGGCCGCCGCGTGAACCGTGCGACGCGCAGCGTGATGATCGAGAACCGCCGCGGCCTGCACGCCCGCGCCAGCATGGCTTTCGTCACGCTCGCGACCAGCCAACCGGTCGAGCTCATCGTCGAGAAGGACGGGTCGAGCGCCTCGGGCACCTCGATCCTCGACCTGATGATGCTGGGCGCCGCCAAGGGCGACACGATCACGATCAGTGCCGAGGGCGACGGCGCGCACGAAGCGGTGCAGGCGCTGGTGGAGCTCGTCGAGGCGCGCTTCGGCGAGGACTGAGCCGGGCCATGCCTCGCGAAATCACCGCATTCTCCAATCCGCTGATCAAGCGCGTCCGCAACCTGCGCGACAAGCGCCACCGGCGTGAGGAAGGGCTGTTCCTCGCCGAGGGGCTGCGCATCCTGACCGAGGCGCGCGAGGCCGGGTGGCTGCCCGCCTTCCTGTTCTTCGCCAGGGACATGGCGGGCCACCCGCTGGTCCGCGCGCTGGTCGACGCGACCGAGGCTGCCGGCGGCGAGGCGATCGAGACCAATGCCGACATTCTCTCCAAGCTCTCGGGCAAGGACAATCCCGGCGCGGTGGTGGGCGTCTATCCCGAGTTCGCGCTCACCCTGGCCGATCTCGACCGCGACACCGCGCCGATCTGGCTCGTCGCCGAGCGACTGCGCGACCCGGGCAATCTCGGCACGATCCTGAGGACCGGCGACGCGGTGGGCGCGGGCGGGCTGATCCTGATCGACGAGTGCGTCGATCCCTTCTCGGTCGAGGCCGTCCGCGCGAGCATGGGGGCGCTGTTCACCGTGCCCGTGGCACGGGCGAGCTGGGCCGAGTTCGTGCCCTGGCTGCGCTCGGGGCCTGGGCAATTGGTCGGTCTCAGCCTCGACACCGAACATGACTATAAGGCGCCGCACTACCAGGCGCCGACCTTCCTGCTCACCGGCAACGAGGCGCAGGGCATGCCCGGCTTCATGGCCGAGGAATGCGACCTGCTGGTCAAGATCCCCATGCTCGGCAAGGCCGACAGCCTCAACGCCGCGGTGGCCACCGCAGTGATGGCCTATGAGGTACTGAGTAGGATTCGCGGCGCTTAACTTCGCACTTTTCCCGTGAATCGTGAAACTTCGTTGCGCGTCCGGATAATATTCGTTCGTTCGAAGGCGCAACGGATCCGGACATTGTCAAAGAGCGATACGCGAGGCTGGCACGGCAAATCCTACATTGCCAGCATCCTGAACGGGAGCCGATCGTTACGGCCATGAACGGTTCAGCCGCGCTCCCCCATTGCGGCGGCTCGAAAAGGAGTGAACCCATGCGCGTCCCGACCCTGCTTGCCGCGAGCCTGATCGCACTGACCGCCCTCCCCGCGGCAGCGCAGGCGCAGACCGACTATCGCGCAAGCGGCACCGAGCCCTTCTGGAGCCTGACGATCGGCGCACGGGCGATGCGCTTCGAGGCGCCCGGCCGCCGGCCCGTGACCGTCGCGACGCCGAAAGTGATCCACGGCTTTGCCGGCGAGATCTGGCAGACGCGCCGGATCAGCGTGAATGCCATCCACAAGCCGTGCAGCGACGGGATGAGCGACCGGCGCTATTCGGACACGGTGACCGTGAAGGTCGACGGCCGGACCTGGCAAGGCTGCGGCGGCGAGGTGCGCGAGACGGCGGATCGCGGCGGCGCGATCGAGGGCGCATGGCGGATCGAGGCGCTGTCGGGCCGGCCGGTGGCACACGACTCGGCGCCGGGCGTCACCTTCCGCGACGGGCGCATCTCGGGCAATGCCAGCTGCAACCGCTTCAACGGCAGCTTCCGCTTCGAGCGCGGCCGGCTGACCGCGGGCCCGCTGGCGACCACGCGGATGGCCTGTATGGAGCGCGCCAAGAACGTGCAGGAGGCGACGATTCTCCGCCTGTTCGCCGACCGGCTGACGGTGACCCGCAACCGCGCCGGCAAGCTGGTGCTGAGCAACGCCCGGGGCCAGACGATGACGCTGGTGCGCGACCGGCGCTGAGCGGGTCTAGGTCGGCGAGCGAAGGCTTTCAATCCTCCCCCGCCAGGGGGGAGGTGGCACGCGCAACGTGACGGAGGGG
Source organism: Sphingomonas sp. (assembly GCF_026460985.1). GTDB lineage: Bacteria > Pseudomonadota > Alphaproteobacteria > Sphingomonadales > Sphingomonadaceae > Sphingomonas. The sequence goes on from NZ_JAPKNM010000064.1 coordinate 68,165, forward strand.
GCGGAAGCACTACGCTCAGTTGGAGAGTGCGCTGCCTACCTCCCCCTCCGACGCCTTCGGCGCCACCTCCCCCTGGCAGGGGGAGGATTTGAATGTCGATACAATCTAAAACCCGCGAAGTGCATTGCACCTGGGTTGGAGGCTCGTACCTAAATCCGTCACCCCGGCGAAGGCCGGGGCGCAGGGTTACGGGCGAATGTCCTTCGTAGCTCCGGATCCCGGCTTGCGCCGGGATGACGAAGAGAGGGCGGCTCCGCCAGCCTATTCCGCCGCCTGCGCTTCGGGGAGATCGGGATCGCCGGCATGGCTGGCGAGGAGCTCGACCGGCGGGATCGTCTCGATCTCGCGCGCACCAGGTTCGATGTTGAGGTCCTTGAGCTTGCGCGCGCTGACCAATGCGCGGGTCTCGAGGCTGGTCGCGAAGGTGTTGAAGTTCTTCACCGCGGTGTTGAGGCCGCTGCCCACCACGCGCAGGTCGCCGAGCGCCTTGGCGAGCCGGTCGTAGAGTTCCTTGCCGAGTTCGCCGATCTGCCGCGCTTCCTTGGCGAGCTTCTCCTGCCGCCACACCGCCGCCACCGTCCGCGCGATCGCGATCAGGTTGGTCGGAGTGGCGAGCAGCACGCGCTTCTCGAAGGCGAAATCCCAGAGCGCGTGATCGTGCTCGAGCGCGGCGGAGAGGAAATGTTCGCCCGGCACGAACATGATGACATAGTCGGGCGCGTCCTCGAACTGACTCCAATAGGCCTTGTTGCCCAGCGCATTGATGTGCGCCTTCATCGAGGCGGCATGCGCAGCGAGGCCGAGATGGCGCTCGCCCTCGTCGACCGCGCCGAACGCATCCTGATAGGCGTTGAGCGACACCTTGGCGTCGATCACCAGCGCGCGCCCCCCGGGCACGCGGACGATCGCGTCGGGGCGCAGCCGCCCGCCCTCCTCCTGCGCGACGTTGACCTCGGTCTCGAAATCGGTGTGCTCGGCAAGGCCGCACGTCTCGAGCACGTTCTTTAGCTGCTGCTCGCCCCAGCGCCCGCGCGACTTGGGCGCATTGCGGAGCGAGTTGACCAGCTTGGCGGCCTCGCTGCTCACGCGCTCGGTGCCGATCCGCATCTGCTCGATCTGGCCCTTCAACTCGCCGAACGCGTTGCGCCGCTCGGCCTCGACCCTGGCGACGCCTTCCTCGTAGCGCTGGAGGCGATCGTTGACCGGCTGGAGCAGCGACTTGAGATTCTCGCCCGCCATCGCCTCGGATTGTTTGAAGCGATCATCGGCACGCTTGAGGAACGCCTCCTGGGCCTCGCCCAGCGCACGGCTCGCCAGCTCGGCGAAGCGGGCTTCGAGGCCGTTCGTCTCGGCCTTCAGCGTGGCGAGCTCGATATCCTTGCGGTTGAGATCGGAGATTGCCGCCTTGAAGTCATCCTCGCGCTTGTCGCGCTCAGCACGTGCCTGGGCGACGCCGCGCGAGCCGAGGAACCAGCCGAACGCGAGGCCGGAAAGCAGCGCCGCGACGGTCACGATAAGAGCGAGCGGGTCCAACCTTGCCTCCTGGAACAGAAGGCGAACCTAGCGCTTTGGCGAGATCAGAGCAACCACATAGTCCGGCGCGACGAGAGGCTGGTCTCAGGCCGCAGCCTTGCGGGCCTTGGCGAGCTTCTTGAGGATCATGTCGCGCTTGAGGCGCGAGAGATGGTCGATGAAGACGATGCCCTGGAGATGGTCCATCTCATGCTGGATGCAGGTGGCGAGCAGGCCCTCGAACAGCTCGTCATGCGCATCTCCCTTCTCGTCGAGCCACTTCACCCGGCAGCGCGCGGGGCGCTCCACATCGGCGAACTGCTCGGGGATCGACAGGCAGCCCTCGGTATAGACCGACTGCTCCTCGGCGGGATCGAGGATCTCGGGGTTGACGAAGACGCGGGGCTGGCGGATCGGCTTGCCTTCCTCGTCCTCCTCCTCCTGCAGGTCCATGACGATGACGCGCTTGGGCACGCCGACCTGGATCGCGGCGAGGCCGATGCCCGGGGCGTCGTACATCGTGTCGAACATGTCGGCGATCAGGTCGCGCAGTTCGTCGTTCACCTCCTCCACGGGCTGGGAGATGAGGCGGAGACGCGGGTCCGGAACTTCGACGATGGGTAGGATGGCCATGCGGGTAAAATAGTCCGCAGGCGCTTTGGTCGCAAGCGGGTGGGTTCTTTTGATTTTCACGCGGAGGCGCGAAGGCACGAAGATTTTTCGCGCAGAGGCGCAGAGGACGCAGAGAAATTGCGCGCCTTGGCGCGCTGTTCCTTCGGTAGGCTGGCACTTATGAAGGCTGCTGGCGCAGCCGAGGCCAACCTCTCTGCGTCCTCTGCGCCTCTGCGCGAACCCATTCTACTTCGTGCCTTCGCGCCTTTGCGTGAAGAAACTCAGGCCACCGGCCGGCGGGCGCGCAAAGCCTGGGCGAGCGTGCCTTCGTCGAGATAGTCGAGTTCGCCGCCGACGGGCAGGCCGTGGGCGAGCTGGGTGATGCGGACCGGATAGGCCTCGAGCCGCTCGGCGAGGTAGTGCGCGGTGGTCTGGCCGTCGAGCGTGGCGTTCATCGCGAGAACGACCTCGTCGATCCCGCCTGCGGCGACGCGGCGGACGAGGCTGTCGACGCGCAGATCCTCGGGGCGGACGCCCTCCAGTGCCGAGAGGCGGCCGCCCAGGACGTGGAACTTGCCGGGGAAGAGTCGCGCGCGATCGAGCGCCCAGAGATCGGCGACTTCCTCGACCACGCAGAGCGACCGCGCGTCGCGGCGGGGATCGGCACAGATCGCGCAGGGATCGCTGGTGTCGACATTGCCGCAAATGCCGCAGGTGCTGAGCCGCCGGCTCACTGCGCTGAGCGCCGAGAGCAAGGGATCGAGCGCGGTCTCGCGCTTCTTGAGCAGATGGAGCACCGCGCGGCGCGCCGAACGCGGGCCGAGCCCGGGAAGACGGGACAGGGCCTGGGTAAGCGCTTCGATTTCTGGGGAAGCCATAAGCGAGAGATAGCGGGGGCGGAACAGAAAGGAAACTGCCCCGTCATCCCGGCGAAAGCCGGGACCTCTGGCGGTATCGCGCCTTCGCCTGAGATCCCGGCTTTCGCCGGGATGACGGATAGGGCTAAGGGCTGCGCATGCGGATCATCTTCATGGGCACCCCCGAATTCGCCGTCCCGACGCTCGACGCGCTGGTCGCAACGGGCCATGACGTCGTGGCGGCGTACAGCCAGCCGCCGCGGCGGGGCAATCGGGGCAAGGTCGCGCCCTCGCCCGTCCATGCCCGCGCCGAGGCGCTGGGGATCGAAGTGCGCACGCCGCTTTCCTTCCGCAAGGAGCCCGGGGCGATCGAGGCATTCGCCGCGCTCGATGCCGATGTGGCGGTGGTCGCGGCGTACGGCCTGATCCTGCCCCAGGCGGTGCTCGACGCGCCGCGGGTCGGCTGCCTCAACGTGCACGGCTCGCTGCTGCCGCGCTGGCGAGGCGCTGCGCCGATCCAGCGCGCGATCCTCGCCGGCGATGCCGAGACGGGCGTGGGGATCATGCAGATGGAGGGGGGGCTCGACACCGGGCCGGTGCGGCTCGAGGGGCGGACGCCGGTGGACGGCAAGACCGCGGGCGAGCTCGCCGCCGAGCTGAGCGCGATGGGCGCGCGACTGATGGTCGAGGTGCTGAGCGACATGGATGCCCATCCGCCGGTGCCACAGCCCGACGAGGGCGTGACCTATGCGGCGAAAATCGACAAGGCCGAGGCGCGGCTGGATTTCTCGCGGAGCGCCCTTGATGTCGAGCGGCAGGTGCGCGCGTTCAACCCAGCGCCAGGGGCGTTCTTCGAAGTGGTCGGCGAGCGCGTGCGGGTGCACGCTGCGGAAGTCGTGGCCGAGCGCGGAGATGCCGGAAGAGTGCTTGACGACGCGATGACGATCGCGTGCGGCGAAGGCGCGATCCGCCCGACCCTCGTCCAGCGTGCCGGGCGTGGCGTCATGACGGCGGCGGAGCTGCTGCGCGGATTCCCCATCCCCGCGGGGACGCAGCTTTGACGCGGTTCGCGCTTACCGTGGAGTTCGACGGCCGCCCCTTCATGGGCTGGCAGCGGCAGGACCATGGCCCGAGCGTCCAGCAGGCGATCGAGGAGGCCGCCTTCGCGGTGACCGGCGAGGCGACGGTGGTGCATGCCGCGGGGCGCACCGATGCGGGCGTGCACGGGCTCGGCATGCGCGCGCATCTCGACATCGCGAAGCCGATCACGCCGTTCCGACTGATGGAGGCGCTCAACGCGCGGCTGCGGCCGAATCCGGTGGCAGTGCTCGACTGCGTGACGGTGCCCGACGACTGGCATGCGCGCTTCTCGTGCCTGGCGCGGCACTACGAGTATCGCATCGTCAACCGCCGTTCGCCGCTGACCTGGGAGAAGGGGCTGGCGTGGCGGATCGCCGCGGAGCTCGACGCCGGGGCGATGCACGAAGCCGCGCAATTGCTGGTGGGCAAGCACGACTTCACTACCTTCCGCTCGGCGCATTGCCAGTCGGAGAGCCCGCTCAAGACGCTCGATCGGCTCGACGTGGCGCGCGAGGGCGAACGCGTGACGGTACGCGCCTCGGCGCGGTCGTTCCTCCACCATCAGGTGCGATCGATGGTCGGCTGCCTCGCGCTGGTCGGCCAGGGCAAGTGGAGCGCGGCCGACCTGCGCGACGCGCTGGAGGCACGCGACCGGGCGCGGCTCGGGCTCAACGCGCCGCCCGACGGGCTGTTCTTCCTAAAAGCGGACTATCCCTAGCGGCTGAACTTCGCCGCCAGCTCGACATGCGTCGACCAGCGGAACTGGCCGACGGGCTGGACCCAGTCTAGCCGGTAGCCAGCTTGCGACAGAGTCTCGGCATCGCGGGCGAAGGTACTGGGATTGCACGATACATAAGCGACGAGCGGCGCTTTCGACGCTGCGATCTCGGCGACCTGCTCGCGCGCGCCGGCGCGGGGCGGATCGAGGATGACGGCATCGAAATTGGAGAGGTCGCTCGCGGTGACCGGGCGGCGGAACAGGTCGCGATGCTCGGCGAACACTTTCCGGCCGGCGAGGCCGGCAGCGGACTTGAGCGCCATGATCGGATCGCGCGCGGCTTCGGCGGCATAGACCTTGGCCTTGGGGAAGGCGAAGGTGAAGGTGCCGAGCCCGGCGAACAGGTCGGCGACAGCCTTCGCCTCACCGGCGATCTCCTGCACCGCCGCGACGAGCGCCGCCTCGCCCTCGGGCGTGGCCTGGAGGAAATTGCCCGGCGGGAACGGCACGGGCACGCCGCCCAGCGTCACCGTGGCCGGCTCGGGCTCGTAGCGCGCGGTGGGACCGAATCCCTCGTCGATCGACAGGCGCGCGAGATGGTGGCGGTGCGAGAAGGCGCTGAGGGCCTCCGCGGCGGCAAGGCCCTCGGCCTCGAGCCCGTCGATCAGCACGTCGGGGCCCTGATCGGTCTGCGCTAGGTGGACGTTGATACGACGGGTGCCCGGGATCAGCGCGGCGAGCATGCCGCGGAGCGGCGCTACCAGGGCGAAGAGCTCGGGGGCGAGGATCCAGCACTCCTCGAGGTCGATCAGTTCGTGGCTGTTCTGGCGGGTGAAGCCCAAGCGGACCTGGCGGCCGCGACGCTCGGCATGGAGCGTGGCGCGACGACGCGTGTTGGGGGGCGAAAGCAAGGGCGGGCGGATATCGGCCTCGAGCCCCTGCGCCGCCAGCGCGCTCGCGACGCGATCGGCGATGAACTGCAGCCAGCTGACGTCGTCGAGATGCTGGAGCTGGCAGCCGCCGCACTCCGGGAAATGCTTGCACGGGGGCGTCTGGTGGTGCGGGCCGGGGACGATCGCGCCCTCGGGCGTCAGCCGATCGCCGGGTGCTGCGAAAGCGGCGTGGCGACCATCGGCAGTGACGCCATCGCCACGCGCGGCGACGCGGAGGATCTGGTCGTCGTTCACAGACATTCTGAAATAGCCTCGGGGATATGCGCGATCAGCTCATCGGCGATCAGCGCCGGCCCTGCAAGCTGCGCGGCGCGGGCGTGGAGCCAGGCGGCGGCCTCGACGGGGACTGCGCCCTTCCCGCCCCGCACCAGCTGCGCGGAGAGCAGGCCGGCGAGCACGTCGCCGGTGCCCGCGGTCGAGAGCCAGGGCGAAGCGCCGGCGAGGACGCGCACCTCCCCCTTGGGCGAGGCGATCACTGTGTCGGCGCCCTTGTGGACGATCGTCGCGCGGGTCTCGGCCGCGGCGGCGAGCGTGCGATCGATCTTGCTGCCCTCGCTGCCGAACATCCGGTCGAACTCGCCCGAATGCGGAGTGATCCAGGTGGGCGCGGCGCGCGTCTCGAGCCAGCGCGTGGCGCCGGTGCCGAGCAGAGTCAGCGCGTCGCCGTCGAGGATAAGCGGGCACGGCGCGGCGAAGGCGGTGCGCAGATAGGCCTCGGCGCGGCGATCACGGCCTAGGCCGGGACCGAGCACCACTGCGTCGATCCGGTCCCAGCTCAGAAACTCCGTGAGGTCCTCGGCGCTGCGCACTTCGCGGCGGACCAAGGCATCGGGACCGTCTCCCCAGGGACGATCGCCGGCGAGCACGACATAGCCCGCCCCGCCCGCCATCGCCGCGCGGGCCGCAAGCCGCGCTGCACCGGGCATCGCGCCTTCGACCACGGCGACGAGGCCCCGGCTATACTTGTGGCTGTGTGCGCCGGGGGTCTCGATGCGCGGGCGCGCGACGGTGCGCCAGCGCGTGTCGACGGGGATGTCGAGATCGGCGAGCAGGACCCTGCCGCAGCGCTCGAGGCCGGCATCGAGCAGATGCGCGGGCTTGAGCGCGCCGAGCGCCACCGTGACGTCGATCCCCCGGGGTGCGCCGAGGTCGGCGCCAGTGTCGGTGTCGAGGCCCGAGGGCAGGTCGATCGACAAGGTGAACTCGGCCTGCTTGGCGAGATCGGCGAACACCGCCGCCAGTCCGCGATCAAGCGGGCGGGTCATGCCGGTACCGAACAGGCCGTCGACCAGGACCGGGCGCGGTCGCGCGGCGTAGAGCGAGCTGGTCGGCCCATGCCACAGCGCCTGCATCCGCTCGGCGGCGCCCGATCCGGGCGCGCCGGTGGCGACGAGGTTGACGTCATGGCCCTCGGCATGGAGCAGCCGCGCGGCGACATAGGCGTCGCCGCCATTGTTGCCGGGGCCCGCGAGGACCAGGATCGGGCGGCCCATGGCGAAGCGCGCGGCCTCGCGCGCGACTGCGGCCCCTGCCCGCTCCATCAGCGAGTCCTGCGAGACGCCGCTCGCGAACACCGCCTGCTCGGCGGCGCGCATCTCGGCGGCGGTGACGATCGGGGTGCCCGAGGGGATCATCGCGCCTGTCCGCGGACGGTAGCCGGCAGCCGGTAGCGCGCGCCGCCGAGCTCGACTTCGATGCGGTCGGGGCCGAGCGGGGTGACTTTCGCGGGCTCGGCACCGTCGGCGGCAACCACGCCGCGGCCGTCGCGCGTGATCTGAAGGCGGTGGAAGGCGCCGTCGGGATGGCGGAGGGTGAGGATCGGGCCGGCTGCGGTTTCGGTGCGGTCGATCGTGCAGGCGGGAGTGAGGTCGGCGGTGCCGGCTGGAGCGCAGTCGACCTTGGGGGCTTCGGGTTGGGTTGTGGCGAGGACCTGATTGGACGTCGATATTGGAGACTCACCGCCCTGTTCGGGCGAAGACCCGCACGCAGAGAGAAATAGGGCGAAAATAGCCGCTTGCACGCCCCTCCCTGAAAGGGAGGGGATGGGGGTGGGTGCGAGCGCACAGCGCTCGCCACTGACGGCGCGAGAAAAGCGCCCATGGCGGCATCGAGCCGCCACGCGCGCTAAACCCACCCCTTGCCCTTCCCTTTCAGGGAGGGGAAGCGAAGGTCAGATATCCGCGTAGACATGGCGTTCGGCGCTGGCTCCCGGATGCGTCACCGCGCCCTTATAGGCGGGGCCGACATTCTGGGAATAGCGCCAGAGCGCGCCGGACTGATAGTCGTTGACGCGCGGCTGCCACTTGGCGCGGCGCTCGGCGAGCACGTCCTCGGGAACGTCGAGGTCGATCGTGCCGGCCTCGGCGTCGATGCGGATGGTGTCGCCATTCTCGACCAAGGCGATCGGCCCGCCATCGGCCGCCTCGGGACCAACATGGCCGATGCAGAAGCCGCGCGTCGCGCCCGAGAAGCGCCCGTCGGTGATCAATGCGACCTTCTCACCCATGCCGAGCCCGTAGAGCGCGGCGGTGGTCGAGAGCATTTCGCGCATGCCGGGGCCGCCCTTGGGCCCCTCGTAGCGGATGATGAGGACCTCGCCTTCGTTGATCTCGCGATTCTCGACCGCCTGGAAGCAATCCTCCTCGCAGTCGAACACGCGCGCCGGGCCGGTGAACTGGAGCCGGTGCATGCCCGCGACCTTCACGATCGCGCCCTCGGGCGCCAGCGTGCCGCGCAGGCCGACCACGCCGCCGGTGGGCGAGAGCGGCGTCTTGACGTCATAGATGACCTTCTGGTCGGGGTTCCACGTGACCTGATCGATATTCTCGCCCAGCGTCTTGCCCGTCACGGTCATGCAATTGCCGTCGAGGAAGCCGCCCGCGAGCATCGTCTTCATCAGCATGTAGACGCCGCCGGCCTCGTGCATGTCCTTGGCGACATACTTGCCACCCGGCTTCAGGTCAGCGATATAAGGTGTTGATTTGAATGCCTCAGCAACGTCGTGGAGATCGAAGTCGATCCCCGCCTCGCTGGCCATGGCCGGCAAGTGGAGCGCGGCGTTGGTCGATCCGCCGGTCGCCGCGACGACGCGCGCGGCGTTGATAAAGGCCTCGCGGGTGCAGATGTCGCGCGGGCGTAGGTTGCGCGCGATCAGGTCCATCACCTGATAGCCCGCCGCGACCGCGATCTGCTCGCGCGACTGGTAGGGCGCGGGCACCATGTTCGAATTGGGCAGCGACAAGCCGATCGCCTCGCCGACGCAGGCCATGGTGTTGGCGGTGAACTGACCGCCACAGGCGCCGTGGCCGGGGCAGGCGACCTTCTCGAGCGCGGTGAGCTCGTGGAGAGGGCAATTGCCAGCGGCATGCTGGCCAACCGCCTCGAACACGTCCACGACGGTGACGTCCTTGCCGTGGAAGCGGCCGGGCAGGATCGAGCCGCCATAGACGAAGATCGACGGCACGTTGAGGCGGAGCATCGCCATCATCATGCCGGGGAGCGACTTGTCGCAGCCCGCGAAGGCGACGAGCGCGTCGTAGCAATGGCCGCGCACCGAGAGCTCGACCGAGTCGGCGATCACCTCGCGGCTGATCAGCGACGACTTCATGCCCTGGTGGCCCATGGCGATGCCGTCGGTGACGGTGATCGTGTTGAAGCGGCGCGGCATGCCGCCATTGGCGATCACGCCCTCGCGCGCGGCATCGGCCTGCGCGTCGAGCGTGGTGTTGCAGGGCGCGCTGTCGTTGCCGGCGCTCGCCACCGCCACGAAGGGCTTGGCGATATCTTCTTCGGGGATGCCCATCGCGTAATAATAGCTGCGGTGCGGGGCGCGCTCGGGTCCGACGGAAACGTGGCGGCTGGGGAGCTTGGATTTGTCGAATCGGTTTGTCATGGCGCGCAAGCCTATGTCGCGATAGGGACGTTTCGCGCAAGACTATTGCGCAAAGAATTTGCCAGCCCGGCTAAAGCCTGGCTCCATCGCTCGATCCCGAACGCGTCGCGGATCAGGTCGTTGCGGACCTCGATCGCGACCGAGGGGATGCCGTTGGCTTCGGCATGGCGGTTGAGCGTGGCGTTGAGCAGGCGGCCCGAATAGGGCTCGTTATCGCCGGTGACGAGGCCCTGGCCGCGAAACCAGTCGATCGCGGCATGCGCGGCGCGGGCGTCGCGATTGTAGAGCACGCCGACCTCCCACGGCCGATTGGTACCGCCATGCTCGAGGCACGGCGTGAAGCTGTGGATCGAGAGGATCAGCCTGGGCCGCTGCGTGCGGATGCTACGGGCGAGCAGGCGGTGATAGGGCGCATGGAAGCGCGCGATGCGCCCTGCCCGGTCGACCGGGTCGTTGCCCGGTATCCAGTGACCGTCGCTGCGATGGGGAATCAGGCTGACATGGTCGGGCTCGCGGTGGAGGTCGATCACGAGCCGCGAGACGGTGGCGAGGATCGCGGGCACCTCGAGCCGCGCGGCGAGGCTGCGGGTCAGCGGATCGGCGCCGATATCCACGGCGATGTGGAGATCGAGCAATTCCGGAGCGATGCCGAGGTCGATATCGGGCGGCACGGCATTTGAGGCGTGATCGCAGAGCAGCAGGATATCCTGCTGTTTTCCCTCGATGATCTCGGCAGGCACGCTCATCGGTAGAGCGGTTTCCGCCGTTCACGAAACGCGGCGAGGCCCTCGGTGAACTCGGGTCCGCCGAACGCGTCGTCAAAGGCCTGGTCGAGCCCCTCGCCGCCGCGGAGCGTGCGCTTGAGCAGGCGGACGGCTTGCGGCGCGTTGCCGGCGATCGCGGCGGCGAGCCCCGTCGCGGTCTCGCCCGCCTTCTTCGCGCGCAGTTCGACCAGGCCGATGCGCTTGGCCTCGTCGGGCACCAGCCGATCGCCGGTGAACAGCATCAGCGACGCCATTCCCTGCCCCACCTGCGCCGTCAGCCGCGCGACGTCCTCCTGCGGATAGCCGATGCCGAGGCGCGCGGGCGTGGTGGCGAACTCGGCGCGCATGCCGGCGATGCGGATGTCGGCGGCTAGGATCAGCGCTACCGCGGCGCCGAAACAGCCCCCGTCGATCGCGGCGATCACCGGCATGGGGAGCGCGGCAACCGCCTCGATCGCGTCGCGCATCGCGGTGCGGAAGGCGGAGCGCAGAGCGGGATCGGCGGCAAGCGCCTCGAACTCGCGGACGTCGGCACCGGCGGAGAAGATGCCGGGAACGTCGGATTTTAGGATCACCGCGCGGGCATCGCCCACCGCGCGCGCGGCGGCGGCGAGCGCCTGCCAGGCGGCGATGGGAAGCGCGTTCTTCGCCTCCGGGCGCGCGAGAGCAATAGTCGCGATCGGTCCGTCGCGGGTCAGGTGGATCATGGCCGCGCTCTGCCCGATCACGCCGCGCCTGTCACGCCGGGTTGCGGCAGCGGGCATTGCCCGATAGCCCGGTCCCATGACCAATATCGTCGGCCATGTCGCGGCGCTCAACCGCTATCCCGTCAAGTCGATGGCCGGCGAGCGACTCGATATGGCCGAAGTCGACTGGCAGGGGATCGAGGGTGACCGCCAATATGCCTTCGTGCGCAAGGCCAATGGCACGCGCTTCCCCTGGTTGACCGCGCGCGAAGTGCCGGCGATGGTGCTCCACCATGCGCGCTTCGCCGATCCGGCTGCGCCCAAGACCTCGGCCGTGCTGATCGACACGCCCGACGGCGCGGCGGTGTCGCTGCACGATCCGTCGCTCCACGGCCATCTCGAGGCCGCGGCGGGCGAGCCGGTGGGGCTGATCCAGGTGGCGAGGGGCATCTATGATTCGATGCCGATCTCGATCGTCACCACCGCGAGTCACGCGCAGGTAGAGACGGCACATGGCAGCACACTCGACCCGCGGCGCTTCCGTTCGAACCTGGTGATCGAGAGCGCGCTGCCGGTGAGCGACTGGCGGGGGCTGCGGCTGGCCTTCGGCAATGGCGAAGACGGCGCGGTGGTGCAGATGGCCGACCCGATCCCCCGCTGCGCGCTGATCACGATCGATCCCGACACCGCCGCCAAGGAGCCGCGGATATTGCGCACGGTCGCCCAGCAGTTCGGCAATGCCTATGGCGTCTATGCGACCCCGGCACGCCCGGGGCTGATCCGCGCCGGTGATCCGGTGCGCGTGATCGACTGAACAGGGAAGCGATGGAGAGGAAGAGAATGACCGGACGGGCATCGAAGCTGCGCAAGGGAATCGCGATCGGCGCCGGGGTGGCCGTCGCTGGATTGGCGGGCATCCTCTATGCGCCGTCGGTGCTGGCCTTTCCGCACCGCGCGCAGATCGGGCAAGTCACCGTCTATTCGGTCGAACCGATCGGGCCGGAGATGACCGGCATCCTCGCCCGGGCCGACGCGCTCACCGCAGCAAGCCCCCTCGCCGCTCCCTTGGGCAATCGCGCCATCTATCTCACCGAAGGCGGCTGGCGCTGGACGCTGCTCGCGCTGCCGAATTACTCGGGCGCCTTCGCGTTGACGCGTCCCCTGTCGAACAACATCGTCGTCAACCGCAGCGCGTCTGCGCGGGACGAGGTGCGCAATGCCGCCGAAATCGGCAACCGGCGGACGCTGAGCGGGACGATCGCGCATGAGACCACGCACCTGCTGATCGACCGCCACTACGGACCGATCGGCGCGCGGCTGCTGACGAGCCGGACGGTCGAGGGCTATTGCGACCATGTCGCACAGGAGAGCAGCCTTTCCGCGAGCCAGGCGGCAACGCTGCGGCAACAGGGCTCGGGTGCACCCGCGCTTCGCTATTTCGAAGCTCGCCAGCAGGTCGCGCAGCGGCTGGCGGCGGGCGCCAGCGTCGATCAGGCCCTGCGCGACTGAGCGCTCAGCCGGCCAGCGTGTTCTTGTAGATCCGCCCGTCCTTCATGATCACGCGGAAGTTGCGCTCGGGATCGTTGAGCAGATCGATATTGTCGACCGGATTGCCCTCGACGATGAGCAGGTCGGCATAAGCGCCCGGCTCGATCACGCCGAGCCTGGCGGGATAGGGATTGCGTGGGCCCGAGAGCCGCATCAGCTCGCCGTTCGCCGCAGTCGCCTGGCTCAATATCTCGGACGCGCTGAACCAACGCTTGAGCTTCGGGATCTGCGCGGTCTGCCGGGGCGCGATATTGGGCGCGAAGAGGATGTCGGTGCCGAAGGCGAGCTTGAGCTTGTACTTCTTCGCGAGCTGATAGACCCGGTCTGTCCCCGCGATGACCTCTAGCTGCTTCTCGCGTTCGAACGATCCCGGAGGCAGCGGGCTGGCATCCTCGTCGTCGAGGAAAGGCTGGGTGCTCAACCAGGTGCCCTTGGCCGCCATCAGCCTGGCGGTGGCGTCGTCCATGAGATGGCCGTGCTCGATGCACTTCACCCCCGCCGCGATCGCGCGCTGCATCGCTGCGGGGGTATAGGCATGGGCGACGACATAGGTGCCCCAATTCTCCGCCGCCTCGACCGCGGCGTGCAACTCGGCCTCGGTGAAGGTCGAGACGTCGAGCGGGCTGAAGGGCGAGGCGACGCCGCCGCCGGCGGTGAGCTTGATCTGGGTGGCGCCCTGCATCAGCTGCTCGCGCGCGCGCATCCGCACTTCGTCGGGGCTGTCGACGACGATCGCGCCGCCGAGCACCTCCATGCGGGTCAGCTGGCCGGGCACGCGCGGGAGATCGGAGAGCTGGCGGAAGTCGCCATGGCCGCTGGTGATGGTGATCATCGCGCCCGAGGGATAGATTCGCGGCCCCGCGACCAATCCGCTGTCGATCGCGCGCTTGAGCGAGAAGGACGGCCCGCCGAGGTCGCGGATCGTGGTGAAGCCGCGCATCAGCGCCGCCGTCGCCTGCACGCCCGCGACGAGATTGGTGAAGCCGGCATCGGAGGAGAGCAACTGCGCCGGCGTGAGCGCGACAAGCGTGGTGTGCCAGTGCGCATCGATCAGTCCCGGCATCAAGGTGCGGCCGCCGCCATCGAGCGTGGTGCCCTCCGCTCCGTTCGGCAGCGCGATCGGATCGCGCGAGATCCGGCTGATGAGGTTGCCCACCACCAGCACGTTAGAGGGCGCCGAGAGCGCCTGTCCCCCGGTGAACAGCCGGACGTTGGTGATCAGGACCGCGCGGGGCGCGGCGCTCTGGGGCCGGGCTGGCTCCGCGTCCCCGGCGGAGGAAACGCCACCGAGCAGCAGCCCGAACCCGCCGAGCAGGCAGGCGACGCGAATCCTGGTCTTCATCGCGGATCTCCTGACGAACGTTCAGGGTCCGCACTCGCACTTCGGAGGGCATGCCTACTATCGGGATGAGTCCCGACATCCGGCCGGTGGGAATCCCGCGGTCGGGCTCAGCCCAGTCCGTCGAGCGCCCTTTCCACGCCGTCCATCGTGAAAGGCTTGGAGAGGATCGGGCGATTGCGCCAGGCCTCGGCGATCGTGTCGCCCGCCCCGCCGGTGGCGAGGATGAAGGGGATGCCGAGCTCGTCGAGCCGCGCGGCGACCGGCCAGCTCTGCTCGCCGCCGCGCAGATTGACGTCGAGGATCGCCACCTCGATCCCGCCGGCCTCGATCCGCGCCAGCGCGCCCGCGACATCATCGGCAGTGCCAGCGACCTCACGCTCCAACACATCGAGGAAATCCTCGAGCATCATCGCGATCAAGGGCTCGTCCTCGACGATCAGGACACGACGCAAACTGGGCATAATCAGCCCTTTGCAGGAAATTCTGGCCACGCCAAGAGGTTATTTCGGAGCGAGAACGTCACGCGCAGCCTCGGCAAGCTGTTGAACCGAAAACGGTTTGGGGAGGAAGGCGACATTGTCGAGATCGATCGACTTGCGCAATTGTTCCTCGGCATAGCCCGACATGAACAGGATCGGCAGATCGGGATAGCGCGCGCGGACCCGGCGCGCCATCGTGGGCCCGTCCATCGAAGGCATGACGACGTCGCTGATCAGCAGGTCCGGCTTGTCCATACCCTCGAGCGTCTCGAGCGCGACCTCGCCATTCTCGGCGGCGACGACGGTATAGCCCTGGCGGGTGAGCGCGCGCTCGGCAACCGCGCGGACCATGTCCTCGTCCTCGACGAGCAGGATCGTCCCCGATCCCCAGAGGTCGATCTGGCGCGGCTTCACCGGCGCCTTGGCGACCACCGCCTCGGGCGCGGCGTGGACGGGCAGATAGATGGTGAACTCGGCGCCGCCGCCGGGGACGTTGTCGGCGAAGATGAACCCGCCCGACTGCTTGATGATGCCGTAGACCGTCGAGAGGCCGAGCCCCGTCCCCTTCCCCACTTCCTTGGTGGTGAAAAAGGGCTCCCAGATCTTGCCGAGGATGTCGGGCGGGATCCCGGTGCCGGTGTCGGTGATGCGGAGCGCCGTATAGTCGCCGACGGGGAGCACGTCGTCGTCCATCTGGCGGACCTCGGCGGCGGCGACGCACGCCGTGGCGATGGTGAGCGTGCCGCCACCATTGGGGTTTGCGGCAAGCATCGAATCGCGGGCGTTTACCGCGAGGTTGACGACCACCTGCTCGAGCTGGCCCGGATCGGCGCGGACCGGCCCCAGATTGCGGCCATGCTTGACCTCGAGCCGGACGGTCTCGCCGAGCAGGCGCTTGAGGAGGTTGGAGACCTCCGAGATGACGTCGGGGAGCTGGACCACCTGGGGGCGCAGGGTCTGCTGGCGCGAGAAAGCGAGCAACTGGCGGGTCAGCGAGGCGGCGCGGTTCGAATTGGCGCGGATCTGCTGGATGTCGTCATAGTCGCTGTCGCCGGGCGAATGGCGCATCAGCATCAGGTCGCAATGCCCGATGATCGCGGTGAGGATGTTGTTGAAATCGTGCGCGACGCCGCCGGCGAGCTGGCCGACCGCCTGCATCTTGGTCGCCTGCGCGATCTGGCGCTTGAGCTTGCCCTCCTCGCCCGAATCCTTGAGGCTGATCAGCACCGCGGCGTCGCCCAGACCGCGCGCGCCCGCGATGGTGAGCGCAACCGGCTCCTCGGGCGCATCGACGAAGCGCACCGTCATCTCGACCGATTGCGCAGCGCCACCGGCGAAGCGGCGGACCGCGTCGGCGAGCGCGGCCTTGTCCTCGCGCACGACGAGGTCGATCGGATAGAGCGGGGGCGCGGCGGAATTGATCCGCGCGGCGCGGACGAACGCGTCGTTCATGCTGACGAAGCGGCCGTCGCGATCGACCAAGGCGAGCCCCGAGGGCAGCATCGCGATCAACGAGCGGACATGCGCAGAGGCGCTCGCCCCGATCGCGGGCGCCGGCAGGTTGAGATTGTCCTCGTCGAGCAGCGCGACGAGCATCGGCGTGTCCTCGCCGTCGAGGAACGGGATCTGGAGGACGCGCAGCGGCGTACCGTCGAGCCCCTCGCGCTCGAAGCGGACGAGGCCCATCGAATCGGTGATCAGGAAACGCGTGAAGTCGCGACCCTCGGCGGGCGCATCGGGCGCGCCCATCGCGCGCGCCTTGAACACCCGGTTGGCCGAGCGGATCCGGCCCTCGGGCGTGACCATCACGGCCATGATCCCCGCCGCGGCCAGCCGCTCGCCGGTATGCCCGTCGATCAGCGCCTCGACCTGCGCGGCGAGATCGAGCGCCTGGATGCCGACGAAGCGCCAGACCAGCGACTCGTCGCCCACGCGCGCGACCCGCGCGGAGACCGGCGCGCCGAAGACCTGGATGTTCTCGACCCGCGCCTCGCCGTCGCGCCAGGCCGCGCGCGCGGCGGTGCCGAGATCCTCCACCGCGGCGTCGCTGACCGGCAGGCTGGGCGGCGTCGGCCAGCCGGCGAAGAGGATCTCATAGCGCGCATTGGCGCAGACCAGCCGGCCTGCGCGATCGGTGACCGCGAGCGCGTCGTCCGAGGCGGAGGCGAGCGCCTGGGCGACCGCCCAGTCGGTATGCGGCTCGGCGACTTCCTCGCTGTGGAGCATCCGGCGCGCGCCGAGCAGCACGCCCCCCGCGAGAATGCCCGCCGCGGCGAAGCCGATCGCGACCGCGCGATCGTCGAGCGTGAGGAGGATCAGCGCCGCGGCGATCAGCCCTGCGATGCTCGCCGCGAGGAGCGGCAGCAGCCTGGGGGATCCGGAGGCAGGAGTCGGCAATGTCGCCATGTGCCTAGCGATGTTCGGTACGCGGGCGTGGGTCAAGGGTTACAGGCAAATCCTCCCCGAGCTTGTCTCGGGGAGGGGGACCGCCGGCCGGAGGCCGGTGGTGGAGGGGCGGCGGTGAAACCGCCGTCTTCGCGGCGGCCCCTCCACCATCGCTACGCGATGGTCCCCCTCCCCCAGCAAGCTGGGGGAGGATTTGAAGTCACCAAATCCGCACGCGCTTCTCGGGCGTCAGGAACAGCTTGTTCCCCGCCTCCGGCGCGAAGGCCGAGTACCAGGGGTCGAGGTTGCGCACGACCCAGGCGCGCTGCTGCGACGGCGAGTGCGGGTCGGTGAGCAGGCGCTGGCGGAGGTTCGCCTCGCGATAGTTGCGCCGCCAGACCTGCGCCCAGCCGAGATAGAAGCGCTGGTCGCCCGAAGTGCCGTCGATCACCGGCGCGCCCGCGCCGCCCAGCGAATGCTTGTAGGCGTCATAGGCGACGGTGAGTCCGGCCAGATCGGCGACATTCTCGCCGAGCGTCAGCGCGCCCTTGACGTGCATGCCCGGCAGCGGCTCGTACTGGTCGTACTGCGCCACCAGCGCGTCGGTGCGCGCCTTGAAGGCGGCGACGTCGGTCGGAGTCCACCAGTCGGTCAGGCGGCCCTCGGCGTTATACTTGGCGCCCTGGTCGTCGAAGTGGTGGCTGAGCTCGTGCCCGATCACCGCGCCGATACCGCCATAGTTGACCGCCGGATCGGCATTGGGATCGAAGAAGGGTGGCTGCAGGATCGCGGCGGGGAAAACGATCTCGACCATGCCGAAATTGGCATAGGCGTTCACTTCCATCGGGGTCATGCCCCATTCCCAACGCCGGATCGGGCCGCCGAGCTTGGAGACGTTGTCGTCATGTGCCCAATTGTTGGCGCGGACATTGTTGCCATAGGCGTCGCCCGCGACGATCCGCAGGTTCGCATAATCGTGCCACTTGTCGGGATAGCCGATCTTGGGCGTGAAGGCGGCGAGCTTGGCGTGCGCCTTCACCTTGGTCTCGGGCGCCATCCATTCGAGCTGGTCGATCCGGCGGTCCATCGCGGCGATGACGTTCTTGACCAGCGCGTCCGCCGCGGCCTTGGTCGCGGGCGGGAAATATTTGGCGACATAGGCCTGGCTGACCTCGTCCGAGATCGCGCCGGTGGTGAAGTCGACCGCGCGCTTCCAGCGGACCTGCTGCTCGGGCGTGCCCGAAAGCGTGGTGCCGTAGAAGGCGAACTGCTCCTTGTCGAAGGACGAAGGCAGCACGTCGGCGAAATTGTCGAGGCTGCGGACGAGCAACTGATCCTTGAGCACCCCGACCGGCGTGGCGCCGACCAGCTTCGCGATCCCCGTCACCGCGCTCGGCTGGGCGACGATCACGCTGTCGACCGGCGCGCCGATCCCGGCGAAATAGCCCTTGAAGTCGAAGCCCGGCGCCTTCCGCGCGAGCTCGGCGACGGTCATCTTGTTGTAGGTCTTGTTCGCGTCGCGGCTCTCGACGCGGGTCCAATGCGCCTGCGCGATCTTGGTCTCGAAGGCCAGGATTGCCTTGGCGCGGGCCGCCGCATTGGGCTCGCCCGCGAGGGTCAGGACGTTGGCGAGATGCTTCTCGTAAGCCGCCCGAGTCTCGGCGAGCTTGGCGTCCTTCGAGAGATAATAGTCGCGGTCGGGCATGCCGAGCCCGCCCTGGAAGAGGTTGAGGGCGTAGACCTCGGGATTCTTGTCGTCCTGGCCGACGAAGCTGCCGAACAGGCCCTGGATGCCGTTGCGATCGGCCTGGGCGTAGAGCGCGGCGAGGCCCGGCTTGGCCTTCACGCCCTTGATCTGGTCTAGCCAGGGCTGGATCGGCGCGAGGCCCTTGGCGTCGATCGCGGCGGTGTCGAGATAGGTCGCATAAGCGACGCCGATCTTCGAGTTGGGATCGGCCTTGGCGGCCTCGAGGATCTCCTGCGTGCGCTGCTTCGACAGGTCGTCGATCACATTGAAGGCGCCGTAATTGGACTTGTCGGCCGGGATCGGCGTAGCCCGCGCCCAGGCGCCGTTGGCGAAGCCGTAGAAATCGTCGCCGGGAGCGATCGCCTTGTCCATTCCGGCCTCGTCGAAGCCGTAATCGCCGATCTCGGGGCGCGGCGCGGCTGGGGTAGGCGCAACCAGGTCTATCGCAGCCTGCGACAGGGGTGCGGCCTGGGTGACCTCGGGCGGCGGGGCTTCGCCGCTGGTGCAGCCTGCTAGCAGAGCGGGTGCGGCGAGGAAGGTGGTGGCGAGAAGCGGAAGACGCATGGACGACCCTTCGAAAAGAGAAAGGCGCTGTCTTACTAGGCCATTACGCCGCGTCAATCTGCCGCGCGGTGCGCTCGGCTGACCGCCTACGCCACTTCCGGGCGATCCACAGCCGCCAGCTGAGCGCAGTGACGACATAGCCGAGGATACCGCCGAGCACGGCGCAGATCGCCATGCCGACCGCCGTGGGCAGACCGACATCGGCGGCGAGCCAGTGCAGCCAGCCGGTATCCACCACCGCGGTCTTCGCCGCCGTCGCCGCGGTCGCGCCGCCCAGGTGCAGCGTCCAGCCGCCGACCTTGTAGTAGAGGATGAGCAGCAGCGGCGTGGTGAAGGGGTTGGTGAAGAAAGTGGTCAGCGCGGCGGCGGGCACGTTGGCGCGCAGCGGCAGCGCGAGCACCGCCGAGGCCGGGATCTGGCCCATCGGGATCAGGATGCCGGTGAACATGCCGAGCGCCACGCCGCGCGGCACCGAGCGCCGCGTCATCCGCCACAAGGAGGAATGGAGGATGCGGCTGGCGAGCGGCTTCAGCCAGCGGTTCGACTCGAAGGTCTCGCGCGTCGGCAGGTTGCGCTGAACCCACCCCCGGAAACGGCCGCCGAGCCCGCGCTCAGCCACGGTCGCGGAGGATTCGGCCTTGCTCCCGCTTCCAGTCCCGTTCCTTGATGGACTCGCGCTTGTCATGCGTCTTCTTGCCCTTTGCGAGTGCGAGCTCGACCTTCGCGCGCCCACGCCCGTTGAAATAGATCGAGAGCGGGACGAGCGTCATACCCTCACGTGCCACCGCGCCGTGAAGCTTGTTTATTTCGCGCTCATGAAGGAGCAATTTACGGGGGCGCTTCGGTTCATGGTTGAAGCGGTTTCCGTGGCTGAATTCGGGAATGTTCGAATTGACCAGCCAGACGCCGCCCTCGTTGACCTCGGCATAGGCCTCGGCGATCGAGCCCTCGCCGAAGCGCAGCGACTTCACCTCGGTGCCGGTGAGCGCGATGCCGGCCTCGTACACCGTCTCGATGAAGTAATCGAACCGCGCGCGCCGGTTCTCGGCGACGGTCTTCACCTTCTCGGAATGGGCGTGCGGGCGGGCCATAAGAGGGGCGCATGTAGGGGCGCGGCGGGCTTAAGGGAAGCCGTTGATCCGGGGCGAAGCGAGAAAAGGAGCCGCGCGAGCGCCGGGCGCCTTTCCGTCGCTAGCATGCCCCGCCTTTCTATCCTCCCCCGCCAGGGGGAGGTGTCGCCGCAGGCGACGGAGGGGGAGGAATCACACCGTTAGGTTCGGGAGTCCTCCCCCTCCGTCATGCTTCGCATGCCACCTCCCCCTTGCGGGGGAGGATAATCGGGCTCAGCGCATCCGCGCGCTGAACGAGATGCCGATGATGCGGGGGTCGTTGAACACCGCGGCCATATAGTTCTCGATCACGCCCTTGAGGTTCTTCTCGTTGGTGATGTTGCGCGCGAACGCCGCGATTTCCCAATCGCCGCCATCGCCTTCATAGCCGATCTTCAAACCACCTTCGAAGTTGCCGTCCGAGGTGAACTCCTTGGTGTCGTAGAGCACGAAGCTGGTGAAGCCCTGCAGGTTCCAGTCGGTCGAGACGAAGAACTTGCCGTCGCCCTCGACCGGGATGTCGTAGCGCGCCGCGACGTTGAGGTTGTACTCGGGCGCGTTGGGCAGGCGATTGCCGTCGATCCGGGCGAAGACGCCGCGGCCGGGGATGGTCACGGTCGGGTCCTGGACGGTGCACACCACCACGCCGCCGAGCGCGCAGACCTGGGCCAGCGCGTCCTGGTCGTCGATCTCGGTGTGCAGCCAACTACCGCCGAGCGTGAGCGCGAGATTCTCGACCGGGTGCAGATCGAGCTCGGCTTCGACGCCATACGCCTTGGCCTTGTCGGCATTGAGCAGCACGCCGTTGCCGTTGAGGTCGTTGGCGTTGAGCTGGATGTCGTCGACCGTGTAGTAGAAGGCGCTCAGGTTGAAGCGGACGCGGTTGTCGAGCAGCGCCCCCTTCACGCCCGCTTCCCACGACAGGATCGTCTCCGAATCCGCAGTGGTGAAGTCGGCATTGAACACCGCCGAACGGCCCTGGATCGTCGGACCACGGAAGCCCTTGGCGACCCGGGCGTAGAGGCTGACATCGTCCGAGAGCTTGTAGAGCGCGCTGACGTCCCAGCTTTCCTTGGTGTCCTCAAGCTCGACGAAGCGGCGGCCGGTATAGGTGACCACGCCCGCTCCGGTGTCGGCGGTCTTGAGCAGGCGCGTCGACTTGCTGTCGTTGGTGATACGCGCGCCGGCGGTGAGCGTCAGGTTGGGGACGATCTCGTAGCTTGCCTGGCCGAACACCGCCCAGCTGGTATTGACGTTGCGCAGGCGCACCCAGTTGTTGGGGTTGCGGCTATTGGGGTTGGCGGGATCGAAGGGCGCCGAGAGGAAATAGCGGCGCTGGTAGAAATCGGTGATGTCGCGCGAGTCGAAATAATAGCCGCCGAACTGCCAGTTGAACGCGCCGGTGCCCGGGCTGGCGAGGCGCAGCTCCTGGCTGAACTGGTCGAGATCGCGGACATTGCCCTGCGACTGGCCGTAGAAGGCCGGGCCGGCGAACAGGGTCGCGGCGCCGCCATCGGTATCGCCGCGGCTATAGCCCGAGGTCGACTCCCATGCCGAGATCGACGTGAGCACCGCGCCGCCGAAATCGTAGCTCGCGCGGAGCGATGCGCCGTAGGTGTCATAGGCCTGCGGATTGTCCATCGCCTCGTCATAGGCGACGCGGTCGCGCCGCTCGGCCTCGACGCTGTTCGAGCCCTTCACCAGCGCGCCGCGGTGGAAGAGCGTCGAGCTGCCCTTGTACCAGCGACCATGGCCGGAGAGGTCGAAGGTCAGCCGGTCGCTCGGCGTCAGGCGGAGCTGGAGGCGCAGGTTGCGATCGTCGAACCCGCCCATCGCGTTGAAGCTGCCGCGCGTGCCGTCGAAGCTGGGGCCGGTATAGGTGTTGTCGATCCAGTCGTCGCGGTGCTGGTAGAGGCCCGAGACGCGGAACGAGAGCAGGTCGTCGACGATCGGGCCGCCGAAGCCGGCGTCGATGTTGGTGCTGGCATGGGTGCCGACCGACATCGCAGCGCGGCCCTGGAAGGTGTCGCTCGGGCGGATCGTGTCGAACTTGATGATGCCGGCGGTGGTGTTGCGGCCGAAGAGCGAGCCCTGGGGCCCGCGCAGCACCTCGACACGGTCGAGATCATAGACCGGGTTCGACTTGAGCACGACATGCTCGAGCACGACGTCGTCCTGGATGATCGACACCGGCTGCGAGGCACCGAGGTAGAAGTCGATATTGCCCAGGCCGCGGATGTAGAAGCGCGGGAAGATGCGGCCCGTGGTGGTCTCGGCATAGAGGCCGGGGACGCGGCCGGCGAGCGCGAGCGTGTCGTCGCCCGCCGCCTGGAAGTCGCGGAGCTGCTCGCCCTGTATCGCCGCCACCGAGAGCGGCACGTCGACCAGGCGCTGCTCGCGGCGCTGCGCGGTCACGACGATGTCGCCGCCGGCTTCCGGCTCGGACGCCGGCGCATTGTCCTGCGCAAAGGCAGTGCCGGCGTAAAGCAAGGCAGCGAGAGCCGTCCCGGAACGAAGGGCGCGGCGGGCAAAAATGGACTTCATCGGTTCCCCAATCTGTTGTTCTCGGTTTCGCGGACGCACGCAGCCGACCCCGGACGCTCGATGCGCGCACGGCGGCTGGCATTCACGAAAAGGGCTGTTCCCCTGAGCGCGCGGCTAGGCGCCGATTATGATGGGATTGTGACGGTTTCGTTCCATTTGCCGCGCGCTGCGGTGCAATGTTTGCAAGCGGTGTTGTGCCGCGAGAAACTGGATGATCAGATCAGCCCGGCATGCGCCAGCGCGGCGTCGACCGCCGCGCGGCTGGCCTCCGACGCCTCGGTCATCGGGAGGCGGAGCTCGCCGGGGAAGCCGGGGCGGACCTTGCCGAGCGCGTACTTGACCGGGCCGGGCGAGGCATCTGTGAACATCGCGATGTGCAGGGGATAGAGCCGGTCGTGCAGCTCCAGCGCACGAACATTGTCGCCCAACGCCCAGGCGGCCTGAAACTCGGCGCACAGCCGCGGCGCGACATTGGCGGTGACCGAGATGCACCCCGTCCCGCCCATCGCGTTGAAGGCGAGCGCGGTCTCGTCATTGCCCGAGAGCTGGACGAAACCCGCGCCACAGCCGGCGCGCTGCTCGGAGACGCGGCCGAGTTGGCCGGTGGCATCCTTGACGCCGACGAACCGGTCGGGGAACGCCGCGACGATCCGCGCCATCGTCGCCGGCTGGATGTCGGTCACGGTACGGCCGGGGACGTTGTAGAGCACGATCGGCAGGTCGGTCGCGTTCGCCACCGCTTCGAAATGGCGGAAGATGCCTTCCTGGCTGGGGCGGTTGTAATAAGGCGGCACCATCAGCACCGCGTCGGCGCCCGAGGCCTTGGCGGCATGGACGTTGGCGATCGCCACCCAGGTGTCGTTCGAGCCCGCGCCGGCGAGGATCTTCACCCTGCCCTTCGCCTGGTCCGCGCAGACGCGCACGACCTCGAAATGCTCGTCCTTGGTCAGCGTCGCCGCCTCGCCGGTGGTGCCGCACGGCACGAGCGCCGACGAACCTTCGGCAATCTGCCATTCAACAAGCGCGCGGTAATCTTCTTCGGCGAAGATGCCGTTACGGAACGGCGTGACGAGCGCGGGAATCGACCCGGAGAACATGGCGTGAAAATCTTCCTCGAATCCCGAGATCGGGACTGGCAGATAGGCGGCGATTCCGTATGATGTCCAGCATGCTCGGGTCTGTTATCAAGAGCGCAGTGCTGCTCGCTGGCGTATCGGGGGTCGCGGTTTCATCGCAACTCACGCAGGAACAAATCGGGTCGGTCGCCGGGGCGTTGCAGAACATGGCCTCGCCGGTGTCTCCGGCCTATGCCCAGTCGGACCCGGTCGCGACCGCGCTGACCGAGTGGAAGCGGCTCCAGCAGTCCGACAACTGGCCCTTCTCCGACTATGCCGATTTCATGCTCGCCCATCCAGGCTGGCCGGGCGAGACGAGCCGGCGCGCCGCGGCCGAGACCGTGCTCGACAGCGGAACCTGGGCGCCTGGGCTGGCGGTGCAGTTCTTCGAGCGCTTCCCGCCGCTCACCCCGGCAGGCCATCTGCGCTTCGCCGAGGCGCTGGCCGCCTCGGGCAGGCGCGCCGAGGCCAACGAGCAGGCGCGCAAGGCCTGGCGCGCGGGGACGCTGCGCCCCGCCGACGAGAGCAAGCTCATGGCTGGCTTCCTGCCGGCACTCACTCCCGCCGACCATGACGCGCGGGCCGACATGCTGCTGTGGAAGGGCGCGACCAGCGCGGCGACCCGGCAGCTCGCCTTCGTCTCGCCGGCCAAGCGTCCGATCTTCGAGGCGCGGATCGCGTTCCGGACCAAGGCACCGGACGCGGCGCTCAAGGGCGCGAACGCGATGGACATCGGCCGCAGCGATCCCGGCTATCTCGCCGACCGCGCGCTTTGGCTGCGCGATTCCGGACAAAGCCCGGCGATGCGCTCCTATCTCGCCCAGCGGCCGCGGCTGACCGCCTATCCCGGCGATGCCGAGAAATGGTACGAAGTGCTGCTCACGGCG
Source organism: Sphingomonas sp. (assembly GCF_026460985.1). GTDB lineage: Bacteria > Pseudomonadota > Alphaproteobacteria > Sphingomonadales > Sphingomonadaceae > Sphingomonas. Next base: position 92,959 of record NZ_JAPKNM010000064.1, read on the forward strand.
GCGCGCGGCGCCTCCTCGGACGGGCAGCACAGCCTTGCCTACCAGATCGCGAGCCAGGTCGACGACGCCTTTCCCTCGACCACGGTCATCGCCGAGCTGCCGCTGGGCGAGCGCGACGACTATACCAGCCTGGCCTGGCTGGCAGGCACGACCGCCTATTACAATCTCGCCCGTCCGCGCGACGCGATCGGGATGTTCGAGCGCTATTCCAGGGGCTCGAAGACCCCGACGACCCAGTCCAAGGGGCTCTATTGGGCCGGCCGCGCGGCCGAGGCGGCGGGCGATCAGGTGGCGGCGCAAGACTATTTCACGCGCGCCGCGGGCTTCTCGGACCTCTATTACGGCCAGCTCGCCGCCGAGCGGCTCGGCCGCCCGCTGAAGGGCCCGCCGCCGCTCGACACGCGGCTCGCCGATCCGGTGGCGCGCGACGCCTTCTACCGGCGCGAGACGGTGCGTGCGGCGCAGCTGCTCGGGAATATGGGCGACCGCGTCTCGCAGGGCCTGTTCATCCGCCAGATCGCGCGCGACGCGACCACCGACAGCGACCATGTCCTCGCCGCCGAGCTCAGCCGGACGATCGGCCGGCCCGATCTGGGGGTGATGGTGGGGCGCAGCGCGCTCGAGAACGGGCTGTCGGACTATACCGCGGCGGGCTTCCCCTCGGTGCGCGTCCCCGAATCCCAGCGCGATTACTGGACGATCGTCCACGCCATCGCGCGACAGGAGAGCCAGTTCGATCGCGCCGCGGTGAGCCATGCCGGCGCGCGCGGGCTGATGCAGCTGATGCCGGGCACCGCGGCCGAGACCGCGGGCAAATTGGGGCTCAGCTACAACCGGGATTCGCTGACCACCGATACCGACTACAATATCAAGCTCGGCTCGACCTATTTCCAGCGGATGTTCAACCTCTACGGCAGCTATCCGCTGGCGGTGGCGGCGTACAATGCCGGCCCGGGCAACGTGAACAAATGGCTCCGCGCCAATGGCGATCCGCGGCTGCCGGGCGGCGACATGATCCGCTGGGTCGAGCAGATCCCGATCTTCGAGACCAAGAACTATGTCCAGCGCGTGCTGGAGAACGCCGTGGTCTACGATTTGATGAACCCCCAGCATGCCCGCTCGCGCGGGCCGGCGAACATGAGCTGGTATCTGGGGAAGAGCCGGCCGGGATGACCTTTTGATCGTCATCCCCGCGAAAGCGGGGCCCCATCTCCGGCACCCTCCACGCGCAAAACCGCTGTAGTATTACATGGCCTCTGCACGAGATGGGTCCCCGCTTTCGCGGGGATGACGTATGGACATCCGATGGACCGCCCCAACTACATCACTCCCGCCGGCTACGCCGCGCTCCGCGCCGAGTATGACGCGCTGTTCGCGACCGAGCGGCCGCAACTGGTCGAGACGATCGCCTGGGCCGCGGGCAATGGCGACCGGTCGGAGAACGGGGACTATATCTACGGCCGCAAGCGGCTGCGCGAGATCGACCGCCGGCTGGGCTGGCTGTCGAAGCGGATGAAGGCCGCCAAGGTGGTAGACCCCGCCGCGCAGGAGGACCGCAACCGGGTGTTCTTCGGCGCGACGGTGACGATCGCCGACGAGGACGACAACCAGCGCGAATTGACCCTGGTCGGCGACGACGAGACCGATGCAGGCAAGGGGCTGATCGGCTGGAATGCCCCGCTCGCACGCGCGCTGCGCGGGGCCGGCATCGGCGACCTCAGGCGGGTCACCCTGCCCGGCGGCGAGCGCGAATATGAAGTGATCGCGGTCACTTACCCTTGAATCGTGCCCGGTATGCGGTGAATCGAATCGCCACACCCCTCCGCTTTCGACACACCGTGCTAGACTGTCGACGGGCCCCCAAGGTTCGGGGCCGGGTCAGCGTAGGGTTTATGACGACACAGCGTATTCTGGTTTCCGGCCGCGTCCAGGGCGTCGGCTATCGCGACTGGGTGGTGCGCACGGCGCAACGCACCGGCCTGACCGGCTGGGTGCGCAACGTGCGCGACGGGCGCGTGGAGATACTGGTCTCGGGCGACGACGACAGCGTCGCGAAGCTGGTCGAGGGCTGCCACGAGGGGTCCCCGCTGGCGCGCGTCGACCATGTCGAGGCCTTCTCGGCCGAAGGCGAGCGGCAGACCAAGGGCTTCACCAAACGCTTCACCGCCTGAACGGGAAACGCAGGGTTTCATCGGCGCCGGTTGATTCCGGCACGCGGGCATGAAAGGTTCCGCCTTCGAAACGGCGCGACCGAGCGCGCCGTTCAGACAGGAGGAATGCATGCCCCTTCCCGCGAGTTGGTCCGGTCCCTTGCTGAGCGTGCTGCGCATCGTCACGGCGCTCGCCTTCATGCACCACGGCACGTCCAAGTTCTTCGGGCTGCCGCCCTTCCCCTATCCGCTGAATCCGCTGCTCTACGCGGCCGGCGGGATCGAGCTGGTGGGCGGCGCGCTACTGCTGATCGGGCTGTTCACGCGACCGGTGGCGTTCATCGCCTCGGGCATGTGCGCGGTCGGCTATTTCATGGCGCACGCCCCCAAGGGCTTCTATCCCTCGGTCAATGGCGGCGAGGCGATCCTGCTCTACGCCTTCATCTTCCTCTACCTCGCGGCCGCGGGCGCGGGTCCGTGGAGCGTCGACGCGGCGCGCAACCGCGGCTGACGATCAGCTGCAGGAGGCGCGTTTCGCGACCGTCTCCTGCACGCGGATCATTGCGGGAAGCCGCTGCAATCGCCGCCTAGCCGCTGCGCGAAGCCGCCGCCGGCATAGCCGAGCTCGGCATGGTCCGCCTTGCCGATGAAGTAGCGGACCTTGCGCTGCCCGTCGGGGCTGGTCTCGACCACCCAGGCGTCGCGATCGCCGACCTTCTCGCTGCCGACCACGTCGAGGCTGAAGCGGCCGAGGCCCTTGTCATATTGGTAGAAGGGGAGCTCGAAATGCGCGCCCTCCGCCAGCGGCAGCGCGGCGAAGGTGAGCCCCCAGAGATTGCCTTCCCAGACGGGGCCGGTCAGCGCGGTCTCTTGCGGAGCACCCCCTGCCCGGGTCGTGACGAGCTTGCCCGTCGCATAGGCGACGCGGACATGCTCGACGCCCGCCTTGCGGCTGTCGAAGGCGATCGGGGTGAGGTCCTTCCGGCGCAGCACGAAATGATCGCGCAGGTCGAACTTGTCGCCGACGCGCTGGTGGATGACGACATCCCAGGCCGGCACGCCGTCCGCGGTCGTCGCCTTCACGGTCTGGAGCGTCGCGCCCATCACCGTCTCGCCGCGGGCGATGGCGTAGCAGACGGTGCCGGGCTGGAGGCGGGCGCCGTCGACGGCGGGGAGCGCGGCCTGTGCCGCCAGTGCAAGGAACAGCATCGCTCCAGTCTAGCCGCGCCGGCGCGGCCGTCCAGCGTGTTTTACTCAGCTAACGCACTTTCCAGCGCCTTGCGCTGCGTCACGACTTCGATGCCGCGGGCGTCGACCTCGAAACCCGCGACGTGGAAGCCGTGGCGGAGGTTGAGCAGGATCATCGCGTTGTTGGCGGCGCGGGTGCGGGTCTCGACGAAGCGATAACCGGCGACGGCGGCATGCGCGTGCTGGCGCCGCATCAGCTGCGAGGCCACACCCTGCCCGCGGAGGCGCGGATGCACGCCGCCGAGCCACGAATAGAGCAGCGCCTCGCCGCGTCGATAGCCGAGCTTGAACCCGACCCATTCGCCGCCCTCGATCGCCAGCCACAGATCCGGATCGGCGATATGGGGCAAGCGGCCGAGCAGATAATCGGGGTCGAACTCCGGGAACACCGCCTTGCAGAGCGCGAGCAGCGGATCGGCGGCGTCGCGGATCGGCCCCGTCCAGCGCTGATATTCGATATCGAGCATGTCGGTTTTGATAGACAGCGGACGGCACCGACAGAAGTCAGTTCTCGCCGCCGACGATCTCCTCCAGCAACTGGACGGTATTCGCGTCCGGCTCGCCCGCATAGGCCATGACCTGCTGGAGCGCCTTCTCGGCGGTCTGGCGGATCTTGGCATCGTCCTCGGGGCCGAGAAGGCGCGCCGCGTTCTTGAGCGCGAAGGCGGACTGGAAGAAGAGGAAGGGCGGATCGCTCTTGAACCGATCGAGCAGCCAGTCGAGGTCGAGCAGGTCGGGATCGAGCTGCATCATCGCGATCGCGGCCAGTCGCTCGCCGGGGGAGTCCGACGCCTTCAGCTCGCCGATCAGGTGCGACAGCGCCGGGCCGATGGTGCGCATCTTGACGAGCATCTCGGTCATCGCACGCGAACGTTCGCGGCCCGAGGGCAAGGTCTTGCGCAGGATGTCGAACTCGAGCGAGAGCTGTTTGAGCTGCGCCCGGAGCGCCTGGTCGTCGAGCGCCCTGGCCGCGACCTGGACGCGCGTCGCCGAGCGGATCTGCTGGGGCGAGATCTTGCTGGGATCGGCCAGCGCCGCGTCGACCAGCCCCTCGGTCTCCTTCTCCAGTTCGGCCTCGAACACGCCGAGCTTCACCTTGCGCATCCGCTTTACCAGCGCGGGCACATTCTCCGCCGCGAGCAGGATCTGCGCGCGGAACAACAGGAACAGCACGATCAGCGAAACCGGCCAGACGATCGCGGCAATGAGCGCCGCGATCGCCGTGATGAGGGCCGCCAGTCCGGTCATATCCCCAACCCCGCTCATGAGAGAGGCAGTCTACCCTTCCGCAGAAAGTATCGCGGCTTTGCCCGACCGTCTATGAAGCATGGCATGAAGCGCTTCCTCACGCTCGCATGCGTCCTGTTCGCCGGAACCGGCGCCGCACAGGCGCAGGAGCTGAGGTCGCTCTGCCCCGACCGACCGGGGCTCGGCACGCCGGCATGCACGGTCGATCGCGGGCATGTCGTCGCCGAGCTGGGCGTGGTCGACTGGTCGCTCGACCAGGACGACAGCACGCGCACCGACAGCTGGACGATGGGCGACCTGCTGCTCCGCTACGGCGTGACCGGGGACATGGAGGTGCAGGTCGGCTGGACCGCGTTGGGCGCGGTCCGCGCGCGCGACAAGCTCGCCGGGACGATCAGCCATGGCTCTGGCATCGGCGACGTCACGCTCGCGGTACGTCGCAACCTCTCGCACCCGGACGGGTCGGGATTCTCGGCGGCGGTTATGCCCTATGTCACGCTCCCCACCGGCGGCGCGACGATCGGCGCGGGCGACTGGGGAAGCGGGCTGATCGTGCCGCTCAGCTACAGCCTGAGCGATAGTTTCAGCATCGCGCTGACACCCGAAGTCGATGCCGCGGTCGATGCGGACCGGCGCGGGCGGCATCTCGCTTTCGGCGGCGTGATCGGGCTGGGTGCCCAGATCGGTGAGGCGGTGAGCGGCGCGCTCGAATTCCAGGCATTGCGCGACGAGGATCCGAGCGGCCACGCCACGAAGAAGCTGGCGAGCCTCTCCTTGGCCTGGCAGCCCAGGGGCGACCTCCAGCTCGATGCGGGCGCAGTGGCCGGGCTGAACGCGGCGAGCCCCGACGTGGAGCTTTACGTGGGGATCACGCGGCGCTTCTAGAAACGCGCCCTTCCCGCTCCAGCGGCAAGGGCGCGTCAGACGATCAGCGCGTCAGCTTTTTGTACGACAGCGCAGTCGGGCGGTCGGCGGCGTCGCCGAGGCGGCGGCGCTTGTCTTCCTCATAGGCTTCGAAATTGCCTTCGAACCATTCGACATGGCTGTTGCCCTCGAAGGCGAGGATGTGCGTGGCGAGACGATCGAGGAAGAAGCGGTCGTGGCTGATCACCACCGCGCAACCCGCGAAATTCTCGATAGCCTCTTCCAGCGCGCCCAAGGTCTCGACGTCGAGATCGTTGGTCGGCTCGTCGAGCAGCAGGACGTTGCCGCCGCGCTTGAGCATTTTCGCGATGTTCACGCGATTGCGCTCGCCGCCCGAGAGCTTGCCGACGTTCTTCTGCTGGTCCTGGCCCTTGAAATTGAACGCGCCGACATAGGCGCGAGTCGACTGGTCGTGGCCGTTGACCTTCATGTAATCGAGCCCGTCCGAGATCTCCTCCCAGACGTTCTTCGACGGATCGAGGTGATCGCGGCTCTGGTCGACATAGCCGAGGCGCACCGTCGAGCCCATCTCGATCGTGCCGCTGTCCGGGGTCTCCTGGCCGGTGATCAGCTTGAACAAGGTCGACTTGCCGGCGCCGTTGGGGCCGATCACGCCGACGATGCCGCCGGCGGGGAGCATGAACGAGAGATTCTCGAACAGCAATTTGTCGCCATAGGCCTTGGAGATGTTCTCGACCTCGATCACCTTGCCGCCGAGGCGCTCGGGCACCTGGATGACGATCTGGGCCTTGCCCGGCGTGCGGTTCTGCTGCGCGGCGACGAGCTGGTCGAACTTGGCGATACGCGCCTTGGACTTGGTCTGGCGGCCCTTGGGTCCCTGCCGGATCCATTCGAGCTCGTCCTTGATCGCCTTCTGGCGCCCGGACTCCTCGCGCTCCTCCTGCTCGAGGCGCTTGGCCTTCTTCTCGAGATAGGTCGAGTAATTGCCCTCGTACGGGAAATACTTGCCGCGATCGATCTCGAGGATCCAGCCGACGACATTGTCGAGGAAGTAGCGGTCGTGGGTGATCATCAGCACCGCGCCGGCATATTCCTTGAGGTGGTTCTCGAGCCACTCGACGCTCTCGGCATCGAGGTGGTTGGTCGGTTCGTCGAGCAGCAGGATCGAGGGCTTCTGGATCAGCAGCCGGGTGAGCGCGATGCGACGCTTCTCGCCTCCCGACAGGTTCGTGACCGGCCAATCCGACGGCGGACAGCGCAGGGCTTCCATCGCGACCTCGAGCTGGTTGTCGAGCGTCCAGCCGTCGACCGCGTCGATCTTGGCCTGGAGATCGCCCATCTCCTCCATCAGCGCGTCGAAATCGGTGTCGTCCTTGGGATCGCCCATTTCCGCCGAGATCGCGTTGAAACGATCGACCAGGTCGGCGGTCTGGCGCGCGCCTTCCTTGACGTTCTCGAGCACGGTCTTGGTCGGGTCGAGCTGGGGCTCCTGCTCCAGATAGCCGACGGTGATGTTCTCGCCCGGCCATGCCTCGCCGGTGAAATCCTTGTCGACGCCGGCCATGATCTTCATCAGCGTCGACTTGCCGGCGCCGTTCGGGCCGACGATGCCGATCTTGGCGCCCTGATAGAATTGCAGGTTGATGTTGTTGAGCACCGGCTTGGGAGCGCCGGGGAAGGTCTTGGTCATGTCCTTCATCACGAAGGCGTATTGGGCGGCCACGGGGCTGGTCTCCGTTTCGAACTCTGGGATGCGGGAAGTTTGGCGGCGATGTAGCGAGCGGAGCGCCAAATGGCAACGCGGACCAGATGGAAACAAAAGGGAAACACGCGAGGCATTGGCAAACGTTACGGGGGCGGTTAGCAACGCGCACCATGACCAAGCGCATCCTGCTCGCGGCCGCCGCCGCGCTCGCCCTTCCCCTCCCCTCGCTGGCCCAGACCGCCGACGTGGCGGCGCTCCGCGATGCGGCGCTGAAGGACGAGCTCGCCTGGCAGATCACCGAGGGGCTGACCACCGAGATCGGACAGCGGCTCGCAGCGACCGAGGCCGAAGAACGCGCACGGCAATGGGCGGTGAAGAAGCTGACCGGGCTCGGCTTCCAGAACGTGCGCGTCGAACCGTTCAAGATGCCCGTCTGGGTGCGCGGCGAGGAGCGCGCCGAGGTCCTGGGGCCGATGGCGCAGAAGCTCAGCCTCGCGGCGCTGGGCAATTCGGGGTCGACCGGCGCGCAGGGAATCGAAGCCGACGTCGTCTATTTCGCCAGCTTCGCCGACCTCGAGGCGGCGCCGGCGGGCAGCCTCAAGGGCAAGATCGCTTTCATCGACCACCGCATGGCAGCGACCCAGGACGGATCGAGCTACGGCGTGTTCGGCGCGGCGCGGCGCGCGGGGCCGAGCGTCGCGGCGAGCAAGGGCGCGGTCGCGACGCTGATCCGCTCGATCGGCACCGACCATCACCGCAACCCGCACACCGGCGGCACCAACTGGGCGGATGGCGTCAAGCCGATCCCGGCCGCCGCGCTCGCGCTTCCCGATGCCGAGCAGCTCCAACGGCTGCTCCAGCGTGGACCGGTGCGCCTCAAGCTGGTCGTGACGCCGCAGTTCAAGGGCGAAGGCCAGTCGGGCAACGTCATCGCCGAGGTTCCGGGCAGCGACCCCGCCGCCGGCATCGTCCTGATCGCCTGCCATCTCGACAGCTGGGACCTTGCCACCGGCGCGATCGACGACGCCTCGGGCTGCGGGATCGTCACCGCCGCGGCGAAGCGGGTCATGGACGCCGGCCGGCCGCGCCGCACGATCCGCGTGCTCTGGGCCGGCGCCGAGGAACCCGGCGTGTTCGGCGGGCGCGCCTATTTCGAGGCGCACAAGGGCGACCGGCACGTGCTCGCCTCCGAATCGGATTTCGGTGCCGACCGGGTGTGGAAGTTCGACGCGACACTCCCCGAGAGCGCCAAGCCCGTCGGCGACCGGCTCGCCGCAGCGCTCGCGCCTTTGGGCATCGGCCGCGGTCGCGGGCCTGCGAACGGCGGCGCGGACGTCGGCGCGGTGATCCAGTCGGGCGTCGCGGCGATCGACCTGTCGCAGTCGGGCCTGCGTTATTTCGACTATCACCACACCCCCGACGACACGCTCGACAAGGTCGATCCCGAGCAGTTGCGCCAGAATGTGGCCGCCTGGACCGCGATGCTGGCGGTCACCGCCAACGCGCCCGAGGATATCGGACCGGTGCCCCCCGCGACGCGCTGAGCGGAGCCCGACGCGGCGCTCGGATGTCCGAATTCGGGCAAAAAAATGGCAGAATTTTTGCGTCGCGGCGCATTTGCGATTGACGCAAGCGCAACGACCGTTATTCCAGCGGCTTCGCGTCGGGCATTCGGGCCGGGTGCGAAACGTTTGAAGTTCCATGGGAGCAACCCAGATGAAGAAGATCCTCATTGTTGCTGCGACCGCCGGCCTGATGTCGCTCGCGGCTTGCAACGGCGGCACCACCAACACCACCGCCGAGAACGTGGCCGAGAGCCACGAGGCGAACGCCGCGATCTATGACGACGCCGCTGCGAACGAGACCAACGCCGTTGCCGCGGAAGTTCTCGAGAACGCCGCCGACGTCGAAGAGAACAAGGCCGACGCCGTCGAGGCGAACGCGCATTGATCTCTTTTCCGGTCCCACGGGATCGGAGCTGAAGGTTAGGAAGGGCGCTCCCGCGGGGGCGCCCTTTTCCGTATGGGCGTCAGGCGGTATCGAATCGGCGTGATTGCGAAGGGGGCGAGGATGGGACCCAGCGTGACCGGGGATGGGCTGAAGCGGCCCTTCTGGCGCCTGCTCTATTTCTGGGTACTGATCGGGATCATCGCCGGAATCGGCGTAGGCGCCTTCTGGCCCGCCTTCGGGGCGAGCCTGCAACCGCTCGGCGAAGGCTTCATCGCCCTGGTCAAGATGATCATCCCGCCGGTGATCTTCCTCACCGTGGTCACCGGCATCGCCGGCTCGCAGCAACTCGCTGCGCTCGGCCGGGTGGTGGTCAAGGCCTTCGCCTATTTCCTCTTCTTCTCCACGTTGGCGCTCATCGTCGGGCTCGTCGTCGCGCACATCGTCCAGCCGGGTGCTGGGATGAACGTCGATCCGCGCACGCTCAACGCCGCCACGGTGCACGGCTTCGAGGAGAAGGCGCACGCGACGACGGTCACCGGCTTCCTCCTCTCGGTGATCCCGACCACGCTCGTCTCGGCCTTCACCAGCGGGTCGATCCTCCAAATCCTGTTCGTCGCCGTGCTGTTCGGCGTCTCGCTGACCTTGGCCGGCGAGGCCGCGCGACCAGTGACCGACATGCTCGAGCGGATCGCGCTCGTCGTCTTCCGGCTCGTCACCCTGGTGATGTGGGCGGCGCCCGTCGGCGCCTTCGGGGCGATGGCGTTCACGATCGGCAAATACGGGCTGGGCAGCCTGCTCAGCCTCGGCGCTTTGGTCGGTACCTTCTACCTCACCGCCCTGGTCTTCGTGCTGGGCATCCTCGGCGCGGTGGCGGCGCTCAACGGTTTCTCGATCTTCAAGCTGATCCGCTACCTCAAGGCCGAGCTGCTGCTCGTGCTCGGCACCTCCTCGTCCGAGGCCGCCCTCCCCGCCCTGATCGAGAAGATGCAGCGCGCGGGGTGCGACAAGGAAGTCGTCGGCGTGGTGGTGCCCACCGGCTATTCGTTCAACCTCGACGGCACCAACATCTACATGACGCTCGCCGCCTTGTTCATCGCCCAGGCGACCGGGGTCGAGCTGACCCTGGGCGAGCAGCTCGCATTGCTCGGCGTGGCGATGCTGAGCTCGAAAGGCGCCGCGGGGGTTACCGGATCGGGCTTCATCACGCTCGCCGCCACGCTGGCGATCGTCCCCAAGGTGCCGATCGCGGGCATGGCGCTGATCCTCGGCGTCGACCGTTTCATGAGCGAATGCCGCAGCCTGACCAACTTCATGGGCAACGCTGTCGCGACGATCGTGGTCGCCCGCTGGGAAGGCGCGCTCGACCGCGAGCAGCTGGCGCGGGCGCTCGACGGCGCGCCCGACGAACTGCCCGCCGCGCCGCCAGTGGAGAGCGATCCCGACTGAGGGGCGGGCCTTCGCAGAGAAGGATCCCCCACCGTTCGCGCTGAGCTTGTCGAAGCACCGTTCTTCTTCGGCAGGCCGGGCGAGACAAGGACTGCCCTTCGACAAGCAGGGCAAACGGAATTGGTGGATCGCCTCAGCTCAAATCTGACCGCGCCCCTATTCCGGCACGCGCGTCCAGACCTGCGACTTGCAGCCGATGCGCCCGACCAGGCAGCCGCTTCCCTTGACCGTGTTGCGATCGATCACCGTGATCGTGCCGGAAAAGGTCTTGTTGATATCGGGGACGAACACCCGCCCGTGCCACACGCCCTTGGCGTCGCGCTTGAAGTTCTTGAACAGGTCCATCCCGACCAGGTTCGGCGTGCCGCCGCGGGCGGCATCGGCCTTGGCCTTGTCGCTCGCCCAGATCACCGTGCCGCACATGGCGCTGCCGCAGGGCCGGGCGCGGACCCGCACCGTGTCTTTAGGATTGCGCCACGTACCGATCGACCGATCGGTGGGCGTCGAGGCCTGGCCGGTCAGCAGCGCCAGCGCCACGAGAAGGGAAAAAGGGTGCGCCATCATTCGCGCGCGCCGGCTGTTCAAGGGTTCGGCCCGCATGCGTCACTCCCGTCTCGAAGAAGAACGGGAGTGTAGCCGGGTTTGAAGCTAGGGTGGAAGCGGGGTTTTCCCGGAATCCCGCAAGAGTCACCTCGCCGAGACGCTGGAATGCCTTGGGCGAAGGCGCCTCCTGCGAAGCCCTGACGATGGAAGCTTAGAGATGCTTACCAATTGCCTAGTACGTAGTCCGGCACGGCGCTCGATGGCATGTCGCGATCAAGGAAATATGGGATGATCAACGAGTAATATATGCGCTGCCCATAGATATTGGGATGATGCATGAAGTCGGCAGTGAGGTGGTAGAACTGCTCGCTTCCCGCAACCGCCTTTCCGAAGGCGGCATAGGGATCTACGAAGGGTAGTCCGCGCACCTGCGCCGCGGTACGGATCGCGTTGTTATAGGCGATGGTCTGCGACGGGTCCTCCATGTTCCAGCGCTCATTCTGCTGGAAAAAACCGACAAGGACTACTTGTACATTCTCGGCACCCAGGCGATCGAGAACTGTGTTGAGATGCTGAGTGAAGGTAGGAAGATATGCGGCGCCATTGACATGATCGTTCATCCCGAAAGCGAGGATGATCGTATCCGGATCAGAGGCGAGCCAGGAATCGATATTGCTGGAGAAGGACTGGAGGACGGACCCTGGGATGGAGGCGTTCACCACGCTCGCTTGTCCCTGAAGGTTCTTGCGCAGCATCCCGCACCATCCCTGCCAATCGCTGTTATGGTAATATGAGGCAACGGTGTGCGCGCCGTGCGCGATGCTATCTCCGGCACAGAGTACCGTCCCGTTGCGCTTTGCGAGCGGGGTGGCCTTCACGGTCAGGTCCGGAGCTGTGGAGCTGTAATCGACATAGATGTTGTAGCCGATCGTGAGCGGCGGGTTGCGCGGGTCTCCGGCAAAATCGAATTTGTCACCATTTGTCTTGGTATAGGTGTAGTTGGCGAAGTTAGGGATCCTTGAACCGGCGGTGCGCGCGATGCTGTTGCCGCTAACGATCCAGTCCGTTCCCTGCTGATAATCGATGCGCTGTCCTTGGTCGCCATAGCTGTAAACGGCACTGACCTGAGACACGGGATTAAGGAGCGCGACGAGAGTGGTGGCGCTCATTATGCGCGCTTCGCCCATGATCTGAATCGTGGGTGACGCCGTGGGGACAGGCGTCGGCTTCGGCGTCACCATGCTGCCCGAAGCCCCGCCACCACTACACGAAGCGAGAGTCAGCATTGCAGCGGCCAAGGCAGCACTCAAGGCGCGGGGTTCAATCAATTCCTGATTTCGAATATTCCAAAGGGTAGCCATGCGAACCTCCAACGTTCGTTTGGTCAGGGCCGGGCGCTGTTGACGCAGCGTTTCGGCCCGCCTTCTATCCCAGTTTCAAAACCGCCCCACAAGCATGGCAAAGGCTTCCCTCGAGGAGATTTGAAAGGACAAGCCGAGCGAAACCGCCTCGTTGCGGATATGAAAGAACGGAAAATGGTCGGGGAGACAGGATTCGAACCTGCGACATCCTGCTCCCAAAGCAGGCGCGCTACCGGACTGCGCCACTCCCCGACGCCGAGCGCGCTTATAGGCTGGCGCGCCAGGATACAAGTCGCGGCGTGGCAAAGCCACGCCGTCGGTCGGCGCTGTAGCGCCGCCGGCCGGGCGCGCTCAGGACGCGCGATAGCTGTGCTATCGCGGCGCACGCGCGCCGCTGGTGGGCCCGGCAGGACTCGAACCCGCAACCTAGCCGTTATGAGCGGCCAGCTCTAACCATTGAGCTACAGGCCCCCAGCGCCCGCGGCACTAGCGGAGGTTGGGGCCGCGCCGCAAGCCGCGTCGAGTATCTCTGCGAGCGAGGCCGGCGCGACGCCCAGCCGGGCGAGCAAGGCGAACACCGCGCTCCACCAGCGCCAGAAGGCGGCGAGATCGGCGGCGTCGCGGACATAAGGCGTGTGGCCCGGCTCGATCGAAGGCGAGTGGAAGCTGAAATTGAGCAGCCGGACCCCCTCGCCCACAGCGACGCGCACCGCCTCGAGCGCTTCGGCCAGCGGCATGTCCTCGGGCGTGAGCGCGACGCGCGACAGCAGCCCGAGCCGCGCCGCGGCGCCGCGGCCGCGCGGCAGACTGCCGAGCCGGCGATGGAGCCCCGCCCCGCCCTGGCGCAGCGCACCGGTGAAGACCGTCGTCAGCGGCAGCTCGACGATCGCGCCGGCGTGGAAGGCGTGGTTGGGAATAATGGAGAAATCGGGGCCGCCCTCGCGCGAATAGTCGTAGGCCGAGCGCATCGAAGTATCGATGCGGTATCCGAGCCGGGCGAGGATCGCGAACGTGTTCGGGCCGACGCCGTAGCGCCCCGCACGATAGGCCAGCGGCCGCGAGCCGAAGGCGGTGGCGATCAGGTCGGTCAGCGCGGCGAGTTTCGCCTCTTCGAGCGCCGGCGGAAGGTTTCCCGCGAAGCTGTTGAAGTTGTTGACCACCTCCTCGAAGGGCGGATTGACCCAGGGATGGAGCTGGGTGCCGATCGCCGAGCGCCCGTCCTCGATCAGCTGGCCGAGGATCTCGACCGCGCGCGGGCAGCTCGCGACCGGATGGTCGACCAGCCAGGTGAGCGGCACGCCGTGCGCCGCGAAGCGGGCGTGGGCGGTTGGCATCGCCGCGATATGGCCGGTGCCGCGCGCCTCGCGGGCCAGCGGCGCGCGCCAGTCGAACTCCTCCTCGGTGTCGACGAAGATGGTGAAACGCGTGCCGAAGCCTTCGGGCCATTGCACGAACGACGCGGGTGCGGGCGCTGGCGGGCGATAGCCGCTGCCGGAATGCCGCTCACCCACGGTCGGTTAGATCGCCTGGCCCACCTGGCTGTTTACGGCGGCGGGGAGCCGCAAAGTCAAGCTCGACGGCTCGATCACGAGGCCCCCGCCGAGCTCGCGCGCGAGATTGCGGGCAAGGCGCAGCGCGAAGCCTGTGCCGAGCAGCGACGAATCCTCACGCTCGTCGTCGATGCCGAGCACCAGATCGCCGGGATAGTCGGCGAGCGCCCGCGGCCGATCGATCGACACCGCGACGCGCTGGTCGCTCTCGAGCGCCATATTGACGCCGATCCGCTCGCCGGGGCTGCTGGCCGAAACCAGGGTCGCCATCAGCCGCGCCAGCAGCCGCTCGACCGCGCGCCGATCGCCGGCGACGGTAAGGTCCTCGACCGGCAGCGCGATCATCGAGCCGCGAAGCTCGAGGAGCGGCGCGAGATCGTCGGTGATCCCCGCGAGCAATGGCCGGAGCGCGACGCGGCCGGGCACGAGTGCGAGCGCCGCGCTGTCGATCCGCGCCGCGAGATCCAGATCGTCGATCGCGCCGAGCAGCTCGTGCGCCTCGGTGCGGATGGCGTTGGCGCGGGCGCGATACACGTCGGGGACCGGGCCGAGCATCTGCGTCTCGATCATCTCGGCGAAACCGGCGATCGCGTTGGTCGGTGTGCGGAGCTCGTGGACCAGTTGACGCAGCGATTCGGCAGGCGACGCGACGGGCGGTCGGGCGGGCTCGGCACGTTCGTCGGTCCGCGGGCGCCGCGCGGTGCCGCGATAGCCGGTGAAGCGGCCATTGGCGGGGTCGAAGACGGGAATGGCCGAGATCAGCCAGTCTCCCGCGGCATCCGAACTGCCCTCGATCCGCATCCGCGCAGTGGAGAAGCCCGCACGGCGGCGGAAGGCACCCGCGGCGATGCCGTCGACATGCGCGCCCTCGGCGGTTCCCAGGTCGAGCGACAGCCCGATCACCGGTGCGCGGCTGACCCCGTCGACCCAGCGGATCACGCCCTTCTCGTCGGTCTCGAAACGGAACTCCCCAACGGCCGGCAACGGGGGCGGCGGCGTGGGACCGGATTCTTCGCGATGGCGCCAGAAAGCATCGATCCGGGCGACGACCTCGGCGATCTCGAACGGACCCTCTTCCTCGACCGGACCAGGCTGCGCGCCTGCGCCCGCGGCGCCCGCGGCCCTGATCCTGTCGCTCTGGTCCATGCTCAGCTTCTGCGCGCCGGCGAAAGGTTCCGCAATCGGTCCGGCGGAACTATCCACAGCTTCTGTGCGGACGCCGTGGCTGACGTCGGCGTCGGGCACCAGGGCGTCGTTCGGAAGCACGAAATCGACCGGCCCGAAGCTCTCCAGCGCGCGCTGCACCGCCGGGCTCAGGTCGCGGCGGTTGCGCAGCACCGTCCGCGCGGCGGGAGCGAGATCGGGGAGGAGCTGGATCCACTCGGCCTCGCTGAGTCGGGCACTGCGCAGCACGGGGATCGCGATCGGCAGTTCGTCGCGCGCGAACAGGCGCACGAGCGGCGCGGGCGGATTGGCATATTCGAGCGCGCGGGCGCTGGCCTGGCGCACGGGCTTGGGCACTTCGCCGCGAATCGCGCGCAGCGTCGCCATCGCACGGGTGGCCGGAGGGACGCGACGGCGGCCGATCAGATCAACGAGCTGGCGCCACGCCGACTGGACGCCGTAGGGCGTGCCCAAATCGGCGGTGAGCACCGTCTCGAGAGTGTCGTCGAAGCGCACGCGCTGCCATCATCCCCGGGGCGCGGGACTGCGCCTTCAGAATTTCTTAACGGTTGAAAGTACCCGCTGGATACAGCCCATTTCGGCACGTCGCATTGTGGGACAATTGCGTTGCGTTGTAATTATCTTATAGTCTAGCAGTCATTGCATGCAACGAATCCACAATGAAAGAGACGAACCCATGCGATTCGACGATATCGACGTACGGATCCTTGGGCTGCTGCAAGATAATGGCCGGATGACCAATGTCGAACTCGCCGAGCGGGTCGGGCTGACCGCCCCCCCCTGCCTGCGCCGCGTCCGCGCGCTCGAGCAGCAGGGAGCGATCAGCGGCTATCACGCCGCACTCGATCCCGCCGCGCTCGGCTACAATCTCACCGTCTTCGCGATGGTGAGCCTCAAGAGCCAGGCCGAGAGCGACCTGCGCGCGTTCGAGCAACTGGTGGCGGACATTCCCGAAGTCCGCGAATGCCACATGCTCAACGGCGAGATCGACTTCATCCTGAAGATCGTCGCGCCGGACCTGCAGAGCTTCCAGCAGATCCTGACTACCAAGCTCACCACCGCGCCCAATGTCGAGCATGTGAAGACATCGCTGACGATCCGCACCTCGAAGGCGCTGCCGGGCGTCCCCGTTCCCGAGATGTGAGAAGGGGGCGGTCCTTGCGGCCGCCCCCTTCCCTAACCTGGCTTGCGCGCGCCGCTCAGGCGAGCGGCGGGAAGTCGATCGAGGTCTGCCAGAGCAGCGCCAGATTGGCGTGGGTCCCCTTGACCGCTTGGAACGCAGTGCGGGCCTCTTCCTTGCGGCCGAGCGCGCGCAACGCGACGCCGCGGTTCAGGTTGACCTCGTCGGCATCGACGCTGCCCTTCTGCAGCGCGAGATCGTAAAGCTCGAGCGCCTTGGCATAGTTGCCGGAGGCGAGGAACGCGTCGGCGGTCTGCTGTGCGGTCTTGCCGTCCTTGCCCGCAGCCGCCTGCTTGGCGAGGCCGTCGAGCGAACCTTCGGCCTTCACCGCGGTCTGCGAGGCGGTGTAGGTCCGCTGGACGTCGCTGTCGCCCGCCGGGATCTTGCCCGCCTTGCGCCCCTCGTCGATCACCGCGACCGCTTCCCAGGGAAGGCCCGACTGCTGCGCGGCGAAGCCGTAATCGGCATAATCGGCGCGATCGGCGAGGACGTTGGTCGCACGCATCAGGCGGTAGAGATTGATCTTCTGGGTCTTGGTGTCGGCCGGGGTACGATAGATCTGGATCGCCCAGCGCCAGTTCTGGACGGTGGGATATTCGGCGATGAAGCGCTTGAGCCAGTCGGCCATCGCCGCGCGGTCGCCGCTGGCGTTCACGCGCGGGATCACGAACTTGTACCAGTCGACCGGCGGCTTACGCCCGGCGGCCTTGCTCGCTTCGATCGCGCGGTTCACTTCGGCGATCGCCTCGGCCGACTTGCCGGTGGCGGCATAGGCGTTGGCGAGAAGCACCGGCAGATCGGGCTGGTTCGTGCCGAGCTGGCGCGCCTTGAGCAGCACCGGAATGGCGTCGGCGGGCTTCTTCTGCGAGACCAGCTGCGAGCCGAGCATGTAATTGTACAGGCCGCCATACGCATTGACGCGCTCGGGCGGAGTCTTGGGGTTGCTCGCGAGCAGGCCCAGCGCCTTCATCTGGCCGGCCTCGTTCTTGCGCTCGAGTTCGAGCTGGAGGCGCAGGACGGCCGAATAATATTTCTCGTCGTCATTCTTGGCGATGGCTTCGGCGGCGGTGAGCTGGGCGTCCGCGGTCGTGAGATCCTTCAGCTTGAGCGCGGCATCGGCCGCGGCGGCCGGCTTGCGGAACTCGTCGCTGACCTTCAGTTCGGGCCCGGCATTCTGTTTGTCCGCCTTTTGCGCGAGCGCCGGAGCGGTGCCCAGCGCCGAGGCGCCCAGCGTCAGCGCGGCGGCCAGCGCGAGCTTCGAAACGAACGTCATGTACAACTCTCCTCGTGGGAACGGCATACCGGTCGGCGGCTCCTCTAAATGGCCACCGCACGCCATTCAAGCGGACGCATTCGCCGTTGCGATGGCAAGCGCGTCCTGAACGACGATTGAACTCGTTTCGTCGCGCGGTCGCTGGCGCCCGACGCGGAAAACGGCTTAGGGTGTATAGCGAAATCCGGGGGAATTTTCCATGCTGACCTTGTTCGCGCTATCGCTGCAGACCGCCACGCTCGATGCCGACGGCGCAAAAGCGGCGAGGACCTGCGCACAGACGCTCGTCATTGCGGGGACCGGCACCGAATCGCCGATGCGTCTGACCTCGCAGTTCACGCACATGGCGATGCACGCCGCCAAGGCGGAAGGAGTCGGTGCGAGCTTCTTCGAACGGCTGAACACGCTTTCCGAAGAGATCGGAAAGGAGCCGACGGTCTCGCTCGAAAGCGCCAAGGTGCTGGCGCCGCAATGCGACCGGCGCTTCCCGCTGGCGCGCAGCACCGCCCCCGCGCGTCTTCCCAAGGACCCCTTCCGCCGCGACGTCCTCTGCTTCGGAACGCTCTCGCTGCTGCAAGGAGCTGCGGAAGAGCTCAGCAAGGACGGCGACTCCACGGCGCTCGACAAGATCGCCGCCAAGCTCAAGCCGCTGTCCGACAAGCTGACCGACGACGAACTCAAGAAGCGCGGCCTGGGCAGCGACGACGCGTTCCTCAAGCTGCTCAGCGACGAGATGCTCGCCTCGATCGGCGCGGGCAACCCGCTGGCGGTCGCCGTCGCATGCGGGGTGACGGGAATCTAGCCGGGGAGCGCCTCTCGCGCGCGTGTACGCGCACGCGCGGGTTGGCAGGTGGTATCGGGCACGCTAGAGCCATCGTAACGTAACAAACTCCGAAAGCGTGATCCTTTGACCGACGAGACCCTGCTCGCCGACCCTTCCGATATTACCCCGATCTCGATCGTCGACGAGATGAAGACCTCGTACCTCGATTACGCGATGAGCGTGATCGTGGCGCGTGCACTGCCCGACGTCCGCGACGGCCTGAAGCCGGTCCATCGCCGCATCCTCTATGCCGCGCAGGAATCGGGGTTCGTCGCCGGCCGCCCCTATCGCAAGTCGGCTCGCCTCGTCGGCGAGGTGATGGGTAAGTACCATCCGCACGGCGACAGCTCGATCTACGACGCGATGGCGCGCATGGCCCAGGACTGGTCGATGCGGGTGCCCTTCATCGACGGCCAGGGGAACTTCGGTTCGATGGACCCCGATCCGCCCGCGGCGATGCGCTACACCGAAGCGCGCCTCGCCCGCGTCGCCTCGGCGCTGCTCGACGACATCGACAAGGACACGGTCGACTTCCAGGACAATTATGACGGCTCCGAGAGCGAGCCGACGGTCCTCCCTGCCCGCTTCCCCAACCTGCTGGTCAACGGCGCGGGCGGCATCGCCGTCGGCATGGCGACCAACATCCCGCCGCACAATCTCGGCGAAGTGATCGACGCGTGCCTGGCCTATATGGACAATGGCGCGGTCACGCTCGAGGAACTGATGGAGATCGTCCCCGGGCCGGACTTCCCGACCGGCGCGATCATCCTCGGCCGCTCGGGCTGCCGTTCGGCCTACCAGACCGGCCGCGGCTCGATCATGGTCCGCTCGCGGCACATGGTCGAGCAGCGCGGCGAACGGCGCTCGATCGTCCTCACCGAGATCCCCTTCCAGCAGGGCAAGAACGCGCTGGTCGAGAAGATCGCCGAGGCCGCAAAGGAAAAGCGGATCGAGGGCGTGAGCGACATCCGCGACGAATCGTCGCGCGAGGGCGTCCGCATCGTCATCGATCTCAAGCGCGATGCGACGCCCGAGGTGGTGCTCAACCAATTGTGGCGCAACACGCCCGCGCAATCCTCCTTCCCGGCGAACATGCTGGCGATTCGCGGCGGCCGCCCCGAACTGCTCAACCTGCGCGACATCGTCGAGGCGTTCGTCCGCTTCCGCGAGGAAGTGATCACGCGGCGCTCGAAGTTCGAGCTCGCCAAGGCGCGCGACCGGGCGCACATCTTGCTCGGCCTGGTGATCGCGGTCACCAATCTCGATGAAGTCGTCCGGATCATCCGCGGATCGTCGAGCCCCGCCGTCGCGCGCGAGGCGCTGCTCCAGCGCGAATGGCCGATCGCCGAGATCGCGCCCTATATCCGGCTGGTCGAAGCGGTCGACGTCGAGGTCGCCGGCGAGAGCTATCGCCTGTCCGAAGTGCAGGTCCGCGCGATCCTCGACCTGCGCCTGCATCGCCTCACCGCGCTCGGCCGCGACGAGATCGGCGAGGAGCTCGCCAAGCTCGCCGAATCGATCGCCGAGCTGCTCGAGATCCTCGGCAACCGCATCAAGCTCTACGAAGTGATGCGCGAGGAGCTCGTCACGGTTCGCGACGCCTATGCGACGCCGCGCCGCACCGAGATCGCCGCCGCCGCCGACGGGATCGAGGACGAGGACCTGATCGAGCGCGAGGACATGGTCGTGACCGTCACGGTCCAGGGCTATATCAAGCGCACCAGCCTCGACAGCTTCCGCGCGCAGAACCGCGGCGGCAAGGGCCGCGCGGGCATGGCGACCAAGGAAGAGGACGCGGTCACCGAGCTGTTCGTCACCTCGACGCACACGCCGGTGCTGTTCTTCTCGACGCTGGGCAAGGTCTATCGGATGAAGGTGTGGCGCCTGCCCGAGGGCGGGCCGGCCACGCGCGGACGGCCGATGGTCAACATCCTGCCGCTGGCCGCCGGCGAGACGATCTCGACCGTGCTGCCGCTGCCCGAGGACGAGAATGAGTGGGGCAAGCTCCACGTCATGTTCGCCACCGCCAAGGGCTCGGCGCGCCGCAACTCGATGGACGCGTTTACCAACGTGCCGTCGAACGGCAAGATCGCGATGAAGTTCGAAGGCGAGGACGCCGACGACCGGCTGATCGGCGTCGCCTTGCTCGACGAGGGCGACGACGTGCTGCTGGCGACGCGCCAGGGCAAGGCGATCCGCTTCGCCGCCGACGACGTGCGCGAGTTCCAGAGCCGCGCCTCGACCGGCGTGCGCGGCATGCGGCTGACCGAGGGGGACGAGGTCATCTCGCTCTCGATCCTCCACCGCGTCGGCGTCAAGGATCAGGACGAGCGCGAAGACTATCTCCGCCATGCGCCGTGGAAGGCCGAGGACACCGAAGGCACGCGCGCGCCGCGCCGAATGGATGATGCGCGCTTCGAAGCGCTCGTCGCCAAGGAGCAGTTCATCCTCACGGTCTGCGCCAACGGCTATGGCAAGCTCTCGTCGGCCTATGAGTATCGCCGCACCGGGCGCGGCGGCCAGGGCATCACCAACATCGACAACATCGCCCGCAACGGCCTCGTGGTCGCGAGCTTCCCGGCCACCAAGGGGCATCAGCTGATGCTGGTCACCGATCAGGCCAAGATGATCCGCATGTCGCTGGGCGACCTGCGCGTGATCGGCCGCGGATCGGCGGGCGTGCGCCTGTTCAACGTCGCCGACAACGAGCATGTCGTCTCGGCGGCGCGGATCGAGGAGAGCGAGGACGAGGCGGAGGTGAATCTCGGCGATGGTGCGGCGAGCGGCGAGCCGACGCCGGACGGGACCACCGGCGAGGATCTCGCCCGCGGACCGGAGGATGGGCAGTAAGCCTAAGGCGCCACCCAAATAACGTCATCCCCGCGAAAGCGGGGACCCATCTCCCGCCTTCTCCAGACGATATCGCAGCCGTTTTGCTGGTTGCGCGCGCCGGAGATGGCCCCCGCTTTCGCGGGGGTGACGATCGATGGAACAAGAACCGATGTTGGGCGGTACTCGCCCGAACAGCCACGGAGAGACCATGCCCGATCCCATCGCCTACAAGGTGCTCACTGCCGAGCAGATGACGGCGCTCGAGCAGGACGGCAGCTTCGCCGGCGCGCCGGTCGACCTGGCCGACGGCTATATCCACCTCTCCACCGCGGCGCAGCTGCAGGAGACGATCGACAAGCATTTCGCCGGGCAGGAAGGGCTGTGGCTCGCCGCGGTCGACCTCGATGCGCTTGCCGAGGCAGTGAAATGGGAGCCGTCGCGCGGCGGGCAGCTCTTCCCGCACATCTACGGGCCGCTGCCGCTCGACGCGGTCGTCGCCTATAGCGAGCTCCATTACGAGCCCGACGGCAGCCTGAGGCTCCCGGTCGCGGGCTGAGGGTGGGCAAACTGCCCACTTGCCGGCGCGAGCCAACTGCGCGAAGGCGCACGCGATGAAGTCGGGCACCCTTATGGCAGGAACGAGTGGACGGCGCATTGCGCTGTTCCTCGTCGCGTGCGCACTGGTGCTGCGGCTGCTGGTGCCCGCGGGCTGGATGCCGCAGGCCGATGCCGCCGGCATCGCGCTCGCATGGTGCGACGACAGCGGCATCAGCGGAGGCGAGGCACCAGCCGAAGCCAAGGCCCTGCTCGCCAAGGCGGTCGGCGAGAAGCCGGTGCCCGCGCACAAGCCCGCGCCCGACCAGCCCTGCGCCTTCGCCGCCGCGGCCCAGCCGCTCGCGGCGGTCGACTTCGCACCCCTGCCGCCCGCGCCGGCTACCCTCGCCGAGCCGCTTCGCCCGACCCTCGTCGCGACTCCCGGCCGCGGGCTCGCCGCGCCGCCGCCCCGTTCGACCGGACCGCCCAGCCTCGCCTGACGCCGCCGCGCGCGCACCTGCGCGCCACCGTTCGTCTCGTGAGGAATCCCGTACATGTCCCGTCACAACCGCGTCCTGCTGGGCGCGCCCCTCCTCGTTGCCGCCCTCCCCGCTTTCGCGCAGGAAAGGCCACGCGACGAGATCGTCGTCACTGCCGAGAAGCTTATCGAGGAAGCCATACAGCGCGTCGGCGAGACGCCGGGCGGCGCCAATGTCGTGCCCGCCGGCGATTTCGACGAGAAGGTCGCGGTGTCGCTCCGCGACGCGCTCGCTTTCTCGCCCGGAATCTATGCCCAGCCGCGCTTCGGCCAGGAAGTCCGCCTCTCGATCCGCGGCTCGGGGATCAGCCGCGGCTTCCACATGCGCGGGCTGACGCTGCTGCAGGACGGCATTCCCGTCAACCTCGCCGATGACAATGGCGACTTCCAGGAGCTCGATCCCGCCTTCCTCCAGCATGTCGAGGTGTTCCGCGGCGCCAATGCCTTGCGCTTCGGCGCCTCGACCCTGGGCGGCGCGATCAACGGCGTCACGCCCACCGGGCGCTCGTCGAACGGGGTGCGGCTGCGGATCGACGGGGGCGGCTTCGATACGCTGCGCGGCTTCGCCAGCGCGGGCTATGCCGATGAGCGCGGCGACGCCTGGCTGGCGATCGCGGGCGACCGTTCGGACGGCGACCGCGACCACGCCCGCCGCAAGGCGCTGCGGGTCAACGGCAATATCGGGCTGCGGCTGAGCGAGGGCGTCGAGACACGCTTCTACGCCAGCGCGCAGACGATCCGGCAGGAGCTGCCTGGCGCGCTCACTTATGCCGCCGCACTGTCGACGCCCGAAAGCGGCAACTTCGCGGGCGACCAGGCGCGCGACATCGACTCGCTGCGGCTGCAGAACCGCACCACCATCGCGATCGGCGACGGCAAGCTCGACCTCGGCGTGTTCCTCAACGCCAAGCAGCTCCACCACCCGATCTTCCAACTGGTCGACCAGAAATCGCTCGACTGGGGCAGCTATGCCCGGCTCGACCAGGATTTCGGCGCGTTCGCCTTCACCGCAGGCGTGACCGCGCGGTTCGGAACCGTCGCCTCGCGTCGCTTCGTCAACGTCGACGGCGAGCAAGGCGCCAAGACCTTCGCGGCGGACCAGGCGGCGCGGACGATCGACGCCTATGCCGAGGCGCGCATCCGCCCGGCCGAGCGGCTGACGCTGATCGCGGGGACGGTCTATACTTCGGGGCTGCGACGGCAGGACCAGGTCTTCCCCGTGGTGGCGACCGGGCGGGCGACGTTCGACCAGCTTTCGCCCAAGCTCGGGCTGCTGTTCGAGCCGAGCGGCCAGGTCCAGCTCTACGCCAATCTGAGCCGCAGCCACGAGCTGCCCGGCTTCATCGAACTCGCGCAGATCTCCAGCTTCGTGCCGCTCGACGCACAGCGCGGCTGGACCGCGGAGATCGGCGGACGCGGCCGGATCGGGCCGCTGCGCTTCGACCTCAGCCTCTATCGCGCCGATCTCGACGGCGAATTGCTCCAGTACAATGTCGCGCCGCCGACGATCCCCGCTTCGACCTTCAACGCGGGCCGGACGCGGCACCAGGGCGTCGAGCTGGGGCTCGACCTAAACCTCGCCGTCTGGGCGCGACTGCGGCAGGTCTATCAGTATAGCGACTTCCGCTTCCGCGGCGACGCGCAGTTCGGCGATAACCGCCTGCCGGTGATCCCCGAGCATCTCTATCGCGCCGAGCTGCGGCTGGGCGGCGAGGCGCTGCATGTCGCGCCCAATCTCGAATGGACACCGCGCGGCGCCTGGGCGGACTATGCCAACAGCTTCCGCACCGATGGTCATATGCTGTTCGGGTTGAGCGCGGAGGCGCGGGTCGACGAGCGATTCACCCTGTTCGCCGACGCGCGCAACCTCGGCGGACGCAAGGCGGTGGGCGATATCTCCGCCGTGGTGCAATACACACCCGCCAGCGCGATCTTCACCCCGGTCGAGCGGCGCAGCGTCTTCGCCGGCGTGCGGGCGGCGTTCTGATGGCGGCCGCTCCGGGCGCGCGCTGGTACAATGCGGTGTGGCGCTGGCATTTCTATGCCGGGCTGTTCTGCATGCCCTTCGTCCTGTGGCTCGCCGCGACGGGGACGATCTATCTGTGGAAGCCGCAGATCGAGGCGTGGCTGGAGCGGCCCTACGACACGCTGACGCCATCGGGCCCAAGGGCGAGCGCCGACGCGCAGGTCCGCGTCGCGCTCGCCGCGGTGCCGGGCGCGACACTGCACAAATACCAATTGCCGGAGCGGCCGAGCGAGGCTGCGCGGGTGATCGTAGGCAAGGACGGCGACGAGACGCGCGTCTATGTCGACCCGTATCGCCTGCGCGTGCTGGCGACCGAGGCCGAGAGCGCACGACCGATGCGGGTGATATCGGAGCTGCACGGCAAGTTCCGCGCGGGCAATCCCGGCAGTTACCTGGTCGAAATCGCCGCCTGCTGGACGGTGACGATGCTGCTCACCGGCCTCTATCTCTGGTGGCCGCGCCGCGCACGCGGGCTCGCCGGTGTGCTCTATCCGCGCCTGCGGAGCGGCAAGCGCGTCTTCTGGCGCGACCTGCACGCGGTGGCAGGCATCTGGGTGGCGGCGCTGGCGCTGTTCCTGATCTCGACCGGCCTGCCTTGGGCGAAGTTCTGGGGGAGCTATTTCAAGGAAGTGCGCACCGTCACCGGCACGCTCGACGGACCGCAAGATTGGCCGACCGGTGCGCGCAGCGCGATGCTGGGCGACCATGCCGAGCACGGCGGGATGGGCATGCCGCACGTCGCCACCGAGGGTGCCGAGCTCGATCGCGTCGTCGCCGCGGCCTACCCGCTCGGCATTGCGCCGCCGGTGCTCATCGCCCCTCCCGCCACAAAGGGCGCGGCATGGACGGTGACCTCCGACGCCGCCAACCGCTCGCTGCGCACGCGAATCACCGTGGACGGGACCACCGGCGCGCTCGTCTCGCGGCGCGACTTCGCCGAGCGGCACTGGCTCGACCGCGCCGTCGGCTACGGCATCGCCGCGCACGAAGGCGCCTTGTTCGGTCTCGCCAATCAGCTGCTAGGCACGCTCACCGCCTTGCTCCTCGCGACCTTGTCGGTTTCCGGTGCGGTGATGTGGTGGCGCCGACGGCCGCAGGGCCTGCTGGGTGCGCCGATACCGCTCTCCCGACCGCGCTACGGACCGCTACTGATCGGGACGCTGCTGCTGCTCGCGCTGGCCATGCCGCTGTTCGGCGCGACGCTCGCATTGGTGGCGTTCGTGGACCGCCTGCTGCTTCCCCGATGGACCGCCGCACGCCAATGGCTCGGTCTTTCGCCAATAGATGCTTGACGGTTCGGAAAGCGCCCCCTAATTGGCCGCCTTCCGCCGCGCTGGCCCCTTCGTCTAGCGGTCTAGGACGTCGCCCTCTCACGGCGAAAACACGGGTTCGAGTCCCGTAGGGGTCACCAAAAATGCCTTCGCAGGCATTCGAGACGCGCCGCGAACCGCTGACGAGCGGCGCCGGCCCATCACCAGGCTTCAATCGAGATGAAGCGCGTACAATGCGTGATGCGTCAGCACGAACAGCGTCCGGCGATTGGCGCCGCCGAGGACAAGCTGTAGCGGGCGCTCCGGCACGTCGATCTGCCCGACCTGTTTCCCATTGGGCGAGTAAACGAAGATCTGCCCATTCGCGACGAATACGTGGCCCTGGCTGTCGGCAACGACGCCCTCGCCCCCGCGCTCGGCGAACGGCACGAGGTCGGTGATCACCCCGTTCTCGCCCACCTTCCCGGAATAGGTGCGATTCTCGGAGCCGTTGGTGACGAAGACGCGCTCGCCCAACGCGCCCTGGATGAGGCCGTAGCTGTCGAGTGAATCCGAAAAGCGGAGCCCTCGATGATCCACCGGACCCTGCTGGAACACGCGCCAGGCCGGAAGCACGAGGCTCCCGTCGGGCGACACATATTCGTTCGCCTTGGGCAGCCTCATGTCGCGCGCGAACATCTCGGCGAGCGTGGTGAAGCGATAGGTCTCGGGATCGAGCTGGTCCTTGAACTCGCCGTTGTTCCACCAATTGACCGGCAGCGCGAGGCGCGCGCCGGGCCGCGCGGCGACCGGCGTCGGCGGGATCACCGTCATCTCCTGGTCCGGCGCGCCCGGGTGAAAGCTGTAGACGGTGCCGTTCCTGCCCCAGGACGACAGCACCATGAGGTTTCCCGACCGGTCCACCGCCAAGTTGACCGGGTCCAGCGCGGCGTCGCGGACGATCTCGAGGCGGCGGTCGTCGGACCAGCGCCAGATGCGCCGGAAGAAGCGGTCGACGAAATAGAGCCGGCCCTCGGCATCCACGGCGCCTCCGCCGGCCGAATGGAACCCGTCGGCGAGCTTCTCCAGCCTGGCGCCGGCCAGGATGGAGGGCCGCACCGGATCAGGAGCGCCGGCCACGTCGAGAACGGCGAACTCGCGCTCGCGCACATCCAGTCCATGCGTGACGTCGCGTATCGCATTGTCGTAGGGGAATTTGGTCAACCGCAGGAACGTCGCGCAGCCATTCTCGTCGCAGGTGGCCAAGCCGCTCTCGCCGTTCACATGCACGTTGCGGAAGCGGATGTCGCGCGAATTGTAGAGCGTCACCGCGGCGGGCGCCGGCTTGCGCGTGCGCGTGACGCGATAGCCGTGGAAGTTGGCGACCAGGATGTTCCGGGAGTCGCGGATCTCGAGCGCCACGGCGTCGCCGCTCTCGCCCGCCTCGCCCTCGGTCTGCGGCGCCAGCAGTTCCCAATTGGCGACCCGGTTGAGCCCAATCTCGGTGCGGACGTGATGCTCGACCGATGCCTGGATGATCCGACCCGGTGTCTCGGTGTCCGATATTAGGATGCCTGGATGCGCGAAGGTGCTCGGGCTCCAGATGTTCGCGAAGGTACCCCCACCTCCCGAGGTCACCCACAGGCTCGCATATTGCCCGTCCCACCGCCGCGCGGCGTCGGGATCGGCGGTCGCATTGTTGTTGTAGGGCGAAACGCGGGTGCCGTCGTAGCGATTCGTGCCGTGGCCGCCCTGGAACTTGACGTCGTTCACCATCGACCGCGCGCCCGCCATCCACAGCAACGCAGTCGCGCGCGGATTGGCGCCATTGGTGTCGAGACCGATGCCCGAGACGATCGCATCGCCGCCGCGCGCACTCTCGATCAGGGCCTTGGGTGCGCCGACGCCCTGATAGCCCGGCGCGCCGTCGGGCAACACGATCTGGGTCAGGCTGGGATGGAGCCCGAGCAGCACCGTGTCGGAGCGCAGGCGCAGCGTATCGCTGACGCGGTAGAAGCCCGTTGGTAGATAGACCACGCGGTGGGTGTCGATAGCCTTTTGGAGCGCGGCGGTATCGTCGGCCCTGTCATCGCCTTTTGCTCCCAAGCTCCGCACGCTGACCCATTCGGCAACCGGCGGCAGCGCACGGATGACGGGATCGGGAACGGGCGGCAGGCCGGCGATGCGGCTGGCCTGCATGTCGGTCCGGAATTCGCCCATGCGTCCCAGGCCGGGCAGAGTCAGGCCGTGCGTGAACGACGTCACCCTATATGTCGCACCCGCGCCTTTCACGATCTTCCCGCTGTCGCGGAACCGCGCGAAGACGGGCGTGTGGTTCGCGACCAGGTTCTGGAAGCCGATCTGGGTGTAGACGCTGTTCTCGTTGGAGATGACCACGCCCGCCTTCGAGACATTCTCGAAGCGCAGATCCTGTCCCCAGAGCCAGTCGCCATAGCCGCGGTCGATCTCGATCCCGACGGGCACGTTGCGGAAGGCTACGTTGACCAGGGTCAGCCCCGCCTCATGCTCGCGGATCGCGGCGTCGCGCTGCCCCTCGAAGGTCGAATCGACCAGCGCGAAGGGCCAGGCCGGCGAAGGCTTCTCGGCGAGGATCCCGTAGCGACCGCCGCGGAAATGGAGGTCCTCGGCCTCGTTGGCGACATGGTACAGCCCGGCCAGGCCCGAGCCGATATCGAAAGCGGCGTGGCTGACGAAGCTGTGCTGCGCCGAATGGAACCGGATCGCGGTCGCCGCGGGATTGCCGTCGAGGATGCGGAAATCCACGTTGGCGAGCGCCGAATAGAAGGTGCCCGAATTGGCATCGGGCAGGTCCTTGTCGAAGGGCACGCTGCCGGGCGGCGGGAACGCGACTTGCCTGCCCCGCCCGTTGCCCTGGCCCGGCCGCCCGCCGGCGAATATCAGCATATGGGCGACGCCCCGCTGGAACCCGGGCGTGTTGGCGCCCAGCAGGATCACGGGACGCTTTTCCCCGATCCCGAGGACACGCACACCGGGCCAGAGCTTGATCGTCCGGGTGATGCGATACGACCCTTCGGGCAGGAAGACGATCCCGCCTCCACCCTTGTCCGCCGCCTTGTCGATCGCTTGCTGGATCGCGGCGCTGTCGTCCGCCCGGCCGTCGCCGACGCCCGCGACCCTGATCGCCGCCGGCTCGTCGGGCGCTCTGGTATAGACCGACTGCGACGCGATGGCCGGCGCCGCTGCGACAAGCATCAACAGCAATGCGCTAGCCTCGATCAGTCTCCGGTGCATGATCCGCACTCCGACACGAAAAAAAGTCCCGACCTTGCGGCCGGGACGAGTCCCCACGGGGGTCGCGTGGGTGGCAATTAGAAATTCAAGCGGACGCCGGCCCGGAAGGTGCGCCCAAGCGTGTCGTAGAGCGCCGGGTTGACGTCGAGGCCGGTATTGGTCTGCGGCGACGGCTCGGGATTATGGTTCAACAGATTGTCGATCTTGAAATAGGCCCGGACGTTCGACGTCACGTTGTACGACCCGCCGACATCCACATAGAAGGCACCCTTCATATAGTTGCGGTCGATCGTCGGGTGGTTGCCGGTCGAAACCGGGCAGGCCGACTGGCAGACCACATATTGGTTGCCGAACACGCCATCCGAGAACCAACGCTCCTGGATGGTCAGGCTGAACCTGTCATTCTCGTAGGTCTGGATCGCCAGCCATTTCCAGTCGGGCGTGGCGCCCGTGTTGGCGCCGGCCTGGTCGACCGGGTCGACCCCGGCGATACCCGCATTGACGATGAACTCGCGGATATGCGTGCCGAGCGCGCGGAGGGTGAGGCTGCCGGGCAGGCCCATGGGCTGGCGCCACTGGTAGCTCGCCTCGATGTCGAACCCGCTGGTCTTCCACGAAGCGAGGTTGAACGGCTGGACGTTGATGAAATTGCCGCCCTGCACCGGGCTGTCCAGCACGAAGCCGCCGCAAAAGGCCTGGTTGCCCTCGAAGCAGAAGCGCACGATCTGGTCTGCCGACAGCGTCGAGACGACGCCGCTCAGCTTGATGCTGTAATAGTCGAACGACAGGCTGAGCCCGGGCAGCCAGGACGGGTTGGCGAGGACGATGCCGACTTCGGTGTTGCGCGCGATCTCGGGCTTCAGATTGGGGTTGCCGATGGTGTTCTGGAACGCCTGCACCGCGACGTTGCGGAACGGATCGTTGAAGTTCGGCAGCGTCGTGACGGTCGGCGCGGCGAACAGCTCCGAGAGGTTGGGCGCACGCACGTCGCGCGACGTCACGGCACGCAGCCGGATGCCCTCGAGCGGCGTATCCCAGGTGCCGCCGATCTTCCACGCCCAGACCGTGCCCGAAGTGCTGTAATGCGTCACGCGGGCGGCACCGTTCAGGTTCGCCCGCCCTGCTCCGCCGCCGTCGAACAGCGGCAGATTGAGCTCCGCGAAGCCCTCGTACACGCTGTACGCACCGCCTCCGTTCTTGTAGTTGCCCGCCGCCCAGTTGCTGCCCTGCGCGGCGTTGAGCAGCGGGTCCGCCGGATAGGCATCGCTGTTGGGGCTGAGGGCTGAGACGCCCGCGCCATAGGGATCGGCGTTCACGCGGTAGAATTCGTGGCGATACTCGCCGCCAAAGGCGAGGGTGAGCGGGCCCGCCCATAGATCGAACAGATTTCCCGAGAAGTTGATGCTGGCGACGTCCTGGGTCAGCCGGGTGTGCTGGAACGGCCCGTTCTGGGGCGTGACATAAGCGAGCGCCTCTGCGGATGGCGCGAAATTGCCGAAGATGTTGATCGGCTGGCATCCCGCCGCGCGCGCCGCCGCATCGGCGCAGACGATCGCGCCGTTCAGCGTGATCGCGTTGGTCGCGGCCACATAGCGGTTCTGCAGGACGATATCGTTGACGTCGATGTCGGAGATGGTGGTGCCGTGCGCGTAATAGGCATCGTAGTTCCAGTCGCCCCCGCCCACGCCGAACTGCCCCTTGAGGCCGCCGACGAAGCGATATTGGCGCCGGTCGGTATAGACCCGGGGATCGGGGAAGGATCCGTTGCTCGTCCCGAAGTTGAAGCTGGTGATCCCCGCGGTCGCGCACCGGTCGCGGATCAGCTGCGGCAAATACGGGTTGGCGCATTGGACCGTGAGGTTCGGGCGGCCATAGCCCGGGCTCGGCTGGTTACTGGTCTTCACCTGCGCCGCGCCCACGGTCAGGTAGATCTCGTTGTTCGGGGCGAAATCGTAGCCGATCCGGCCGAAGCCGGTGATGCGCTGGAGCGACGATACCAGCGACGCGCCGGAGCCGGGCGCGCCCGACAGGTCCCCGCCGACGCAGAAGCTGTTGCCGGGATAGCAGTTCGACACGCGGCCATTGCCCAGGGGCTGGCCGTTCGATCCGTAGTTGAAGTTGTATGGCGTGCCGTTCGCGTCGAAGGCGGTGCCCTGGAGCGGGCCGTTGTTGATCAGGCCGTAGAGCGCATATTGGTACGGCTGGGCATAGTCGCTATAGTTGAACTGCGGCAGGCCGTTGTTGGTCTGCCCGGTGTTGAGCAAGGTCGAGGCGCGGTGCCAGTTGCGCTTGCCTGCGAGATCGATGCCGAAATTGCCCGGACCGACGCCATCGTCATGGGCATATTCGCCGCTTACGATCATGTGCAGTTTGTCGTCGAACGCCGCCCCGCCCCAGGCCCCCTGCACGAGCACCTGCGCATTGTCGCCATAAGTGGTGATGCCGCCCTGCACATTGGCCTTGAAGCCCTTGAAGCGCGTATCGGTGATGAAGTTCACCACGCCGCCGACCGCGTCCGAGCCATAGGAGGCCGAGGCGCCGCCGTTGACGATGTCGACCCGCTTGACGAGCAGCTGGGGGAACAGGCTGACGTCGGGAACCCCGGTGACGTTCGCGCCCACGACGCGCTGGCCGTCGAGCAATGTCAGCGTGCGGATCGGCTGGAGCCCGCGCAGCGAGAAGGAGCTCAGCCCCTGCAGCCCGCTCGAGGTGCTGAACGTCCCCGTCGCGGTGCCGGTCGAGCCCTGGAGCGACGGCAGCTGCGCGATCGTGTTGAAGAGGTTCGGTTGCGCGTTGGCGGTGATCTGCTCCTCGCCGATGACCGTCGTCGGCGTGGGCGCGTTGAAGCCGCTGGCGATGATGCGCGAGCCGGTGATGACGATATCGCCCTGCTGCTCGGCGTCGGCCGGCGCTTCGGTCTGCGGGGCGACCTCTTCCTGCGGTGCGGGTGCGGGCGCGGTCTGCGCATATGCCGGGCTTGCCAGCGTCATCGCGGCCAGTGCGGTCAGGCTCACCCCGTGGCGCTGCCAAAGCATTGCGGAAACCATCTCTCCGACCCTCTCCGATTTTCGTATTTTCCCGACTTCGACGGTATCCCTCCGCCCGCGCGGCCGCACGTACGACAAAGGTCGTAGAGCCGCGTTCAGGGCCGCGCGGCGTAGAGCGCGTGGTGCGTGAGGATGAACAATGTCCGCCGGTCCGGCCCGCCGAACAGGATCTGCAGCGGCCGATCGGGCACGTCGATCCGCCCGGCTTCGCTGCCGTCGGCGCCGTAGACGAACACCTGGCCATTCGCGACATAGACCCGGCCGCGCGCGTCGACGGCAACGCTCTCGCCGCCGCGATTGGCGAAGGGCTTCAGGTCCACCAGCGCTCCGCCTGCGCCGACCGTGCCGCTATAGGTGACGTTCTCCGATCCGTTGGTGACGAACAGGCGCTCGCCCGGCCGCCCGCTCACCAGCCCATTGGCGTTGAGCCCGTTCGACCAGCGCCAGCCGACATGATCGATCGGCCCCTGCTGCCAGACGCGGAACGCCGGGAGCGCGAGACTGCCGTCGGGGGAGACATATTCCTGCGCCTTGGGCGTGCCGACCTCGCGCGCGAACATCTCCGCGAGCGTCGTGAATTCGTAGCTCTGGTGGTTGAGCTGGTCGCGGAATTCGCCGTTGTTCCACCAGTTTACGGGGAGCAGCGTCTTCGCCTGCCCGCTGTTGCGCACGGGGGTGGGCTCGATGCGCGTCAGTTGATCGGGCGGGCCGTCCGGATCGAGCGAATAGACCGCGCCCTTGGGTCCCAGCGACGACAGCACCAGAAGATGCCCGGAAGCGTCGACGGCGAGATTGACGGGATCGAGCGCGTTGTCCCGGACGATCTCGAGCCCCTTCGCCTCGGTCCAGCGATGGATGCGCTGGAAGCGCCGGTCGATGAAGTAGAGCGCACCCCGCGCATCCACCGCCGCACCCGAGATCGACCAGAAGCCCTCGGCGAGCTTCTCGACCTGCGCAAGGCCCGGCTTCGCCACCGGGGTGCGCCGGTCCGTCGGGCCGATGTCGAGCTTCGCGAACTCGCGCTCGCGAACCACCAGCTCGCGGGTCACGTCCTCGATCGCGTTCTCGAACGGGTATTTGCTCGCCCGCAGGAAGGTGCCGCACCCCTCGTCGTCGCAGGCCGCATAGCCGCTCTCGCCGTTCACATGCACGTTGCGGAAGCGGATGCCGCTCGAGTTGAACAGCTTCACCGCGCTGCGCGCCGGCGCGTAGCTGCGCGTCACGCGATAGCCGTGATAATTGGCGAAGAGCAGGTTGCGCGAGTTGCGGATCTCGAGCCCGATGGCGTTCGGGCCGTCGCCCACTTCCTGTTCGGTCTGGGGGGCGTAGAACTCCCAGTTCTCGACATTATCGAGGACGAACTCGTTGCGCGCGTGATGCTCGACCGACATCTCGTAGACGCGCCCGGGCGTGCGGGTGTTGGTTACGGTGAAGCCGGCCGAGGCGAAGGTGTTGGGGCTCCACACATCGGCGAAGGTGCCGCCGCCGCCGTCGGTCACCCAGATGCTCGGATATTGCGCGTCCATCCGCCCGTCGGACACCGGATCGCCGCTGCGCGCCGACAGGCTGCCGAGCGGCTTGCCGTCCGCCGTCGGCGTGCCACCGCCGCCCATGATCTTGACGTCCTCGACCAGGCTCTGCGCGCCCGAGCGCCATAGCAAGGCCGCCGCGCGTGGGTTCACGCGACCGGTGAACAGCCCGAGGCCCGAGACGATATTGTCGCCGCCGCGCGGACTCTCGAGGATCGGCAGCACGGCGCCGACCCCGGCGTGGCGCGGATTGTTGTCGGGGATATAGAGCTGGGTGATCGCCGGATGCAGCCCGATCAGCACGCTGTTGGGCCGCAGCTTCAGCCGGTCGGTCACCTTGTAGAAGCCAGTCGGGAAGTAGAGGATGCGGTTCGCGTCGATCGCGCGCTGGATCGCGGCAGTGTCGTCCGCCTGCCCGTCCCCCACCACGCCGAGCGTGCGCACATTCACCCAGTCGGCCATTTTGGGCAGGTCGCGGATGACGGGCGCCCGCTGCGCCGGCATGGCCGGCAGCGCCCGTATATCCGCCTCGGTGGCATAGCTCCCCATCTGCCCGAGCTCGGGCACCGCCAGCCCATAGGAGAAGGACGCCACCCGATAGGCCTTGCCCTTCCCGTCCACCGTCCGCCCGCTGTCGCGGAAGCGCGCGAAGACGGGGCTGTCCACGGCGAACGCGTTCTCGAACCCGATCTGGGTGAACACGTTGTTCTCGTTGGAGATGACGACGCCCGCGCGGCTGACCCGTTCGAAGCGGACGTCGCTGCCCCAGAGAGAGTCGCCATAGCCGCGGTCGATCTCGATCCCCACGGGCGTGTCGCGGATGGCGACGTTGACCATCGTCAGCCGGGCCTCGTGCTCGCGGATCGCCGCGTCGCGCTGCCCGTCGAAGCTCGAATCGAGCAAGGTGAACTGCCAGGCGGGCGACGTCTTCTCGGTGACGATGCCGTAGCGTCCGCCCTTGAAATGGACGTTCTCGAGGACGTTGCCTGCCTGGTACACGCCGGCGAACGCCGACCCGAGACGGAACTCCATGTGGCTGAGAAAGGCGTGCTGGGCCATGCGGAAGCGAACCCCCGCCGCGGCCGGGTTGCCCTCGCCGATCTCGATGTCGACATTGCTCATCGACGAATAGAAGGTGCCGGAATTCGCGTCGCGGACGACCTTGTCGCGAGGCACGATCGTCGGCACCGGCACGGGCACCTTGCCGACGTTGTACTGATCATCCCCTCCGAACACGATCATCGTCGAGACGCCCTGCTGGAAGCCGGGGGTGTTCGCGCCGAGCTGGATGACCGGGCGGGTGGGCCCAACGCCATAGACGCGCACGCCCGGGGGGACCACCAGCGTGCGCGTGATGCGGTACTTGCCCGAAGGCAGGAAGACGATGCCATGACGGGTCTCGTCCCGGGCCGCGTCCAGAGCCTTCTGCAGCGCGTCGCTGTCGTCCGCTTTGCCGTCGCCGATGCCCTTGACCGTCACCGCGCGCGGCTCCGCAGGGGCCGCCGGGAATATCGAGACCCCTTGCGCGAGAACCGGGAAAGGCGCGGCAAGGGCGGTTGCGGCGAGCAAGCCAGCCAGAACGCGGCGCATGATCATACGGATCTCCACTTGTCGGCACTCGATTGCGCTGGTTAACCCGGCACCCCATTCCTGGCACCTGCGACCAAGGTCGTAGTTTTCAGCACCCGGACATCCCTCCAAAACGCCGCAGCGCCGTCGTGGTGCTTGCCCGTCGGGCACGACCCTGTCTCGAGGACGCCTGTTTTGCTTCCAGCCGCCCGCCCCGCCCCGCCCTTCGCCGTGATCGTCATGGGCGTGAGCGGGTGCGGCAAGTCGACGCTGGGGGCGCTGCTCGCGGAAGCCCTGCAATGTCCCTTCCTCGAAGGCGACGACTATCATTCCCGCGAGGCGATCGCGAAGATGCGCGGCGGGGAACCGCTGGGCGACGCGGACCGCTGGCCCTGGCTCGAACGGCTCGGCAAGGCGACTGCCGAAGCCGTCGCGGAGCATGGCGTGGCCGTGACCGCCTGCTCGGCGCTGCGCCGCCGCTACCGGGATCGGCTGCGCGCCACGATCGGGCGTCCGGTGGAGTTGATCCTGCTCGAGAACAGCCGCGAGCGCCTGATCGAACGTTTGGCGGCCCGCCCCGGCCATTTCATGCCCGTCAATCTGATCGACAGCCAGCTCGCCACGCTCGAGCGGCCCCTTGCCGACGAGGACGCGCTGAGCCTGGTGACGGAAGAGCCCGCCAGCCGGCTGCGGGAGCGCGTTCTGGCCCGGCTGGAAGTCCGCCAGTTCACGGCCTGAGGCGCTGCGAATCCACCTGATCCTCCCCCGCCAGGGGGAGGTGTCAGCCGCAG
>NZ_JAPKNM010000065.1 GCF_026460985.1 Sphingomonas sp.
CCCCATCAAGGGGGAGGGCTTTGCAGCCCGCCCGGCTAATTGAGTCCCGACCCTAGTCTGATCTTCCTCGCATGATAGAAGATCCGGGAGGTTCATCCACGGGGGGAAGACTTACGATGGCCCGGTACAGAGACGCGCTGCCGCAGCTCGGCGGCAACCTTTTCCTGACCGATGCCGGTCTGGAAACCGATCTGATCTTCAACCACGGCATCGAGATCCGTGAGTTCGCGGCGCACACGCTATTGCCCGAGGCCGAGGGACGGGCGGCGATCGAGCGCTATTTCGAAGGATTCCTGAACCTCGCCCGCGAAACCGGCGCCGGCTTTGTCCTCGATACCACGACGTGGAAGGCACACCGGCACTGGTCGGCCGATCTCGGCCAAAGCCCCGACGAGCTACGCGCGGCGAACGAAGACGCGGTCGCGCTGGCGAGCAGCCTGCGCGCGCGTTTCGAGGGCGGCCCGCCGATCGTCCTCAGCGCGACCATCGGTCCGCGCGGCGACGCCTATCGCCCCGAGCGCAAGATCCCCGCCGATGAGGCCGCCGAATATTATGCCGAGCAGCTCGGCTGGCTCGCGCCGACCGAGATCGACATGGTGACCGGCCTGACCTTCAACCAGTCGAGCGAAGCGGTGGGGCTGGTGCAGGCCGCCACGAAGCTCGGCCTGCCGGTCGCCATTTCCTTCACCGTCGAGACCGATGGCAGGCTACCCGACGGCCAGTCGCTCGCCGACGCGATCCGGTCGGTCGATGCGCAGACGGAAGGGGCGACGGCTTATTTCATGGTCAATTGCGCCCATCCCGACCATTTCGCGGGCGCATTGCACGATGCGGACTGGGCCCGCCGCATCCGCGGGATCCGCGCCAATGCCTCGCGCCGCAGCCATGCCGAGCTCGACGAGGCGCCCGAGCTCGATGCCGGCGACCCGCATGAGCTGGGCCAGCTCTACGCCGATCTTGCCGCGCGGATGCCCTGGCTCAACATCTTCGGCGCGTGCTGCGGCGGCGATCTGCGGCACGTCACCGAGATCGCGCATGCGCTGAACGCGCGGCCGGGCCGAAACTCAGGATAGCGCTGGCAATGTAGGATTTGTTCTGCTTTCGTTCGCTCATGGCCGAGCAGCACGATTCCCGCAATAGGCGCGCCCATTCCTGTC
The DNA here is from genome assembly GCF_026460985.1 of Sphingomonas sp. GTDB lineage: Bacteria > Pseudomonadota > Alphaproteobacteria > Sphingomonadales > Sphingomonadaceae > Sphingomonas. The sequence continues at coordinate 1,158 of NZ_JAPKNM010000065.1, forward strand.
GGTTGCTTCGCGCGCGCACGCGAAGGAGCAGTAAACATCGTAAACCGCCAAAGCGTCAAAAACGCTGGAAATCCGCGCGAATCCGGGCTTTTCTGGTCCAACCGGAAGGTTGGATGTCGCGCATCGCGAACCTTTTGGTTGGTTCAGGCCGAAGCCTTCCACAAGGCCGCCTGCTTGGGCAGCAGGAAATGGCTGAACGGCAGGATCGCCGCGCCCACCGCCGGCGCATCCTCGGACAGCGCCGCGCGGATGACCGGCGCGACCGTCGGCAGCTGGCTCGCGCGCTCCTGCATCAGCGCGTTGACCCGCGCGGCGAGCCGCTCGAGGATCGCGGTCGGCAGCCGCCCGCCGACCAGCACCGCCGCGGGGTTGATCAGGCAGTTGATCGCGTCGAGCGGGACGGTGAGCTGGCGCGCGGCGTCCTCGATCCATGCGGCGACGCAGGCGTTGGTCGCTTTGTCGGGATCGGTGGCGTGCATCACATCGGCGAGCCTGCATCCGCTGCGTTCGAGATGGCGGGCGAGGCCGGACAGCGAGACCATCCGCTGGATCTCCTCGCCCTGCGCCGCGCGCATGAAGCCAAGCTCGCCGCTGCGACCGTCGGCGCCGCGCAGATAGGAGCCGTCGACCACCAGCCCGCCGCCGAGGCCCGAGGAGATCAGGATGTAGAAGAAGCTGTTGTTCTTCTGCCCGAGCCCCAATTGCATCTCGCCCATCGCCGCCGCGGCGGCGTCGTTCTCGACGAAGACCGGCAGGTTGAGCGGTTCGCGGAACAGGTCGATCATGTTGACGCTGTCCCACGCCGCATAATCGGCGGGGCGGCCGGGCAGGTCGACCAGCCCGAGATCGTCGGGAACCGCGACGCCGAGCCCGACCACCTTGGCGACGTCCACCTTCGCCTTGCGCAGCATGTTCCTGATCGAGCGCCGATAGAGCGCGCGGACGTGATCGGGCAGCGCGAAGTCGACTTCCTCGGAGACGCGGGTGAGCGTCTGCCCCGAGAAGTCGACGACCACCAGGGTGATGTGATCGCGGTCGATATTGACGCCGATCGAGTAGCAGGCGTCGGCGCGCACCACGAGCTTGGTCGGCGGCTGGCCGCGCCCGCCGCGGCGCTGGCCGGCCTCCTCGATCAGCCCGTCCTGCAGCAGGCGCTTGGTGATGTTGGCGATCGCGGGTCCAGTCAGCCCGGTGATGCCGGCGAGCTCGACGCGGGTGAGCGGGCCGAGCACGCGGATCGCGTGCAGCGTCACGCGCTGGTTGTGATCGGCCGCGCGCTCGAGGTTGGTGCCGGAAAGGCGCGGGCGGGCGCCCGTCGTCGTGGCCGTCATGCGCGGGAGGTCACGCTGTGGGCACGGAGGATCGCAGCGCCGGGCCGTCCGATCGGAAAGGTAGCGCTATCAGCAGTCGAAGCCTTGATTTCCGTGCCTGTCATTTCCGGCCCTCGACTGTCCTTTCCATGGTCTCCAGTGCGACACCGCGCGTCTCGGGGAAGTATCGCCAGATCACTACAGCCTGCACCATCATCGCGCCGGCGAACAGCCGGAACGGCAATACCTGGGTATATTGTGCCACCACGGGAAAGCCAAAGGCGCATTCGTGCCCCGCTATCGCCGCAGCCACGGGGGCCGCCGGACGGGTCCGCGAAAGCCCGGGCTGCCCCGCAGTCGCCGCGGCACCGAAGCCGCAGGACGGCCCTGCGAGGCCGTGCCGCCCAAGGGGTTCGGCTTGCCGTTGGATGCACTCATCGCAATCCTCCCCGCGACCGTTGAATTATGTAATTTGGATTATTAATGGCGGCCGCAAGGCTGTACGACCCCAGGGTTTCACAGGCCCGAAGGGTTTCACAAGCATATGGCTGCAATGGGAGGGGGAATGTCGAACGGTTTGCCGTCGTCCGGGCTGGCGGATGCTTCGGATGGCGCTCCGGCGGAGGACCTTCCTTTTGCCGGCGTCGAGCTGGGGGGCACCAAATGCGTGTGCACCCTCGCCTCCGGGCCGGGCAGGATCCTCGACCAGCAGATCGTGCCGACGACCAGCCCCGACGAGACGCTGCCGACGATCCTCGAGATATTGCACGACTGGAACCGGCACCCGGGCTTCCGCGCGCTGGGCATCGCTTCGTTCGGGCCGATCGAGCTTGATGCGCGCTTGCCGGCTCATGGCCATATCCTGGCGACCACCAAGGCGGGCTGGGCCGGCACCGACGTGCTCGGCACCCTGTCCGCGCCCTTCGCGGTGCCCGTGGGGTTCGACACCGACGTCAACGGCGCCGCCCTGGCCGAGATCGCCTGGGGCTGCGGCCAGGGGATGGACGACTTCGCCTATGTCACGGTCGGGACCGGCGTCGGCGTGGGGCTGGTCGTCCATGGCCGCCCGACCCGGGGCTTCGCGCATAGCGAATTGGGGCATGTGCGGGTGCCGCGACTGGCGGGAGACATGCATCCCAGCGTGTGCGCCTTCCACGAGGATTGCGTCGAGGGGCTGGCTTCGGGCTCGGCCCTGGTGTCGCGGCTCGATGGCCGGCGCGTGCGGGACGTGGCCGCGGACGATCCGGTCTGGGAGCCGGTAATCGCCTATATCGCCGCCATGGCGCATGCGATCGTCTGCGGATCGGCGCCGCAGCGCATCGCGATCGGCGGGGGCGTGGTCACCGCGCAGCCACACCTCCTCGCGCGGATCGAGGCGGCGCTGTCGAAGAGCCTCAACGGCTATATGCAGCTGCCCCGGATCGGCGGTTACGTCACGCCCCCGGCGCTGGGCGACATGGCGGGCCCGATGGGCTCGATCGCGCTCGCCGCCGCGGCATGCGCGGCGGCCTAGCCAAGCGTGGCGGGCTGTGCGAATTAGGAAATCAAACATAATAATCGCAGGCGCCGCGGAGACCGGTGCAAGCACCAGCAGGAAGGATTTTGCCGTGGCGCGTCCGAGTACGAGCACGTCGAGCACTACGCTGGCCTTCGCGGCCGTGACCACGCTGTTCTTCGCATGGGGATTCATCACCTCGCTGATCGACCCGCTGGTGGCCTCGGTGAAGGGCATCTTCACGCTGACCAATCTCCAGGCGCAGGCCGCGGCCTTCGCTTTCTTCATCGCCTATGGCCTGATTTCCTTCCCCGCGGCCGCCCTGCTGTCGCGGGCAAAGTCGATCCCGACCATCCTGATCGCCCTGGGCCTGATGATCGCCGGGTGCCTGGTGATGCTCGCCGCGGCCAATCTCGCGGTCTTCACCTTGGTGCTGCTCGGCCTGTTCATCCTCGCCAGCGGGATCACCATCCTGCAGGTGGCGGCCAACCCGCTCGCCGCGGCGTTGGGCGATCCCAAATACAGCCATTTGCGGCTGACGCTCAGCCAGACCTTCAACTCGATCGGCACCTTCATCGGGCCGCTGCTCGGCGCGCATCTCTTCCTCAAGGGGGTCGAGGTGAAGGAAGGCATGGCGATCACTCCCGCGGTGCGTGCGGAGGCGCTTGCCGGGATCGATTCGGCCTATCTGTGGATCTGCGCGCTCATCGCCGCGCTGGCGGTGTTCTTCTGGCTCAGCCGCCGCGTCGTCACCGAGGCCGCGCCGCCCGTCGCCTCGACCGCGGGACTGTTCTCGGCGCTGAACTCGCGCTGGGCGCTGTTCGGCGCGCTCGCCATCTTCCTCTATGTCGGCGCCGAAGTCGCGATCGGCACCCAGATGGCGTTGCTGCTCAACGACAACAGCGTCTGGGGGCAGTCCGATGCGCCTTTCGGCGTGCCGCTTCTCGGTTATCTGATGGGGAGCGATGGCGTGCCCGGCGTATCGCTCCAGGAAGCCGGCAAGGCCGTGGCATTCTATTGGGGCGGAGCCATGGTGGGCCGCGCGATCGGCTCCGGGCTGCTTGCCGCGGTCCGAGCGCATGTGCTGCTCGCCGTGTTCACGGCGATCGCGGCTGCGATGTGCTTCTATGTCTTCGCCGTCGGCGGCGTGACCGCGGGCTTCGTCGCGCTTTCGATCGGGCTGTTCAATTCGATCATGTTCCCGGTGATCTTCACGCTGACGCTGGAACGCTCCACCGGAACGGTCGAATCGACCTCGGGGCTGCTTTGCACCGCGATCGTCGGTGGCGCCTTGCTCCCACTGCTCGTCGGCGCGCTGTCCGACAAGCACGGCTACGCCTTCGCGCTCATCGTTCCGGCCGCCTGCTATGTCGCGCTCTGCCTGTTCGCGTTCCTCGCGGGCCGCGCGCAGATCGTCCGGGCGGAAGCGGGCGCGGCGTCGATGCACTGAGCGCGTGATGGTGGCGAAGCTGCTGCGTGCCTGCGCGCTCCCGGCTCTGCTGCTGGCGGCGGGCGCGGCGGAGGCGCAGGTCTGGCGGTCGGACCAGGGCGACCAGACCTATCGCAACCCGCCGCTCAATGCCGACTATCCCGATCCGGACATCATCCGGGTGGGCGACATTTTCTATTTCGTCACCACCACCTTCGCGAATTCGCCCGGCCTCACCATCCTAGAGTCCCGGGATCTGGTGAACTGGCGCATCGCGACGCATGTCGTGCCGAGGATCGACGGGCACCCGCGCTATGACCTGAAGGAAGGCGGTGCCTATCGCCAGGGGCTGTTCGCGGCCAGCCTGCGGCATCATCGCGGCCGCTTCCACATCGCCGTGACTCCGGTCGGGTTGAACACGCGGATCTACAGCGCCGATCGGATCGCCGGGCCGTGGAGCCATGTCGAACTCGATCGCGCCGCCTTCGATCCGGCCCTGTTCTTCGACGACGACGGCAAGGCCTATCTCGCCACCTCGATAGGCTCTGACGGCACGATCACGCTGCTGACGCTCTCGCCGGACCTCCGGTCGGTGCAGGCGTCGCGGAAGATCCATTATGTGAAGGGCGCCGAGGGATCGAAGATCATCAAGCGCGGCGGCTGGTATTATATCTTCAACGCCATCCCGTCGCGGCTCGGCATGACGGTGTCGCGCGCCCGCAACCTGCCCGGTCCCTGGGAGACGCGCGACCAGATCGACGATCGCACCGGCGGGCACCAGGGCGCGCTCGTCGATCTCCCCGACGGCGGCTGGTACGGCTTCGTGATGCGGGATGCCGGTGCGATCGGGCGGGTGACCAACATCAGCCCGGTCTTCTGGCAGGACGACTGGCCGGTCTGGGGCACGCCCGAGGCGCCGGGCCGCGTCCCCGCCTCCGCACGCAAGCCGATCCAGGGCAATCCCTTCGCGGAGCCGCCGGGCTCCGACGACTTCACGGCGCCGGTGCTCGGGTTGCAATGGCAGTGGAACCACAATCCCGAGAATGCGCGCTGGTCGCTGACCGAGCGGCGCGGCTATCTCCGCCTGCGCCCGACCGTGTCCCAGGACCTGTGGTCGGCGCGGAACACTCTGCTCCAGAAGGGGCAGGCGCCGCGCGGGCGCGGCGTGGTGAAGCTCGACATCGCGCAGGTGCAGCCGGGCGACCGCTGCGGCTTCGGCACCTTCGGCAAATATAGCGGCCAGATCGTCGTGACCGGGACCGGCGGCGGTGGGCACGCGATCTCGATGGAGCTCACCGAATCCACCCAGGAGGGGCCCAGGACGCAAGTGCGTGCCGCGGCGCAGCCGATCGCGGGCACACGGCTGTGGCTGCGCGCCGACATGGACTTCATCACCGATCGCGCACAGCTCGCCTACAGCATGGACGGGCGGAGCTGGCACGAGATGGGCGATGCGTTCCCGCTTGCTTTCGACTGGCGGACCGGCACCTTCCAGGGGCAGCAATTCGCCATCGCCTGCTACAGTCCGACGCCGAGCCGGGGCTATCTGGACGTCGACAGCTTCACGCTCTCGGCGATCCCGCAGGGAACAAAATAGGCCGAGATACGATGATCGGGGAGTGCCCCCCGTTCCTTCCCTCCCGATCCCCAAGGCCATGGATCCTCCGCCAATCGATCTGCTGCGCGCGGATGCGAGCCTCTTCCTCGATTTCGACGGGACGCTCGTGGAGATCGCCGACACCCCCGATGCCGTAGTGGTGAACACGCAGCTTCGTGCGGTGCTGCGGAAGCTGTTCGAGCGGCTGGGCGGCCGCGTGGCGCTGATCAGCGGCAGGCCCGCGGAGCAGGTGGCGGCGTTGCTCGACCGGCCGGCGCTCGACATCGTCGGCAGTCACGGGATGGAGTTCCGCTGGGCCGATGGGCGTCGCGCGCTCGCCGAGCGGCCAGCGGGGCTGGCGATCGCGGGCGAGCGGATGCGCGTGCATGCCGCGGGGCGCCCCGGCGTGCTTCTCGAGGAAAAGCCGCTCGGCGTGGCGTTGCATTTCCGCCAGTCGCCCGAAGCGGGGGCCGCGTGCGAGGCGCTCGCGGCGGAGCTGGCGCAGGCCCATGGCCTCCATTTCCAACCGGGGAAGATGATGATCGAGGTCCGGGCGCCCGGTGGAGACAAGGGCGAGGCGGTACGAGCCCTGATGGCGGAACCGGGCAGGGCGTCCACGCGTCCCCTTTTCATGGGTGACGATCATACGGACGAACCCGGCTTCGCTGCGGCCAAGGCCCTGGGTGGTGCCGGCATATTGGTCGGCCCGCCGCGCGCGACGGCGGCGCGCTATCGGCTCGACGGGGTCCCGGAAGCGCTTGCATGGCTTGCTGCGGCCGGCAACGCCGCGTGATGGATCTCGATCTCTGGCCGATCGGCAATTGCCAGGTGAGCGCGCTGGTCGATCGCGGCGGGCGGTTCGTCTGGGGCTGCGTGCCGCGCGTCGACGGCGACCCGCTCTTCTCCGCGCTGGTGGGAGGCGAGACGCCCGAAGCGGGGTTCTGGAGCGTGGAGCTGGAGGAGTGCGTCTCCACCGAGCAGACCTATCGCCGGAACACGCCGATCCTCGTCACCCGCCACACGGACTTGGCGGGCAATGCGATCGAAGTGATCGACTTTTGCCCCTATTTCCGGCGCATGGGGCGCAGCTATCGGCCCATGGCGTTCGCCCGGATCGTGCGCCCGCTCGCCGGCAGTCCGCGCATCCGCATGCGGCTGCGCCCGACCAGCGGCTGGGGCGGCAGTTGCGCCAGCCGCGTGGGCGGCTCCAACCACCTGCGGTTCCAGCTCGACGATCTCGCGATGCGGCTGACCACCAACGCACCAGTGGGCATGGTCCACGAGGAGCGCGTCTTCCGGCTCGAGCGCCCGCTTCACTTCTTCCTTGGGCCCGACGAGGCCTTCCAGGGCGATATCGCCGCCACGCTCGACGCGATGCTCGGCGAGACCGAGGAGGAATGGCGCGAATGGGTGCGCGGCCTCGCCATCCCGCTCGAATGGCAGGAAGTGGTGATCCGCTCCGCGATCAGCCTCAAGCTCTGCCAGCATGCGGAGACCGGCGCGATCGTCGCTGCGCTCACCACCTCGATCCCCGAGCATGCGGGGTCGCAGCGCAACTGGGACTATCGCTATTGCTGGATCCGTGACGCCTATTACACCGTCCAGGCGCTCAACCGGCTCGGCGCGCTCGATGTCCTCGAAGCCTATCTGGGCTATCTGCGCAACATCGTCGACGGCGCGCGGGGCGGGCACATCCAGCCGCTCTACGGGGTGCTCGGCGAGGGCGTGCTCGAGGAAAGGTTCGCGCCGGACCTCGCCGGCTATCGCGGCATGGGTCCGGTCCGCGTCGGCAACCAGGCCTATGCGCAGATCCAGCACGACGCCTATGGCCAGATCGTGCTCTCCAACGCCCAGGCCTTTTTCGACCAGCGGCTGTTCCGCATGGCGGGGGTCGAGGATTTCGAGGCGCTGGAAAAGGTCGGCGAGCGCGCCTGGGACTATCACGACCAGCCCGATGCCGGCCTGTGGGAGCTCCGCACCCGCCAGAGCGTCCATACCTATTCGGCGGCGATGTGTTGGGCGGCGTGCGACCGGCTCGCCAATGCGGCGCAGGCGCTGGGCCTGGAGGCGCGGCGCGCCTTCTGGCAGGACCGCGCCGACCATATCCGCGCGCGCATCGAAACGGCCGCCTGGCGCGAGGACACGCGGCGCCTGTCGGCGACCTTTTCGGGCGACGATCTCGACGCGAGCCTGATCCAGTTGCTCGATCTGCGCTTCCTCTCGCCGGGCGATCCGCGCTTCGTCGACACGCTCACGGCGGTGGAGGCGGGGCTCCGGCGCGGATCGCACATGCTGCGCTACGCCACCGAGGACGATTTCGGGCTGCCCGAGACCGCCTTCAACGTCTGCACCTTCTGGCTGATCGAGGCGCTGCACTTCACCGGCCGCGGCGCCGACGCGCGCGCCTTGTTCGAGGAGATGCTGACGCGCCGCACCGCCGCCGGGCTGCTTTCCGAGGATATCGATCCGGTCAGCGGCGAGCTCTGGGGGAATTATCCGCAAACCTATTCGCTGGTCGGCATGATCAATTGCGCCGCCCTGCTGAGCAAGCCCTGGAGTTCGATTCGTTGAGCAGGTTGATCGTCATCTCGAACCGCGTGAGCGCCCCCGACGGATCGCATTCGGGCGCCCAGGGAGGGCTGGCGGTCGCGCTCGAGGCGGCGCTGCGCGAGATGGGCGGCATCTGGTTCGGCTGGTCGGGCGAGCAGGCCGAAAGCTTCACCGGGCAGGTCAATCTGCAGCGTGGCCAGGGCTATACCACGGCAACGGTGGACCTCGAGGAACAGGACATCGAGGAATATTATAACGGCTATGCCAACCGCACCCTGTGGCCGCTGTTCCACTATCGGATCGATCTGGCCGAATATGAGCGCGGTTTCGCAGGCGGCTATCAGCGCGTGAACGAGCGTTTCGCGGAGACGGTGCGTCCGCTGATCGAGCAGGAGGACGTGGTCTGGATCCAGGACTATCACATGATCCCGCTCGGGCAGGAGCTGCGCCGCCGCGGGTGCCGCAACCGGATCGGCTTCTTCCTGCACACGCCCTGGCCGCCCCGCCGCCTGCTCGCCACGCTCCCCGAGGCGAACGAGCTGGCCGAGACGCTGTTCGCATATGACGTGATCGGCTTCCACACCGAGGAATGGCTGCAGTCCTTCTGCGACTTCGCCCGGCTCGAAATGGGCGCCGAGGTCGAGGACGGCAACGTGCTGCGCTTCCGCAACCGGACCGTGCGCGTAATCGTCGCGCCCATCGGCATCGACACGACCGAGTTCCGCGGGCTTTCGGAGAGCGAGGCCGCACGGGCGACCTGCACGCAGATGGAGCGCAGCGCCGTCGGCCGCGCGATGATCGTCGGCGTCGACCGGCTCGACTATTCCAAGGGGCTCGAGGAGCGCTTCCTCGGCTTCGAGCGCTTCCTTCTGGAGCATCCGGAGGAGCGCAAGGAAGTCTTCCTGCTCCAGATCGCTCCGCCGTCGCGCGCCTCGGTCCAGAGCTATCAGCGCATCCGCAACACGCTGGAGGGCCTTTCGGGCAGGATCAACGGCGCGCATGCCGATCTCGACTGGGTGCCGATCCGCTACGTCAACCAGGGCTATCCGCGCGACGTGCTCGCCGGGGTGTTTCGTGCGTCGAGGATCGGGCTCGTCACCCCCTTGCGCGACGGGATGAACCTCGTCGCCAAGGAATATGTCGCCGCGCAGGACCCCGAGGATCCCGGCGTGCTCATCCTGTCGCGCTTCGCCGGCGCCGCCGCGCAGATGCGCGAGGCGGTACTGGTCAACCCCTACAGCGCCGAGGAGATCTCGGACGCGATCCTCGAGGCTTTGCGCATGCCGCGCGGAGAGCGCATCCGCCGCTGGCGCGCGCTGATGGACGGGATCGAGCGCGAGGACGTCATGTGGTGGCGCAAGCGCTTCACCGACGAGCTCATGGCCGTGCCGGAGCTCGCGGCGGTTTGAGCGGTCTCATTCGCTGGAGAGGAATTCCCCGAGCATCGCATAGATCGCGTCGAGGTCGTCGTCGTCGGTGCAATAAGGCGGCATGACGTACACCGTGTTGCCGAGCGGGCGGAGCAGCACGCCGCGCTCGCGGGCGAACCCCATCAACCGCGGCGCGACGGACGAGAGATAGCCCGCCGCTCCCTCGATCTCGAACGCCGCGATCGTCCCAAGCCGACGGGCGTTGGCGACCTTCGGGTTCCCGGCGAGCATGTCGAGCCGCACCTGCTGACGCCGGCCGAGATCGGCCACGCGCGCGAGCACCGGCTCCTCGCGCCAGATCGCGAGGTTGGCGGCCGCGGCGGCGCAGGCGATCGGATTGGCCGTGTAGCTCGACGAATGGAAGAACATCCGCGCGCGATCGTCGGACAGATGCGCCTCGAATATCGGCCCCGTCGCGAGCGTCACCGCGAGCGGGACCGCGCCGCCGGTCAGCCCCTTGGAGAGGCAGAGGATGTCGGGCACCACTCCCGCTTGGTCGCAGGCGAGCAGGCTGCCCGTTCGGCCCCAGGCGGTCATCACCTCGTCGGCGATGAACAGCACGCCGCGGCGGGCGCAGATTGCGCGCATCTCGGCGAGCAAGGCGGGCGTATAGGTCTTCATGCCGCCCGCGCCGAGGATCAGCGGCTCGACGATGAACGCGGCGGGCGCTTCGCGGCAATGCGCCTCCAGCGCGTCGAGCGTCGCCTGCTCGCGGCCGGGCTCGGGGAAGGGGATGGTCGCGACGTCGAACAGCAGCGGCTGGTATGCCTGGTTGAACACGCCGCGCGCGCCCACCGACATCGCCCCGATCGTGTCGCCATGATAGCTGTGCTCCATCACCACGATGCGATGCCGCGCCGCGTTCCGGTTCGCCCAGAAGCCGAGCGCCATCTTCAGCGCCACCTCGACGCTGGTCGAGCCGCTGTCGGAGAAGAACACATAAGCCAGCGGATCGGGCATCATCGCCACCAGCCCCGCGGCCAGCGTCTCGGCGGGCTCGTGGGTCCAGCCGGCGAAGACGACCTGGTCGAGCTTGCCCGCCTGCCCGGCGATCGCGGCCATGATCCGCGGATCGGCATGGCCGTGCGTCGTCACCCACCAGGACGAGATGGCGTCGATGATGCGATCGCCCTCGGCCGTGTAGAGCGCCGCGCCCTCGGCACGCGTGACCAGCGGGATCGGCTCGCCGAGGCCATGCTGGGTGAAGGGATGCCAGATCGGCGAGGTCATGCCGCGAAGTCCGCGAGCTGGAAATTGGCCGCGAAGGCGTCCGCCAAGCTTTCGCGCGCGAGCGGATCGAGGATCGGCAGCCGTCCCAGCCGGCGGACGCCGCCGATCGCGGCGATGGTCGCCTCGCTGTCCTCGTTCGCCTCTCCCACGAAGGCGATGCCTAGGATCGGCACCGCGCGGGCGCGCAAAGCCTCGATCGAGAGCAGGCTGTGGTTGATCGTGCCGAGCGCCGTGCGCGCGACGAGCACTACCGGCAGCCGCCAGCGCGCGAAGACATCGGCATAGACCAGCTCGCGCGTGAGCGGCACGAGCACGCCCCCCGCGCCCTCGATCACCAAAGGCCGATCGCAGGAGGGTAGAGCGAGCCGCGCCGGATCGATCGTCACGTCGTCGATCTCGGCCGCGCGGTGCGGCGAGCAGGGGGTGCGTAGGCGATAGGCCTCGGGCAGGATGCGGTCCTCCGGCAAGCCGGCGAGCGCCGCTATCCGGGCGCGGTCGCCGCCCTCGTCGAGCCCCGCCTGGACCGGCTTCCAATAGGCGCCCTGGATCGCGGCTGCGAGCGCCGCGGCGAACACGGTCTTGCCGATGTCGGTGTCGGTGCCCGTGACGACGATCCCCCGGCTCATGCCAGCGCCTCGGCGAGCGCCGCGACGTCGTCCATGCCGACATTGAGCGTGAGCGAGATGCGCAGCCGCGAGGTGCCGGCGGGCACCGTCGGCGGCCGGATGCCGCGCACGTCGAAGCCCGCGGCCTGCAATGCGGCGGCGCGACGCATCGTCCGCGCATCGTCCCCGAGGATCAGCGGCAGTATCTGCGAGTCCGTGCGGGTCACGCCGAGCGGCGCGAGCAGCGTCTGCGCCGAGCGGATCAGCTCGTGCAGCCGTTCGCGGCGGTCCGGCTCCTCCGCCAGCAACCGCAGCGCCGCGCGCACCGCTGCCGCCATCAGCGGGGAGGGCGCGGTCGAGAAGATGAAGCCCCGCCCGCGATTGACGAGGAAATCGCGCATCGCCGCCGGCCCGCACAGCAATGCGCCCTCGCAGCCGAGCGCCTTGCCGCAGGTGTGCAGCGTGATGACGTTCTCGCGCCCCTCCAGCGCATGCGCGAGCCCGCGTCCTTCGGCACCGAACACGCCGGTCGCATGCGCCTCGTCGATCAGCAGGATCGCCTCGTGCCGGTCGGCGAGCGCCGCGAGCATGTCGAGCGGCGCGCGGTCGCCGTCCATGCTGTAGAGGCTCTCGACCGCGATCCAGATCCGGCCGGTGCCGCCCTCGCGCCGCCAGGCGGTGATGGCGTGGTCGAAGGCGTCGACCTGGTTGTGCGCCGCCGCGCGATATTGGGCGCGACCCAGCCGCATTCCTTCATGCGCGCTCGCATGGACCAGCGCGTCGTGCACGATCAGGTCGCCGCGCTGGGGCAATGTTGCGAACAAGGCGGCATTGGCGGCATAGCCGCTCGAGAAGAACAAGGCCGCCTCGCTTCCGAAGAAGCGTGCCGCTTCGGCTTCCAGCGCCTCGTGCTCGACATGGTTGCCGCGCAGCAGCCGCGAACCGCCCGAGCCGATCGGCACCCCGCGGCCCAGCGCCTCGGCGACGGCGGTGGCGAGCTGTGGCGCGCCCGCCAATCCGAGATAGTCGTTCGAGGAAAAGTCCCGTCCGGCCCGCGCTATCAGCCGCCGCGACCGATCCTGCGCGGCAAGGTTCGCGAGATCCTGCTGCTGGCTTGCGAAATAGCGCATCCGCGCGCCCTACACAGGCTTTGCGGATATGGACAGGTCAGGCGCGGGAGGTCAGCTCATGCCGCCCTGGGCCATAGGTCCGGCGCAGGCCGGGCAGCATGAGCTCGGCGGTCGTGTTCGCGGGAACATCCAGCCGGACGACGACGCGGCTGCGCTCGCGGACCCAATCCAGGCGGATGGGGCCGGAAGCGCTTCGCAGCGACACGCCAGCGGAGCCGATGCGCGGATCGAAGGCGGGGGCGACCCGGAAACGCCTGAAGCCGGGCTCGACGGGCTCGATCCCGCCCACCCGGCGGTAGAGGAACGAGCAGACGGCGCCGAAGGCATAATGGTTGAACGAGTTCATCGACACGTCGCCGACATCGCTGTTCCAGCGTTCCCAGGTCGTCGTCGCGCCGCGGCGGACCATATATCCCCAGGAGGGATAGTCGGTGCGCAGCAGCAGGTCGTAGGCGAGGGCGGTCTCGCCGGTGTCGACCAGCGCGTCGAGCGCGAGCGGCGTGCCGAGGAAGCCGGTCGACAGCAGGGTGCCGCGCCGCCGGATGTCCGCGGCCAGCTTCGCTCCTGCGGCGGCGCGCAGTTCCTTCGGCACCAGGTCGAGGCGCAGCGCGAGGACATAGCCGGTATGGCTGCCATTGCCGACAATGCCGTCGGCCGCGACGAAGGCCCGGGCAAAGGCAGCCCGTGTCGCCTCGGCGCGGCGCCGCCAGAGGGGCGCGTCCTCCCGGCCGGTCCACGCCGCCATTTGCGCCATCTGGTCGAGCGAGCGCGTCAGCATCGCGGTCGCGATCAAGGGCTTGGGGGTCGTCTCGTCGCCCGGCCATTTGGCGTCGAGCGCCAGCCAGTCGCCCAGGTCCGCGCCGCGCCCTTCCTTCCAGAGCCCGTCCGGATTGGCCGCCAAGATGCCCTCGAGATAGGCGGTCATCGCCGCCCAATTGTCGTCGACCACCGCCGCGTCGCCATTGTGCAGGAAGCTGACATAGGGGAGCATCACCCCCGCGTCCGCCCATCCCGGGGTCGGCGTCGACGATCCCCATCCCAATCCCTTGGGCGAGGGCGACCACATCGGATAGGCGCCGTTCGACGCCTGGTCGGCACGCAGCATGCGCGTGAAGGAGCGCGTGAAGCCGCCCACGTCCATGTTGAAGGCGGCGGTGTCCCAGAAGACCTGGGCGTCGCCCGTCCAGCCGAGTCGCTCGTCGCGCTGCGGGCAATCGGTGGGATTGCCGCGGAAGTTCGATCGCTGGCTCCACAGGGTGTTGAGCCACAGCTTCTGGATCATGGGCTCGGCGATCGTGAAGGTGCCGATCTCGGGCAGGTCGCTGGAAAGGACGACGCCTTCGACCATGTCCGGGCGCAGCTCGGCGAGGCCGTCGACCTGGGCGTAGCGAAAGCCCTGGAAGGTGAGGATGGGTTCGAGCGTCTCCCGTGCCTCGCCGGCCAGGACGTAGCGATCCTCCGCGCGCGCCACGCGCAGGTTGCGGCGGTCGAGCATCCCGTCGGCGGTGAGGATCTCGGCGTGCCTGACGGTCACCAGGCTCCCGCGTTCGCCCGCCACGGTCAGGCGCACGCGGCCCGCGAAATTCTGTCCGAAATCGATGAGATGCGTGCGCGGCCCGATCCGGCGGATCGCGAGCGGCGGCACGATGCGCGTGGCCCGGATCGGCTGCGCCAATGGCGGCACCAGTTGCGCCGCGGGGGCAGGGGCCGACCATGCGCGCTCCCAACCGCCATCGTCGAAGCCGGGGGCGGACCAGCCCTGCGGCCAGTCGCGGCGATCATGATCTTCGCCGGCATAGATTTCCGACAAGGTGATCGGCGACTGGCGGTGGCGCCATTCGGAGTCGGTTGCGATCCGCTCCACGGCGCCGTCCACGGCCTGTGCCTCGATCATCAGCCTGAGGCGGCGCGGGGCGGGGCCATAGGCCCAGCGGCCGTCGGGTGCCTGGTAGCTGGCGTAGAAGCCGTCGCCGGCCAGCACCCCGACGACATTGTCGCCCGCCCGCAACAGCGGCGCGACGTCATAGGTGCGATAGGGGATGTGCTGGCGATATTCGGCGGGTTCGCACTGGAGCTCGTCGTCGCCCACCCGGCGGCCGTTGATCCAGATCCGATAGCCTCCGAGCGCCGCGACGTAGAGCCGAGCCGTGCGCGGAGCGGCGTCCAGACGGAACGCCCGGCGCAACAGGCGCGCGGGCGTGGGCGGCCAGGGGAAATGCCCTTGCTCCTCGCGCATCGGCGCAGGGGGCCAGCTGCCGTCGGGGCCCGCGACCTGCCAGCCGTCGACCAGCCGCCGGACCGAGCCGTCGGCCTGCGGCACCCGGATCTGCGCCGCCAATGCCGCCAAAGCCTTGCCGCCCTCCCGACGCGCGGCGACCTCGGCTGTCAGCACATGCTCGCCCGCCGTCAGCGCGAGGGGGAAGCTCGCCGCCGGCGGCCCACCATAGGCGTCCGGATGCCAGGACGGCACTTCGATCGGCTGCCCATCGAGCGCCAGGCGCAGGAGCCTGCTCGCGGTGTGGATGGTCAGCCGGCCCTCGCCGGCGCGGCTGCGGAAGGAAAGGCGGAACCGGCCGGGTTGCCGCTCGTCCGGCGTCTGCGCCTCGATCCAGCGCGGTTCGGCCAGCCGATCGTCGCGCTCCGCCGCGCTTTCGACCGCCAGCCATTCGCCCGCCCAGTCCGCCGGCTGCAGCAGCCCCATTTCCCAGACCGCCGGCGCGCTCCAGCCGGATTCCCCGCCCAGGCTCCAGAGCTTCACCTGCCAGTGGCAGCGCTGCCGCGAGACCAGCGCCTGGCCGGCGTAGGGCACACCCGTCGCGACGCCGCCTTCGACGCGCCCGCTGTCCCAGAGGTCGGCTTTTCCCGCCGCCAGCATCGCCGGATCGCTCGCGACGCGAATGCGATAGGCGGCCTGAAACGCGCCCGGCGGACCGATCACCTGCCAGGACAGCATGGGCCGCGCGTCGCCTATCTCCAGCGGATCCTGCAGCGCGGCAGCGCGCAGAGCATCGGCTCCGAGGCGCGTTGCCATCCGGGCGTGCGCCCTGGGCGTCACCAGCCAGCCGGCGCCGAGGCCGCAGGCCAGCAAGGTGCGGCGATCGATCAGCGGCATGGGCCCGTCAGTCCTCGACCACGGCGACGCCCCAGGGCGGCAGCGTAAGCGCGTCGCCGCTGCCCAGCCTGCGTCCGGTGAGGAGCTCGGTTCCCGGCGCGACGCCCGGCGCCAGCGTCGCCGGCCGCGCCGAATAGTTGAGGACGTAGCGCACCCGGTGACCGTTCTTCAGCGTGCCCCCGCGCACGATCAGCGGGAAGCGTGTCGACCCGACCGGGACCTCCGCCCGGCGCGCGGCATCGGCGAGCAGCTCCTCGATCAGCACGTCGCTCGGCATGAAGCCGACATAGGTCACTTCGCCCTTGCCGTAGCGGTTGCGCGTGATCGCGGCGTCGGCGGGCCAGGAGGGGTGGCGGTATCGCGCCAGCACCGTCGCCGTGGTCGGCTTCAGCATCTCCATCCACCAGCGCACCTTGAGCGCCTCGGGATCGGCCGGCGCGCCCGCGCGGAACGGATCCATGTCGAGCGTCACGTCGTGCGGGGGCGTGTACATTTGATAGGTCACGCCCGCCGCCTCGGCGATCCCGCCGGGCTGCGCGGCATAGCGCACCTGCGTATTCTCGTCGGAAAAGCCGCTCTTGAAGGTGTAGACGACATGGCCCCCGCCGCGGGCGAAGGCGTTGAGCCGCGCGAGCTCGGCGTCGCTCGCGGCATAGAGCGCGGGCACGACGATCAGCTTGTAGCGCTCGAGCGGGGTCTTCGAGTCGGGCGAGAGTATGTCGGCTTCGATATTCTGCCGGTAGAGCGCGTCGTAGAAGGGGCGGAGCACTTCGTTGTAGCTGATGCTCTGGCCGTCGGCGTTGATGCGGAACGAATCGAAGGCGCTCTGCGCACGGTTGCTGACATAGACCGCGACCTGGTTGCGCTTGGTCATGTCGACCAATTTGGGTCCGAGCCGCCTGAAGTCCGCGCCGATGCCCTTGGCTTCGTCATAGAGCGCGTTGGGCTTGTAATCCTGCCCGAGCAGCCCGCGCCAATAGGTCTCGACCGCATTGGCCGTCGTCGCCCAGTGCCAATATTCGACCAGGTTTGCGCCGGAGGCGAGGTGGCTGAACGCCTGGAGCCGCAGCTGGCCGGGGAAGGGCGTCCATTCGGGGAAGCCCTGCGCCTGGGTCTCGAGCACCAGATAATTCTGCCCGTCGCGCATCGAGCGGGTGAGATCGCCGCCGAATGCGATCTCGGCGCCGGTCAGCCGCTCCTGGCTGGGATGGTAGATGTCCACCCCCGCGACATCGAGCGGGCGCGCGGCGAGCCAATGGTTCACCTCGGGCTGCACGCCATAGGAATGCCCGCGCCAGCCGAGATCGAAATTCTGCGTGATGAACTGGTCGGGCCGGGCATGGGCGCGGACCAGGCCCGCCTGCCAGGTCAGGAATTCGGTGACGAGGCCGCGCTGGAACTCGGCGAAGGCGTTGGCGACGCTCGCGTTCATCGTGCCGTTGGTGGAGGGGAAATCCTCCCAGCGATTGATCCGGTTGCTCCAGTAGTCGAGCCCCCAAGCCTTGTTCAGCGCGTCGAGGCTCGGCCATTTCGCCTTCATCGCGGCGGCGAAGGCGGCCTGGACGTTGGGGCCGCTGGTGCCATAGGCCTTGGTCTCGTTGTCGACCTGGTAGCCGATGACGGCGGGATGGTCCTTCACATGGTCGATCAGCGCGACGATCACGCGCTCGGCCGCGGCGCGATAGTCGGGATCGGTGATGTCCATGTTCTGGCGGTAGCCGAACTCGGCGCGGCCGTTGGGGCGGGTGACGAGGACGCCCGGACGCGCGCGCGCGAGCCAGGTCGGGATGGCATAAGTGGGCGTGCCGACGATCACCTTGATGCCGTGGCGATGCATCGCCGCCAGCATCCGATCGACATGGGTGAAGTCGAACACTCCCGGCTGCCGCTCGAGCGTGCCCCAAGTCGATTCGGCGATCCGGACCACGCTGATGTTGGCGGCCTTCATCAGCCGCGCATCCTCCTCGACACGGTCGACGGGCGTGTATTCGTCATAATAAGCGACGCCGTACAGGATCGTGTCGGGAAGCTTCGGCGCCGCTGCGCCGCCGGGCGCCGCCAGCAGCAGGGCCGATGCGAGCAGCGCGCGCGTGATCTTCTTCACCGACTGATCTCCCGGTTCGTCGGGGCGTCCTCGTTCGCGGCGCCGCGGCTATCGCCGCGAACGCCTCCCCCCGCTTATCATGTAGGACGGCAAATTATTATGTAGGACAATAAGCCAGAGAAGGTGCCGGTCAAGCCTGGAGCGGTGGACCCTAGCTGCGTGTCGAGTGCCCGTTCCCCTTCGCCGCGGCGGCTGCGCGGCGCGTCTCTTCCTCGATCGCGACTTCGGTATCGATCTGGGCCTGGCGGACGAGCACCGCGGTCGCCTCGCGCGCGGCGGCCGCGTCGCTGTTGGCGATCGCCTCGAACAGCGCCTGATGCTGGGGCATCGGGTCGTGGGGCTGCTTCATCGCGCGATATTTGAAGAAGGTGGTCCAGCGCACCGCCGCCGAGATGCTGGCCGAGAGGCTGATCAGCAGCTCGTTGCTGGTCGCCTCGAGGATGAGGGTGTGGAAGCGCTCGTCGGCGGCACGGCCCATCTCGTTCGACAATCCATGCTTGGCCATTTCCTCGAGTGCGTGGCCCATGCGTGAAAGCTGGCGCGCGCTCCGTCCCAGGGCCGCCAGCTCGGCCGCCGAGGGCTCGACGATCATGCGCAGCTGGAAGAGGCTGTGCACGAAGGGAAGCGGCGGCGCGCCTTCGAACATCCAGCCGAGCAGCTCGGGATCGAGCATGTTCCAGGAATGGCGGTCGCGGACCTTGGTGCCGGCCTTGGGCTTGCTCTCGACCAGCCCCTTGGCGGACAGCATGCGCAGCGATTCGCGTATCACGCTGCGCGATACGCCGAATTTCTCGGCCAGTTCGACTTCCCCGGGGAGGACCGTGCCGGGCTCCTGCGATCCGGTGACGATCGACACGCCAAGCTGCTGTGCCAGAGAAATATGGGCAGGTCGCCCGCGCTTGCCCGCCGTCATGTCTTCCTCCGAGAGCGCGAGCTTAGGCTTGCGGATGCCGCTGCGGCAACCCCGCCGTTACCGAAACGCGTGTTCTTGTCAGGCAATCGGTGCTGGCTGGGCCAGGCCGCTTGCGATCCGCACGGGATATCGGTTCATCTTGTCTGACAATAATCGAGGATAGCTGATCCCGTGATCCATGGGTTCGTCGAAGGAGCGGGCGCCGCCGCCCCTTCGACGAAGCAAGCAATCAGAAGCGGAACCGCGCGCCTACGCCGAAGTAGCGGCCCTCGTCACGAATGTCGCGCGGATAGTAACGATCTTCCGCATATTGCGCATAGTTGTTGAAAGGCTTCGCAAGAATGTTCGCGACATCCAGGGTAAGCGTAACCGCCTCGATCGGCGTATAGTTGAACGAGAAATCCAGGCGGCTGATATTCTCGGTTCCCTCACCCAGGTATACGCCCTGCGCGTTGACGAAGTTCCCGTTCAGGAAGGACGCACGGTTGTTCAGGGAGAGGCGCGAGGATACCTTGCCCTTCTCGAAGAACAGGGCCGCATTGTAGGTCCACTTCGACAATCCCGGGATCTTGACGAAGGGCGGTTCCGCGTTGGAGCCCGTCACGCTGGCAAACAGGTTCGCAGGATATTGCTGCTCGCCGTCGAGATAGGTGACGTTCGCCTGCACGCCGAAGCCGCTGAGGAAGCCGGGCAGGAAGTCTAGGAAGGTCTGACCGCCGACCTCGACGCCCTTGATCCTGCCCGCGCCCGCGTTCTCGGGGCGGTTGATCTCGATGAGGCCATACACGGGATCGATCGTACGATTGGTATAGTTCGCGATGAAGCCGTTCAGATCGCGATAGAATACGGCTGCGCTCAGCGAGGCGGTGGGCGAGAAGTAATATTCGACCGTGGCGTCGTAGTTCGTCGAGGTCAGGGGCTTCAGATCCGGGTTGCCGCCGCCGCCATAGGCATTGGGACGCCCCTGGAGCCCGAGTGCGAAGCGCGTGTCCGGAACCACGCCGCCGGGCGGAATGGGGGAGGTGTTCTGCGAGATGGAGAGCGCCGGATTGAGCTGCCCGAATTCGGGCTTGGTCCGGGTCTTCGTCACGCCGAAGCGGATCTGCAGCTTGTCGTCCGGGCGGATGCGGAGGCTGAAGTTCGGAAGCACGTCGACATAGTTCGCCTTCGTCACACGCGGTTCGCTGGTCGTGACGCCATTGAAGGTGACGTTCGAATTGCCGCTGTACCGCCCGACGGTATTGACCACGCGCGCGCCGATCAGGCCGTCCACGTGGAAACTGCCCAGATCGAATTCGTACTTGGTCTGGCCGTAGAACGCATAGGTCTGCTCTTCCGCGAAGAAGGCGGCGCGGGGATCCAGCTGGACGGTAGGCGTCGAGAAGCGCGCGAGCGCATCGCGATAGCCCGCATCATTGGGATTCGCCGCAACGATCTGCTGCAGCGACTGGTAGGCGAACTGCCGCAACGCGGCGGCATTGCCGGCAATGCCCTCGCGCGAAGGCATGAGCCAGCTGGTGAAGCCCTGGTTGCCGCGGAACGCGTTCGGCGTCAGCTCGAGCGCGCCGGCCGGCGTGTTCGCAAGGGGGATGTTGAGCGTGTCGGTATAGGCGTAGCGGCTCCCGCGCTCGAGCGAGGCGTCGCGATCGGTCCACCGCACGCCGAACTGGAATCTCGGGAGGAACGAGATGTCCGTGTCGAGGTCGAGATCGCCCCGCCATTGCCATCCCTTGCCCTGCACGCGGTAGATGCTCTCATAATAGCCGCGCCAGCGATAATTGGCCGGATTCTCGACGTCGAAGCCTTCGAAGTCCCATGACACGCCGTTGTCGACGAAGAATTGGACGTTTGCCGTCGGCGAGCTGAACAGCGAGGAGTCGAAGCTCCATTCGTCTGAGCCATATTCGCTTCGCGTGTAGGCGAGGTCGGTCGACAGCTTGGCGCGACCGACGGTCCATTTGATGCCGCCCGCAGCCTGATAGGTGTTGGTGTAGCCGGCATTGGTGCTGCGATACGCTTCGGGACGGAAGCCGCCCACCTTGGTCAGGCTCTCCACCTGATCGGGCTTGTCCTCGCGCAGGACGACATTGGTCAGCGTCGGATTGCCGTCGATCAGCGGCGTGCGCCACCAGTCGTTGGCGCCGCGTCCGCGATAGCCCTGGTAGAGGAAGTCATAGTAGATCTCGAGGTCGGGAGAGGGCTTCCACTGGACGCTGGCATTGAGCGCCGGGCGCCAGCGCTTGCCGCTGTCATTGTACACGCCGACCGCCGCGGGGATGCGGAAATCGCGACCGACGGACGCAGGCGAGATCGTCGAGCCCGCGCTCGGGGTGGTGATCCAGCCATCCCCCCAGCGCACCGCATTGCGATACTGCGCCTGGCTGTAGGAGGCATTCACCAGAATGCCGATCTCGCCGATGCCGCTCTCGGCGCGGGCGCTGATCAGGATGTTCCCGAGCGGGTCGAACTTGTCGCTCTGATCATTGTAGGTGCCGCGAATGCCGCCGGCGATGACGAAATTCTCGGCAAAGTCGAACGGGCGGCGCGAGCGGACGTTGACGAGGCCCGCAAGGCCGGGTTCGAGCAGGTCTGCGGTGCCCGACTTGTAGACCTCCAGGCCGGCCAACGCGCCCGCAGGGAAATCTTGCAGCTGGGAACGGCGGAGTTCGGCCGTGAAGATGTCGCGGCCGTTGAAAGTGGTCGCGACGTCGGGGAGGCCGCGAACCAGGACCTGGCTCACTTCGTCGCTGAAGCGATTCACCTGCACGCCGGTCACGCGTGCAAGCGATTCCGCCGCCGTGTTGTCGGGGAGCTTGCCGATGTCCTGGGCGACGATCGCGTCCAGGATCGCATCGGAATTGCGCTTGATCGCCTGCGCGGTCCCGAGGCTGGCGCGATAGCCCGTCACCACGATGTCCCGGGGGTCGGCCTCGGTGCCGGCTTCGTCGGCGGGGGCCTGTTCCGTCTGCTCCTCTGCGGCAGGAGCGTCCTGCGTCGTCGATGTGGCTGCGGTCTGAGAATATGCAGGAAGCGCCATCAGCGCCAACGGTGCAACCGAAACGAAAAGCCCAAACCGCTTCATATTAGTCCCCTCTCCTGGGCCGCGCCCCTTATGGCGTCTGGCAAAAATTTATTTGTCTGACAAACACCGCGTGCGTCAAGAGTATTTCTGAAAAGTGCGGTGACTCTGAGAGGAATCTCCCTCTTCGGCCGCATAATTGTCAGGCAAATAGCTCACGCTGAGCGGGATTGAGCATCGCCCCCGAATCGATGCAGGCCCGCTTCGGCGAGTAAGTGGCATTAGGCAGGCGGCCTCGTGTCGCCAGCGATGGACCTGCCTTCGTCATCGCGGCGTAAGCGGGATCTCATGCGACGGGCACGCGGCCCGAGGCCCCGGCTATGCGGGGATGACGAGCTGTTGATTGTCGAGGCTCCCAGGTCCGGATCCGGGCCCATCCCATGCGCGCATACGCCGATCACCAGAGACGCGGGCGCATTTGTCTGATTTTGTAGCATGGGCGCCTGTCGCCGCGCCCGGCGGGCGACGGGGTACTCCCGCGCCCGCCTCCAAGTTCTCGCAAATGCCGGGGTTTGCGCGTCCGCGCCGCTCCCTGTGGCACCCTGGCCACAGGGGCAAAAAAATGCCTGACACCGTTGCCAGACCCCAATTAGTATGACTAGTAATCATAATCATCACGAATCGCGCGTCCGCCAGAGGCGCTGTGATGTGCTGCGGGCCATCGTCCGCGGCATCGACAATGGAGGGGAGGTTTCTGAAAATGGCGCAAATTCGATCAACGGGTACTGCACTCGGTGGGTCCATGCTGGCACGCACGGGCGTTTCGCTGATCGCCGTCATGGCGATGACCGCGGCGGCCCCGGCATGGGCTTCGCGGGATGGGAATCCGGCGCCGGAAGGGGTCCAGGACAG
>NZ_JAPKNM010000066.1 GCF_026460985.1 Sphingomonas sp.
AGGGGTGGGTTGGCACCGGCTGGGGCTCGATGCCCCGGCCGGTGCCTTTTGCTGCACGATTGGCGAGTCTTTTAGGCGCGCAGACGCGCGCACCCACCCCCCTGCCCCTCCCTGCAAGCAGGGAGGGGAGCCTTCAACCTGAATGTCGATCCGCCCTAGAGAGGGCATTGCTTACCTCCCCCTCCGACGCCTTCGGCGCCACCTCCCCCTGGCGGGGGAGGATTTTGAATGTCGATCCGTCCTAGTCCGGTCCTTTGCCGGCGAGATGCTCAATCGCGCGCAAGGCCTGCCATTTCCCGCACATCCCCATCGTCTCGTCCGCTTTGGCGCTTTCGCTGCGCCTGCGAATAGGGCAGGAACGCGCACCACTTCCCCTTCCCGGAGTCCGCATGTTCCGCCCGATGTACGACTGGGTCCTGCGCATGGCGCACCACCGCCACGCGCTCCGCAGCCTGGCCGTGGTCTCCTTCGCCGAGAGCAGCTTCTTCCCGATCCCGCCCGATGTCATGGTCGTCCCCATGGTCCTCGCGCGGCGCGACCAGGCCTATCTGATCGCCACCGTCTGCACGGTGGCCTCGGTCATCGGCGGCATCTTCGGCTATGCAATCGGCTATTATCTGATGGAGAGCATCGGCCAATGGCTCGTCCAGCTCTATCACATGGAATCGAAGATCGAGGCGTTGCGCCATGGTTACGATCAATATGGCGCCGCGATCATCCTGCTGAAAGGCCTGACTCCGATCCCGTTCAAGCTGGTCACCATCGCCAGCGGCCTCTTTCATTTCAATTTTCCGCTTTTCGTGATCCTTGCGACCATTACGCGCGCCGCACGTTTTTTCATCATCGCCGCATTGCTCAAGCGGTTCGGCGAGCCCATGCAAGCATTCATCGAAAAGCGATTGAACCTCTTCGCCTGGGGATTTCTGATCCTGCTCGCCGGCGGCTTCGCTGCAGTGGCGCTGATCTGAAAGGATCCTGTTCATGTACAAGAAACTGGCTTTAGCCGCCGCCGCATCGGCGATGCTCCTCGCATCGACCGCGGCACAGGCCGGATCGGCCTCTGCCCTGAGCCTGCGCAACGCCCCCGCGGCCGAGACGCGCGCCAGCACGCCGGCGGCCCGGGAGAGCGGCATCCTCCCCGGCACCACGCTCTATGCGGCGATCGGCATCCTCGGGATCCTCGTGCTGCTCGAGGCGACCGAAGTGATCAACATCTTCGGCGGCGGCGACGATTCGCCCGACAGCCCGTAAGGGCTGGCGTAGCCGATAGAGGCGCCCGGACCTGCCTCGGGCGCCTTTCCTCGCTTGCCGTCCTCGACTCGCCCGCACGCCTGCGATAACCTGCGAGTGGCGACGTCGGAGGGGCGCATGCGAAGCCGGTCACTGGCAATTCACGGGGCGCCGATCGCAGCCGCGCTGCTGCTCGCCGGCTGCGCGATGTTCGCGCCGCGCTACGATCCGATGCTCGATGCGAAGACCGCCGGCGCCTATGAGTTGGTCGCGCGCTTCGCCGCCAATGGCGAGCTCGGCACCTATGCCGACAAGGCCAGCTTCGCAGACGCCGCCCCGCAATATGCCGACGCCCAGGCCCAACTCGCGGTGGCGCAGATGCGCGCCGCTTCGCTCGAGACCGGGGGCAAGGGCGCGGCGCATGCGCGCGACCTGCTCGTCAAGCTGATCAAGGGCTGCAGCGACCGCATCACCAGCTTCGCGCTCCAGCACAAGAAGTTCGGCATCCAGCCCGATACCGGCGCCACCCAGCCGATGATGGTGTCGTGCGACCAGGCCGCGCGCGCCGCGCAGGCGATGAAGCCGGGGAGCTGACATGACTGATTTCAGCAAGCTCTCGCTCGACAGCGCCGACGCGCTCTTCGGGGCGCTCAAGGACGAGGTCGTCGGCACCTCGAGCAAATGGTTCCAGGAGAACGAGGCGGCGATCTCGGGCTATCTCCGGACGCTGAGCGACGCCGCGATGCGCACCGCCGAGGCGCTCGCCGAGGGCCGCATCGGCGCGGAGCAGGCGGGGATGATCCTCGGCGACCAGAAGGCGACGCTCGAGCAGACCTTCGACTTCGCGCAGTTCATGACGCTGGCGCTCGCCCAGAAGCTGGTCGACGGGGTGTTCAGCATCGTCGGCTGGGCGGTGTTCAAGCACACCGGCATCAACCTGTTCCCCGAGCTGGTGCAGCCTTGAGGCCTTTGTTGCCCCCGCTCCAAAAGCGAGGGCGCGCACCGCTTGCTTTTGCCCCCTGCCCTCGCTAGATACCCGTCCCAATCCGACAGCGTGATGGGAACACGCCGGTCCTTCCCCCGGAAGGAGCGGCAGCGGACCCATGCCTCGCTGAAGGCCCATTTTTTCTGACGAGGATGCCCCGGTGGCGAAGACCAGTCCCCTCGAGTTCATGCGCCAGGTGCGCGCCGAGACCGCCAAGGTCGTATGGCCGAGCCGCAAGGAAACGATCATGACCGGCGTGATGGTGCTGATCATGGCGAGCATGCTCGGCATCTTCTTCCTCGGCGTGGACTCGTTCTTCGACTTCGTCGTCCGTTCGCTCCTCCGTCTCGCGCAATAAGGAACAACAACGCATGGCGCGCTGGTACATCATCCACGCCTATTCGGGCTTCGAGGGCAAGGTCCGCGATCAGATCCTCGCCGACGCGACCCGGCTCGGGCTCGATCGGCTGGTCGAGGCGGTCGAAGTGCCGACCGAGACCGTCACCGAGGTCCGTCGCGGCAAGAAGATCCAGTCCGAGCGGAAGTTCTTCCCGGGCTATGTCCTCGCCAAGCTCGAGATGAACGACGACGTCTATCACCTCGTGAAGAACACGCCGAAGGTGACCGGCTTCCTGGGTTCGTCGGGCAAGCCCCAGCCGATCAGCGAGGCTGAGGCCGCGCGCATCCTCAACACCAAGGAAGAGGCCGCCTCCGCCGCGCCCAAGGCCCGCGTCCATGTCGATTACGACATCGGCGACACGGTCAAGGTCACCTCGGGCAATTTCGCGACCTTCTCGGGCGTGGTCGAGGAACTCGACTTCGACAAGAGCCGCGTCAAGGTCTCGATCTCGATCTTCGGCCGCGCCACTCCGCTGGAGCTGGGCTTCGAGGACGTCGAGCGGGTGAAGTAAGCCGGGCCTGATTTCAGGTTTGCGGGATTACGGGAGGCCGGGGCGAAAGCTCCGGCCTTTCTGGTTTGCCGGTGCGCGGCTCGCCCGCCGCCCAGACCCGAGCAACCACCGACAAACAGGCTTTGGGAGAGGCTTGTAATGTAGGAAATGATCTCGTTTTGTTCCGCACGCCTCGGCCATCGGGGCGCGTGGAGATACTCAATGCCTGGACATATTGCATCGATCGACGATTATACCGGAACCACCGTCGCTCGCCTCAAAGCGGCAGCGGCCGATCTGGCAGCGCAGGGCGGAGGCGTGCTGCTGATCCCGGGCGGCGCCTATGAACTCGACAGCGCTGAACTCGCCCAGCCCGTTACCCTCAGCGACAACGTGATCGTGGAGGGCTGCGGCTCGACGCTGACCGTAACCGGAACCGTGCAGACGAGTTCGGTCTTCGCGGCGCTGGACCGCAACAACGTCACCATCCGCAATCTCAGTTGCACGGGCAACAGCGTTGCCACGGGATACAATAACGGGGCGTTCTTCAACTACTTCCTGACGCCGACCGCTACTGCGAACACGTCCGGCGTGCTCGTGGAAAACGTGACGCTGGACAACTTCAAGGCGCCGTACTGGATCTGCGTCGAGAACCAGAACACCAGCCGGACGATCGTCGGCGTGACGATCCGGCGCATCTCGGCATATTCGAAGGCGGGTAACGCGATCTCGCCTACCGAAGTCGTCTGGAACGCATCCGTGATCGCCATCCTGAGCAATCAGAGCGGAATAATCGAGCGAGTCCATGTCGGCGAGCTCTATGTGGACGCAAGCCACATCAAGTCGGGCGTGATCCTGTATCACGGCGTGCGAAACGCCCTGCTGGACAATTTGAGCATCTTCCACGCCGGCTTCTCGGGAGCGTTCGCCAACGATGCCGGCGCGTATGCCGTGCAAATCTACGACACCTATGGGGCAGGCAGCGGGATCGTCGTACAGAACGTCCGCCTGTCGGCGAGATCGTGCGGCATCTACGTCGCAGGCCAGCACGCCGTCA
Source organism: Sphingomonas sp. (assembly GCF_026460985.1). GTDB lineage: Bacteria > Pseudomonadota > Alphaproteobacteria > Sphingomonadales > Sphingomonadaceae > Sphingomonas. The sequence goes on from NZ_JAPKNM010000066.1 coordinate 4,163, forward strand.
CCATCTCAGGCTTCGTGGTCGAAGGCCAGTTCGATACGCTGGACGGCACCCTGCCCAAGGGGGCGATCGCAATCAATGGAACGGTCGAGTGCACCGTCCGCGATGGCGTGATTCGCAACTGCGCGCGTGGGATCCAATGGTCGGGCCCGCCGACCACCGAACGATGCGACGGCGTGATCAGCAACGTCAAATGCATCGACGCCGTCACCTTGCCGCTGCGGATCAGGCCGTACAGCACGTTTCCGATGAACGGTCTCACGATCCACGGCAGCCGGTTCACCGGCGTGAACTATGGTGCCGTGATCGACGTCAATAACAGCAATCTCATCCTCAACGACTTCACTTGCGAGGATACGAGTTTTGCGGCGACGGCACCCGCTGGATCGGGCTCCTATGGCCTGGATGCATATGCTCTCGTTTCGGCCACTCCGTCCGGAAACTGGCGGTTCGAAAACTGCTCCTTCACCGGAGCCGCAGCCGGCATTCGCGCCCGTTATGTGACAGGCCGGGTTTCGATCCTCTCCAGCACCGCCACCGGCACTGCGTCGGGCATTCCCTTCCAGCTCACCAACTCGACCGATCTGGTGCTTCAGGATCTAGAAGCGCGGGTGGAACTTGGGGCCACCCATTTCGACATGACCGGCGCACAAGGGACGGTCGACGGCGCGATGCGGGGATATCCAGGCGGCGCCCAGGCCGCCGGCCTTGGTACAACCAAGCCCACATTCGCAGGGATCAAGGGAGATTATGTGCGGTTCATCAACTTCACGCCCGCCCCCACTGGCGACGGACAGTCCTTTGTGACGGGCTGGCTTTGTCAGGGCGGCAGCACCTGGCGGCCGGTTCTCGAAACAGTCAATGCGGCGTGAACCGCGTGATGTCATCGGCTCCTGAGTGATCATGGCTGCGGGAGGAGGTGCTCGCGTCGAGCCCTCTTCCTGCAGTACCGGACGGTCATAGCTCTCCGTGGATCGCCGGTTGCGCTCGGCTCCGCTTTGCGCTAAGGGCCGCGCCTTCCAAAGCCACAGCGATGGAAACCCTGCGGGAGGGCGCTTCGGCGTCCGGCTGGACCGCTAAACTTGATCGGGGCCTTGCAGGCCCCCGGAAAGAGAGTGACATGGCAAAGAAGATTACCGGCTATATCAAGCTGCAGGTGCCTGCGGGCGCCGCCAACCCCTCGCCGCCGATCGGCCCTGCTCTGGGTCAGCGCGGCGTGAACATCATGGAATTCTGCAAGGCGTTCAACGCCCAGACCGGCGACACCGAGAAGGGCACCCCCCTTCCGACCGTGATCACCGTCTATGCGGACCGCTCCTTCTCGTTCGAGACCAAGACGCCGCCGGCGACCTATCTGATCAAGAAGGCGATCAACCTGAAGTCGGGCTCGAAGGAACCGGGCAAGTCGGTCGCGGGCAAGATCAAGCGCTCGCAGCTGAGCGAGATCGCCCAGGTCAAGATGAAGGACCTGAACGCCAACGACATCGAGGCAGCGACCAAGATCATCGAAGGCTCCGCCCGCGCGATGGGCCTCGAAGTGGTGGAGGGCTGATAAGATGGCCAAGCTGACCAAGAAGCAGAAGACCTGGACCGTCGACGCCAACAAGCTTCACGGCGTCGATGAGGCGATCGCGATCGTCAAGGCGAACGCGACCTCGAAGTTCGACGAGACCGTCGAAGTCGCGCTCAACCTGGGCGTCGATCCGCGCCACGCCGATCAGATGGTCCGCGGCGTCGTCACGCTACCCAAGGGCACCGGCAAGACGGTCCGTGTGGGCGTTTTCGCCCGCGGCGCCAAGGCTGACGAGGCCACTGCCGCCGGCGCCGACGTCGTCGGTGCCGAGGACCTGATGGAAGCCATCCAGGGCGGCAAGATCGACTTCGATCGCTGCATCGCCACCCCGGACATGATGGGCCTGGTCGGCCGCCTCGGTAAGGTGCTCGGTCCCAAGGGCCTGATGCCGAACCCGAAGCTCGGCACCGTGACCATGAACGTCGCCGAGGCCGTCAAGGCCGCCAAGGGCGGTCAGGTCGAGTATCGCGTCGAGAAGGCGGGCATCATCCACTCGGGCATCGGCAAGGCGTCGTTCCCGGCCGAGGACCTGCGCGCGAACTTCGACGCGCTGGTCGACGCGGTGGTCAAGGCCAAGCCGTCGGGCGCCAAGGGCAAGTATCTGCGCAAGGTCGCGCTGAGCTCGTCGATGGGCCCGGGCGTCAAGGTCGACGTGGCGGAAGTCGCCACGGCCTGATCCTCACGGACAAGCAGACAGCGAAAGGGCCGGGAGCGATCCCGGCCCTTTTCCTTTGTGCGATCAGCGCGGCAGTTCGATGCTCGCTTTCTCCTTGCCGTACTCGCGGACGATCAAACGCACCGGAGTCACCGTGGGCGGCACTTTGAGGAAGACCCAGGTGCGCTTCGCCTCGTTCTCGTTCTCGAGCCAGACGGTGCTCGCCAGCGTATCGCTGCCGGACGTGCCATAGTGATTGCCATCGGCACGATATTCGACGCCGTCGGAGGCGAGCAGCGAATAGGTCTGCCAGTCATTCTGCATGCCGAGGCGCCGGCCGATCATGTTGCGCAGCGTCAGCGTGACTTCGGCGCCGCCCAACTTGCTACGCCCGGCGCGATCGAGCTTGACGTCCATATAGGCGGTCTTCTGGAAATCGCCCGTGGTGACTGCTGCGGTGGCCGGTATCTCGGGCGCGGCCTTCGCCGCCACCTGCTGGCCGGACACAGCACCCGCCGTGAAGGGCGGAAGATCGATCGTCAGCGTCTGGCCTGAGCCGTATTTGAACTCGACTCGCCGGGCGGCGCGCTGCGCGGCCTGGTTCTCCAGATAATAAGTAAAATGCCCGCTCAGCCATTCGCGCGGAGCCAACGTGACCGAGGCGCCGTTCCCCTTGTCCAGGCTCACGCCCGGACTTTGCGATCTGCGGCCATCCTGCTCGACGACAAAACTATTCAGCAAGTTTGGATTGACGTCGAGCGGCGCATTGGTGGTGTTCTGCAATGTCATGTTGATCACGGTCAGTCCGGATCCACGGCCATTGTCGGTGGAGCCGCGGCCGTACGTAATCTGATCCGTGCGCAGCCTGAAACCGCCGGGCTGGATGAAGGAGGCAGGCATGCGCAATGTCTGAATCCCGGTGGGGGCAAGCGGCACCGTTGGCGGAGTCGGCATGGGCGGGACGTAGCCCGGGACGCTCAGCCGGTGCTCCTGACTTATCTCCTTGAGCAGCTTGACGATCGATGGCCGCTCACGGACGATCCACGTCAACGGCGCGGTCGGTACCGGTCCCTCGAGCTGATAGCGAAACACCAGGGTGGTGTTCTGGCCGGGCTTCAGCACCTTGCCCGCCGTGAAAGTGCCTTCCTGGCCGGGCGCGGTTCCGGCGGCGAAGGTGTAGCCCTTGGCACCGTAGTTGCCCGAGCCATGGAGCAGCACCGACTCGTCGAACAGGTTTGCCGCCATCAGCACGGTGGAGACGGAGGTGGCGTTCTGGACCGCCACATAGATCACCACGCTGGGGCGGTTGGAGTTGATATTCTCATAGCGCACCCCGTGAATCCGCAGCGCCAGCTTGTCGATCCGTACGCTGGGCGCATCGACGACGACTTGATTTTCCTGCGCCCGCGCTGGCGAGGCATGGGCTGCCGCGCAGGTCAGCGCTAGCGCCGTCGCCATGAGAAATTGGGTCCTGTTGCGCAAGCTCATGGCGAGTTTCTTTTCCCTTCGCGGTAGTCATCGACGCGTGCGATGACCAGGCGATGGATAGAAGCGTGGTGCGACCGAGCTCGCCATTGTTCCTACCAAGGCCGCCATTCCCGCCGCGTGACGCGCCCTTTCCTTTGCCCCGGCGAAGGCATAGCCTTCGCGCAAAACCATAGGAGGGGATCGATGCGGCTCGTGATCGCGCTGGCGGTGCTGGCGCTGCCTTTGCCCGCGGCCGCGCAAACGGCGTCGCAGGACGAGACGGTCGTCGTGCAGGGGCGGCTGGAGAAGCTCAGCCATTGGCGCGAGGCGGAGACGGACCACGTCGTCGTGATCAGCGACGGCAGCGAGGCCGAGCTCCGCCGGATCGCGCACAATCTGGAGCGGCTGCACTTCCTGCTTTCGGTGCTGCTCGGCCGCGTCGACCAGCCCGACGAGGCACGCAAGCTCCGCGTGACATTGGTCGGGGATTCGTCCGAGTTCGACGCGATGGACCTGCGCAACCTGCGCCTCGCGCCGGGGCCGTATCGCAGCGGCTTCGACGTACAGGGCTATTACGACCCGCGCGAGGACGGCCCGGTGCTCGCCGCGACGCGTTACGACAGCCGGATCCAGCTCGAGCGCGGCACCAGCCTCGCCTCGGTGCTGCCCGACCTGATCCGCGCGACGAGCGGCGGCGCGCCCGATCCCACCGCCAACGATGCCGGGCTCAGCCAGCATCTTGCCGGGCCGGTCGGAACGCGCGCGGGCTTCGCACAGAAGGCGGACCCGTTCGCCGTCAACGTCAACCAGGTCTCGGTGCCGGTCGCGGCCGAGGGGCGGATCTACGCCGCCTTCGCGCGGAACTGGCTGCTGACCCATTTCCCCAACGCCTATCCGCGCTGGTATGTCGACGGCTTCGGGGAGCTGTTCGCGACGATCGAGGTCAAGGCGGACGGCCAGATCGCCTATGGCCGCGCGCCCGAGGGCTATTGGCAGGTGCTGGACCGCGTGCGCGCCTGGCCGGTGAAGGACGTGCTCGCGGGCAAATATCTGGATGCACGCCGCGACGATAGCCGCTGGACGCCCTTCCACGCCTGGGCGCTGGCGCACATGCTGTTCTTCGACGAGGCGCGCCGGCCGCAGCTGCGCAACTATCTCGCCGCGATCGCTGCGGGCACCGATCCCGCGAAGGCCGCCGAGGCATTTGGCGACCTCGACCAGCTCCAGCGCGATCTCGCGGCCTGGGACAATCGCAAGATGCCCTATGAGCGGATGACCTATCCCGCAGCCCGCGCCGCCGAACCGATGGTGCGGCAGCTGACCCAGGGCGAGGCCGCGTTCGTCAAGGGCCGGCTCGAACTCGGCTCGCGGATCGCCCTCCCCGTCCCGCAGCCGGACGCGGATGCCGAGGCGATCGTCCACACCGAGCGGGCACGCCAGCGCGCGATCGCCGAGCGCGACGCGTGGCTCGCCGAGCTGCGCAGGGACGCCGCGCGCTATCCGGCGAACCTACAGGCGCAATTGCTGCTCGCCGAGGCCGAATGCCGCACCGGCAACGCCGCCGGCTGCCGCGCGGCCGCCGAGCGCGCGATGAAGATCGACGCGAACAGCAGCGACGCGCGCGCGTGGCGGGGCAGCGCCCTGCTCGCCGAGGCACTCGCCGCCCCGGCCGCCGAGCGCACCGCGCGGCTCAAGGCGGCGCGCGCCGAGATCGCCCGTGCGAACCGCGCCGATCCCGAGAATCCGCTGCCGCTGATCGCTTATTATCGCAGCTTCGCCGAGGCGGGCGAGGCGCCGCCCGACGTGGCGATCGAAGGGCTGATGAAGGTGGTCGACACCGTCCCGACCGCGCCGGGCCCGCGGCTGCTGCTCGGCGAGGCGCTCGTCCGCCGCGGCAACCTCGCCGCCGCGCGCCGCGCGCTGCTGCCGATCGCATACGGCGCCTATGACAGCGCGGAGCGCAGCCGCGCGCGGGCGCTGATCGAGACCGGAACGGCGGGCTGAGGGGCCTCACCTTCGCTAAAAAATCATCCGTTCGTGCTGAGCTTGTCGAAGCACCGTTCTTTCTTCTTCGCCACAGCAAGAAGAACGGCCCTTCGACAAGCTCAGGGCGAACGGGGTTTAGGCTGTATCGACATTCAGCCTCTATTTTCCCTCGCCCCCTGCAAGGGGGAGAGGGTTGCGCAGACTTAGACTCGAAGAGCCTTAGTCGGAGCTGGGTGAGGG
>NZ_JAPKNM010000067.1 GCF_026460985.1 Sphingomonas sp.
CTGATCCACGCGCTCGACCGGATCGAGGGGCTGCACCGCATCCGCTACACCACCAGCCACCCCAACGACATGCGCGAAGGGCTGATCCGCGCGCATGCCGAGGTGGAGAAATTGATGCCCTTCCTCCATCTGCCGGTGCAGTCGGGCAGCGACCGCGTGCTCAAGGCGATGAACCGCAGCCACAGCCGCGACTCGTACCTTCGCATCCTCGACCGCGTCCGCGCCGCGCGGCCCGACATCGCGCTGTCGGGCGACTTCATCGTCGGCTTCCCCGGCGAGACCGACGCCGAGTTCGAGGAGACGCTGAGCCTGGTCGACGCGGTCGGCTATGCCCAGTGCTTCAGCTTCAAATACAGCCCGCGGCCGGGCACTCCGGCGGCCGAGATGATCGACGGTTTCATCTCGGCACAAGCCATGGACGAGCGGCTCCAGCGCCTCCAGGCGCATCTCAACCGCGATCAGGAGGCGTTCAACCGCGCGACGATCGGCAAGACCTGCCACGTGCTGGTCGAGCGCCGCGGCAAGCTTCCCGGCCAGATGCTCGGCAAGTCGCCCTGGCTCCAGTCGGTCTATCTCGAGACCGGCGCCGCGATCGGCGACATGATCCAGGTCGAGATTCGCGCGGGCTATGCGAATTCGCTCACCGGCGTCGAGCGCGTGCGCGCGGCGGCCTGACTCGGTCGCGGCCGTGGCGGGCGGGCGTTCGCCTGTGGCAACTATCGCACACCGTTCGCGCTTGATCGAGCACCCGCAATTTGGCGCTGTCTTTGTAGGATTCGCTCTGCCATCCTCGCTGCGACTCATGCGCACGGAACCACCCGCTCCGCTTCCGGTTAGGCCTATCGAGGCCTCGCATTCCCCGCGTTCCAAAGTTGACGAATGGACCGCGACTCCCGCAACTTTGCCCTGCCCTGAAAGGACCGCATGAGCCGTAAGCCCGTCCCCGCCCAGTCCGGTGAACGCTCGCGGGTGGAAGTCACGTTCGACAAGCCCCAGCTGCTGCCGCAGCTCTTCGGCGAATATGATTCGAACATCCTCGCGCTCGAGGAGCGGCTGGGCGTCTATATCCACGCCCGCGGCCAGCGCGTCGTCATCGAGGGCTCGGCCGAGTCGGTCGCGCATGCCCGCGAGGTGCTCCAGGAGCTCCAGTCGCGCGTCATCCGCGGCGAGGACATCGACACCGGGCTGATCGACGCGGTGATCGCGATGTCGAGCGAGCCGATGTTCACCGGCATCGTCAGCGCCGAGGTGCCCGGGAGCGGCCCGCCGCCGCCGATCATGATCCGCACGCGCAAGAAGACGATCGTGCCGCGCTCGGTCGCGCAGACGCACTACATGCGCGAACTCGTCTCGAACGACATGATCTTCGCACTTGGACCCGCGGGCACCGGCAAGACCTATCTCGCGGTGGCACAGGCGGTGGCGCAACTGATCACCGGCAGCGTCCAGCGGCTGATCCTCTCGCGCCCCGCGGTCGAGGCGGGCGAGCGGCTGGGCTTCCTGCCGGGCGACATGAAGGAGAAGGTCGATCCCTATCTCCGCCCGATCTACGACGCGCTGTACGACTGCCTCCCCGCCGAACAGGTCGAGCGGCGGATCGCGTCGGGCGAGATCGAGATCGCGCCGATCGCCTTCATGCGCGGTCGCACGCTGGCCGACGCGTTCGTGATCCTCGACGAGGCGCAGAACACCACGCCCGCCCAGATGAAGATGTTCCTCACCCGCTTCGGCGCCAACAGCCGGATGGTGATCTGCGGCGACCCCAAGCAGGTCGACCTGCCCGGCGGCCCCCCGGCCTCGGGACTGAACGACGCGATCAACCGGCTAGAAGGCGTGGAGGGCATCGCCTTCTCCTGGTTCACCGCCGCCGACGTGGTGCGCCACCCGATCGTCGGACGCATCGTCCAGGCCTATGAGGGGCCCGATGCTTAGCCGTTACCATTCTCCCCTCCCTGCAAGGGAGGGGATCAAGGGGTGGGTCCAGCGGCTGCCGGGCTCGATGCCCGGCTGTCGCTTCTTGTCGATCCCGCCGAAAGGGCTCGCTGTCGCTCGCACCCACCCCCAACCCCTCCCTTGCAGGGAGGGGAGCGGCGTATGCTTGACGTAGCCGCCCTGCGCGAATCCCCCTGGCCCCCCGGCGACTGGGAGGCGCTTGCCGCGCGCGCCGCCGAGGCCGCGATCGCGGAGACGCCGTTCGGCGAGTGGCTCGACTGGCCGACCGTGATCGAGATCGCCGTCCGGCTGGCGAGCGACGACGAGGTCCGCATGCTCAACCACCAATATCGCCAGAAGGACAAGCCGACCAACGTGCTGTCCTTCCCGATGGTCCAGCCCGACCTGCTCGAGACGGTGACGCAGAACAGCGACGACGGCGAGGTGATCCTGGGCGACATCATCCTCGCGCACGGCATCTGCGTGGCCGAGGCCGAGGAGCGCGGCATCGGCGTGGCGGATCATGCGAGCCACCTGATTGTCCACGGCGTGCTGCATCTGCTAGGCTATGACCATATGGACGAGGCCGAGGCCGAGGCGATGGAAGAGATGGAGCGCGCCGCGCTCGCCGCTCTCGACCTGCACGATCCGTATCCCGTACGCGAGGACTGAACACGAACATGCCCGAGGGCCCCAGTACCGGACACAGTACCGGCACCCACGAGTCCACCCAGGAAAGCGGCGGCATATGGCGGGGAATCCGCAACTTGCTGTTCGGCGACGAGCAGGAAGAGACGCTGCGCGACCGCATCGAGGAAGCGATCGACGAGCATGAGGAGGAAGGCGGCAAGGCGCCCGCCGGCGACCTCGCGCCGATCGAGCGCCAGATGCTCAAGAACCTGCTCCATTTCGGCGAGCGCGACGCCGGCGACATGGGCGTGCCGCGCGCGGACATCGTCGCGGTCGAGGAGGCGACCAGCTTCGCCGGCCTGGTCCAGCTCTTCGCCGAGGCGGGGCACAGCCGCCTGCCGGTCTATCGCGACGAGCTCGATACGATCATCGGCATGGTCCATATCAAGGACGTGTTCGCGATCCTCGCCACCGGCGCCCCCGAGCCCGAGAGCATCGCGGGGCTGATCCGCCAGCCGCTCTACGTGCCCCAGTCGATGGGCGCGCTCGACCTGCTCGCGCAGATGCGCTCGAGCCGCACCCACCTCGCCGTGGTGCTCGACGAATATTCGGGCACCGAGGGGCTGATCACGATCGAGGACCTGATCGAGGAGATCGTCGGCGAGATCGAGGACGAGCATGACGAGGCGCCGACCGCGTTGCTCGTGCCGATCGACGGCGGCGGCTGGGATGCCGATGCCCGCGCCGAGCTCGAGGATGTCGCCGAGACGATCGACCCGCGGCTGGGCGAAGTCGACGAGGATGTCGACACGCTGGGCGGCCTCGCCTTCGTGCTCGCCGGCCACGTGCCCGAGCCCGGCGAGTGCCTGACGCACCCCAGCGGCTGGAAGCTCGAAGTGGTCGCGGCCGACAGCCGCAAGGTCACGCGGCTCCGCCTGCATCCGCCCAAGAAGCGCGCCGAGACCGAGGAATAGATCATGCTCAAGCGCATCCTCATCGTCCTCGCTTTGCTGGTCGCGCTGGCGATCGGCGGCTGGTTCTGGATCAGCCAGCCCGACAAGGCGCGCCTCAGCGAGCAGGCGGTCACCGGCCGGACGCCGCAGCTGACCGAGACGCGCACCGAGAGCTTCCCCACGGTCGGCATCGCCAAGCCGGTGGGCTGGGCGGACGGCGCCAAGCCGATTCCGGCCGCCGGGCTCCAGGTCGCCGCCTTCGCCGACGGGCTCGAGCATCCGCGCTGGCTCTATCGCTTGCCAAATGGCGACGTGCTGGTCGCCGAAACCAATTCGCCGCCGCGCGAAGGCGGCGGGATCACGGGCTGGGTGATGGGGCTGCTGATGGGCCAAGCCGGCGCCGACGTCCCCTCGCCCAACCGCATCACCCTGCTTCGCGACAGCAATGGCGACGGCGTCGCCGACCAGCGATCGGCTTTGCTCACCGGGCTCAACTCGCCCACCGGCATGGCCTTGGTCGGCAACTGGCTCTACATCGCCAACACCGACGCATTGGTCCGCTTCCCCTTCACGCCGGGCCAGACGAAGATCACCGCCAAGCCTGAGAAGATCGTCGACCTGCCCGGCGGCGGCAATCACTGGGCGCGCAACGTGATCGCCGCGCCCGACGGCAAGACCCTTTTCGTGAGCGTGGGCTCCGCCTCGAACATCGCCGAGAACGGCCTCGAGATCGAAGGACCGGCCTATACGGCGCAGACCGCCGCCGAGATGGCGCGCGCCTCGACCAAGCCGGGCCGAGCGATGATCGTGCAGGTCTTCCCCGACACGAAGAAGCTGCGCGTCTATGCCTGGGGCCTGCGCAATCCCAACGGCATGGCGTTCGAGCCCAGGACCGGCGCGCTGTGGACCGTGGTCAACGAGCGCGACATGCTGGGATCGGACATGCCGCCCGATTATCTGACCCAGGTCGATTTCGGCGCCTTCTACGGCTGGCCGTGGAATTACTGGGGCGGCTATGTCGACAAGCGCGTGACGCCCGAGCGCCCGGACCTGCGCGAATATTCGAAGCGCCCCGATTTCGCGCTCGGCGCGCACGTGGCTCCGCTCGGCCTGGCCTTTGCGAGCGACGCGAAGCTGGGCGACGCCTTCACCACCGGCGCGTTCGTCGGCCTGCACGGATCCTGGAACCGCGAGCCCAAGTCGGGCTACAAGGTCGTCTATATCCCCTTCGGCGACAACGGCTTCCCGGCAAAGGACGCCAAGCCCGTCGACGTGCTCACCGGCTTCCTCGCCTCCGACGGCAAGACGACGCGCGGCCGCCCGGTCGGCGTGATCACCGACGCGACCGGCGCGCTGCTGGTGGCGGACGATGTGGGGAACAAGATCTGGCGGGTGAGCGCGAAATAGGCCCCGTCATCCCGGCGAACGCCGGGACCTCGTGCCACGAACCGCTCGCTTGCCGCCTGAGATCCCGGCGTTCGCCGGGATGACGTTCATTTGAGCAGCTTCGTCCCCTTCTCCACCAGCTTCTCGCGGACCTTCGAGGCGAACAGAGCGAGCATCGGCGGCAGGTGGACCTCGGCATGGACATGGGTGTCGAACACCTGCAGCCGGCTCGCGACCGTCTGGCCCATCGCGCTGACGGTGAAATGGAGCGTGTCCCCGTCCCAGCGTTGCTCGACATGCCCGCCGCCGGGCACGATCTCGGCGATCTTGCTCATTCCGCCCGCGATCCGCGCGCGGGCGACATCGCGTCCCAATTTGTGCGGGATATCGACGACGACCGGATCAGCCATCAGCGCGCGAACAACATTGCATCATCACCAGACGCCTTGAATTCGGGCGCGTCGCCCGAAGGATCGCGAAGTGGAGTCATGTGGGCGTCGCTACCAGATCCTCCCCCGGAGGGGGAGGGGGACCGCGAAGCGGTGGAGGGGTACTCTCCACGAGCAACACCGCCTGCGGCAACTACCCCTCCACCAAGCTTCGCTTGGTCCCCCTCCCCCTCCGGGGGAGGATCGGCTAAGCGACAGTCGATGCTCTCCCGCCCCTTGCTCACCGCCCTGATCGCCGGCCTCGTCTCCGCCACCGGTTTCGCGCCGCTCGGCCTGTGGCCGGTCACGTTGCTCGCCTTCGCGATCCTGTTGTGGCTCACCTGGTCCGCGCCGACGCGCAAGGCGGTGCTGCTGCGCGGCTGGGTGTTCGGCGTGGGGCACTTCACCGTCGGCAACAACTGGATCCAGCACGCCTTCGACTTCCAGGACAAGATGCCCCCGGTGCTCGGCTATTTCGCCGTCGTCCTGCTGGCCCTGTACCTGGCGATCTATCCCGCATTCGCGATGGGATTGGCCTGGCGCCTCAGCCACGCCCTAAAGCGGCGCGACGGGGGCACCGGGCCCGATCTCGCCTTCGTGTTCGCCGCCGCGGCTTCGTGGATCGTCACCGAATATCTGCGCGGCGTGCTGTTCACCGGCTATCCGTGGAACCCGCTCGGGGTGATCTGGCTGCCCACGCCGATCGCCCAGTTCGCCGCGTGGATCGGCACCTATGCGCTGTCCGGGATCACCGTGCTCGTCGCCGGCCTGCTGCTGCTCGCCGCCCGGCGCCACTATCGCCCGCTGCTGATCGGCGCGCCCCTGCTGCTGGCGCTGGCATTGCTGCGGGGCGGCCTCGCCCCCACCCCCACCACGCCCGATCCCACCGCGCCCCGCGTCCGCGTGGTCCAGCCCAATATCGGGCAGGAAGGCGTGGGCGAGCCCGATTATCCCGAGCGCGTCCTGGTCAAGCTGCTCGAATGGAGCGGCCGCCCCGGCGCGGCGCCCCGGCTGCTCGTCTGGCCCGAAGGCACGGTCAATTACTATGTCGAGGACGGCTATGCCGATCCGCGCTTCTATGGCCGCGCCGATCCCGTCTGGGTGCGCACCCGCATCGCCGCGAAGCTCGGCCCGAAGGACATGGCACTGATCGGCGGGACCGCGCTCTTCTTCGGGCCGGACGCCAGGGTCAACGGCGCGGGCAATTCGGTGTGGTCGCTCGATTCGGCCGGCACGCTCGGCCAACGCTACGACAAGGCGCATCTCGTCCCCTATGGCGAATATCTGCCGATGCGGACTTTGCTCGCCCCGCTCGGGCTCGCCCGGCTGGTGATGGGTGAAGTCGACTTCGTTCCCGGCCCCGGCCCGCGCGCGATCGAACTTCCCGGCTTCGGCAAGGCGGGGATCCAGATCTGCTACGAGATCATCTTCTCGGGGCAGGTGGTCGATCGCGGCAACCGGCCCGATTTTCTGTTCAATCCGTCGAACGACGCATGGTTCGGAAAATGGGGACCGCCGCAGCATCTGGCGCAGGCGCGGCTGCGCGCGATCGAGGAGGGCCTGCCGATCCTGCGCTCGACGCCCACCGGCATCTCCGCGGTGATCGACGCTGAGGGCCGCCTGCTCGAATCGATCCCGCATGGGCAGGAAGGCGCGATCGAGCTGGCCCTGCCCCGTCCGCTCCCGCCGACCCCGTTCGCGCGCTTGGGCAATTGGCTCGCCTTCCTCGTCGCCGGCGCCCTGTATTTGTTCGCGATTGCGTTCCGGCGCCGCGCCCGCTAGGGGCAGCATATAAGGAAAGCTTTATATGGGCATGGCAACGGCCCGGCTCTCCTTCCCACGATCGAGGAAAATCATGCGTTCCAGCTATCTCTTCACGTCCGAATCGGTTTCGGAAGGCCATCCCGACAAGGTCGCCGACCAGATCTCCGACGCCATCGTCGACCTGTTCCTCTCGAAGGATCCCGAAGCACGAATCGCGTGCGAGACGCTCACCACCACCCAACTCGTGGTCCTCGCCGGCGAGATCCGCGGCAAGGGGATCATGGACGAAGCCGGCAACTGGGCGCCGGGCGTGCAGGAAGAGGTCGAGGCGACCGTCCGCAACACCGTCAAGCGCATCGGCTATGAGCAGTCGGGTTTCCACTGGGAGACGCTGCGCTTCGAGAACAACCTCCACCCGCAGTCCGCGCACATCGCGCAGGGCGTCGACGCCTCGGGCAACAAGGACGAGGGCGCGGGCGATCAGGGCATCATGTTCGGCTATGCGGCCGACGATACGCCCGATCTGATGCCGGCGACGCTCTATTACAGCCACAAGATCCTCGAGCGCATGGCTGCCGATCGCCATTCGGGCGCGGCCGCGTTCCTCGAGCCCGACGCCAAGAGCCAGGTGACGTTGCGCTACGAGGGCAGCAAGCCCGTCGCGGCCACCGCGATCGTCGTCTCGACCCAGCACGGCAAGGGCTATGACGAGGGCGACAAGGAAGCCGAGCTCCACGCTTATGTGAAGAAGGTCGTCGCCGACATTCTCCCGGCCGAGCTGCTTTCGGACGAGACCGTCTACCACATCAACCCGACCGGCAGCTTCGAGATCGGCGGGCCCGACGGCGATGCAGGCGTCACCGGCCGCAAGATCATCGTCGACACCTATGGCGGCGCGGCGCCGCACGGCGGCGGCGCCTTCTCGGGCAAAGACCCCACCAAGGTCGATCGCTCGGCGGCGTACATCACCCGCTATCTCGCCAAGAACATCGTCGCCGCCGGCCTCGCCCAGCGCGTGACGATCCAGCTTGCCTACGCCATCGGCGTGTCCAGGCCGCTGTCGCTCTATGTCGACACCCACGGCACCGGCACCGTCGGCGACGACAGGATCGAGACGGCGATCCAGGGCATCGCGAAGCTGGGCGGGCTGACCCCGCGCGGCATCCGCACGCATCTCGGCCTCAACAAGCCGATCTACGAGAAGACCGCTGCTTACGGTCATTTCGGCCGCAAGGCAGAGGGCGACTTCTTCCCCTGGGAGAAGACCGACCTCGTCGAGGATCTGAAGGCCGCCCTGGCCTGATCCGACCGCGAACGATCATGAAGGCCGGGGAAGCGATTCCCCGGCCTTTCTCGTTGCGGCGCGGCTCCGCAATTTTACGGAACCGTCGTTAACGCTCGGGTAACTGCACTTCTTCACTAGATAGCGTGTAAAGGAGCGGGACGGTGGATTCGCAAGCAGTGGCATCGGAATTGAAACGCAAGCCTGTGTCCGAATCGCGCATCACTATCGCCTTCCAGCCGATCGCCGACACCTCCGGCAACCGCGTCTACGCTTATGAAGCGATCGTGCGCGGCCCGCACGGCGAGACCGCCGCGCAACTTCACCAGTCGCTCGAACCCGAAGCGCGCGCCACGTTCGGCCAGCGCTGCGCCGCCGCGGCGATCCGCTGGTCGATGGCGGCGGGACTGGGCACCAGCGGCGCCCGCCTGCTGCTCCCCGTCCAGGCCGAGACGATCGGTTCGCCCGCCGAGCATCTCGAGCCGATCCTGCGCGTCGCCCGCCAGACCGGGCTTATCGCCGAGCGGCTGATCTTCGCGCTCGAAGGCTATCAGCAGCTACCCGGCCGCGATCTCGCCGAGATCATCGAAGTGCACCGCAAAGCGGGGCCGCTCACTGCGTTCGTCGGGCTCGGCCCCGGTCATGCCGGGCTGGCCTTGTGCGGCCGCTACCTTCCCGAGCTGGTGAAGCTCGAATCGGAGCTCGTCAGCGCGATCGCCAGCAGCTGGTCGCGCCGGCTGGTCCTCGAGGATCTCACGCCGCGCATCCGCAGCCTCGGCCTCAAGGTGATCGCCACGGGAGTCGACAGCGAGCCCGTGCTCCAGCGACTCCGCGGCTTCGGCATCCACCTCGTCCAGGGCGAAGAGATCGCCAGCCCCGCGATTCGCGCGCTGCCGACCCCGACGCCGCGCCGAGCCGCCGCCTGACGATCGGCGCGAGCGCGCCGGCCGCTTCCTTCTCGTACCGTAACGACCCGCGCACCGCCTTGGGCTCCGCGGCGCGACTCCGCGCCGTGGCGAGCGGAACCCCGGAGAATCCCTATTGGTGAGAATCCAACGCGGCGACGCACGGAATGGGCGGCGGTCGCGTTAACCAATATTTCAGGCTTCGAAAGGGGAGCCGTATGACCGCCACCACGTCCGCTGCCGCGCTCAACCGCGCCGATCCGCGCCTCGACCTCGCCATCGCCTTCCACCCGATGATCGCCAAGGGCACCGACCGTCCGTTCGCTTGGCAGGCCGTCGCCACCGGCGGCAACGGACGCAGCTTCGCGGCGCTCTCGGCCTCGCTGCTGCCCGAGCAGCGCCCGGCGCTCGAGGCGCGCCGCATCACGCTGGCGCTGGAGCAGGCCGCCGCGATGGGCATCCACCGCACCGAGGCGCTGATCGCCCTCCCGCTCGGCGCCGCCGCCGGGCTCGCCGAGCCGCTCCTCTCGCATCTGTTCCGCGCCGCGCTGGCGAACGGCGTCGCCACCGACCGGCTGGTGGTCGAGATCAACGCCGACGAGCGCGGCGACTTGGAATCCGCCGCGGCGCTCGCCGAGGCCTGCACCCGGCGCGGCCTCTCGGTGACACTCGACGGTTTCGCCGCGGGGCCGATCGCGCTCAAGCTGCTCGCCCGCTTCACCCCGCGTTTCGTCAAGCTCGACGCGTCGCTGGTCCGGGGCATCGACGCCAGCACCTCGCGCCGGCTGATGGCCGAGGGCGTGATGCGCCTCGCCCGCAACATGGGCGTCACCGTGATCGCGCGCGGCGTCGAACGGCGCGGCGAGCATGACGTGCTCCACGCGATGGGCGTGCGCCACTTCCAGATCGAGACCGCGGCCCTGCCCCAGCCCGGCCTTCGCCGCGAGCCGCGCAGCACCGTCGCGCAGCCCACGCATCGCCGGCTGGCGCATCGCAATCGCCCCGCCTTCCCGCTGCGCTCCACGCGCGCTTCCGACATCGCCTTCGTCGCACAGGTTGCGTAGCGCCGCGGCGACGCTAACAGGCGGCATGGCCGATCCGATCACCATCCGCCGCCTCTATGGCCGCGCCAAGGGACACAAGCTCCGTCAGGGCCAGGCCGCGCTCGTCGAGGAGATGCTGCCCCGCGTGAGCGTCCCCGAAAGCGGGCCGCTCGACGCCGCCACTTTGTTCGGCAAGGATCGCCCGCTCGAGTTCGAGATCGGCTTCGGCGGCGGCGAGCATCTCGCCGGCCAGGCCGCGATGCGGCCCGGACACGGCTTCATCGGTTGCGAGCCCTTCCTCAACGGCGTGGTCGGCGCGCTCAACCATATCCGCGACGACAAGCTCGACAATGTCCGCCTCCACATGGGCGACGCGCTCGAAGTGCTCGAACGCCTGCCCGACGCCAGCCTCGACCGGCTCTATCTGCTCCATCCCGATCCCTGGCCCAAGGCGCGCCACGCCAAGCGCCGCATGGTCAATAACGGCCCGCTCGACCTGATCGCGGCCAAGTTGAAGCCCGGCTGCGAGTTCCGCCTCGGCACCGACGATCCGACCTATTGCCGCTGGTCGATGATGGTGATGAACCAGCGCCGCGACTTCGTGTGGCAAGCACGCAGCGCCGCCGATTTCCTCACCCGCCCCGCCGACTGGCCCGAGACGCGCTACGAGCGCAAGGCGCGGCGGCAGGGACACGAGGTCTGGTATTTCCGCTACGTGCGGGTCTGAGCCTCATAGGCCGAGCTCCACTGCGGCGGAAGGGTTCCATCCTCCGGTTGACCGCCGCGATACCCGCGCCTAGGTGGCGGCAGCGTGGGTCCGTAGCTCAGTCGGTAGAGCAAGCGACTTTTAATCGAGAGGTCCCGGGTTCGAATCCCGGCGGACCCACCAACCTCTCTTGTGCACTGACACAAGTTGGCATTGCCACTCAGTGGGTGCAGCTAGTGCCTAGGCGCGACACAGGCTTGGGCTTTCAGGTCAGTCCGCCTCCGAGCGCCCGATAGAGCTCGACGAGGTTGGCTGCGTGCGTGAGCCGGGCAGTGACCAGCTGCTGCCGTGCGGCATAGGCCGTGCGTTGCGCGTCGAGGCTGGTCAGGAACGAGTCTACCCCGGTGCGGAAACGGGTGTCGGAAATGCGCGCCGCGATCTGAGCGGATTCGGCGCGCGCATTCTGCGCTGCCAGTTGCTCGCCGATCGTGCCGCGCAGCGCCAGCGCGTCCGCGACTTCGCGAAACGCGGTCTGCAGCGTCCGCTCATAGGTCGCGATCGCCGCCTTCTGGCTCGCCTCGGCATAATGGACATTGCCCTTGCGCCGCCCGAAGTCGAAGATCGGCAGGCTCGCGCTCGGGCCTGCCGACCAGCTCTCGCTGCCGCTGCCGAACAGGCCGGAAAGCGCAGTACTGATCGTGCCGAGCGAGGCGGTGAGCGAGATCGTCGGGAACATCGCCGCGCGTGCGGCGCCGATATTGGCATTCTGTGCGATCAGCTGGTGCTCGGCCTGGAGTACGTCCGGGCGACGCAGCAGCACCGCCGAGCTGAGGTTCGCGGGGAGGTCCGAAAGGGTATGTACCTCCTCGCCCAGCCCCTGCGGCAGCAATGCTGGCGCGAGCGGAGCGCCGACGAGCAGCTGGAGCGCATTCTGGTCACGCGCGATCTGGGTCTGGAGCGACGCGATGTCGTTGCGCGCGCCCTGATAGAGCGTGTCGGCCTGACGCACGGCGAGTTCGGAGCTGGTGCCGATGCGGAATTGCGCCCGAGTGAGCTCGAGCGACTGGCGATAGCTCTCCAGCGTGTCGCGGGCGATTGCGAGCTGGTCCTGGTCCGACGCGAGCGTCAGCCAGGCCGAGGCGATCTCGGCGATCAGGCTGATCCGCGCGGCGCGCTGTGCCTCCTCAGTGGCGAAATACTGCTCGAGCGCGGCGCGGCTGAGGTTGCGCACGCGGCCGAACAGGTCGAGCTCGAACGCCGAAACGCCGACATTGGCCGAATAGGTCTCCACGGTGTCGCCACCCGCGGTCCCCCCCGACGCCGTCGCGCCGGCGGCGTTGGCCACCGTCGCCGAGGCCCCTATCCGGACGGTTGGCAGTTGGTCGGCGCGCTGGACGCGGTATTGGGCGCGCGCCTGGAGGACGTTGGCGGCGGCGATGCGCAGATCGCGGTTATTCTCCAGGCCGAGCGCGATGGTGTCGCGCAGCTTGGGATCGACGAAGAAATCGCGCCAGCCGATCGTCGACACGTCGGGCGCATCGGTGGCGGCGGGCGGATAGACGCCTCCCTGGGGCAGCGCGGCGGGGATCGCGCCTTCGGGGCGGACATGCTCCGGCGCGAGGTTGCAGCCGGCGAGCAGCGAGGCGCCCGCCAGCAGCGCGAGGAGAGGCATTTTCATCGGATCAGGCTCCCTGCGGCGCCACGGCGCCATGGGTGATGTCGGAGAGCGCCGGCTTGTCCTCGCGGCCATGGCCGAACAGCCGGCTCACGACCACGAAGAACATCGGCACGAAAAAGATCGCCAGGACCGTCGCGGAGAGCATCCCGCCCACCACGGCGCGGCCGATCGCGTTCTGGCCGCCGGCGCCCGCGCCGGTCGAGATCGCCAGTGGCAGCACGCCGAAGATGAACGCCAGGCTGGTCATCAGGATCGGCCGCAGGCGCAGCCTGGCGGCTTCGATCGCCGCGTCGAACGCGTTCATGCCGGCGCGGACGCGTTCCTCGGCGAACTCGACGATCAGGATCGCGTTCTTGGCCGAGACGCCGATCGTGGTGATCAGGCCCACCTGCAGGTAGATGTCGTTGTTGAGCCCGGTGAACCGCGCAGCGAGCACCGCGCCGAGCACGCCCAGCGGCACCACCAGCAGCACCGAGATCGGCACCGACCAGCTTTCGTACAAAGCTGCGAGGCACAGGAACACGATCAGCAGCGACAGCGCATAGAGCGCGGGCGCCTGGCCGCCGGACAGCCGCTCCTCATAGGAGAGGCCCGTCCATTCGAGCGCCGTGCCGGGCGGCAGCTTGGCATGGATCTCCGCCATTGCCGCCATCGCGTCGCCGGTGCTCACGCCCGGCGCTGCACCGCCCTGGAGCTGCATCGCCGACTGGCCGTTGTAGCGTGTGAGCTGCACCGGCGCCGTGACCCAGCGGATCGTGGCGAAGGCCGAGAAGGGTGCCATCGCGCCGTTGGCACCGCGGACATAGAAGTTGGCGAGATCCTCGGGCGAGCGGCGATAGGGCTCGTCCGCCTGGAGATAGACGCGCTTCACGCGGCCGCGATCGATGAAATCGTTGACATAGGCGCTGCCCCACGCGCTCGAGATCGCATCGTTGATCGTCGCGATGTCGAGCCCGAGCGCGGCGGCCTTGTCCTGGTCGATATCGACCTTGAGCTGCGGCGCGTCGTCGAGGCTCACCGGCCTGACCTGCGCGACGCGCTTGTCCTGCATCGCCAGCCCGAGCATCATATTGCGCGCCTGGAGCAGCTTGGCATTGCCCATATTGGCGCTGTCGACGAGCCACAGGTCGAAGCCGGTGGCGTTGCCGAGTTCCTGCACCGCCGGCGGCACCAGCGCGAAGATCATCGCGTCCTTGTACTGCGAGAACGGCCCCATCGCGCGTGCCGCGATCGCCTGCGCCTTATGCTCGGCGCCCTTGCGCTCGTCCCACGGCTTCAAGGCGACGAAGGCGAGGCCGGCATTCTGCCCCTGCCCCGCGAACGAGAAGCCGCTGACGGTGAAGACCCCCTCGACGCTGTCCTTCTCGGCGGTGAGGAAATGGTCCCGGACCACCGCCAGCGCCTTTTCGGTGCGCGGCAGCGTCGCACCGGCCGGTCCCTGGGTCAGCGCGATCAGCGAACCCTGGTCTTCCTCGGGCAGGAAACCCGCGGGCAGCCGGACGAACACGATCGCCATCACGCCGGCGATCAGCAGATAGACCAGAGCCGAACGCTTCCAGCTGCGCGAGACGCGCGTGACGCCGCCTTCGTACTTTTGGGTGCCGCGATCGAAGCGGTCGTTGAACCAACGGAAGAAGCGCGCCAGCGGTCCGGTGCCTTCGTGCTTGCCCGGATCGTGCGGCCGCAGGATCGTGGCGCACAAGGCCGGCGTCAGGATCAGGGCGACGAGCACCGACAGGACCATCGCCGAGACGATCGTGATCGAGAACTGGCGATAGATCACGCCCGTCGAGCCGCCGAAGAACGCCATCGGCAGGAACACCGCCGAGAGCACCAGGCCGATGCCGATCAGCGCGCCGCTGATCTCGTCCATCGATTTCCGGGCGGCTTCCTTCGGGCTCAGACCCTCGGTCTGGATCAGGCGCTCGACATTCTCCACGACGACAATCGCGTCGTCGACGAGCAGGCCGATCGCCAGCACCATGCCGAACAGGGTGAGCGTGTTGATCGAATAGCCGGCGACCGCCATCACCGCGAAGGTGCCGAGCAGCACCACGGGCACCGCGATCGTCGGGATCAGAGTCGCGCGCCAGTTCTGCAGGAACAGGAAGATGACGAAGAATACGAGCACCACCGCTTCGATCAGCGTGGAGATGACCTGCTTGACCGACAGCCGCACGAACGGCGTGGAGTCATAGGGGTAGATGACCTTCACGTCGGCCGGGAAGGTCTTGGCGATCTCCGCTACGCGCGCCTTGACCGCGTCGACGGTCGCCAGTGCGTTCTGCCCGGCGGCGAGCCGCACGCCGAAGCCCGAGGCGGGATGGCCGTTATACTTGACATCGAAGCCGTAATTCTCGGCACCCAACTCGACCCGGGCGACGTCGCGCAGCCGCACGATCGCGCCGCTGGCGGCGGTCTTCAGACGGATGTTGCCGAACTCCTCGGCGGTCTGCAGCCGCGACTGGACCGAGACGGTGGCGTTGAGCTCCTGCTCCTTCGAGGCCGGGAGCGCGCCGATCTGTCCGGCCGATACCTGCGCGTTCTGCGCCTGCACCGCGGCGGTCACGTCCGAAATGGCGAGGCCGTAGCTCTGCAACTTCACCGGATCGAGCCAGAGGCGCATCGCGTACTGGCCGCCGAAGATCATCAGCTCGCCGACGCCGTTGACGCGGCTGACCGGGTCCTGGAGGCGCGAAACCACCATGTCCGACAGGTCGTTCGCATTGTGTGAGCCGTCTTCGGAATAGAGGCCGACGATCACCAGGAAGCTGGCGGCCGACTTGGCCACCTGCACGCCCTGGCGCTGGACTTCCTGCGGCAGCAGCGAAGTCGCTGCCTGCAGCTTGTTCTGCACCTGCACCTGGGCGATGTCCGGATCGGTGCCCTGTTCGAAGGTCAGCGTGATCGAGACCGTTCCCGCCGAGGAAGACGAGGACGAGAAATAGCGCAGATTGTCGATCCCGCGCAGCTGCTGCTCGATGATCTGCGTTGTCGTGCGCTCGAGCGTCTCGGCGTCGGCGCCGGGATAATTGGCGCTGACCGTCACGCTGGGCGGCGCGATCTCGGGGAACTGCGCGATCGGCAGGCTGCGGATCGCGAGCAGGCCGGCGAGCATCAGGATGATCGCGATGACCCATGCGAAGATGGGCCGGTCGATGAAATAGCGTGCCATGCGGGCCTACTTCGCTTCCGCCTGCTGGGCGGGCTTGTTGCTGAAGGGCACGGCCTTGACCGGGGTGCCGGGCTGGAGGTTCTGCGCGCCCTCGACGACGACGCGGTCGCCGGGCTTGAGCCCGCCGGTGACGAGCCAATTGGTGCCGACGGTGCGCGGCGCGGTGAGGATGCGCGGTTCGAGCTTGCCGTCCTGGCCGACCACCAGCGCCACCGGCTGGCCGCGCTCGTCGCGCGTGACCCCGCGCTGCGGCACCAGCATCGCATTGCTGCGCGTACCCTCGACCAGCTCGGCGCGGACGAACATGCCCGGGAGCAGCAGCCCGCGCGGATTGGCGAACAGCGCGCGGATCGTCTGGCTGCCGGTGGCGGCGTCGACGGTCACGTCGGCGAACTTCATCGTCCCCTCGACCGGATACGTCGTGCCGTCCTCGAGCTTGAGTTGCACGCGCGCAGCGCCGCCGCCGGCGAGGTCGCCGGCCATGATCTGCTGGCGCAGCTTGAGCAGGTCGGTGCTCGACTGCTGGATGTCGACATAGATCTGGTCGATACGCTGGATCGTGGTGAGCGGGCTCGCCTGCGCCGCGGTGACCAGCGCGCCGGTGGTGAAGGTCGAACGGCCGATGCGCCCGCCGATCGGCGCGCGGATCGTGGTGCGTCCGAGGTCGATCTCGGCCGAGCGCAGCGCCGCGGTCTGCGCGGCGACGTCGGCCTGTGCCTGCTGCGCGGAAGCGACGGCGTTCTCATATTCCTGGCGCGAAATCGCGTTGATCTTGACCAGCTCGCCATAGCGCCGCGCGAGCGCCTGCGACGCGGCGATCGCCGAGCGCGCCCGGGTCAGCGCCGCGCGGGCGCTCGCCACCTGCGCCTGATAGGGCGCCGGGTCGATCCGGTAGAGCGGCTGGCCCGCCCGGACCATCGCGCCTTCCTCGAACAGTCGCGCAGTGATCAGCCCGTTGACCTGCGGGCGCACGTCGGACGTCTCATAAGCATTGGTCCGGCCCGGCAGCTCGCTGCTCAGCGTGACCGGCTGAAGCTTGACGGCGACGACGCCGACTTCGGGCGGTCCGGCCGCCGGCTGCTGCTGTTCGCCGGCGCCGCAGCCGGTAAGGAGCAGTGCGAGGGCAATTGCCGAGGCGGTATTTTTCATGGGGCTTTCCGCGCAAATATGATATGTGAGTGATCGTTCACTCACACTTATAGGCGCCTAAAGACGATCGGGTTTGGCTTGGCAAGCAGATTTTTTGGGAAGAAGGTTAAGACGTGGAGACTTCGGACACGGGCATGTCGGCACGCGCCAACCGCGCCGGGGAGCGCCGGCAACACCTGCTCGACACCGCCCGCGACTTGTTCGTCGAAAACGGTTTCCACCGCACCGGCATGGCGCAGATCGCCACTGCCTCGGGGATCAAGGTCGGCCAGATCTACCGCGATTTCGCCAGCAAGGAGGAGATCATCGCGGCGATCTGCGAGGCGGACGTCACCGACTGGCTGCGCGAGGACCTGCTGAGTGCCGCGGTGGCCGCCAACGACCTCGTCGCCGTCCGCCAGTGGATCGACCGGTTCGGCGCGTCGAGCGATTCGCCTGGTGACGGATCGATGCTGGCAGAGATCGTAGCCGAGGCATGGCGCAACGAGCGTATCGCCGAGCTCAACCGCAGCATCGACGAGCGCGTACGCGGCAGCCTCGATTCCGCGCTCGCGGCGCTGGCCCCGGCTCCCGAGCGCGCGCCCGGACGGGCGCTGCTGGTCGAGGCGATCCTGGCGATGGGCTTCGGGATGGAGATGCGGCGCATCATCCGGCCCGAACTGGATGTTGCCGGGCTCGGCAGAATCATCAACACGATGATCAGTCGCTACATCGACGACGACATGCGATGATCGCTGTCGGGCGCCTGCCCGACGATCGAGAAATGCGCGGCGCTGCGCGGGAAATGGAGAGACTAGGGCGAAGCGACCGTTGATGCGGCGATTTCCGCATCTTCGACGGCGGTGCCACCCGACACGCCCAAGGCGCCGACCACTCGACCGTTGACGATGATCGGCACGCCACCGCCAATTGCGATCACTTCGTCGGACGACAAGAGTACCGTCCGCCCGCCCTGCACCCGCTCCTCCATTGCCGCGGTAGCGATCCGCAGACGCGCGGAGGTGCGGGCTTTCTGCTGGGCCAGCCGGATCGAGGCGTAGGGCACGTCATCCATCCTGGCGAAGGCAACGAGCTCGCCGGAGGGTTCGACGACCGCGAAAGCCATCTTCAGGCCTTTCGCCGCGCTTTTCTCCATGCCTCGACGGATGAGTGCCAGTGCTTCGTTCACCGCGATAGGCGACCCGTAACCGCTTGGTTGCGTGGTCGGCGTCTGCGTGGCGGCGGGGCTGGTGGCCAGGAGGGCGCAGACCAGAGCGATCCGTTTCTTCATTCGAACCTCCAGTCCTCGGCTCAGCGGGGACCGCGCGCATATTCGGCATCGGTCACGTGCTCGAGCCACTCGACTGCATTGCCGCCGGACAAGGCGATATGGGTCATCGCTGAATTGACCGTGGCGCCGTGCCAATGCTTCTCACCGGGGGCGACCGTGACGACATCCCCGGCGCAAACCCGCTCGACCGGGCCGCCCTCGCTTTGGGTCCAGCCGCAGCCCTCGGTCACGACGAGCGTCTGCCCCATCGCATGGCGGTGCCAGGCGCTCCGCGCGCCCGCCTCGAATCGCACGGTCGCGCCGCCAATATCCGTGTCTCCGGAACCGTCGAACCGCGCCGACACGTGCACGGTGCCGATGAAGTTGGTGGACGGACCGCGCGCGACGAGGCCCGCCCCCTTTCGGACGATGCCCGAGCGACCGGTCGCCGAAGCGGTCGGCACCTGCATCTCGGCGGCGGTTATCCCGCGCGCCTCCAACACTTGCCGCGCCTCCCCGAGCGCGGAGACGGCGTTCGGCCATCCCGCATAGAATGCGAGGTGCGTAATCAGGGCGCCGATCTCCGCGGGCTTCACGCCATTGTCGAGCGCGCGGTTGAGGTGGCCGGTGAGTTGCGCGGTGTTTCCGCCCGCGATGAGCGCCGATAGCGTAGCCATGCTCCGGTCGCGCGGGCCGAGGTCGCGTCGCCGCCACACCTCGCCGAACAGTATTTCGTCGGTATAGCCGGCAAGCGCGGGCGCGACCCAGCGCATGTCCTCGGGCGCGACCCGCAGAGGCTGTTCCTGGGCGGCGGCGGGCATGGCGAAGCCCGTGGCGGCGAGCGCGCCGATCGCGAGTCCCCTCATCGACGCACCGCCGGCGGCGCCTCGCGGCCCGAGTGGACCAGCACGGCATCGGGCAAACGCTGGCCCCGGATTTCGATCGAGCGCACAGCCGTATCGAGTTCGGCCAGTTCGCCCTTTGTGAAGCGGACCGATGTCGCGCCGACGTTCTGGCGCATATGGGCTGCGTTGGTCGTACCCGGAATGGGGACGATCCATGGCTTCTGCGCCATCAGCCACGCCAGCGCGATTTGCGCCGGGGCAGCCCGTTTCCGTTCCGCCCATTGCTTCACAAGCGCCACGAGCTGCAGGTTGTGGGGCAGGTTCTCGGGTGCGAACCGGCCCTCGACAGCACGAATGTCCCCCGCCGCGAACCGCGTGTTGGCATCGATCCAGCCGGTGAGGAACTGCACGCCCAGCGGGCTCCACGGTACGAAGCCGATGCCGAGTTCCTCGCAGAGTGGGAGCACTTCGCGTTCCGGCCCGCGCCACAGCATCGAATATTCGTTCTGGACGGCAGTGACGGGCAGTGCCGCATGCGCCCGGCGGAGCGTGTTCAACCCCATCTCGGACAAACCCCAGTGCCGGACCTTTCCCTGCTGCATCAGATCCTGGACCGCGCTGGCGACATCCTCGATGGGCACCTCGGGATCGACCCGATGCTGGTAGAGCAGGTCGATGCGATCGGTGCGCAAACGCTTCAGCATGCCGTCCACGACCCGTTTGATGTGGTCCGGACGGCTGTTGAGCCCTGGCCGCCGCTCGCCGGTATCCTGGTCGATGTTCCAGCCGAACTTGGAGGTGATCACCACCTGGTTGCGGAACGGCTGGATCGCCTCGCCGAGGATGCGCTCGCATTCGTGCAGGCCATAGGCCTCGGCGCAGTCGAAGAAGGTCACGCCATTGTCGAAGGCGGCGCGGATGAGGTCGACCTGCTCGGGCCGAAACGGTGTCTCGGTGGTGTATTTGCGGCTGTTGTTCTGGACGCCGAGGCCGATGCTGGACACCTCCAGCTTGCCGAGCCGACGCCGTCCCTCGACACGGGTCGTCGCGGAGCCCCGTGCCTGACCAGCCTGCGCGGAGGGTGCCGCCAGCAGGGGGGAAGCCGCGAGCGCGCCGGCCGCGGCCAATATCCCTCGTCTTTTCACAGGAAGGTTTCGGTCCTCGGTCATGATTTTCAGGCCTTTCGCTTGCGACGCGCCCGAGCGCCTCTCGCGTTCTAGTTAGCCCGTTGCCGCTCATGCGATTAGGCAGGGTAAATCTCTTGGGCCTATGACAAGGCGTCATGAAACGCGAAAAGCTGGAGCGATCATGCGGCGTGAAGACCTCGGAAGCCTAGCCATGTTTCTCTCGATCGCGGAGGAGCGGAGCTTCACCCGGGCCGCCGCAAAGCTCAGCATTTCGCAATCGGCGCTCAGTCACGCCATGCGACGGTTGGAGGCGAAGCTGGGGCTACGCCTCCTCACCCGGACGACGCGAAGCGTCGCGCCGACCGAAGCGGGAGAGCGGCTGATCGAGACCTTGCGGCCGGCATTGCGCGAGATCGACGACAGGATCGCGGCTTTGACGGACCTGCGTGAGCGGCCTGCGGGGACGATCCGGATCACGACGCCCGAGCACGCAGCGCGCACGCTCCTCTGGCCGGTGGTCGATCGTCTGACTGCGGAGCATCCGGACATTCATGTCGAACTCAATATCGAGGCCGGCTTCACCGACATCGTCGCGGAACGCTTCGATGCGGGCGTTCGTCTCGGCGAGCGGCTGGAGCAGGACATGATCGCCGTGCGCATCGGGCCCAGGTTGCGGATGGCCACTGTCGGCGCTCCCGCTTACTTTGCCCGGCATGGCCAGCCTGCGAGCCCGCACGAACTCGCCGCGCACCAGTGCATCAACCTCCGCATGGTGAGCGGCAGCGTCTACGCCTGGGAATATGAGAGGGACGGCCGCGAAGTGAACGTCAAGGTCGAAGGCCAGTTCGTTCTGAACGACGCCAACCTGATCGTGGCCGCAGCCGTCAACGGGCACGGCCTGGCGCATCTGGTCGAGGACCGAGCCGCTCCGTTGATCGCCGATGGCAGTTTGGTGCGCGTTCTCGAGGAGTGGTGCGAGCCCTTCGACGGCTATTACCTCTATTATCCGAGCCGCCGGCAACCGTCACAGGCGTTCAGCCTGTTCCTTGAGGCAGTGCGGTATCGAGATTGAGTGGCGACCCTTGGCATCGCCCCATTGCGGACGTCGTTGGATCAGAGCGTGACGACGATCTTCCCGAGCTGCTCATTCGACTCCAGGAACCTCGTCGCTTCCTGGATCTGGTCGAATGGGAACGTCCGCGAGATCAGTGGATCAAGCCTGCCGGACTCCAGTCCATGGGAGATGAAGGCTTTCGCGCGATCAAGCGTCGCGTCGTCATCAATGATCTCATTGTAGAGATAGCCTTTCAGGGTCAGACTTTTGGCAAGCACCGCGAATTGCGGGAACGGACCGGTGTCCGGGCTGAGCGCGCCATATTCCAGCAGGATGCCGCGCTTCGCCATCGCATTCGCCAGCTGCTCGACGGCAGGGCCGCCGATGGAATCGAATACGACGCGCGCACCCTTGCCACGGGTTATTTCCATGACCTGCGCCACCAGATCCTCTTCGGCGGTGGCAATGACGTAATCGGCGCCGGCATCTAGCAGCGCCTGGCGCTTTGCGGCGGTGCGGGTCGTCGCGATCACCTTCGCGTCGACGGAATGTGCGACCTGGAAGGAAGCGATGCCGACGCTGCTGGACGCGGCGGTCACGATCACGAAGTCCCCGGCGGTGAGCTTGGCCTGATCGATCAGAGCTCCCCATGCCGTGATGTACTTCATCCAAGCCCTGGAGCGCGTACTGCCGGAATGGCGTTACGAGGCGCAATGCGTTCACGTCATCTACCCGTCAAACCGCTATATTCCACGCAGGGTCAGGGCGTTCGTAGAAGCGTTCGCATCGCACCTGCGCAAGCTTGGCTAGCCTCCCGAACAGCGCCGGAACCCCGGCTCATCGCAATGTTCGCTTCCCAGCCATTTTCGTGAGAACCCAGCAGCTCCTAAACGCTGTCCCCTTCGCCTGACGAGCGACTGCAGTCTGCGCGAACGGCAGGTTCAAGGCATCCTGGGCGCCATGGGAGGGCAAACAATGGGTGCCTAGCTGCCGCTGCCACCACTACGGACGTTGCGAGTTGTTTCCACCAGCCAGACGGACCTCGACAGCGCTGCCGTCGTATCGAACCTCATGCCCGACCGTTTGCGCCACGCCCACGCCGGTGCCTGGCGACACCTCGACCACCCGAAATAGGCGTGTCTTCGGCATGCCGGGGTAAGCTCCCTGCCGCTGGCCGATGGTCAGCCTGCCTGCCTTGTCATCCAGTCTCAGCTCGATCGCCGCGCGTTCGCCGCGTCGCCAGCCTTGACCGTCGCCGGCGTCGTCATACAGCGTGAAGCTGCCGTCCGCGCCGCGGTAGATGCGGAGCTCGATCGGGAGCCCCGGCGACTGATCGGCATATTGCACGGGTTCGCCCAGCGGCAGGATCGCTCCCGCAGCGACGTGCAGCGGCATCCGCCCGATCGGCGCCTCGACCAGGATGCGCTTCCCGCCTGCGTGACGCTCGCCCGTCCAGAAGTCGTACCAGTCCTTCCCCGCGGGCAGGTACACGTCCCGGCGCTCCGCACCTTTCTGCACCACCGGACTGACCAGGACCGAACGGCCGAACAGATATTGATCGGGCAAGTCGCGCGCCTGCGAATCTCCGGGGAAGACCGTGCCGAGCGGATAGAGGAAGGATGCGCCCTTGTCGGCGACCTGCCACGACTGGGCGTAGAAGAACGGAAGCAACCGATACCGCAGCTTCACTGCGTCGATCAGGGGCCCGCGGGCCGCTTCGGGGAAGCTGTAGACTTCCTTGCCGGCGCCGGTCCCGTGGATTCGGAACATGGGATTGAACACGGCGAACTGGAGCCAGCGGGTGAACAGCTCCTGATAGGCGGGGTCGGTCGGGCTTCCGCCGAAGAAGCCGCCGATGTCCGCCGACCAATAGGGAATGCCGCTCATCGAGAAGTTGACCGCCGCCGGCACCTGGGCGCGGAAGACATCCCATCGTCCGGCGACGTCGCCCGACCAGGTGATGGCGGCGTTGCGTTGCTGCCCTGCCCAGGCCGAGCGCGTCAGGATGAACGGCCGCTTGGAGGGGTAGTCCTTCACCATCCCGTCATGCACCGCCGTGGTGTGCATCAGCGGATAGGCATTGTAGACGGTCGCTCCCGAGCCGATCGCCGTCGCCACGTTCCGCATCTCGCCCCAGCGGCCGCCAAGCTCGGCCTCGCTGCCGTCCAGCCAATAGCCGTCGAAGCCCAGCGTCCCAAGCCGTTCGGACACGTATCGCCAGTAGAGCCGGCGGGCCGGCGCGGAGAAGGCGTCGTACCAGCGGCCTTCGCCCGCGGGATACACGTTGGGATAGGTTTCCGAGTAAAGGCCGCCAATGGCGTCCAGCGCCTGGGTCGTATCCAACTCCTTGTCGAAACGCGGCCAGATGGAAACGATGCTGTGGACGTTCTGCCGATGGAGCGCATCCAGCATGCCCTTGGGATCCGGGAAGCGCGCCGGGTCCATCCGGTGGCCGCCCCATTCGCCCGGCTTCCAATATTGCCAATCCTGGACCACCGCATCGAGCGGAATGCCGAGCCGCCGATATTCCGCGGCGACGCCGAGCAGTTCGGCTTGCGACTGATAGCGTTCCTTCGACTGCCACAGCCCCCAGGTCCAGCGCGCCATCAGGGGCGCCGGGCCGGTGAGTTGCCGATACGCGCCGATCACCTCGTCGACATCGGGTCCGCCGAAGAGGAAATAGTCCGTTCCGGTTCCGGCCTGCGAGCGGAACACGATCCGGTTCACTGCCTGCGGCGTGGCGACATCGACGTCGGTCACCGCCGGATTGTTCCAGAAGATGCCGTAGCCCGCCGTCGAGACGAGCACAGGAACGCCCACGTCGGTGTTCGCCTGTTGCAGCCGTACCGTCGTGCCGCGATAGTCGAGCCGTCCGGCCTGGTGCTGGCCGAGGCCGTGGATCGCCTCGTCTCCACCGATTGCGAAAGAGAGTTGGACGGCCCCGTCGGGATCGGAAACGTCGCCGAGCTTGCGGCCGGCGCCGCCGACCTCGGAGACCAGCGGCTTCCCATCGGCGCCGAGCAGCGCCACCGCGCCTGTCCTTCTGTCGAACGCAAGCCGCATTGCCGGCGTGGAGAGAATGTAGCGATCCGCTTCCTCGGCCATTGTCCAGGCGACTCTTGCGGGCGTGCCGACCACTGCGAGCCCTGCCGATTCGGGAAACGCGTCCGTCTTTTGCACCGTGACGCGCACGATGCGATCGCCCCAGAAGACAATCCTCAGCACGCCTTCCTTGACCCGGAAGCGCACGCCCGCTTCGTCGCGGGCAAGGAGGTCGGCCGAAGCGCTTTGACCGGCAGCCGGCGGCTGCCAGGGCGACTGGGCCCATGCCGGCGCGACGCCCAGAACCAGAGCAGCACCTCCCGCAAGCCGCGCCATCCAGAACGCCATCGTCCGTCCAGCCATTCGATCCCCCACCTGAAATAAATTTGTCTGACTAATCGATGCCAAGAAATCCGGGCGCGAACAAGCGGTACCGCTCGCGCGCTATCGATGCTCGACGCGCCGCTTGGCACGAGGGCACAGCCCCTCAACCTGCAGCCATCAATCCTGCGCTTCGGAACCTCCATCGCCTTCAAGCTTGCGGCGAAGCGCCGTCAGGACTTTGTGCGTCGTTTCAATGTCCTCAACCCGAAGATCTTCCGAGAGTTCGTTGATCCAGGGCGCCTGCAAGCGCATGGCCGTCTCGTAAACCTGCCTCCCCTTGTCGGACAGAACGACGAGTTGCGCGCGCCGGTGATGCGGATTGGGCTGGAACGCGACGAGTCCCTCCTTCTCCAGGTCGTTGACGATGCGTTGAATATTCTGCCGGTGCGCCCCCAAGTCGCGCGCAAGCCAGGCGACCGGCTGCGGCCTGTCCGCCGCCACGATGGTGCCGAGGATTTGCCACCGGGCGCTGGTCAGGCCGAGGTCGGCGACCAGCTTGTCGCCCGCGGCAATCATGCGGTTGTTGAGGCTGAACAGCTCGAGGACGAGCTTGCTCAAGACGGCTCCAGCCGGGGTTCGCTTGGTTTCTCGCATCTGCCCGCATCTATCCATATTGACATCACGATGTCAAATAAATATGTCCTTATAGAGTCAAA
The DNA here is from genome assembly GCF_026460985.1 of Sphingomonas sp. Classification (GTDB taxonomy): domain Bacteria; phylum Pseudomonadota; class Alphaproteobacteria; order Sphingomonadales; family Sphingomonadaceae; genus Sphingomonas. The sequence continues at coordinate 25,389 of NZ_JAPKNM010000067.1, forward strand.
TTGACATCATATTACCATATAGAACGGAGCCTACGATGTCGCTATTGCGTCCAATGGATTCAGCCTTTCCGATAGAGCGTCAGCTCGGTGTCGATGCGTCCCCTGTGGTGCTCGTGAACGTCTTCACGCTCGACAAGGCGGACGAACAGACCTTCCTGCAAGCCTGGCAGGACGATGCGGATTTCATGAAGCGCCAGCCGGGCTTCATCTCGACCCAGCTTCACCGCGCGATCGGCGAAAGTCCGACATATCTCAACTATGCGGTCTGGGAATCGACAGCGGATTTCCGTGCTGCGTTCACGCACCCTGAGTTCATCGCCAAACTCTCGGCCTACCCATCCGCGGCCGTCGCATCGCCGCACCTTTTCCAGAAGGTCGCGGTGCCGGGCGTCTGCGTCGCATAGCCGGCGCCATTCGCGTCGCTGCGGAGGCCAAGGGGTTACGCAGCGGCGGCGTGACGACAGTCGCGGTTCAAGGAGGCAGAAGGATGACCCTCGCACGGATCGGCATCGGTACCGCTTCGATCGGCATGGCGCTGATGCTGGCGTCTGCGGCGCCCGCGCAGCAATCGGCGGCGCCAAACGCGGGCCTCTATCTCGGCGCCGACCTTTCTTATGTGAACGAGATGGAGGATTGTGGCGCGATCTTCCGCAAGGGCGGCAAGCCGGTCGATCCATTCGCGCTGCTCAAGGCGGAGGGCGGCAACACGGTGCGCGTACGCATCTGGAACGACCCGCGCTGGACGCGATACAGCAACTATCCCGACGTGCTCAAGACGATCCGCCGCGCCAAAGCCGCGGGCCTGCAAGTGCTGCTCGATTTCCATTATTCGGACGACTGGGCCGATGGCGAGAAGCAGCGCGCGCCGGCCGCATGGGAGAAGCTCGGCACCGAGGAGCAGGCCAAGGCGCTGTACGACTATACGCGGGAGATTCTGGGGAAGCTCGCGGCCGAGAGGTTGATGCCCGAGCTCGTCCAGGTGGGCAACGAGACCAATCCCGAGCTGATGGGCGGCGTGAAGGAGCGTCCGATCGACTGGACCCGCAACGCGCTGCTGCTCAACGCCGGCATCAAAGCGGTGCGCGACGCGGGCAAGGCAAGCGGGACCCGGCCCAGGGTGATGCTCCACATCGCACAGCCGGAGAACGTCGTTCCCTGGTTCGACGACGCGACCGTGGCGGGGGTGATGGACTACGACATCATCGGCATCAGCTATTATCGGAAATGGTCGACCCGGACGATCGCGCAGCTCGGCGAGGTGATCGCCATGGCGAGGAAGCGTTACGATGCCGATGTCGTTGTGGTGGAAACAGCCTATCCTTTCACGAATGCCGGGGCAGACAAAGCCGCCAACCTGCTCGGCCCCGACACGCTCATCCCCGGCTATCCCGCGACGCCTCAGGGGCAGAAGGAATATCTGGTCGACCTGACCCGCGCCGTCGTGCACGCGGGCGGCATCGGTGTGGTTTATTGGGAGCCGGCCTGGGTCTCGACAAGGTGCAAAACGCGTTGGGGCGTTGGCTCCAATTGGGAGAATGCCGCCTGGTTCGACCTCGAGACGCATGAGGCGTTGCCGGCGTTCGAGTTCCTGCGGCAGCGTTACAGGGAATAACGCGCGAGCAAGGGAGTAACGCGCAAGCATAAGCGCCGCCGCGGGATAGGGATGCTTGGACGAGCCGACCAATGCCTATACGAATGGTCGCTTTCGGGCTCTACATGCCGGCTATCGTGCAAGCTCCAGAATTTGCCCGTCCGCAAGCAATCTCGCGCGGAGCCTGGCGTAATCGACGTCCTGCACCGGGACGCCCTCATCGATTGCGATCGACGCCGCCGTGGCGGCGGATTGGCCGAGGATCATGAACACCGGCTCCATCCGGATCGAGCCGTAGGCGATGTGCGATGCCGAGAGCGCGACCGGCACCAACAGGTTCGCCGCCTCGCCCTTTCGCGGCACGATCGCGTCGTAGCTGATCGGATAGGCCCGACCAGGGCTCACTTCGATATTGCCTTCGTTGCGCACGAACCCGCGCGCATCGACGATGCGCTGCACATTGTGCGAATCCATGTTGTAGGAGCCCATGCCGATTGGCCTGGGCATTGGCCGGGTGCCGCGCAGATGCGGCTCGGCCATCACGAAATCGGACACCATCCGCCGGGCCTCGCGCACGTACATCTCGCGCGGCCAATGGGCGGTCTTCACGAACTCGTCCTTGCACAGCCCCCATTTCGACATTTCGGCACGCGTCTCGGCGGGGACACCGGGATCGTTCGCCATGAACCACAGCAGCCCCTGCTGGTAGGTCGTGTGCTCGCGCGCGATCGCGGCACGCTCGGCGTCACTGCCTTCGGGATAGCGATAGTTCATCCCGATATTATCGAACGAGAAGGCGCCGAAATTGTTGGTGTCGGTCTTGCCGTTCGGGATCCGGTCGAACTTCTGGAAGAAGTTGCGATGGCCTGCATGCATATAGCGCTTGAGCAGCGTGTACTGGCTGGCATCATAGGCCGTGGGCTTGGCGAACGGCACGCGGTTGGCGGGCACGTCGGTCAGGCACATGCGATAGGTATAGGCCTGGATCTTCGTATCGGCGGTACCGTCGGGAGCCGGGCGCTCGGCGCTGACCCGCGGCACCAGCCCGCTCCGGGGATCGCCGGGAACCCGGTAAGGGTCCACGTCGAGCGTGAACTGGTGGTTGGTGGTGTTCTCGAGCTGCACGCCGTTGAGCGTCTCGCCATAGGTCGCGTTGGCCTCGCGCCCCACGGTGAAGCGCACGCCGGCGCCGGCCATCAGGTCGCCTTCATAGGTCGCATCGATGAAGACCTTGCCCTCGAAGCGCTGCCCCGATTTCGAGTGGAAAGCAGTAATCTTCCCGCCGGCCATCTCCACGCCGCGCTTCGACCGGTCGAGCGGCTGGTTGCGGACGATCGTCACTCCGGCCTCGCGCGCCCAATCCTCGTAGATCCGCTCGCCGACCTTGGGCTCGAACTGCCACATCGCGTCGCCATCGACGAAATTCTCGGCGCGGGCGGGACGCGGTGCGTGGACCCAGACCGCGGCGTCGTCATAGTGGCGTTTCACCTTGCGGTAGAAGTCGAGCGAGAGGCCGCCGATCGCACGATGGTTGCCGGTGTCGGACCAGCCGAGCCCGTTGGTCGACATGCCGCCGAGATAGTCCTCGCGGCACACCAACAGCACCGACCGTCCCAGCCGTCGCGCCTCGATCGCCGCGACGACGCCGCCGGAGGTGCAGCCATAGACGACGATATCGGCGGACATCGGCGACTGCGGCAACGCGTCGGCTTGGGCCACAGCCATTGTCGTCGGCGCAAGACAGGTCGCCGCTGCGAGCGCGCGGCAGAGAATGCGGTGTATCATGACGTACCTCTCGTCCCTGCTGCTCAGAAGCTCGCGGCGACGCCGAAGAAGATGCGGCGGTCCTCGCGTGCGGTGAAGGTCAGCCGGTCGGGCTCGCCAAGGTACTGGGAGTCGATCTCCTTGGTGAGGTTGATGCCCTCGACCGTCAGCCTCAGATTGGGAGTCAGGTTGATCTGTGCCGATGCGTCGAGCTGTCCGCGTCCCGCGACATAGTTGTTGCCGCCGCTGGCCGCGCCCCCGACGCTGTTCAGATATTCGCTGCGCCAAGTATAGGCCGCGCGCACCGAGAGTGTATCGTCCTCATAATAGCCGATCAGCGTGAAGCTATCGCGCGACAGGCCGGGTAGCGGCAGCTGCTCTCCGGTGATGGCGTCGGTGAGCGGGGTCCTGCTGTCGACATAGGTGTAGTTCGCCTGGATGCCCAGATTGTCGAACGGCGCCGGCAGGAAGCGGAAGGCGTGCTGATAGGCGATCTCGAACCCCCGGATGCTGCCGTCCTCGCCATTTTGCGGCTGCGAGATGTCGAACAACCCGAAGCGTTCCGAGAAGCCGGGAACGAACTCGCGGTTCACGGTGGTCACCGTGAACGAGTCGACCTTCTTGTAGAAGGCCGCGGCCGTCAGCGAGCTCGCGGGCGCAAAGTACCATTCGAGCGTGGCATCGGCCTGCTTCGCCTCGAACGGCCGCAGATTGGGGTTGCCGCGCGAGCCGGTCATCGAAACCGTGTTGGGCACGAAGCTGGCGCTGACCTGGTTGAGGCTCGGCCGCGACACGACCTTCGCGGCGGCGAGGCGCAGCGTCAGATCGTCGCTGAAATCCACCGAGAGATTGGCGCTCGGCAGCCAATAACCGAAGTCCGACTTGATGACGTTCGTCGCAGTCGGCGACAGATATCCCAGCGTCGCGCGGGCGGTGTCGATATAGCGCACGCCCGCATTGCCGCTGTAGCGCAGGGTACCGGCGGTGCCTTCGAAGTTCGCCTTCACATAGGCGCCGAGCGTTTCCTGCGTAACGTCCTTGATCGAGGTCGGCCCGACGGTGATCCTGGTGTCATAGGGATCGGGCGCCGCGAGCCCGAGCCCGTCGCGCGCGGTGCTTTTGTCGAGCGTGCCGCCGAGCAGGTCGCGCGGGAAATCGCCGTCGACGCCGGGAAAGAAGGCGCCATAGTCCTTGCCGTAGCTCAGCCCGGGAAGCTCGTCGACGGTGAGGATGCCGTCGCCGTTGCGGTCGCCCGCGGCGAGCAGGCTGGCCGCGACGGGCAGGTTCTGCGGATCGGCGGCGAGCAGTTCGACCCGCTCGTAGCGCATGCCCACCTCGACCGACGAGAGCGCGCCCCATTCGGTCTTGTATTCCCAGTCGAGCCGCGCGTCGTAGCCCTTGTTGTCGGTCACTGCGTCGTAGTCGAAGATCGACAGCAGCTGGTATCGCGTCGGGTCGTTCGGGTTGAAATTGGCGTCGATCGACAGGTCCGGCACGGCATGGCCGGCGCGGAAGTCGTAGCTCGCATTGGCGACATTGCCCGCACGCGGCACGACGACATAGGTGAAGGACGCGCCCGGTCCTCCGTCGCTGCCCTTGCCGCGGCTGTACGACATGTCGAGGCTCACCCGCGCGCGGTCGTCCTCCCATTTCACCGATCCGCCGAAGAGCGTCGATTTGAGGTCGGTCGGCTCGTCGTAGATGAGCGGGCGGACGGTGACCCCCTGGAACGCGCCGGCGACGACGGTGCCCTGCTCGTTGACGGTCGCGTCCACGTCGTTGTTGTTGAACAGCACCTGATAATTGACGCTGTTCCGCTGGCGCTTCAGCCGATTGTAGGTCGCATCGAGGATGATCTCGAGCGTGTCGGTCGGACGCCATTGTGCCGTGCCGTTCAGCGTCAGCCGCTGCTCGGCGCGATCGAATATCCGTGCCATGAAGCGGTTGGGACGAAACAGCCCGGGATCGTCGACACCGTCGCCATCGCCGTCGATCGCGTTCGTCTGCGTCCATCCGCCCGCATCGAAAGAATAGCCGAGCGTCCTGGTGTCGGAATAAGCGACGCTGGCGAGCATGCCGAACCGGTCGCCGAGCTTCTTCGAGACGAACGCCGATCCACGATAGCCGACATGATCGGCCTGGTCGGCATAAGCGCCCTGAATGCGCCCGGCGACCACCAGGTCATCGAGCTCGAGCGGGCGCTTGGTGCGCAGGTTGACCGTCGCACCGAGCGCGCCCTCGGGCATGTCAGCAGTGGGCGACTTGATCACCACGATCGACGCGAGGATCTCGGGGCTGATCGTCTCCAGCGCCGCGTTGCCGCCATTGCCCGGGCCGATGAAGTTGCGGCCGTTGATCTCGAGCCGGTTCTGCGAGATGCCGCGGATGGTGAAGTTGGAGCCGTCGCCCTCGCGCCGGCTGATCTGGACTCCGGTGACGCGGCTCAGCGATTCGGCGACATTCTGGTCGGGCAGCTTGCCGATATCCTGCGCGGTGATGACGTCGACGATGCTGTCGGCCGCACGTTTGACGTTGATTGATTCCTGCAGCGAGGCGCGGATTCCGGTAACGACGATATCCTCTTCCGGGGTCTCGGCCGACGGATCGGCCTGGGAAGTATCCGACGATGGTGCGCTCGCGCCTATGGATTGCCCGTTTCCCGCGCGTACAATCGCGATGGCGCCGGCCTCTCCGCGCCTGCTGCTCAATCCCGTGCCGCGGAGCAGCGCAGCCAGAGCGCGTTCGGGAGAATCCGAACCACGAAACCCTGCAGAATTGATGCCGTTGACGTCCTCGGCCCTGTAGATGACCGGTCGGCCGGATTGGCGTCCGAAGGCGTCCAGAGCAGCCTTGAGGCTGCCTGAAGGTATGTCGAAGCTCCGCTGTTGCGCTTGTGCCGGCGCCGCGATTGCGAACATACAGGCGCTGGCGGCGAACGCCGCAGCGAGGCTGGTGGACCGCATCCTCTTCCCCCTATCGTGCGGGTGCTCCATCAGTCACCCGTCTCGGGGAATAGAGACAATCAACCTCCCGCAAGCTGTAATGTCATTTTTGAATTTTGATCGCGTCCTGCGTTTCCTCGATCTCGAGCGCATAGGCATCGCGCAGCAGCCGCGCGAAAGCGCCCGGCTCCGATGCGGGAAACGCGCCGCCAATACGGATATTCGCAGCCTCGGGATCGTCGACGAAGATCTTCGTTCGATTGTAGCGGTTGAACTCCAGAGCGATGTCTCCGAGCCGCTCATGATCGAAGCGCAGCATCCCGTCCCGCCATGACAGCGCCTGCTCCACGCGTTCGGGCGAAGCAGACGTAACCAGCGTCGCCGCCCCATCGCTCAGCGCGACACCGCCAGCCGTGACGACCGCCGAGCGCGCCACGCTCGCATGCTCGACATTGTCGACGCGCACGCGCCCTTCGCGCACCCATACCGTGATCTTGTCGCCGAGGCGGCGCACGGAGAACTTCGTGCCCAGAACCGTGATCTTCCGCGGACCGGCGTGCACCACGAAAGGCAGCCCGTCGCGGCGCGCCACCTCGAAGAACGCTTCCCCCTTGTCGAGCCACACCGCACGGCGATCCCCGCCGATCGCGGTTCGCACCCTCGTGTCGGTGTTGAGCTCGACGCGGCTGCCGTCGGATAACCCGAGCGACCGATGCCCACCCACTTCCGTGGCGAAGGCGGCCGTGGCCACGGCGGCCTCCTCTACCCCCGGGCGCCCTTCGTGCAGGCTCACACCGACAACCACCGCAGCGGAGGCCGCGAGGGCAGTCAGGGCCACCCAGGTACGCGGCCGCAGCCGCCGGGCCAATGCGCGCCGTCGCGGCGTCACGGCGAGGCCGCCGCCAAGGGCTGCAAGGCGGTCCGCTTCGCGCCAGCTGTGCTCGAGGCGCCAGAAAGCGGCCTTGTTCAGGTCCGACTCCGCGAGCCAGGCATCCAGCGCCGCCTGGTCGCGATCGGACCAGTCCTTCTGCTCGCGCGCGACGATCCAGTCGGCTGCGCGGTCTCGTGCCGAGCGAGCGTCGGTCATCCTTCGCTCCTTTCCGCGCGCCGTGCGCCGTATCTGCGCCGGACGATCTTGCCGGCGCCGCCGAGCATATGATCGGCAAGCGCCTTCATGCCCATTGCGAGCTGATGATTGACCGCATCCTTGCCGATGCCCAACCGCTCCGACGTCTCGGCGACGTCGAGCCCCTCCACCTTGCGCAGCAGTACGATCTCCCGGACCCGGGGCGACAGCTTGTCGATCCCGGCCTGGACGCGCCGCAATGCATCGCGCGCGTGCAGGTGCCGCTCCGCTTCGAACATATCGATGTCCGCGACCACGGTCTCGAGGTCGGCGACGAGTTCGAAGGAAACGATCCGCGCCCGCTTGGCGCGGTTGATCAGATGATTGCGCGCCACGGCGAACAGATATCCGGGCGTATGGTGTGGAATCGCGTTCCGGGCGCCGCCGATAGCGAGTTCGTAGACGTCGTGCATCAGATCGGTTGCGTCGTCGGCCGCTGGCCAGTTCCGCCGGATGAAACGCAGCAGCGATGGCTCCAGAGGAAGCACCTCCCGGCAGAACCATTCCCGAACTGCCGTATCTTTATCCAAGTGGTCCCATCCGGCTCTCACTGCCCGTTGCAGCTGTTTCCCAAGCCAAGACAATCCGGGCCAGAATATCTGTAATCGAAAATTGTGCCCTTGTCCGTTGCGCACGCTTCACGAGCCACCCTTTCGCACCCACCGGGACGAGCGGCGGCTTCTGGGCACCGCCGCAGGGTCGCCGAACGACCGACTTGGGGCGCATACCTGTCACTCTTCGCGGACGGCTGAAATCGGGCCGGCATCGGCTTCGAGACCGAGATCGACCACGGCGGCATCCTCCGGCAACCGGGCGCCGACGATCCGGAACCCGCTGGCACCACCTGCAAAGCGATTGTCGACCGTCGCCGCGAGGTCCCCCCAGCCATGCTGCCAGCCGGCGCCGAGCCTCGCCGCTACGCTCGAACCGAGCGGGAGCCGCGCATCCGCGCCGAGCGTGAGGAAGGTGCTTTGCTGCTCCGCCTCGCCGATCGACAGCGCAGCGGCGCCCCCGGTCTCGGCGAACGCGTCCGAATGGACGCGGACATTGAAAATCAATGTCTTGACCTCGATGACTGCTCCTTCGCGGAGGTCCGCGTCTGCTTGGAATCGGTTTCGCGCGGGACATTTCGCGCCATTTCGGCGGCTTTGCGGACCGTCCACCGAGCGGGGGGGCGCTTGTGACGAGCCCCGAACCCTCGATAATGTGGTCTCCGACGACCTAAGCTGGCTCAACGAGATCGTGTTTGCGGTATCGGGACGCGACGTCGAGATGAAGTCGCTGCTCGCCGAACGGCTGGCGCAGGAGTATCGTGGTTTTCGAGCGGTGCATGGAACGCGCACCGACGAGGCAGATGGCTAAGGCTTTCCGAACCTCCGCGCCATTCGCGTTGCCAGCTTGGAGAAATCGACGCCATGGCCCGCGTTGAGGATGGCGGCGTGCTGCAGTTGGTTCGCGTCCGGGACGCCCAGAGTTCTGGAGGCAAAAACGATACGGTTCTGCTCGCCTTCGATCGGAACGACGGCGAACGCATCCCCGAATGCGTGTCGCAGGCGACTTTTGGAGATCCCGCGCGCGAGCGGATTATCACACAGATTGACGACGAGGAGGCCATCGTCGCCGAGCCGGTCCCTGCAGTCCCGATAGAATTCGAAGCGGTCGAGCCGCTCCGTCTGCCCGTACCGGTCGAAACCATCGACCAGAATGACATCGGGACGCGATGGATCGTCGCGCGCGAAGTCGGCGCCGTCGGCATGGATCACCCGAAAGCGGCCGTCGTCCTGCGGGATCCGGAAGCGGTCGCGCAGCGCAATCACCCGCGGATCTATCTCGACGACCGTGATGTCGGCATCGGGGAGGTAACGGTGGCAAAATTTGGCCAGCGACCCGCCGCCGAGTCCAATCATCTCGATGCGACGCGGCATGGGGCGCAGCAGCAGAAACCCCATCATGACGCGGGTATAGTCGAGAAGGAGCCTGTTCGGGTCGCTGAGACGCATCACGCTCTGCATCATTGAAGGGTCGAACAGCAACGCGCACAGGTCGCCGAGCTCAAGCAGCGCCGGACCGTCGATGCCGAACGGGGCATCGAGCACCAGCGCAAAGTCGCGCGCGTCGGCTTCGTGTTCGCGCAGGCAGGCCGCGATCGCCGGCCGCCCATGATCCAGCGCGGCCACGACATCGAGCAGTAGATTCACCTCGGCCCGGTCGCGGCGCGTCCGGTCCGCTTCCGTATCTTCCTGGACGCGTGCAACCCTCGGCCAGGAAACGCCCGGCGATAGGTGGTTCGAGGTGCAGGATCCGTCAGGGGCCGCGGGCGGGTCGAACGGAAAGGCCATGCAGTCAGGCATCCCGGCGCAGCCCTGAGCCCGGACGGGTGACGGTTTCGCCGTTCCCCGTTCGCGTGCGTTCGATTGCCATGGCTCCTCCCTGGCGTCCGGGATGGCGCGCCTCATTCATGGTTGCAGCAGAAAGATCACTATATCATACGCGCATATGCATTGATAAGATTGTAATTTGATGTTTCATACATCATTATAGGTGAATGATCACTTCGCAACAGCTTCGCGCCGCGCGCGCGCTTCTCGGGCTTGACCAGCGCCAGCTCGCCGAGCTCGCCGGCGTCTCGCTGCCGACCATCCAGCGGATGGAGGCGTCCGATGGCCAGGTGCGCGGCGTGGTCGACACGCTGGTCAAGGTCATCTCCGCGCTCGAGGAAGCTGGTATCGAGCTGCTCGGCGAGAACGCCCCCAGTACCGGCCTGGGACGTGGAGTGCGGCTGCGCGAGACAGCGGCCGGGCGCGCCCCGCGGGGCAAGCTGACCCTGCTCTTCGACCGCAAGCCCGAAGGGGCGGGCGACGATGCTACATGACGCGCGGATGACGGCGTTCACGCCCAAGCTGATCACCACGGTCCGCGAGGGCTATGGCTTCGATCGCTTCCGCAAGGACGCGATTGCCGGGCTGACGGTCGCGGTGGTCGCGCTTCCGCTCGCCATGGCGCTCGGCATCGCCAGCGGAGCATCGCCCGACAGGGGGTTGATCACCGCGGTGATCGCCGGCTTCTTGATCTCCGCGCTCGGCGGGTCGCGCGTGCAGGTGGGTGGCCCCACCGGTGCGTTCGTCGTGGTCGTGTTCAACGTCATCGCCGCGCATGGCTATGACGGCCTGCTCTTGGCGACGTTGATGGCGGGCGCGATCCTCGTTGTCGCCGGCTATGCCCGGTTCGGGCAATTCGTGAAATTCATTCCGCACCCGGTCGTGACCGGCTTCACCGCCGGGATCGCGGTCATCATCGCGTCGAGCCAGGTCAAGGACTTCCTCGGGCTGGCGATCGAGAAGGTTCCCGCCGACTTCGTGCCCAAATGGCAGGCCTATCTGGGCGCGTCCGGTACGATCGAACCCTGGACGCTCGGAGTCGGACTGGGCTCGCTGGCGCTGATCGTCGGGTTACGCCGCGCGGCGCCGCGGCTGCCCGGCTATCTCATTGCGGTCGTGCTCGCCTCGCTCTGCGTCGCGCTGCTGCACTTGCCGGTCGACACCATCGGATCGCGATTTCCGCCGCTGCCGCACGGCCTCCCCGCGCCGGGACTGCCGGCCTTCTCGCTCGCCAAGGTACAGGCCGTGCTGCCCTCGGCCTTCACCATCGCGTTCCTCGCCGGCATCGAAGCGCTACTATCGGCGGTCGTCGCCGACGGCATGATCGGGTCGAAACACCGTTCGAACCAGGAACTGGTCGGTCAGGGTGTCGCGAACATCGCCTCGGCGCTGTTCGGCGGCCTTCCCGCGACCGGGGCGATCGCGCGGACTGCGACCAACGTCAAGTCGGGCGCGCTGACGCCCGTCGCGGGAATGCTGCACGCCGCGTTCCTGCTGTTGTTCATGCTCGCCGCCGGCGGCCTGATGGCCTATGTCCCCATGGCAGCGCTCGCCGCGATCCTGTTCATGGTGGCATGGGGGATGAGCGAGCACCGGCGCTTCTTCGCGCTGCTGCGCATGCCCAATGGCGATCGCTCGGTCCTGCTGCTGACCTTCGGTCTGACCGTGCTGGTCGACCTCACCGTCGCGATCGGTGTCGGCGTGACCGTCGCCTCGCTCCTGTTCATGGCGCGGATGAGCGAGACGGTTCGGGTCGATGCCCAGGGCCGCCTTCTGACGGACGGCGACGAGGAAGCCGAAGAGATCGGCCAGCGCGACGCATTGCCGCCGGGCGTGGAAGTGTTCCGCATCGACGGGCCGTTCTTCTTCGGTGTCGCGGGCGAGTTGCTCGATGCGCTGCGGCGGATCGGCCAGAGCCCACGGGTGATCATCCTGCGGATGCGGCGCGTTCCGTTCCTCGACGCGAGCGGCGTCACCGCCGTGGTCGAGTTCGTGCATCAGGCAAGCGCGGCGGGCGCCCAGGTCATCGTGTCAGGCGCGGCCAGCCAGCCGCGTACCATGCTCGCCCGCACGGGGCTCGGGTCAGCTGACAGCCACCTCGTCCACTATGCCGTCGACTATGCCGAAGCACTCGGGATTGCGGACGCGATCGTCGAGACGCCGGACCAGATCTAGCGCGCGCCAGGGTGACCTGCAGCCGCCGAAGCGGGACGGTGGCGATCATCGGCCCACAATTGTGGCGAACCTGCCTGGCACCGGGGTCGACCGTCATTCCTCCGTCTCGACGGTGAGCTGCATGACGCTTCGGGCGCCTACTTCCGCGACTCGGCGGAAGCCCACGAAGAAACGGGTGGGCGCAGTGAAGCTGGCGCCTGGGCGCCCCTTTTTTGCGTGAGGGTTCAGCACGGACAGCGTCAGCCTCGACTGGGACGGAGATTCGTCGAGATCCGTTCGATTCTATCACCTCGCATCCGCAGGCTCGCCAGATCCGCGCCGATACTCGCCCGAGCGAAAGGCAGGAGCTTCAGCGCTCCTTGCGAGATCTGCGGTCTGTCGTGGCGATCAGCAAAGCAGCAATAACGTCGAAACATTCGCCTAACTCTGGCTTAGGAGAATTAGGCGCCCAGCTATCACGATGCCGACGGCTCGATTCCCGATATGACCCAATCACGCCCTTCCTGCACCGTCGCCACGATACGGGCATAGGGTTGGGTGAAGAGGCGGCGGACCTGGGCGTGTAAATCGGCAAGCGGATTTCCGTACTCTTCCGGTCCATCATTCAGGTGTCCCAACGACGCGGCACTATATTGCGCCACTGCACATGATCCCGGCATTGGGCTCCCGTACACTCAACGTCATTTGGCTTTGGAGGGTCCGTAGGCCGCCTTGATCCGCTCCATCTCCTCGCTCGACAGCGGCAAGATGGAACCATGGCGGAATTCGAAGGGAAAGCTGAAGCCGCCGCTGGCGTCGAACTGTCCGGAAGACAGGTTCCTGGTCACGAAGGGCTGATAGCCTCGCCCGGCGGAATAATGGTCGAGGATGAGCGCCCAGGTTGCGGGTCGCTGCGCATTCCCCGGTTCGATCACATAGGCTTCCGGCCCTTCGTAACCGACGAGTTTCGCAAGCGAGAAATCAGGCACCTCGCGCCACGGGCCTTCCAGGCGTTCGGCCGCCTCCATCGTGATGGCCTTGAACTTCTCGTCCTTGGTGAAGCGGTAATATTTCCCGCCGTCACGCACGATTGTCGTGTCGATGATGGTCGTGGGCTTCTCGATATAGACGAACGGCGCGCCAAAGGTCCGGAAGTCCTTCGTCCGCGCGCCCCAGATGCGATGCTTGGAAAAGCCGTCCCTCTTCGTGGTGGACGCCCAGAAGACCAGATAGTCGCCGCGCTCCTCGTCATAGATCGCCTCCGGTGCCCAGGCGCAGCCGGCGTCTTCCGGCGCCACTGCGACGGCACGCGGCGACGACCAGTGAACCAGATCCTTCGATTCCCAGATGATGATGGATCGACTGCCTGCGTTGACGGCGCGCTTCCAGTCCCGGGTGTGATGCATCGAGAGATCGGTAGCGATGAGGTAGAAGGTCTTCCCGTCATGCGCCCGCAGGAGATACGGGTCGCGCACGCCCTTGTCCCCGATCGTGCTCACCAGCACAGGCTTCGCGTCGTTGAGCGCGGTCCAGTTCCGCCCATCCGAGCTCAGTCCGAAATAGATCTGCTCGGCCGCCGCATCTCCTCCGTTCTTGAAGGTTGCAAACAGATATCCGGCCTGGGCCGCCGCAGCTTGAGTCGTAGCCGCGACGCCGACGAGGGTCAGCGCCATCATCCCCAGGCAACGCCGGGCGAAGCTGATATGACGATACATGGCTTTGACTCCGTGACGGTCGAGAACTGTCGGCAGACTGCGACGGCACGCCCCTAATTCCATATGCCCTGGAGCGGAAGTATCTCGCGGGCCGTCAGCCGTTCGTCCGCTTCTCCCGGGACAGGAGAAGGCGGACGGACCGTCAACTACGGACGAAGCCGTGCATACGGAGCCAGTCGGTAAAGGCGTCGAACCAGCCGGTGCTGGTGGTCTCCTTCCTGTACATGCCGAAGCCGTGTCCGCCCTGCTCGTAGAGGTGGAACTCGACCGGCCGCTTCGCCGCTCTCCAGCCATCGACAAGGCCGTACTCGCGGCTCCCGAAGAGCGGATCGTCGGCAGCAAGCGCGACGAACAGCGGCGGCGCGTCGGCTGGCACCGTCACCGGCGCGAGCGGGCCGTAAATGTCGGCGATGAACGCGGGCTTCGCGTCCTGCCCGGCGAGCGTGGTGGCGATCGTCAGCATCGCGCCCGCCGAAAAGCCGATCATGCCGACGCGTTCGGGATCGATCCGCCATTCCTTCGCGCGGCTGCGGATCAACGCGAACGCGGCGCGGGCGTCGGCGATTTGCGGCGCGAGGCGGGCGATTGCGGCCCCGGGCGCGGGACGCGGCGGCCGGGCCGCACCCGAGAACATCTCCTGCGTCGAGCGCTCGAAGGCTGCCATATCCTGCGGCGTCTGGTTGAGGCGGTATTTGAGCACGAACGCCGCCACGCCTCTGTCCGCGAGCGCCTTGGCGACATCCCAGCCTTCATTGTCCATCGACAGGGTCCGGAATCCGCCGCCCGGCGCGACGACGACCGCTGCACCGGTGGCCTTCGCCGGATCCGGAAGAAAGGGCGTGAGCGTGGCGACGGTGACGTTTCGTGCGAACCTGCTGCCATATTGGCGGTGCCACGCCTCGGAGGCGGCGGCCCCCGGCAATGCGCCCGTCCCCAGCTCGATCGCATCCGGCTGCGCGGGTGCCGCTATCGGCGTCATCCTGTCGTCCTGCGCGCGGGCGCTCGGCGCAAGCGCGCCGGAGGCGGCGAGCGCAACCGCAAACACATTGGTACCGATCCAGCGTAGTCGATGCGTGACAGCCATCGTCCTCATCCTCTCCATCACATGCTCTCGTGGAAGTTCGGTTTGCGGTTACCGGGAAGCCGGCACCGAGACCCCGGCCTCGGTCTGGGCCACCGGCTTCATCGTGCCGTCGGGATTGTATCGAAGATGCTCGACGGTGACTGCGCGCCGTCCGATCGCGCCGCTCAAGTCGCCGATCGCGAGGGTCGCGTTGTGGAGGAAAAGGTACCAGTTCCCCTTGAACTCGGCGATGCCGGGATGGATCGTGAAGCTGTACTTGCCCGATCCGGTCAGCTCGCCGCGATACGTCCAAGGGCCCTTGATCGAAGACGCGGTGGAATAGGAGATTTTCTCGTCGCGGTGCTTCGACCGATCGAGCGAGGCATAGGTCAGGTAATAGAGCCCGCCGCGCTTGTGCAGCCACGGGCCCTCTTCGAAATGCGGCGGGGTGATCTCGGTGATCGGGCCGTCGATCTCGATCATGTTGGGCTTGAGCTTCGCGATGTAGCACTGCCGGTTGCCCCAGGCGATCCAGGTGGTGCCGTCATCGTCGGTGAACACCGTCGGATCGATGTCCTCCCAGCTGTGCGTGCCCTTGGGCGTCATCTCGTTGGTGATGAGCGCCGAGCCCTTGGCGTCGACGAACGGGCCGGTGGGGCTGTCGGACACGGCGACCGCGATCGCCTTGCCCGGATGCGTATTGTCATGCTCGACCGCCGCGTAGAACCAGAACTTGCCGTTCTTCCGGATCGCCTGCGACGCCCAGGCGTCCTGCTTCGCCCATTTGAAGTCGGCCACCTTCAGGATCGGGCCGTGGCCGGTCCAATGCTTCATGTCGGTGGTGGAATAGACCAGCCACTCGCGCATGTTGAACATCTCGTCGCGCTGCGCTTCGTCGTGCCCGACATAGAGGTAGAGCCGGTCGTCCACCACGAGCGGCGCCGGATCGGCGGTGAACTTGTCCCGGAAGAGCGGATTGGCCCCCTGCGTCGCGGGCGCCGTCTGTCCGAATGCGGCAACGGGCGATGTTAGCGCTATCATAAATGATGCCGCGAAGGCCGCCCGCCTGATCCTCTCTCTCACATCGCTCTCCAGGATTATTTGTGGAAATATTAGTCTGACTATTATCGGAGATTCAATCCCGCGCGCTTTCCGGGGTCTCGATCGGGTTGGTGGATAGCTGGTTACGCCGCCGGGCGAGCACCGCCACCTGGCCCAGCGAAAAGCTGACGCACAGCGCAAGTTGCAGATAGCCTTTGCGGAACAGCGAGACGATCCGGGCATCGTCGAGATCGTCCAGCCGGTCCCGGCTCACGGTATAGAGGCCCTGGAGCGACAGCTTCCGGCCATCGTCGAAGCGCAACTGCGTGGCCGTTGGGCTTGCGGGGCGCGCGCGGCGGAGCGGGCGCTGCAGGAAAATCGCGTGTAGAGCGAGCGGTTCCGCAATCGCCTGCCCAGGCATCGAGACCTCATCAACAAGATCGCCGAGCATGGACTGCAGCCCGTCTGAGCTGCACGCGCCGACGTTTCGACACGAGCGAGCATCGCTTCTGTGGATATGAAAATCATTTGCCACATATGAAAAATAAGCTAGGAATCTTTTCCGCAAAGCGAGCATCGGCACGGGATGAAATTACACTAGGCGCGAGCGCTCCCGCGTCCAAGGTCGCGATCGAGCACGTGCCGGACGATCGCCGCGTCGCGGAGAGACGGAGACAGAAGGGCATGTCGTCAGTCAGAGGTTTCAAGCCGGGATTGCTATTGGCCCTGGCTTTGGCTGCCGTCCCGGCCTGGGCGGAAACACGCAGCCTGTCTCAGGACTGGCTGTTCCATGCGGGTGACGCCGCGGGGGCAGAGAAGCCTGGCTTCGACGATCGCGGATGGCGTCCGGTCGTCGTCCCGCACGACTGGTCAATCTTGGACAAGGCCGATGGCAGCTCGCCCTTCGATCCGAACACGCCCTCGGGGCAGGATTCGGGGTATCTGCCCGGCGGTATCGGTTGGTACCGGCGCCATTTGACGCTTTCGCCCGCCGAGGCCGACCGCGTCGTCAGGCTGAATTTCGAAGCCGTCTATATGGACGCCGACATCTGGCTGAACGGCGAGCATCTGACGCGGCACCGCTATGGCTATACGGCCTTTGCGCTCGACGTGACCGGCAAGGTGCGCGCGGGCGACAATGTCATCGTCGTGCGTGCGCACCACGCGGATCCCTCCTCGCGCTGGTACGCCGGGTCCGGCCTGATCCGGCCGGCGAGCGTCGAGATACTGGACCGGGTGCATCTGGATCCCGACAGCATCTTCGTAACCACGCCCGAGGCGACCGAGGAACGCGGCGTGGTATCGGCCCAGGCGACGGTCGCCAACCGGTCGAACGCCGCGCAGAACCTCGAGTTGGTGACCCGCGTGGTGTCCGCGCGGGGCGAGACAGTCGCCGAGGCGCGCCGGACGCAGACGCTCGCCCCCGGCGCGCGATCGGAGGCCGTGCAAAAGCTCGAGCTGGCGCGGCCCCGGTTGTGGTCGCCCGGTTCCCCCAACCTCTACACCCTCGTCCAGGAGGTGCGCGTCGGCGGCGCAGTGGTCGACGAGAGGCGCACGCGCTTCGGCCTGCGCACCGTGACCCTGGACGCTCGCAACGGACTGCGCATCAACGGCAAGCCCGTGAAGCTGCGCGGCGGTAATATCCATCACGACAATTACATGATCGGCGCCGCCGGCGCGCCGGACGCCGACGCGCGCAAGGTCGCGCTGATGAAGGCGGCGGGATATAATGCCATCCGCAACGCCCATAATCCGGCCAGCCAGGCCACGCTCGATGCCGCCGACGAACTGGGCATGCTGGTCATCAACGAAGCCTTTGACAGCTGGAACAAGACCAAGCGCCCGCAGGACTATGCGCGCTTCTTCGCCGACAATTGGGCGCGGGATATCGACAGCCTGGTAATCAGCGGCCGAAACCACCCGAGCGTCCTGTTCTGGAGCATCGGCAACGAGATTCCCGAAGACGGAACGCCGCAGGGCATGGAGACCGGCCGGAAACTGGTCGATCGGGTTCGCCGCCTCGATTCGACCCGCCCCGTTACGCAGGGCATGAACGCCGATCCTCCCCGAAGCTCGAACCAGGCCGCTTTGCTCGATGTCGGCGGGTTCAACTATCACGCGCACGATTTCGACGCGGAGCACGCGAAGTTCCCCGAGCGGATCCTGTACACCTCGGAGTCGCTCCCGAAGGACGCCTTCTCCTATTGGCAGTATGTCGAGACCAAGCCCTGGGTCATCGGCGACTTCGTCTGGACCGCGGTGGACTATATCGGCGAGAGCGGCATCGGCTGGATGGGCTACAGCCAGGACTGGCAGAAGCTCGGGCCCTATCCCTGGAACCTCGCCTATAGCGGCGAAATCGACGCGACCGGACGCAAGCGTCCCGCCGCTTATTACCGCGAGATCCTCTGGAAGACGGGGATCGATCCGATCGCGGTCTTCGTCCGGCAACCCGCCGGCACCGAGGATCTGCCCGACCGCCATTTCTTCCCGATCACGCCCCCACATCTCGATTGGTCGCTCGACGATGTGCACCCGAGCTGGACCTGGCCGGGCCAGGAGAACAAGCCGCTCGAGGTCAACGTCTATTCGGAATTCCCGGAAGTCGAGCTGTTCCTCAACGGGAAGAGCCTGGGCCGTCGCACCGTCGGCGTGGAAAGCGAGTATAAGGCGGTTTTCAAGGTGCCCTATGCGCCCGGAAATCTCACCGCCATCGGCTATCGCGACGGTCGGGAGGCCGGAAGATGGACGCTGCGCACCGCAGGTCCGCCCGCGCAGGCCCATGTCGCGATCGACCGCGCACGCATGACCGCGAATGGCGAGGATCTCGCCTATCTCACGGTGGAGCTCGAGGACGCCGACGGCACGCCCATCTACGCGCGCGACAAGGACCGGCAGGTGCGCGTCCATGTTCGCGGCGCGGGCACACTGGCGGGCATCGGCAACGGCAATCCGATGGATGTGTCCAGCTTCCAGACCGGTGCGCGCAAGACCTTCCACGGCCGCGCGGTTGCCGTGATCCGCGCCGGCACGACGGCCGGCCCCATCATCCTCGACGTGGAGGTCGAAGGGCTGCCGGCCCGGCAGGTCCGGCTCGATGCGATCGCCGGGACCGTCCGGTGACTCTCCCCTGGTTCTGACGGAGAGCAAATGTGATCCTCCTCGCTTCCGTACTTGCCGCATCTCAGGTCGTGCTGGCTTCCCCCGACGACCGCGTCAGCATCGCTGTCGCTTCCGATGGCGGAAGCTATTCGGTCACGCGCAGGGGGGAACGGATTCTTGCGGCATCGCCTCTGGGGCTGGAGCTCGCGGATGGCGGCGATTTCTCGGGCCTGGAGCTCGTCGACGTCACGCGGCAGAGCGGCCGCCGCGAACTTTCGCTGATCGCGACCAAGGCGAATAGCGCGCGGGACTGGTACAACGGGGCGACTATCCGCTTCCGGGAGCGCGCGGGCGCCAGGCGCAGCATCACGCTCGAGCTTCGCGCCTATGATGACGGCGTGGCGTTTCGCTATCTGCTGCCGAAAGGCGCACCCGTTGCGCTGCGGGGAGAGAAGACCGGGTTCCGGTTCGTTGGCGATCCGACCTGCGAAGTCACCGAATATTCCGGCTCGCACGAGAATGCGTTCCAGACCCTGAAGATCTCGCAACTCGACAAGGCCAAGCTCTACGATCTGCCGGCTCTCTGCGCATCGGTGTCGGGCCGCACGCATTTCGCGTTCGCACAGGCCGGAATCGAGGCCTATGCGGGATCGAGCCTCACGCCCCTTCCCGACGGTCTGCAAGTGAAAGTGACGCCGCGGCCGGATCGTCCGGACGTGGCGGTCCTGTCGCCCGACGGGCTGCGGAGTGCGTGGCGTGTCGTCATGATGGGCGACCGCGCGGGCGACTTGATCGAGTCCACGCTGATCCAGAGCCTGTCGCCGCCTCCAAAGGGCGATTTCGCATGGGTGAAGCCGGGCAAGGCGGCCTGGGACTGGTGGTCCGGTCCGATCGTGGGCGAAAAGCCGACCATGGAGCGATATCGCCGCTTCATCGATTTCGCAGCCGCGTCCGGCTTCCCCTATTTCATGATCGACGTCGGCTGGGCGCTCAACACCGGTCCCTGTTGCGCCGCGGACCCGAAGACCGACGTGACGAGGAGCGAGCCGTCCATCGATGTGCCCGCCCTCGTGGAATATGCGTCGAGCAAGGGCGTCGGCCTGCTGCTCTGGCTTCACTGGCAGCATATCGAGCCCCGGATGGACGAGGTTCTGGACACCTATCAACGGTGGGGGATCAAGGGCGTAAAGGTCGACTTCATGGAGCGCGACGACCAGGAAATGGTCGCCTTCTATGTCCGCCTGGCCGCGGCGACGGCGCGACGCCATCTTCTGCTCGACATGCACGGCGCCTTCCCGCCGGCGGGCCTCGCGCGAACCTGGCCCAATTTCATCACGCAGGAAGGCGTGATGGGGGCCGAGTACAACAAGTTCGACTGGGGGAAGGTGACGCCGGGGCACAATGTGAAACTGGCGTTCACGCGTATGCTGTTGGGGCCGATGGACTTTACGCCCGGCGGATTTCGCAACAGCACGCCCCAGTCCTACAAGGCGCAGGACGTCATGCCGATGACCCGGAATACGCGTGGCCAGGCGCTGGCGCAGTTCGTCGTGTACGACAGTCCGTTGCAGATGGTGGCGGACGCGCCGGAGGCCTATGCCCGCGCTTCCGGCTTCGAGTTCCTCGAGATGGTTCCGACGGCCTGGGACGAAACCCGATTCATCAGCGGATCGCCCGACAGCTTCATCGTTCTCGCCCGCCGCAAGGGAAGGAGCTGGTACATCGGCGCCATGACCAATGAAGAGGGGCGCGATGTTGAAATTCCCCTCCGGATCCTTGGCACTGGCAAATACCGGGCGACGATCTGGCAGGATGGCGCCTCAGCCAATGACGTCGTGCGGACAACGACCGACGCGACACGCCGGGACAGCTTGAGCATCCGCATGCGCCCAGGCGGCGGCGCGGCCGTTCTTCTCGAGCCGGTCCGATGAGGCGTCGTTGATCCTTTGAGCAGAGTTCGGACCGTGGTCAGAACTTCGCGATCGCCTTGAGTACCGAATCCGCGTTCGCGATGAGATCGGGCATGCGGGTCGGCAGTTCCTCCGCGTCGATGCTGTTCGTCTGCAATGCATCGGTCGGAATATCGCCCGACTTGATCGCGGCGATCACGCGTTCGAAATCCGCCGGCAGCGCGTTGCGGCTTGCGATCAACGTGGCTTCCCGCTTGTGAAACTCGGGATCCTCGAAAGTCAGCTCTCCGGGTGCCACGCCGACCAGCACCAGCGCGCCGCCGTGCGCCACCAGTCCGAGGCTGCGGCGCATGGCGGGAAGCGAACCGGTGGCGTCGACGACCACGTCGAACATGTCCCCGTGTGTCCGTTGACCGAGCACGTCTTCCAGATCTGCGTCCGCCGACACGCCGTCGAAGCCAAGCCGATCGCGCGCATATTCGAGCCGGGCCTGCCGGCGATCGACAAGGCTTACCTCGAAGCCGTTCAGCCGCCCGAAGAGCGCGGTTGCAATGCCGATCGGACCGGCACCGACGACGAGCATCCTCTCGCCACCCGCTGCCGGAGCGCGCGCCACCGCGTGCGCGCCGACCGCAAGGAACTCGACCATTGCGGCCTGGTCGGCCGAGAGCCCGTCGGCGTCGATCACCGCGCTTTCGGGGACGACCAGCATATCGCACATGCCGCCGTCGACATGGACGCCCAGCACCTTGATGTTGACGCACGCGTTGGGCTTGGCCTTGCGGCAAGCGATACAGGCGCCGCATGCGATATAAGGGTTGATCGTGACGAGCTGCCCGACGCGCAGCCCCGTCCCCGCGCCGAGCGCCGCGACTTCGCCGCTGAGTTCATGGCCCATGACGCGCGGATAGGTGAGGAACGGATGCCTGCCCGCGAAGATATGATAATCCGTACCGCACAGGCCGACCCTGCGGATGCGGACCACAACCTCGCCCGGCCCGGCGACCGGATCCTCCCTTAGAATCGAACCGAGACGAAACGGCTCCTGACAGACGATAGCACGCATGGTGGCGAGCCTCCTTTGCCGTCTCGTTGCACGGCGATTTTCGTATTTACAAGTTCATTTCCGCATACACGAGAACAGATACTCGATTTAGCAAGCCGGATCGGCAGCGCGCAGGTTTCACGGATTGGCGGTCGTTCGGGTTCGGACGCTGGCGGTCAGCCACCCGGTTGGTAGCCGAGACGATCCGAAATGCGCGAGGTCGCGGTTCGCAGCATCCCGCGCGCTGCGTCGATATCGACCTTCTGCGACCCGTCGATCAGCTCCAGAAAGGGGATCGTCAGCGCGGCGACGACGTTCCGGTCGAACCCGAATACGGGGAAGCTGATGTCCGTCACGCCGCGGGTTATCGGGCTTTTGCGACTGTCATACCCTGTCCGCCGGATGGCCGCGATTCGCTCCGCCAGCCAACTGCGGTCGACCGAGATTTCCTGCTCCTCTTCGGCCGCGCGAACGATCCGCTCGGTGCGCTGAAGATTCGAGAAGGCCAGGATCACCTGTCCCGAGCAACTCTGGATGATATCGATATGCGCCCCAACCTTGAGCGCGAACCCCCTCGTGCCGGGTTGCTCCTCCCGCGCCACCACCATTCCGCGGCTTCCGTTGGCCACGACGAGATGGCAGGACTGCCCAGCTTCGAGCGCCAGCGCCTGCATCTCCGGCATCGCCGCGCGAATGAGATCCTGCGAGGGGGTCGCGCGAAATGCGACGTCGAGAAGCTTGTACGTCGCGGTGTAGCGATCGGTTGCCTCTGACTTACGCAGATAACCGAGCTGCTCCATCACCACGACGATGCGAAAGAGCTCGCCGACCGTGCGGTTAAGATCGGCCGCCATCTCGGTGATCAATGCGCCCTCAGGCCTGGCCGCAAGCAGCTCGAAGACTTCGAATGCCTTCTCGATTGCGGGAGCGGCGTAGGTCCCCTTGAGCCCAGAACGTGCCATTATGCCTCTCAATCCATTCGGACGCACCGCAGCGGCGTGATCTCGCGCGGAAATCGGTGTCATGCAAGCTGGAACGTTTTGGTGCAGCGTCCGGGATCGTGGTCCTGGTCGACCGCCGACGTCCTGTGCGCAGGAATCGCGGAGGGCATGCCCGATTGGCGAACTTATAAGTTGAAAATCTATTTGCAAATATGCAATCGCTCCGCAACGGCGCGACCAGGACCGATTCTTTCTGGAGCCGCATGAGCGTCGCGATCGATCGGATGCACGGAGGCAGGGTGATGGTTACTTTCAGCAAGCGCGACGTCCTGCTGGCGCCGGCGGCCGCCTTAGGCCTGGGGCTGGCCGCGCGCGCGCGCGGCGCGAGCGATCGCGACGCCCTTCAGGACCTTCGGCTCGAGGTCGCGCCCGGTCGTTTCAAGCCGACCGTTGAATCGCTCAAGGCCTATCAGACCCCTGAATGGTTCCGTGACGCCAAACTCGGGATCTGGTCGCACTGGGGGCCTCAGTCGGTGGCCCGCCAAGGCGATTGGTATGCGCGCTTCATGTATGTGCCGGGTCACCCGCATTATGATCACCATGCCAAGACCTACGGCCACCCCTCCGAGTTCGGATACAAGGACATCCTCCCGCTCTGGAAAGCCGAGAAGTTCGATCCGGAAGCGCTGATGGACAAATATGCCGCAGCCGGCGCGAAATACTTCGTGACGATGGGCGTGCACCACGACAATTTCGACTTGTGGAAATCCAGGCACCATCGCTGGAACGCAGTCGCCATGGGGCCGAAGCGCGATATCGTCGGCGCCTGGAAGGCCGCGGCGAAGCGCCGGGGGCTTCGGTTCGGCGTGTCCGAGCATCTGGGCGCCAGCTATACCTGGTGGCATCCGAACCATCTCTACGATCAGTTCTGGCCGAAGCTGGGCGTGCGCTACGACGGCGCGGATCCGCGATACTCGGATCTCTATCACGACAACCGCGACGAACCGTACCTCAACACGCCGGCCAGCTGGTACACTCGGAACGCGAAATTTCACGCCCACTGGTTCGAACGCATCCGCGATCTGATCGACTCGTATCAGCCCGACCTACTCTATTCGGACGGCGGGCTGCCCTTCGGCGCGGTGGGGCGTTCGCTGCTCGCGCATCTGTACAACGGCAACATGGCGCGCAGCGGCGGCCTCGAGGCGGTGTACGCCAGCAAGGATTGGGGTGCAGGCGATTTCCACAAGGAATGGGGCGTGCAGGACGTCGAGCGCGGCGTGCTCAAGGGCATCAATCCTCTGCCCTGGCAAACCGACACGTCCAATGGCGACTGGTTCTTCAACGACCGCGACAAATACAAGACTGCGCCGGAAGTAATTGCCATGCTGGCGGATATCGTCAGCAAGAACGGCAACATGCTGCTCAACGTCGTGCAATATCCCGACGGCAGCCTGCCGCCCGAGTCTGAGCAGTTGCTGGCCGAGCTGACGACCTGGATGAAGGTCAATTCGGAGGCGATTCACGACACGCGGCCCTGGAAGGTGTTCGGCGAGGGACCGACCGAAGCCGCCGCGGGCATGTTCAAGGAAAAGGCCGACTATACCGCGCGGGATATCCGGTTCACCACCAAGGGCGACGCCCTTTATGCCATCACGCTCGGCCAACCCTCGGGCACGACCACGATCGCCGCACTCGCCGTCGGCAATCCGCTCGAGCCGCGTCGCGTGCAACGGGTCCGATTGCTTGGCCATCGCGCCCCGATCAACTTCCGGCAAACGAGCAGCGGATTGGCCCTCGAAATTCCCGATACGCTCCCCACGCGGCACGCCAGCGTCTTCAAGATCGACTTCTAGCGGACCGACCTCGGCGACACCGCGAAGTCGTTTGAACATAGGAGACAGTCTTGGAGCGCTTCACGGATTGCAGGGCTCTTCCCAGCGCGCGGAACCGCAAGCGGCGCCTTGCAATGCTGCTGGCACTCGGCATGGCGTGCAGCGTTCCCGCCGTGGCGGGGTCACCAACCATCCAGCAGGTTACCACCGACGAACAGAAGTCGGCGCTGAAAACCGCCAATAGCAATACCGCCCTTGCCCCGGAACTGCGCCTGTCGGAAGCGGACATGTCCTGGTGGCGCGACGCCAAGCTCGGCGTATTTGTCCATTGGGGGCTCTATGCCATTCCAGCCGTCGGCGAATGGCACATGTTCAACGACAAGGTGCCCGCCGCCGAATATGCGAAGCTGGCGCAGCGTTTCGCTCCCAAGCGCTACGATCCCGCGCATTGGGCGGCGATCGCGCGCGGCGCCGGCGCCCGCTACATCGTGCTTACTGCACGACATCATGACGGATTTGCCCTGTGGGACAGCCCCGGCAGCTTCGGCCGGTTCGACGCCATGCATTCCGCGGCCCGCCGCGACCTGGTGAAGCCGTTCGTCGAGGCGGCACGGCATCAGGGGCTGCGCGTGGGGCTCTATTATTCTCCGCTGGACTGGCGGTTCCCGGCCTATTTCCACATCCGCGAAATGCCGGAGAATGCGGCCGCCTTCCGCAAGCAGACCTATGACCAGGTCCGCGAGTTGACCACGCGCTACGGGCGCATCGATATCCTCTGGTATGATGGCGGATGGCTGGCGCACCAAGGCACCGACGCCGATGCCGCCTGGTTCTGGCGCCCGGAGATCCTGAATGCCGAAGTGCGACGGCATCAGCCCAAGGTAGTGATCAATCCGCGCTCCGGCTGGCAAGGAGATTTCGACACCGAGGAAGGAGCCGGCCCAATCGCGGGTCCGATCCGGCGCAAACCCTGGGAGAAGACCTTCTCGCTCAATCAGAAAGCCTGGGGATATACGCGCGAGCAGCAGCTCATGCCGCTGGATCGATTGAAGCGACTGTTCGTCGATGCCGTGATCCGTAACGGCAATTTGCACGTCAATGTCGGGCCCGATCCCGACGGCGTGGTCCCCGAAGGCCAGGAACGATTGCTCCATGCGTTCGGCGCCTGGAATAAACGCTACGGCGAAAGTCTTTTCGGAACGCGCCCGGGGCCGTTGCAGCCGGTGGACGGCAGCTACGGAACGACGCATCGCGGCCGAACGGTTTATCTGCACGTCCTGAGCTGGCCGCAGGAAACCCTGGCCATTCCCGCACTGCCCGGCCGTGTGTTGCGCGCCACCAACATGGTCGACGGCGAGAAAATCGCTCTGCAGCAGAGCCAAGGGGAAGTCAGGATCCGGGCCCCGCGCGCCCGGGATTCCGTCGATACGGTCCTGAAGCTTGAACTCGAGGCTCCAGGCGGCGGTACAGGTCGCTGATCCGTCAGGACGGCGCAATCATGTTCCCAGAATGGAAACCGCGCCCGCCCCCGCGATTGCAATCACGGAGACGGAACCGATGAATGGAATACCTACCCTGTTTGTCAAACAAAGCGGGCAAGCAGACGGATATAGGCCGACTGGTAGCCGTTCGAGTTTTCAGTGACCGACCATGAGTTCAGCGGCCAACTGTCGTTGAAGTCCTTGTAGGACTTCTGCGGGGGTTGGCCGGCTGGAGGTGAGGGTTTGGCCGACCCGCACGCCGAACTTACACCAGGGCAGCGGTTGTCCCAATCATAGGACGGGTTCGGCCCGCCGACCAGGAAGCCGGGAGCGGGGCCGTAAGTCGACGTCTTGACGTTGTCCCACTGGGCCGAACCGTTCCAGAACCAGGTGTGATAGAACTCATCGACCGAATTCTCGGCACCGAACGACCCCATGTTGGAGAGGTAAACCTTGCCCAGCGGATTAACGCCATGAAGATAATGGATGAAATGAGCGGCGGCGGCCATATTGGCTTCCGCTCCATGGGAGCCCAACCCATATCGGGCAAGATAGGCGAACATGTTGCCCTGGTGGCATTTTACGGCGTTACTGCCCCACACATAGTCCTTTAGATAGGCCATATAAGGGTCCGATCTGTTCGCGACGGCACCCCAATTGATATCGGATTCCATTCCGTTGACGTATATATTCCTGATGGAAGTGGCTGTCGAGGAAGTCGCTCCGGGCAGGCTCGCATGATAGAGCAATACCTGCTGGGTCTGCGGCTCGAAAGGATACACATAGTTCCATTGAATCAGATGGGTCTGAGTGTAATTTGCATCGACGAAACTATTGTAGACCGCGCTTCCGGTAAGATCATATAGGTAGATTGCCGCCGCGATCTTCAAGGTAAGCCGCCCATAGTCGTCGACTTCCTGCTGGCCGGCGCCAAGCCCTTCCGAGCCGTTCGAAGCATCATTGTTGCGAAAGGTGACATTGGGATTGGCGGCCGCCCAGTTCCAGGCGTTCTCGGCGCGCGCCCGAAGGCCCGACGCATAGGCCGTCAGCGCCGGGACGGTGCCCAATATCTTGGCCCCGAGCGCAAAGGCGCCTGCGGAGGCGAGCGTAGCCGAAGTGCTGGCCGGACCATAACGGCTGGGACCGGTTGCCGCCGACGGGGGGCTGGCGCCCGCGAGCCCCACGATCGACAGGACCGAGCCGTTGGGCTCCTGCATCCTGCAGAGCCAATCAAGGCCCCATTTCGCCTCGTCGAGAATATCCGGGATGCCGTTGCCCGATTCCGGAATATTGTAATCGTCGCGCCATGCCGATGGATTTTCCAGATAGGCGTGCAGCAGATCGATGACGTAGCTGGCCGTCCAACTTGTGTATTTGTTGAAATCCCCGGCGTCGTACCAGCCCCCGGACAGATCACGCTCGGCGGAGGCATCGTTGGGCGCGCTGTAGAGGCGAGCGTTCCTGTCCTGGAGCGGGCCGATGTGCGAGGCGCCATCCGCATAGCCGACGCCCGCGTTGGCGGCCGTCTTCTGCTGCCCGGCGCGCTGGTAGTAGAAGACGCGAACCGCGGCACGAAGGATGGGTGCGTAGACATCCGCGGCGATCTTGAACGTCGGCGATTTGACGTTGCGCTGGACGTCCCGAACGAAATAGTCACCGACGGCGGTGATCGCGCTGAAATCGAAATGCCACGCCTTGTCCCCGGATCCGGGGTCGGTCGCGCCGGCGTTCCAGGCGGTGGGACTCCCCGAATGAACCACGGCATTCGTCGTCGAGTTGACGAGTTCGTAGACGGTTCCCGGGACGAACGAATCGGAGGCGTCGAACCCGACTTGCGGATCTCGGATCACGGCTATTTTGGCTCGCGCCGGCAGATACCCGAATTGATCCACGACGATCGCCGGACCCAGCACCATGGTCGCGGCCGGCGCGGGAGTCGGTGTGGGAACAGGCACGGGCGTGGGCGAGCCACCGCCGCCGGTTCCCGCTCCCCCGCCACCCCCACCGCAACCGGCCAGGGCGAACGGAACGAGGCTGGCACCAGCGACGAGAAGCAGCTTTCGACGGCTGCTATCGAACGGGGCACTCTTCATCATTTTCTTCCCGATTGTGAATCTCGCCCTGGCGAGATAGCCCGCCGTCAGCCACCCCGCGGTCCCGCCTCCCACAATCAGGATCCGCCGGCCATCGGAAACCATGGATGCACTCCGAAAAAAGGGTGGCGGGCTTGTTACGGCCCGCCACCAGGAGGGTCTCAGAATGCCAGATTGATGCCGGTGCTGATGCGCCTGTCGCTCTGGAACCAGCTGCGGACGTACAGCGTGTCGTCGGGATACCCGCCCATCAAGGTGCGCGCCGTCGCGTTCAACAGATTGGTGCCCTGGACGGAGAACGAGAAGTTTTCGGTCACCTTGAAGCGCACACCCGCGTCGAGCGTGCCATAGGCATCGCCATAGACCGGCAAGGCGATCTGCACGCTTCGGGAAACACCGGGCCCCGAGAAGAAGCTATATTGCGGATTCGTCCCGTTGCTGTTGGTCGACTGGAGATATTTGGACCGCCACGAATAGGCGACCCGGAACGAGATCGGATTCCTCTCATACATCAGCGACACGTTGAAATTGTGCCGGGACATACCCTGTACCGGGGCATCGTTGTGCGACACCCCATCGATGTCGCGATACAGATCGCCGGGGTTCTTGCTGTCGATGAACGTGTAGTTGGCCTCGATGCCAAGGCCGCTGAGCAGGCCGGGCAGCATATCGAAGAAGGCCCGTCCGCCGATCTCGATGCCCTTGATCTTCGCCGGATCGACCGCGTTGGCGGCATCGGTCGCAGCCGCCAGTTCCTCCGAGCTCGAGCCGTCGGCGTAATGGACCGTGACCGGCTGCTGCGTGAGCGTGTAGATCGGAAGATTGGAGATGTGCTTGTAGAACGCGGCCACGTGGAACGTGGTGCCCGCTCGCGGATACCATTCGAACGACAGGTCGAAGTTGTTCGACATGGTCGGCTTGAGCGTCGGATTGCCCGAGTTCGTCGTGAAATTGACGAAGATCGGTGGAAGCCGCGGTGCGTTCGGATCGGTCGGATTGTTGGGATTGTCCACCGTTGTCACGCCGAGTCCGCCCGACGCCCGCAATGCGCTGAACGAGGCATTGTCCATGGTGATGTTGTAGCCGGCCCGGATCTTGGTCGACTCGCTCGGTGCGAAGCTCAAATTGACCGACGGAAGAAAGCGCGTGAACTTGGCGCCATTGCTGACGACCGCGGACCGCTCGGGAAGCGTCACGAGCGTTCCGTCGCGGAAGAACTGGTTCGCGCCCTGCGTATAATAGCCGGAGCTCCGGTTCTCGACGCGCACGACACGCACGCCGACGTTGCCCGAGATGCCGAGCCCATCCTCCTGGCCGAACCGCACCAGCGCGTAGCCCGCCCAGGTCCGCGTCAGATAGTCGGTCTGGTCTTGCGGCAGCACAAAGGCGCCGTTCGTGCGCGTATAGCCGGGCCCGCCATAGCCGGAAGCAGGCAGCGGCCCCGCGGACGAGCAATTGAAATAGGTGGCATTGCCCCAATCGAACGGACCGCAGAAGTTGACCGGCGGAGCCCGGTGAACGAGATCGCGGTCAAGCTGGCCGACCAGCGCCTGCGACGGGAACATAAGGTTGGCCGGCACCGGCAGGCCGCCGCGGAAGAAGTCCTTGAAGACATGCTTCTCGATATCGCCCGGCGCCGCATTGGCGAACGTCAGCTGCGGAGCGTTGACGGTTGCGCTTCCGTTCCAGCCGCGGCCGAGCGCCGACCAGTTGAAGCCGGTGTTGAGGTCGCGCTCGGTCCGCTCGGCCCAGCGCCCGCCGATCTTCACGGATTTGAAGAACCCGTCGCCGAACTTGTACTCGAGATCGAGGTTCGCCGAGTCGAGTCGGCCCGTATTGTCGACGGTGTTCGGCATCGTAGCCGTCCAGAAATAATTCGCCGGATTGTCGAAGCCCGTGGTCGCGCTCTGCGGCAAGGTGACCTGCGGTAGGTTGCCCGTGAGGTCTAGGCCGAAGCTCGAGGGGAAGGCGACGTCGCGGAAGATGTTGAGGGCATCGCTGTTCGCGGTGGAATCGACGCGCTGGATCGCGCCCCGGATCGCCAGCGGGCTATCGGACGGCGCCCATTCGAACGACAGCGCGTAATCGCGGGTGAGCGAGTCACTCTTTGAAAAGGCGCTGTTGCCGCCGCTGTTGATGGCCGAACCATTCGGCAGGAAGGTCCCCGTATCGCGGGTGAAAACCGAATCCGAGGACAGCAGGCCGCCGATGCTGTCGAACTTGCTCGTCGCCGGATCGACGCCGAGGGTTTGCGACGTGACGAAGGAGCCCCAGCTCTTGAGCTTATTCTTGTAGCGCGACTGGAAGAAGGTTCCGGTCAGCGTCAGCGCGTCGCTCGGCGCCCATTGCACCGCGCCATAGATGCCGCTCCGCTTGCGCTGGAACCGCTCCTCGCCATAGTCGAAGCCGCCCGGGATGAAGTAGCTCGCGCCACCGACCGTCGTCCGGAAATAGGGCTCCATCCGGAAGAACTGCGAGCTGGAGGAGAATTGGCTATATGCCACATCGGCAAGGATGCCGATGTCGCCGATCGGCGTGGACCAGCGGCCGGCGATGAGGCCCGACCCGGCCATATCGGCTTTTTGCGCCAGATCCCCCATGCTGAGCTCGCCCGTGGCGGCGAAATGCCATCCCTCGGAATAGTCGAAGGGAAGTTTCGTGCGCAGGTCGATCTGGCCGCCGGTGCCGCCCTCGATCAGATCGGCCGTCGAGGCCTTGTACACGTCGACCGCGGCCATCAGCTCGGGGGTGACGTCGCCCCACAGCAATGCGCGGCCGTTGTTGGCGCTGAAGATCTCGCGGCCATTGAGGCGCGACGCGACACCTGAAAGGCCGCGGACCTGGACGCCCGAACCTTCGACCGAGAAGTGGTCCGGATCGCCCAGCGCGGCAAAGCGGACGATCGTAACGCCCGCTACGCGCTGCAGCACTTCGGTGATCGAGTTGTCGGGGAGCTTGCCTGCCTCGTCCGACACGACCGAGTCGATGATGGTCTCGCTGTTGCGCTTGCGCTCGTCGGCCGCCTGAAGCGCCGCGCGTCGCCCGGTGACGACGATCGCGTCCTGGGCGTCCTGATCACTCGGCTCGGGAGTATCCTGCGAAGCCGCGGGAGCGCCTTGCGACACTGTTTCTTCCGTGGGCTCCGCAGCCCAGGCGGGCGTCGCAAGCCCCGCCGCGACCAACGCGCACAGAGATACTCCGGCACGCGAGAAACTCCGCATGCGGCGCGACGTCATATTCTCGCTCATTCTTATCATCTCAGCAGCCTCCCCAACCCGGCTCCTCTTGAAGCCGCTTCTTGAACCTCTGGAGGGCGCGCCAGTGCTTATGTCCGGTGCGGCCCTTTTCCGTCCTCGCATGTTCTTTTTATCTACGAAAACAGAAATCTCCTAATGAGATTCATGCAGATCTGCAACAGCTTTGATTTCTCTCGCGCACTGTGGCTGGATAGCTACATGGCCAACCGCAGAGAGGAAGCGGATCCGAGAACTAAGGTACGAAGATTCGGGCTGTTTCTAACGATCTGGGGCGAGCTGTGAGTAACCGTGGGGAGCCATCCCTCACCACAGACACGCCCCAACGCGGCGCCTGCAGAATTGGCATATTCGAGTTGTATATTTTATATATGGAATCAAAGCTCGTTATCGACTCAAGCTAGCACCCATCGAAACGGCCGCGCCGCCTCCCCAGCTGCCAGTCCTGGATCCATCACATCAACGCGTGCGGTGGCGGAACTCATTGCGAAGCTCTCTGCCGAGCGGTCGCGCCGTGGACCCTGCGTCAAACGAGTCGAGCTTCACCGCTTGCGGATGGCATGCGACCTATTGGCCGTGAATCCGAATGCGGTGGGCCCCGCCGCGTCGCTTTCAACCCGATCGCTCGACATCGGAGCGAGGCGGCCGCCACCCTCTTCTTCCTTCCAATCGATCCCGTGCGAATGGCGAGAACGAAGGCACTTCGCTGACGTCACTGGCCCCGGGCCGATGGCAATCTATCGGCAACCAGGCCTCGCCCCATCATCCACCGACCGGCTTGAAGCGCGGATCGTAGCGGATGTGGCAGGCGTCGCAGGCCGCATCCAGCTTCTCGCCGGCGCTGAAGAAGGCCTGCTTGTCCTGCTTCTCGGCTGCCTTGGCAGCCTCGATCGCGACCTTGCGCACCGCTTCCACGGCGCGGTCCCATTCGGCCTCGCGCACGCGGCGCCTGGGCACGAGAAGCGTGTTGGTCACTTCGGCTAGCGTCAGCGCCGCGCTTTCGGCCTTCTCCCATTCCTCGTCGTTCTTGGGGAAGAGCGAATGCTCGCCGGCCGCGTCGACGACGGAGCCCTGGCGCTCCCAGATGCCGTCCGCCGAATATTGCAGCACGTGCACCATCAGCTCGTTGAGCGGGAGCTCGGCGTAATAAGGAGCGTCGTCCGCCGCGGCCTGGGCCAGCGGCTCATCCTGCGCGGCCTGGCGGTTCGCCGCCTCGGGTGCGCTGCACGCCGCCATGGCGAGCAGAAGCGCCGCGGCCAGCGGCGGGAGCGCCTTCGCCTGCCGCTGGCCGAGCCGCATCTTCGACCATTTCCTCTGGAGCCGTCGCGACATATCGGAAGCCTCCAAGATCAGAGCCGCGAGCGGAAGGAGACGATCAGCGTCCGGGGAGCGCCCCAGGTGACCGATTGCGCCGCGCTGTTCGACCAGGTGCTGGCGCTGGTATAATATTCCTGGTCGAACAGGTTCCTGACGAGCAGCGCGGCTTCCCAGCTGCGGTCCTCCGCGCCGAAGCCCAGGCCGAGATTGGTCAGGTTATAGGCGTCCTGATAGGTGAAGGCCGCGTGATTGTCGTTCTGGTAATAGCCCGAACGGAACGCGTTCGCGATCGTGATGCGCCCCAGATAGCCGCCGATCGGCACGCTGTAATTGAGCCCATAGCTCAGCGTCAGCCTGGGAACGCCGGTGACCTGCTTCCCCTCCAGGTCGAAGAACTCGGTGGCGGCGATCTCGGGACGCTGCGCCAGCCACTGAGTCTCGTACTTCGCCAGATTATAGGCGCCGGCGAAATTCAGGGTCAGGTGGCGGCTGTGCCGATACTGCGTCTGCAGCTCGATGCCCTTGGCCCCGATCCGCTCGACATTGCCCCAGCCGCTGATGAAGCTGCCGGGCCGCCGCGGATCCTCGCGTTGCCACGATGCCTGGTAGTTCTTGATCCGCGTATAATAGCCGTTGATGTTGAACTGGAGCCGCCGGTCGAAGAAGGCGCTCTTCAGGCCCAGCTCGATGTCATAGGTCTGCTCGGGCTTGATATGGCTTTCGGTGGCGGTCTCGTCGGTGGCGAAGAAGATGAAGCCGGACTTCACGCCCTTTCCCAGCGAGGAATAGAGCAGGATGTCGTCGGTGACGTCGTAGCTCAGCCCGATATTGGCGGCGGTGAGGTCGGCCTCGATCGGATTGCCGTCGCGCCAGCCGAAGGCCGGGTCGATCTGGCCGTCGCGGATCGCCTGTGCGGCCGCGATCTGGGCGCCGCTCGCGTTCAGGGCGGTGCCCAGCGCCGTCAGGTTCTCGCCCGGCCGGTCGAGCTCGTGCGACACCCGGTTGGTCTTCTTCTCGTGCGTCTGCCGCACCCCGAAGTTCAATGTGAAGCCCTTGGCGAAACGCCAGTCGGCCTGGGCATAAGCCGCAAGGCTCTCCACCCGGGCATCGGTCACCCGCGAATTGTAGACGCCGTCCAGCGACTTCCGGAGCAGCTCCCGGCCGGCGCCGTCGGCGATCAGGGTGCGGAACTGCGTGGCGCTCGCATACCAGGCGCCGGCATCCTGCCCGTAATAGCTCGGATCGTCGCTGTAGACGCGGGCGTTCAGATAATAGACGCCGCCCTGATAGTCGAAGGACCCGCCGCCCGGCGACGTGAGCCGCAGCTCCTGCGAGAACTGGCGGTTCCACAGCTGCTGGCCGCCATTGCTGATGTAGAATTGGCCGTATTGGCCGCCATTCTTGATGTCGAAATCCTGGTAGCGATAGGCGGTGATCGAGGTCAGCGTGTGCCCGCCGAGATTCCAGTCGAGCGTGGCCTGGATGCCCCATTGGTTGGTGATCTGCGGCCGTGCCTCGGAATTCGCGATGTCGGTGGTGCCCAACGGGGGCTGGTAGACGGTCCCGTCGGCATTGTGGAACCACGCCGCCTTCTGGGTGAAGCGGCCGAGATAACCGTAAGTGGCATAGGTCCCCACCGGCGAATAGGCGATGGGCGTGAGGATCGGGCGCGCACTGCCGTCGGCATAGGTCGCCGGGCCGTTCGAAATCAGCGTGTTGCCGGTGTTGACCCGCTCGTCGGAGCGCAATTTGTCCGCGATGATGCGCGCCGTGAAATTGTCCGACGGCTTCCAGAGCAGCTGTGCGCGGCCCGCCAGCTTGTTGCTCTCGCGCCACGTCTCCTTCGCCCGGCCGAACGACTGATAGGTGTTGGTGTAGATGCCGTTGCTGCGATCGGCGACGAAGTTGACGCGATAGGCGAGCGTGTCACCGACCAGCGGCCCGGTCGCCGAGAATTTGCCGCTCAGCGTGTTCAGGTCGCCCGCGAAGATCTCGAAGCTGTGCTGGCTGTCGAAGCTGGGCGCCTTGGTGACGATATTGATCGCGCCGAGCGAGGAATTCTTGCCGAGCAGCGTCCCCTGCGGCCCGTTGAGCACTTCGATCCGGTCGAGGTCGACATAGTCGCTCCACGCCTGCCCCGAATAATAAAGCGTGACGCCGTCGACGATGACCGCGACGCTCTGCTCCATCGAATCGTTGGCGCCGCCGCGGCCGAGACCGCGGATCGACGGGCTCACCTTGCGGGCATTCTCGCCGGGATTGTTGAGCTGAAGGTTGGGGACCTTGGCGGGCAGGTCCCAGATCGACTTGATGTCCTCGCGGTCGAGCGTGTCGCCGCCCAGCACCGTGATGGGGAGGGGCACATCCTGGGCAAGCTCCTGCCGGTTGCGTGCGGACACCACGATCTCGTCCCCGCCCCGCGGCTGCTCGGCCACGGCGGCAGCGGGCGTCGGCGCCGGATCGGCCGACGCGCCGACCGCCGCCAGCTGCGGTGCTTCGACCGGTGTGGAGCCCGATCCCTCGCCCAGGCGCCGCTTGAGCGCTTCGATCTCCTTGCGCAGTTCCTGGTTCTCGATCTGCAGATCGCGTTCGCGCGCGTCGGGCGCGGTCTGCGCATGCGCGGGAACCCCGGCGAGCATAAAGATCGATATCGCCGCCCCTGCGTGGAGCACGTTCCTTTTCCTGCGGACGGAGGCGGCGCGACCCTTGACGTGATTCACTTCTGGTTCCCCCGGAAATCAGAGTACAAGTTGCCGTCGCGGCAATCGCTGTGACTGCCGCGTGCAGAGACGATCCATGTTCGGCGGACAGACGAGATCGTCGAACCAAAGCCCGTTGGCTTCGCGCATCGTCTATGGAACCGGCGAAAGGGCGGACGGAACCGATAATTGGGCATTTAGATAGAAGCTTTGCATCTATCCGCGCGGGCCCCGGGGGAGTGCCGGACGCCCAAAGCACTTCGCGTCACATTCTAATGAGCAATGTTTGGTTCTGCCCCACGCCTCTCGGGCCTAGTGCCATGCGATCGATACGACCGCGCGGGAGAGTGCATTGTCCCAGTTGATGGCCTGGCTGCAGTTCGTGTTCGGGGCGCATCGCGACGCGGCGGGGCATGTGCTGTCCGATACGTCGTTCAGCGCCCAGCTCCAGTCCTCGGAGCAACTGTGGATGCTGCTCGAGGGCGCGCATGTCCTGACGCTGATGTTGTTCGCGGGGACGATCCTGTTCGTCGATCTCCGGCTGCTCGGTCTCGTGCTGCGCGGCACGCCGGTGTCGAAGGTCACTGCCGGCATCCTTCCCTACACGGTCGGCGGGTTTGCCGTGATGCTGATCACCGGGCTCGCATTGTTCTTCGCCAACCCGTTCGAATATTATCACAATTTCATCTTCCGCCTGAAGATCGGCTTCCTGCTCGCGGCGGCGGTCAACATCTTCCTGTTCCACCACCGCGTTCAGGCCGATCGCGAGAGCTGGGACCTCGCGCCTCGGCCGCCGGCATCGGCCCGCGCCTCCGCGGCGGTCTCGCTCAGCCTGTGGATCGTGGTGATCGTCGCGGGCCGCTACGTCGCCTATGACTGGTTCCGCTGCGAGACCGCCACCGGCTTCGCCGCAGCCGCCGCGCAATGCGGGGAACATGACGCGACGCTCGCCGCGATCGCGCCGGAGCTCGCGCAATGAGCGCCGCCATCCGCGACTTCGCGCCCGCGCTGGCCGCGCAGATCGATAAGATCTCGCAGCTGCCCTTCATCCGCTACGTCAACGAGACGGTGTGGATCTTCGCGATCGTCGAGACCGCGCATCTGCTGTTCCTCGCCATTCTGGGCGGCGCAGTGCTGATCCTCAATTTGAGGCTGCTCGGCGCGACGCTCGGCGGGCTGCCGGCGCGGGAAGTGGAACGCGCCACGCGTCCCTGGCTCATCACCGGCATCGCGGGAACGGTCGCGACCGGCTTCGCGATGGGGCTGACCGCGGTCAACACGATGCTCGGAAGCGCGGCCTTCCTGGTCAAGATGGTGGCGCTGGTCGCCGCGATCCTGTTCAGCCTGGCGGTGGTGCGCGCGGCGCGGCGCGACGATCCCGCCACTGCCGACGCAGGTGCCGGCGGCAGCGTCCTCGCGGTCTTCGCGACGATATGGTGGCTCGCCTCGCTGTGGCTGTTCATGGCCGGCGAGGGCCTGCGGTCGGGCGCGTTCCTGGTGGCGCTGGCCGGCTTCGTCCTGTTCGCCGCGCTGACCACCCGCTGGCGCCGCCTCTATCTCCTCGGCCTCGCGGCGATCCTAGGCGGGGGTATCCTCGCGGTCGAATGGATCAGCGGCGACGGCGCGCAGGGGCCGGTCTGGCTTCCCTTCGCCCCCATCATAGGCGCCACGGCGCTGGTGGCGGCGGTGAGCGCGCTCGAGCGGCGCGAGCCCGGGCGAGTCGCCTCTTCCCCCGCGCGGCTGACAGCCTTCGCCTCGACGCTGGCATGGATCACGGTGGCCGCGGCCGGGCGCTGGATCGGCTTCAGCTGACCCTCTTCCCGTGTTGCAAAGACAAGCGGCATCGGCGCTTCGCCGGTGCCGCTTTCGTGCTGCGACTTCGCCGCCGGGGCTTATCGCTCCAGCTAATATGGATCGAACGACACGTTCGTTCCGTTTGGCCGCGCCGGCCCATAGGCCCCTCATGAACTTGTCCAGCTCTGGGGGTTACGCATGTCTGAGAGTCGCACCGGATCCGTCATCTTCTCCAAGCGTGTCGGCCGCCTGGCCGGCGCTGCGCTGATCGCGCTCGCCGCCGCGCAGGGCACCGCTTTCGCCCAGTCCGCGCCCGCCGCGCAGCCGGAAGCGAAGGCGCCGGTGCTCGATCGCGCGCAGGTCGACGCGCTGCTCGCCACGCCGGACAAGGTGACGTTCATCGACGTGCGGCGCGCGGACGAGATCGCGGCGTCCGGAACCGTGCCGGTCTATCTCAACATCCAGGTTTCGGAGCTCGACCGGTTCCTGCCCTATATCCCGCGCGACCGGCAGATCGTGACCATCTCGAACCATGCCGGCCGCGCCGGCAGGGCGGCTTCGGTGCTGCGGGACGGCGGGTTCAATGTGGTCGGCGCGGTCGGCATCGAGGATTATGCCGCGAAGGGCGGCACGCTCTACGGCAAGAAGTTCGTAACGCCGGCGATCGCGGGCGTAGTCGCCGCCGACACGCGCGTCCAGGTCGTGCGCGAGGGCTTCGAGGGAACCGAGGGCCCGGTGGCGCTGCCCGACGGCTCGCTGCTCTTCACCGAGAACCGCGCCGACCGCATCGTCAGGATCGCACCCAACGGCGCGGCTTCCACCTATCTCGAGAAGACCGGAGGCGCGAATGCGCTGGCGCTGAACGCCAAGGGCGAATTGTTCGCGGTCCAGACCGCGCCGTCGGCGATCGCGGTGCTGCAGCCGACGCCCAAGGTGCTGGCGGCGAAATATGAGGGCAAGCCGCTCAACCGGCCCAATGATTTCGCGCTCGCGCGCGCCGGCGACATCTATTTCTCCGACCCCGGCGCCAATCCGGGCAACGGCGCGCAGGCGCCGGCGACCCCGGCGAAGTCGGGCTTCTACTGGCTCGACCGGCGCGGCAAGCTGCACCTGGCGGCGGACGACATCCGCCGGCCCAACGGCGTCGCGCTGAGCGCCGACGAGAAGACCGTCTATGTCGCCAACACCGCGGGCGAGTATCTGATCGCCTTCACCGTGAAGCCCGACGGCAGCCTCGCCGAGCGGCGCGACTTCGCCAGGCTCGCCGGCTTCAAGCAGGAAGCGACCACTGCCAGCAGCGGCGCCGACGGCATCGTCTCCGACGAGGCGGGCCGCGTCTATGTGGCCACCAATGCCGGCATCGAGATCTTCTCGCCACAGGGCGAGGCGCTCGGCACGATCGCATTACCCAAGAAGCCGCAGAACCTCGCCTTCGCCGGCAAGGATCGCACGCAGCTCTATGCCGTCGGCCGCGGCTCGGTGTTCCGCATCGCCACCCTCACGCACGGCGTCGACCGGCCGGGCAAATGACGCCCGGTCGCCTCGCCGGCACTCGGCGTGCCGGGAGGCGCGCAATTCTGACCAAAGGAACCGTCATGCGCAGGAAGCTCTTCTGGATCGCCGCCGCCGGGCTGGCCGCGACCGCCGTCACCCTGTCGGCGCCCAGCATCGCCCACCACGCCTTCGCCGCCGAATTCGATTCCTCCAAGCCGGTCACGATCGACGGCGTCGTCACCAAGGCCCGGTTCGTCAATCCGCACAGCTGGATCTATGTCGACGTGCGCGGGCGGGACGGCAAGGTGACCAACTGGGGCTTCGAGTTCGGTACGCCGAGCTCGCTCCGCGCCAAGGGGCTGGACAGGGCCGACGTCGCCTTCGGGACGAAGATCCGCGTCAACGGCTTCCGCGCCAAGAATGGCGGCCCCTTCGGCTATGCCACGGTGATCGTGCTGCCGGGCGGGCGCAAGGTGCAGACCGGCGGCGCGCCCGACGCCCCGCGGCCGACCGGTCGCTGAGATGACGATGGCATCCCCAAGGTTACTCGCCACGGCGGCGGCGCTTCTCGCGCTGGTTCCGGCCGCGGCGGTGGGCCAGGCCGCCGGAGCGGCGGCTGCGGCAAATGCGCCGGCTCCCGCGATTCCACGGCTGGCCAGCGGAAAGCCCGATTTCTCCGGTATATGGGAGACGTTGAGCGAGGCCGATTACGATCTCGAGCCGCATGCCGGCCGGCGCGACGCGCCGCCGAGCCCGGGCGTGGTCGAGGGCCGTGCGATCCCCTATCTGCCTGGCGCGCTGGCCCGGAAGCAGGCGAACTTCGCCGCGCGCGCCAAGGAGGATCCGCGGCTCAAATGCTGGGTGCTGGGGGTGCCGCGCGGCGTCTACTACCGGGCGCCCTTCCAGATCCTCCAGCGCGACGCGGACCTGACGCTGATCCACCAGTTCGGCAACCAGGTGCGCGTGATCCATACCGACGGCTCGCTGCACCCGGTCGACCAGCACCAGGAGCTGTTCCTCGGCGATTCCCGCGCGAAATGGGAAGGCGACACTTTGGTCGTCGACGTCACCGACTTCAACGAGGAAACCTGGCTCGACCGCGCCGGCAATTATCACAGCGAGGCGCTGCACGTCGTCGAGCGCTGGAGCTTCGTCGACAAGGATACGATCGCCTATTCGGCGACGCTGGAAGATCCGAAGGTGTTCAGCAAACCGTGGACGGTCAACGTGCTGCTCCACCGCCGCCGCGACCGCGATTTCCAGCTGATCGAGGACTATTGCTACACGCTCGAATACGAGCAGTTCTATCCGCACAAGGACGGCAAATGATGCGTCGCACTCCCTATCTGCTGCTCGTCGCCGCTTCGATCGGGGGCGCACAGCCCCTGGCGGCGCAGACCGCGCCGGCCCAGGCCGGGGGCACGGAGAATCCGCGCCGGAGCAAGGACGTCCCGGTCATCGCCTCGGGAGCATGGACGGGGCCGCGCACGCCCGACGGGCAGCCCGACGTCACGGGCTTCTATTCGAACACGGTCGGCAACCACGGCAACTTCACCGATCCCCAGGCCGGCCCGCCGGGCGAGGCGTCGAGCGCGGCGCGCCTGCCGCGCGACCAGCGCGCGCCGAGCCGGGTGTCCGATCCGGCCGACGGCCAGATCCCCTATCTGCCAGCAGCCCGCGCGCTCCAGCAGGATTTCGCGAAGAACTTCCCCAATCCGGTCAAGCCCCGCTACGTGGAGCCGCTCGCGCGCTGCGCCCCCGCCGGCTCGCCCAAATCCTTCATGTGGCATGGCTTCGAGATCCGCCAATATCCGGGCGCG
This sequence comes from Sphingomonas sp., assembly GCF_026460985.1. Lineage (GTDB taxonomy): Bacteria > Pseudomonadota > Alphaproteobacteria > Sphingomonadales > Sphingomonadaceae > Sphingomonas. The sequence continues at coordinate 65,948 of NZ_JAPKNM010000067.1, forward strand.
GTGCTGTTCTGGTTCGATTCCGGATGGCGGCTCGTGCGGCTGGACGACGCGCCTCGTCTCGCGCCTTCGATCAAGCTGTGGAACGGCGCGTCGCGCGGGCATTGGGAAGGCAACACGCTGGTCGTCGAGGTGACCAACAACAACGGCAAGGCACTGTTCGGCCGCTATGGCGACTATATGAGCGAGAACGCCACCGTCCTCGAACGCTATGTGTTCGACAGTAATGGCCAGCGCTTCAACTATGTCGCGACCTTCACCGACCCGACGGTCTATGCGCGGCCATGGACCGCGACCATTCCGGTCCGGCGCTACACCGCTGCCGACGAGCCCGATGGCTGGAACTTCGACGTCCAGCCGGTCAACCAGCCGGGCCAGCCCAAGCGCTACGAGCATGCCGAGCGGATCTGCGTCGAGAATAACGGCCCGTTCGGCGGCGGCGCCGTGGGCGTGCCCTCGGACGGACCGGTGATCGCGCGCTAGGGCGAATCGACATTCAGGCGATCGAGAGTTTTCAATCCTCCCCCGCCAGGGGGAGGTGTCGCCGAAGGCGACGGAGGGGGAGGTAAGCGGCGCACTCTCCAATTGAGCCCAGTGCTTCCGCCCCCTCCGTCACGCTGCGCGTGCCACCTCCCCCTGGCGGGGGAGGACTGAAAGACCGATACGCGCTAGGCGCGACTCAGCCGATCGCGGCCAGGGCGACTGTCTCGCGCGGCAAATGCAGGTCGCGCCAGTCGGAGAAGGGCAGCAGTGCCTCCGGGCGATTGAGCGCGCCTCGCCGGGCGCCGCTCAGCACGGCCGAATCGAGATGCGGCGCCAGCGCCTCGACGAAGCGATAGGCGTAGTTGCGGAGCAGCACGCCGCGGGGGATCGCCACCTTGGTGGTGCTGATGCCGAAGGGCCCGTTCGAGCCCGGCACCGCGATGAGCCCTTCGCTCGGCTGATCGGTCATCGCCATCTGCGCGACGATCCCCACGCCGAGACCCAGCTCGACATAGGCCTTGATGACGTCGGCATCGGTCGCGGTGAGCCGGACATCGGGGGCCACGCCCGCCGCTTCGAACGCGGCGTCGATCTTCGATCGGCCCGAGAAGCCGGGATTGTAGGTGATGATCGGATATTCGGCGATGTCGGCCAGCGTCGGATCGGCCTTGTCCAGCAGCGGATGGTGCGGCGGGACCACGGCCACATGCTCCCAGGTGAAGCAGGGATGCGTCTCGAGCTCGGGAAAAGCGTCGACGGCCTCGGTCGCCACGCCGATATCGGCTTCTCCGCGCACCAGCGTCTCGGCGACATATTTGGGCGAGCCCTGCCGCAGCTCGATCTCGACATTGGGGTAGAGGCTGGTGAAGTGCAGCAAGGTCGGCGGGATGACGTAGCGCGCCTGGTTGTGCGTCGTCGCGATGATCAGCCGGCCGTGATCCTCCTGGGTGAACTGCTCCGACAGCCGCTTGAGGTTGTCGGCTTCCGCGAGGAGGCTGTTGATCACCCGGACCACATTCTCGCCCGCCGGGGTGATGCCGACGAGCCGCTTGCCGCGGCGGACGAAGATCTCGAAGCCGAGCTCGGCCTCGAGTTCCTTGATCTGCTTGCTCACGCCGGACTGCGACGTGAACAGCACGTTGGCGACCTCGGTGAGGTTGAGGTTGTTCTGCACCGCGGCGCGGACATATTTGAGCTGCTGGAAATTCATCCGCGCGCCTCGCCGCCCTGCGCGCTGGCGGGGCGCATCCGCTCCTTCGCCGAAAGAGGATTTTCGATCATGGATTCTACCCCTTCGTCACCAAGGTAAATCCTATCTGATCAGTAGGAATAAATATCCTACTCTTTGTTGGGACGGCGAAAGCTGAGCTTGGCTGCGCGGGCGCGCTGTTCTTCAGCCCGCTGGGAAGGGCTTGCCCGCGGCGCCGCGCTCCCAGATGATCGCCTGGTCGAGCGGGCCGGCGCGGATCAGGCGGCTGTCGACATTGACCTCGCCCATGCCGTTGATCCCGTACAGCGCCTCCGCCGCCCCGGCCTTGCCGCCGGCCCGGGCAAGATCGTCCAGGACGCCGCGGCTGACCGCGTTCTGGCCCATCTGCATGAGCGCCGCGTCGCGCGTGCCGGCGACGATCACGAAGCGATTGCCGGTAGGGCCGGCGAAGGTCGCCAGATAGCCATAGTCAGGATACATGGCGTCGCCCCGGTGCGGCGCGCCGCCGCCGCTCTCGAACCGCTGTCGGGTCCGGTTGTCGACGATGTCGTCATAGGTCTCGCCGATCGAATAGCGCGAACCAGCGAAGGTGGCGTCGCGGAGCAGGCCGAGGCCGCTGAGATAGCCGACATAGACGATGTTGCTGTCGCGCAGCATCGCCGGGGTGAGGCTCGACACGGGCAAGACGCGAAGGTCGCGCGCGCCCTGGAGCGCGAGCGTGACGTTCATCACCGCGCTGGCGCTCCCCACCGGCAGATAGTGCAGCCCCAGATCCCTGTAACCCGCCGAGCGCTCCGGATTGTCGCGCGCGAACTGGTTGAGGTCCTCCGGCGAGTTGACCGTATATTCGCGCACCAGCCGGCCGGGGCCTCCGCCCGGCCCCATATCGGCGAAGATGTAATAGTCGCCGATCGCGACGATCGTCGGCTTGCCGTTGCCGGTCACCGCCTTCCACGGCTGGACGTCGGCGAGCCGCGCCGGCGCCGAGGACCCGGCATTCGCGGCCATGATCGTCCATGCGCCCACCGCGCAGAGGCTCGCCAGTGCTACCGCGGCAACGGCGAGACCCGCCCGGCGCAGCCATTGCGGGCGTCGCACCGGCGGGGCCTTCTCGCGCAGCGCGAGCCGATACTCGCCGCGCGGGATGGTCAGCCCCTGGCCGTCGCCGATCGCCTCCAGTCGGCGGCGAAGCTTGTGGACATAGACGCGCGCCACTGCGTCGCGCGAGGGGTCGAAGTCCGGCTGCCGGCCGAAGACTTCGATCGCGACCTCCGATTCCTTGGGCGATCGTCCGGCGAGGCTGCTCTCTGCCAGATAGTCGAACAGCCGGCGCACGAGCGTCGAACGGCCCAGCGCCGGATCGCCGCGGGCCGCCTCGATTGCCCTGCTCAGCGCCGCGGGATCGGACATGCCCTTCTTTTACCGGCAAATCGCCCGCCGGAAAGCGGGCGACGGCATGGGATTTCTTGGGGCGCGACAACGTTCATGAACGTTGCTGGAACCGTTACGCGCGAGCGTTCCGAAGCGGAACTCCCGCAAACCCCGGACGGACCGCGGTCCGACCTATTGGGGAGCCTTTCGTGAATCCTTCGTCCCGTCTCGCTTTGCGTGCGACTGCCGCATTGCTTCTGCTGCATGCCGGCTGCGCCGCCGCCCTTGCCGACGACCGGCGCCAACGGAGTGATACGACAGGCGAGACCGCCGATCCTGCGGAGGGGCCCGCGGACGACGATCAGGAGGAGATCGTCGTGTTCGGCCGGGGCGAGCTCAAGATCGGCATCGCCCAGTCCGCGAGCGAAGGCACGATCGGCGGCTCCGACCTGCTCGTGCGCCCGCTGTTGCGCACCGCCGAACTGCTCGAGGCGGTGCCCGGCATGGTCGCCGCCCAGCATTCGGGCAGCGGCAAGGCCAACCAGTATTTCCTGCGCGGCTTCAACCTCGATCACGGCTCGGACTTCACCACCTATATCGACGGCGTGCAGATGAACTTCCGCACCCATGGCCATGGCCAGGGCTATCTCGACCTCAACGGCCTCATCCCCGAGATCATCGACCGCGAGGATTTCCGGAAGGGGCCGTATCGCGCCGATGGCGGCGACTTCGCCCTGGCCGGCGCCGCGTACATGACGACGATCGATCGCTATGCGCGTCCCTGGCTTTCGGCCGAGCTCGGCTCCTACGGGCACCGGCGCCTCGCCGCGGGCGGCACGGTGAACGCGGTCGGCGGCGACCTGACCTTCGCGGGCGAATACCGCATCTATGACGGGCCGTGGCAGCAGCCCGAGCGCCTGCGCCACTATGCCGGTTTCGCCAAATATAGCCGGGCGACCGGGATCGGCATGCTCGAGCTTTCGGCGCACGGCTATCGCGGCACCTGGCGGCCCACCGAGCAGATACCCGAACGGATCATCGGCTCCCTGGTCTGCGCGGACAGGTTCTGCTCGCCCGATCCGACCGCCACCGGCGAGACCACGCGCTTCGTGGTCAACGCCCGGCTCTCCGGCGCCAGTTGGCGCGTGAACGCCTATGCCCAGTTCTACGACTGGAACATGTTCTCGAACCCCGAATATGCCGCCGATGACGGGACCAGCGCGCAGATCCACCAGATCGACAAGCGGCGCGTCTATGGCCTGACCGGCGAGAAGAGCTGGTCGCTCGGCGACACGATCGAGCTCACGCTGGGCACCGAGAACCGGTACGACGATATCGCTCGGGTCGGCGTGCAGCACAGCGCCGCGCGCCAGTTCGTGAACTCGTTCGGCCTCTACAGCGTCAAGGAAGCCTCGGCGGCGCTCTACGGATCGGCCACCTTCCGCCCCGCCAAGGGATTGCGCCTGATCGGCAGCCTGCGCGGCGACTATTATCATTATTCCGCGCGCGCGCTCGATGCCGAAGCCGCGGCGCTCGGCCAAGGCTCGGGCGACGACGCCATCCTGTCGCCGAAGCTCCAGCTCGCCTATCAGCTCGACGACAGGATCGAGCTCTATGCCGGCTGGGGCCGCGGCTTCCATTCGAACGACGTGCGCGGTGCCGTGACCGCGACGCCGGTGCCGGTGCTGGTGTCCGGAACGGGCAAGGAGCTGGGCGCGCGGCTTCAGTTCAACCGGCTGTCGATCACTGCGACCTGGTGGTGGCTGAACCTCGGCAGCGAGCTCCGGTTCGTCGGCGATTCCAATGCGGTCGAGCCGAGCAGCGCCAGCCATCGCCGCGGCTATGAGATCGTCGCCTTCTGGCGCCCTTTTCCCTGGCTCGCGATTGACGCCAACTACACCGCCAGCCACGCGCGCTACGACAATGGCGACTATATCCCCAATGCCTTCGAGAACGCGGCCTCGGCCGGGATCTCCCTGGTCACCGACCGGTGGGAAGCCAGCCTCCGCCTCCGCCACCTCGGTGCCTATCCGTTGATCGAGGACAATTCCCAGCGCGACCGCGGCAGCGACGTCGTGAACTTGCGCGGCGCGCGCAAGTTCGGCGATTTCCAGGTCTATGCCGAGGTGCTGAACCTGCTGGGGAGCCGCGACAGGGACATCGCCTATTGGTACCGATCCTATATTCCCGCCTTCGACGCGTCGCCCGTCGAGGGACGCCTCAGCCGCGTCGTCGAGCCGCGCACGCTTCGAATCGGGATAAGGTACAGCCTCTAGGAGCGGTACCCGCGGGTCAGTAGGTCGCGGTCAGCGCCAGCGACAGATAGAGCGTATCGCCGGTGCGCGGCGCGTTGGGCGCGTTCCGCAACACGCCCCTTTTGGCCAGCCACAGGCCATTGGCCTCCGCGCGCAGCCGCTCCGGAACCAGCCAGTGGCGAAGCCGGCCTTCGAGCTGGTGCCCGGCGAAATTCCCGGATGCGCCGCTTGGATCCCGTACGCCGGTGGTCGAGAAGCTGTCGGTCCGGCTCGCGAGCCACATCGGCCGGTAGCCGAGGAAGCCTTCGGTCCTGGCGGTCGGACGCGCCTCGAGCCGCACGCCGATGGTACGGATATTGGTCCGCCCGATCGCGGCGTAGATGCCGGAGGGCCCGAAATCGGGTCGGCGCATTCCGAACAATGTGTCGAAGCGGCCGTAGCCGGCGCCGGGGCCGTCGCCCGAGGCATGGTCGTATTCGATCGAAAGCCGCGGCTTCCAGCCACCGGCGAAGGAATAGCCGATATCGGCATGGACGAACCAGGCCGAGACGTCGAGCTCGGGTGCGGTGGGTGCGATGCTCGCGCGGATGCTGCCGAATTGGTAGATGCCCTCGGCTTCGAAGTCGAACCTGCCGGGCGCGGGCTCGCGGATCACGCGCGCGTCCACATTGTGGAGCCGGCGGTTGCGTGTCGGACGCCCCGGGGCGTCACGCTCCAGAAAGCCGAAATAGCCCAATTCGACCGCAGCTTTGCCCCAGGCACGCGGCTTGGTGACGAGCCCGCCCCACAATCGCGTGTCGAAATCCTCGCGGTCGAGCTCGACGCGGTTGGCGAGAATGCCGGCTCGCGTGTCGGGCAGCCGGGTCTGGGGCAGCACGTAGATCAGCGTTGCCGAGGTGCCGTCGCGGGTCCGGAGATCGGCGCGGAGACCGGTATAGCCGCTGGTGGTGTTGCGATAGTCGTCGGCGGAGACGAGGCGGCGCGAGCCGAGGTTGAGCGTGAAGCGGCCCGCCTGCAGCGTCGCCGAGCTGCCGCGCCCGAACGGATTGACGAAATCGGCGGCGAGATAGGCCTGGACCGGTTCGAGGGCGTTTACTTCGCTCGTCCCGATCACGCTGCCGGGATCGACACCATAAGCGCGGCTGTCGTAGAGTTCGCCGCCGATGCGGATCGGTCCGCTGTCATATTCGGCGAACAAGGTCGTGCGGATGCTGACGAGATCCTCGCTCTCGGCGAAGCCGGGGCGAACCTGCCCGTCCAGCACTTCGTAGCGGACGCGCATCGACGCCGAGAGCTTCAGATTTTCGGGCGCGCCGACCGCGTCATGGAGAGTCTGCGCCGCGGCCGGAGCCGACGGGATCAGGAACAGGGAAGCGGCGCCGCAAAAGGCGAAACGGGACATGGGATGCGTCTCCTGTGACGCAACGCTTCGGCCGTGGCCTCGCCGGGAGGTTGCAACGTCCCCGGTGGCACATGGTTAGCGGAGATGTTCCACGCCTTTCAAGCCTGCCCGACCGGTCAGGGGAATAGGCGCGCGTGGAGCAGCCGGATCGCGATCGGGCTGCCCGGCGCGAGACCCTCGCGCGCGACGAGATCGAGCTCGATCGGCACGTCGAGACCGTCGACCGCGGCCTGGACCCGGACGCCGCCACCGCGCGGGCGGATCTGGGCGATCACCGCGGGCAGGCCCGGCGCACCGCCTTCAGCCAGCTCGGCCTCGTGCGGGCGGAAATAGAGCTTGCCCGGGCCCGCGGCACCGGCGGGCAAGGGCAGATCGAGCACATGCGCGAGATAGGCGGCGCGGCCGTCGGTCACGGTTACCGGCACGCAGTTCGCCTCGCCGACGAACGCGAAGACGAACGCGTTGGCCGGATTGTGGTAGATTTCATGCGGGGTCGCGATCTGCTCGATCTTGCCCTGGTTCATCACCACCACCCGATCGGCGAGCTCGAGCGCCTCCTCCTGGTCATGCGTGACGAAGATCGAAGTGAGCCCGACCCGGTCGTGCAGCTCGCGCAGCCAGCGGCGCAATTCCTTGCGCACCAATGCGTCGAGCGCGCCGAACGGCTCGTCGAGCAGCAGCAGCCGGGGCTCGACCGCGAGCGCGCGGGCAAGCGCGACGCGCTGGCGCTGCCCGCCCGAGAGCTGCGCCGGATAGCGCTGGCCGAGCTCGCCCAGCTGGACGAGATCGAGCAGCTCCTGGACGCGCGCCTTGATCGCGGCGCGCGACGGGCGGTCGCGGCGTTTGCGGACCGAGAGGCCGAAGCCGATATTGGCGGCGACGGTCATGTGCTTGAACAGCGCATAGTGCTGGAAGACGAAGCCGACGCGGCGCTTGGCGATGCTGAGCGCGGTGATGTCCTCGCCTTCGAACGAGACCCTTCCCTCCTCCGGGAATTCGAGCCCCGCCATGATCCGGAGCAGCGTGGTCTTGCCCGATCCCGACGGGCCGAGCAGCGCCAGGAACTCGCCGGGCTCGGCCTCGAGGCTGATGTCGCGGATGGCGGGATAGTCGCCGAACGTCTTGGTTATCCGGTCGAGTCCGATGCTCAATGGCCTGCCCTTTCGCGAATGCCGTAGCGCCATTCGAGCAGGCTCTTGAGCGCGAGTGTGACGAGTGCGAGCAGCGCCAGCAGCGAAGCGACCGCGAACGCCGCGACGAAGTTGTACTCGTTGTAGAGGATCTCGACATGGAGCGGCATGGTGTTGGTCTTGCCGCGGATATGCCCCGAGACGACCGAGACCGCGCCGAACTCGCCCATGGCACGCGCATTGCACAGCAGCACGCCGTACAGCAGCCCCCAGCGGATATTGGGCAAAGTCACGTGCCGGAAGGTCTGCCAGCCGCTGGCGCCCAGCGAGATCGCCGCCTCCTCGTCGGCCCTGCCCTGCTCCGCCATCAGCGGGATGAGCTCGCGCGCGACGAACGGGAAGGTGACGAAGACGGTCGCCAGCACGATGCCGGGAACCGCGAAGATGATCTCCACGTCGTGCGCCTGGAGCCAGGATCCGAACCAGCCCTGCGCGCCGAACAGCAGCACGAACACCAGCCCCGACACGACCGGCGAGACGGAGAAGGGTAGGTCGATCAGCGTGATCAGCATGCTCTTGCCCGGAAACTGGAACTTGGTGACCGCCCAGGCCGCGGCGACGCCGAAGACCAGGTTGAGCGGAACCGCGATCGCCGCGACGAGCAAGGTCAGCCGGATCGCGGAGAGCACGTCGGGATCGGCGATCGCCTGCGCATAGGCGCCGATGCCCCGAGCGAGCGCCTCGACGAACACCGCGATCAGCGGCACCAGCAGGAACAGCGCCAGATAGGCCAGGCCGACGGCGAGCACGGCGAAGCGGCCCACGCCGCGGGCGGGACGGCGGCGCGCCATCAGTCGGCCATCCTGCGCCGCGCCCAGGCCTGGATCAGGTTGATCGCGAACAGCAGCGCGAACGACGCGAGCAGCATCACCACGGCGATCGCGGTGGCGCCGGCATAGTCATATTGCTCGAGCTGGGTGACGATCAGCAGCGGCGCGATCTCCGAGACATAGGGCATGTTGCCCGCGATGAAGATCACCGAGCCATATTCGCCGACGCCGCGCGCGAAGGCGAGCGTGAAGCCGGTGAGCAGCGCCGGGAACACCGCGGGGAGGATCACGCGGCGGAAGGTCTGGAGCGGACTCGCGCCGAGCGATTCCGCCGCTTCCTCGACATCGGCGCCGAGGTCCGCGAGCACCGGCTCGACCGAGCGCACGACGAAGGGCAGGCCGATGAAGATCAAAGCGACGACGACGCCCAATGGCTTGAACGCGACCTGGACGCCCAGGGGCGCGAGCAAGGATCCGAGCCAGCCATTGGGCGCATAGAGCGTCGTGAGCGCGATGCCCGCGACGGCGGTCGGCAGCGCGAAGGGCAAGTCGACGACCGCGCTGACCAGGCGCTTGCCGGGAAAGTCGTGGCGCACGAGGATCCAGGCGATCGTCAGCCCGAACACCGCGTTGACCGCGGCGGCGATCAGCGCGGCGCCGAAGCTCAGCCGATAGGCGGCGAGGGCACGTTCGGACAGACCGACCTCGGCGAATTGCGCCCAGCCGAGACCCGCCGCGCGCAGGAACAGCGCGCTGAGCGGGATGAGCACGATCAGCCCCAGCCAGGCGAGCGTGAACCCGAAGGTCAGCCCGAAGCCGGGGATGACCGATCGGCGGCGCAGCCAGGCGCCGCGCCGCATCCTTGGCCGCACGGGGGTGGCGATCGCGGTCAGCGCCGGATCCCTGCCTGGATCCGGTCGAACACCGCGCCGTCCGCGAAGAAGCGCGCCTGCGCCGTCTGCCAGCCGCCGAAATCCTTGTCGATCGTGACGAGGTTGAGCGTCGGGAAGGTCGCGGCATGCTTGGCGGCGACGGCCGGGTCGCGCGGCCGGTAATAGTTGCGCGCGATGATCTCCTGCCCCTCGGGCGTGTAGAGGAAGCGCAGATAGGCCTCCGCCAAAGCCGTCGTCCCGCGCTTCTGGGCATTGCCCGAGACCACCGCCACCGGCGGCTCGGCGAGGATCGAGAGCGAGGGCACGACGATGTCGAACTTGCCCGCGCCGAGCTCCTTCTGCGCGAGGAATGCCTCATTCTCCCAGGCGAGCAGCACGTCGCCGATGCCGCGCTCGACGAAGGTCGTCGTCGCGCCGCGCGCGCCCGAATCGAGCACCGGCACATTGGTGTAGAGCCGCTTCACATAGTCCTCGGCGCCCGCCTCCGAGCGGCCGAGCGTGCGGCCATAGGCCCAGGCGGCGAGGAAGTTCCAGCGCGCGCCACCGCTCGTCTTCGGATTGGGCGTGATCACCTGGACGCCGGGCTTCACCAGATCGCCCCAGTCGCGGATCGCCTTGGGATTGCCCTTGCGGACGAGGAACACGATCGTCGAGGTGTAGGGAGCGCTGTTGTCGGGCAGCGCGCTCTGCCAGTTCTTCGGGAGCTTGCCGGTCCTCTCGGCGATCGCGTCGATGTCATAGGCGAGCGCGAGCGTCACCACATCGGCCTCGAGACCGTCGATCACCGCGCGCGATTGCTTGCCCGAGCCGCCATGGCTCTGGTTGATCGTGATGTCCTGGCCGTGCTCCGCCTTCCATTTGGCGGCGAAGGCCGCGTCCACGTCACGGTAGAGCTCGCGGGTCGGATCGTAGGAGACATTGAGGAGCTGGGTGCCCTTGCCGCCCGGCCCCTGGGAATTGCCGCCCGAACATGCCGCGAGAAGCGCCGCAAGCGCCATCGCCGTCGCTTTTCCTGCTTTGCCCAAATTCATGCGTACCTCCCCAATTGGACGGCGCCGTCAGCAACGTGCGCCTCCCCCGCAAAGATCCCGGATGCCCGGAACCGAGAGCGTAATATCCTACTATTCCGATGGACTATCAACCGAAGCAAGGCTTCGGCGGCGCAAACAAAAGCTGCGATCGTGGCGGCATCCTTGAGCGTGTCCGCCGCACCGTCGAGGTCCGCGGGCCCGACCGGTCGCTACCGCCTTGCGATGGTCAGACGGGCTCGAGAGCCGAAATCACCGCGGAGGACGCGGCCGGCATGGAACAGTCCGGCGTGAGGCGCTAACCTGTGGGCCTGAGGTACGGAGGCGTAGCGTTGAAGCGAGCACGATCGATCCTCGGCGCATTGGCACTCGTGCTCATGAGTACTGCGGCGCTCGCGCAGCAATCGCCCGCCGAGCTGCTGGGCCCCTTGTTCGAGGCAGTGCAGACCAAACGTGTCTTCCCGGACGGGAAGACCTTCGTCGACGCGGTTCCCAAGCGCGACGTTCGGGCGATATTGGCGGACTATAGACGTCAGCAGCCTGCCGATCCGACGGCCCTTCGCGCCTTCGTGCTCGCCAACTTCACCGTGCCCGGCGTCAACGACCACGCGGCGACCGATGTACGCCAGCATGTCCGGGCATTGTGGCCGATGCTGATCCGGCAACCCGTCTCTCCCGCGCCCGGAAGCTCGGCATTGCGGGTCCCGGCGCCGCATGTCGTCCCCGGCGGTCGATTTCGGGAAATCTACTATTGGGACAGCTATTTCACCATGCTCGGGCTGGCCGTCGACGGCCAGCAGCCGCTCATCGAATCGATGCTCGAAGCCTTCACTGCGTCGATCGAGGAGCATGGGCACATCCCGAACGGCATGCGGACCTATTATCTCAGCCGCTCGCAGCCGCCCTTCTTCGCCTTGATGCTCGATCTCTCGCGGAACGCCGATCCCGCGACGGCGGCGCGCAGGCTGGCCGCGCTCCGCCGCGAGCATGCCTTCTGGATGAAGGGCGCGGCCTGCCTCGATGCCGGCGGCGCGTGCCTGCGGGTGGTGCGCATGCCGGACGGCAGCTTGCTCAACCGCTATTATGACGATCGCGACACCCCGCGCGACGAATCCTTTGCGGAGGACGTCGCCACCGCGGCGGAAGCACGGGCCGCAGGGCGCGACCCGAGGCTCGTCCAGCGCAATTTGCGGGCGGGTGCGGAGAGCGGATGGGACTTCAGCAGTCGCTGGCTCGCCGATGGCCGCTCGCTTGCCACCATCCGCACGATCGACATCGTTCCCGTGGACCTCAACAGCCTGATGCTGGCGATGGAAGAGCGGATCGCGACCCGTTGCGCCGCCGCGGGCGATACCGCCTGCGCCGCGGAATTCGCGGGGTCTGCCCAACGGCGCAAGGCTGCGATCGCGCGCTATCTCTGGGTCGCGCGCGAAGGCCGTTTCGCCGACTGGGACCGTATCGCGCAGCGACCGACCCCGGCGCTCACCGCCGCCACGCTGTTCCCTTTGTTCGTCGGCGCAGCCACGCCCGGCCAGGCGGCGCGCGTCGCGGCGACCGTCCGCCGCACGCTGCTCGCGCCGGGCGGGTTGCGCACCACGACCAGCCGGACCGGGCTCCAATGGGATTCGCCCAATGGCTGGGCACCGCTCCAATGGGTCGCGATCGACGGGCTGGCGCGATACGGGCAGACCGATCTGGCGCGCGAGATCGCGCGGCGCTGGGCGGACACCGTCGCGCGCACCTATGCCGAGACGGGCAAGATGCTCGAAAAATACGATGTCGAGGAGCGCAAGCCCGGGGGCGGCGGGGAATATCCCACCCAGGACGGCTTCGGATGGACCAACGGCGTCTTCAGCGCGATCGACGAGCGCTGGCCGGATCTGATGCGCGAGCGCCGACGCGATTGAGGGTCGGCCGGGCCGTTCCCCCCACCGACGATGCTGGACGAGCATGGGCCCGCCCTCCGGCCGGAGCCGGAGGACGGGGCATGATCAGAAGCTTAGCGCCGCGCTGAAGCGGAACGAGCGGCCGAGGATCGGCCGCGCCAGGATCGGCCCCGATCCCTGCGATCCGATGATGCGCGGATTGCCTTCGGTGAGGCCGATCTCGTCGGTCAGGTTGTTGCCGGTCACCTGGAGCTTGATCCGCTCGGCGACATCGACCGAGACGCCAGCGTCGAGCTGGTAGAAATGCGGCAGCAGCTGGTTGTTCTCCGGGTCCGAGAAACGGTCGCCGGTATATTGCAGCGTGGCGAAGATCGAAGGCCGGACGCTGCCGAGATCGAGCTCATAAGCCGGCGTCACGCGCCACGCCCAGCGCGGCTGGCGCTGCACGCGGTTGCCGGTGTTGTCGATCGTGCCGCCGCCGGTGAAGAAATCCACGTAGCTCGCGTCGAGCCAAGTGCCCGCTGCCGACAGGCTGAAGCCGCGGAACGGCCGGATCGCGCCCTCGATCTCGACGCCCGTCGCCTTCGCGCCGCCGATCTGGCTCAGCGGCACGTTGTTGACGAGCTGGGTGGTCGCCAGCCCGTCGAACTTGTTGTGGAACAGAGTGGCGTAGAGGTTGACCAGCGGCGTCGAGACCTTGAGGCCGCCTTCATAGGTCTCGACTTCGGCAGTGACGGCAAGGCCGGTGTCGTTCGCGATGTCCGCGTCCGAGGCGTCGCGCAGATTGTCGAACTGCGGGAAGCTGTTGCCGCGGCTGTAGCGCGCAAACAGGCCGATCTGGCGCGTGACGTCGTAGTTGACGCCTGCGGTCCACGACCAGGCCGAATCCGAATAGTCGATCCGGCGCGGGCCGCCGAACACCGAGACCGCATTGTCGTAGAGCGTGCCGGCGTTGCCGTCGAGGTCGACGGTCCCGCCCGGGGTGCGGATCGTTCCGTTCACCGTGTGCCGCTGCCAGCGCACGCCGCCGTCGACGCGCAGCTCGGGGGTGATCTGGAACTCGTCGACCGCGTAGAAGGCATAGTCGCTGCCGTCGTAGCGGCCGTCGACGATGAAGCCCGGACCGCTGGTGAAGCCGTTCAGCGTCGCGGTCCGGCCGCCGTTCAGCGTCATGTCGAGCAGCCGCGCATTGGGCTCGCCGGTGAGCAGCAACTGGTTGCCGAGCGACCAGCTGTCGCGCGAGGTATAGTTGGCATAGTAGAAGCCGCCCGTCAGCTTGTTCGCGCCGGCGGTCCATTCGAAGCCCGTATCGGCGACGAAGGACGAAATCTTCTTGCGCACCTCCCAGACGCCGGCGCGCATCACCGGCGTGGTCGCCGCGAGCGTGCCACCCCCGTCGACATAGCCGAGGCTCGCGATCGTCGAGCCCGCGCCGCCCAGCGTCACCGCCATGTCCGAAGCCGCGATCGGCGCTTCGGCCGGCACCAGCCCCACCGTATCGGCATTGCCGCCGAGATAGCTGAGACGCTCGCGCAGCCGGAAACCGTCGGCGACTTCGTACTCGAAGTTGATGCCGGTGTTGAACACGTCGGCGCCGCGTCCGTCGGCGAGGTCGACGGTGCGGCCGACCAGATTGGTCGTGACGCGGGTTTCGCGCCCGGGGAGCGCGCCGGTGCCGGCGTTGAAGCCCGGATATTCGCTGATCTCGCTGCCGTTCTGGACGATCGGGATCGGCAGCAGCCATTGGCCGTGATCGTTCAGGTAGCGCGCATAGATCTCGACCGAGCCGCGATTGTCGAAATCATGGTGGATGTTGGCGGTGACCTGCCCGCCCTTCTCGGCGCGGAACTGCGGATCGCGGACGCCGTTGCCCTGGGCGTAATAGCCGCCGATCATGAAGCCGGTGTCTTCATTGAGCGGACCCGAGACCCAGGCATCGCCGCGGATCTCGCCGAAATCGGTATAGGAGACCTTGCCGAGCCCGTGGAAGTCGCGGCCGCCGGTGCGCGGCACGACGTTGACGGTGAGGCCGGGCTGGCCGTTCGAGAAGAGCGAACCCGTGCCGCCGCGAACCGCCTCGACCCGCTGCACCGTCTCGTCCAGGCGGATCAGCTGCGAATTCTCGAGGAACGACAAGGTGGGCGGCGGGAAGATCGGCACGCCGGCGAGTTGGAAGGTGACGAACTGCGCGTCACCGCCCGAAGGATAGCCGCGCACGAAGATGTTGGCGCCGTTCTGGCCGCCCGAGCTCTCGGCCATCACGCCGGGCACCGTGCGCAGCAGGTCGGCGGTGCTGTTGGGTGCGGCGCGCTCGATCGCCTCGCTGCTCAGCGTGGTGACCGCGAAGGCGGCATCCTGCCGCCGCGTCCCGCCGCCGGCCGTGCCGACCACGACGATTTCCTCGCCGTCGCCGTCCGGTTCGCTCGCGACGTTCGCTTCGGCCTGGGTCGCTTGCGCGTCCGTGGTCTGGGCGGCGGCGCGGTCGGCCAGCATCAGCGCGGCCGGCGCGGCGCCGAGAAGGAGCAGGTTGAGTGTGCTGCGGAGACTTTTCATAAGATCCTCCCTTATGGCCCCGGGCATTGCCTGCGCGGGATTGGGTTCCCCGGCCGCAGATTACCATTCGCCGGAGTCGGGATTCAATCGACGCCACAAGGACTTGCCCGGATATCAGGCACGTTCCGTCGTTCCCTGCGGTCGTCCCGTCTCCCACCCATCGATGATGCCCCGGGGACCAGCATTCAGAACCGGAAATCCACGCCCGCGTAGAGCATGCGTCCGTAGCGTGTCCGCAATACGTCATGCAGCTGTCTCCGAAACGCCATCGGCGCTTCTCCATGCTGCAACGCACAATGCCTAGCCGCGACGAGAGCGGACGCGGGGTCCGCGATCATCTCGGGGAAAATAGCCCATGCGTAAGGTTGCAGCCTGCCTCTTGGCCGGCACTTCGCTTCTCATTTCCGGTGCCGCCTTCGCGCAGAGCGAGCAGGCCGCGCCTGCCGCCGACGACATGGTGGGCCAGAGCGAGATCGTCGTGATCGGCAAGGGCGAGACCCGTCAGGTCCAGCAGCTCGATGCCTCGGACATCGCCGAGCTCGCCGCTGGCACCAGCCCGCTCAAGGCGATCGAGAAGCTGCCGAGCGTCAACTTCCAGTCGGCCGATCCGTTCGGTGCCTATGAATGGGCCGAGCGCGTCTCGATCCGCGGCTTCAACCAGAACCAACTCGGCTTCACGCTCGACGGCATCCCGCTCGGCGACGCGAGCTACGGCAACGTCAACGGCCTCCACATCAGCCGCGCGATCACCAGCGAGAATATCGGCGAGGTCCGCGTGTCGCAGGGCTCCGGCTCGATCGGCACCCAGGCGACCAACAATCTCGGCGGCACGCTCGAATTCTTCTCGCGCGATCCTTCGGACAGCTTCGGCCTTCAGGCCCAGGGTACCTATGGCACCGAGAACACCGTCCGCCTGTTCGGCCGGCTCGAGACCGGGGACCTCGGCAACGGCGTCGCCGGCTATGTCTCCTATGTCTATTCGGACATGGACAAGTGGAAGGGCTGGGGCTCGCAGCGCACCAACCAGGCCAATGCCAAGATCGTCGCACCGGTGGGCGGCGACGTGCGCCTCGTCGGCACGCTGAGCTATTCGGATCGCCGCGAGAACGACTATCAGGACCTGTCGCTCGGGATGCTGAACCGTCTCGGCTATGACTGGGACAATATCTCGAACGACTATGCGCTGGCAGTCCGCGTCGCCGACATCGCCAACAACCGCGGCGAGACCGGCGCGCCAGTGAGCAACGCCGCGGCGGGCACGGTCTATCCGGCGCCCTTCGCGACCGTCGACGACGCCTATTTCGACGCCGCCGGCCTGCGCCGCGACTGGCTCGCCTCGTTCGGGATCGAAGGCGGCGGCGAGGGCGGGCTGCGCTACAACCTCAAGGGCTATTACCACAACAACCACGGCCAGGGCCTGTGGTACACGCCCTACGTGCCGAGCCCGGGCGGCGCCTCGCCGATCTCGATCCGCACCACCGAGTACGACATGGACCGCAAGGGCGCGTTCGGCGACGTGGGCGCGACCTTCGGCTTCAACCAGGTCAGCGTCGGCCTCTGGTACGAGCGCAACGACTTCCAGCAGGCACGCCGCTTCTATGCGCTCAGCAGCCGCACCGAGCCGGGCCGCGACAGCCTCGACTTCCAGTCGAACCCCTTCGCGACCCAGTGGGACTTCGATTACAAGACGGACACCTTCCAATATTATGTCCAGGACAAGCTGACCTTCGGCGACCTGACGGTGAACCTGGGCTGGAAGGGCTTCGAGGTCCGCAACCAGGCGAATCCGGTCGTCGCGGCCAGCCTTGCCTCGGGCAAGATCAAGGTCACCGACTGGTTCCAGCCGCATGCGGGCTTCGCCTACGTACTCGCGCCCGGCGCCGAGCTGTTCGGCGGCTTCACCCAGGTGACGCGCGCCTTCACCGCCTCGGCCACCACCGGGCCGTTCGCGACCACCCAGGCGGGCTTCAACGCGCTGCTCGGCGGCTCGACCAAGCTCGAGCCCGAGCAGTCGGACACCTATGAGCTCGGCGGCCGCTTCCGCTCGGGGCCGTTCACCGGCTCGCTCGCAGGCTATTATGTCAACTTCCGCAACCGCCTGCTCGGCGTGACGACGGGCGCGGGCATCGTCGGCAATCCGGTGACGCTGCAGAATGTCGGCGACGTCCGCTCGGTCGGCTTCGAGGCGACCGGCGACCTCCGGCTCGGCAGCGGCTTCGGCGCCTTCGTGTCGTACAGCTACAATGACTCGACCTATCGCGACAACGTCACCAACGCGGCCGGCGTCCTGCTCGCCGCGACCAAGGGCAAGACCGTGGTCGACGCGCCCAAGCATCTGCTCAAGGGCGAGCTGACCTATGACTATGCCGGGTTCAACGCCCGGATCGGCGCCAACTATATGAGCAAGCGCTACTTCACCTACACCAACGACCAGTCGGTGGACGGCCGCGTCGTCGTCGACGCGACGATCGGCTACAAGTTCGACCTCGGCGGCCACGCCCTCGAGATCCAGGGCAATGCCACCAACCTGTTCGACAAGAAGTACGTCGCGACGATCGGCACGAACGGCTTCGGCAATTCGGGCGACAACCAGACGCTGATGGTCGGCGCTCCGCAGCAGTTCTTCGTGACGCTGAAGGCAGGGTTCTAACCGCGAACGAAATCCTCCCCCGGTTCGCTGGGGGAGGATCCGTCCGTCACTCCTCCACTTTCCTCAGGCATCGCCAGCCCCAGTGACCACCGACGCCCGGCGACGCGTGCAGCCCTATGGCCGGGGCAAGCCCAGTAAGCAGGACCTGTCGCACGGGTCATGCACAGGCCGGTAAACGGAATGCCCCCTGGTCATTGACCGGGCACTGGGATCCGCGCTCTTATTTCGGACCGATCCGAGTCAGGAAATCCTCGAAGCTGTCGCCGAGCAGCGTGATCTCGCGCCCCTCCGCCGCCTCGAAGTCGTAGCTGACCACCTTGGGGTCTGCGCTCCCCCGATAGTCGAGGCAGACAAGGCCCGAATAGTTGGTGGTCGCGATCGGCACGAGTTTCGGATCCAGCTCCCCTTCATTCTGCTCCCAGATGTCGGCAGCCGAATAGCGAGGCTGGGCCTCGTCATAGTGGAAGACGGTGCTGAGCCCGGTCGGTTCTCCCCGTTCCTTGTCGCGGATATAGTTCTGGCCCGAAGCGAAACGCTTGCCGCCGTTCGCTACCGCGAACTCGGCATAGCCGGGCGGCGGCGCGACGCCGCGCTCCGCCAGCTTGCGCTCGACCACGGTGGGCGGCACCTGCGCCGGGGCGGGTCCGCTGGTCGCATCCCAGGGCATCATATCCATCACTCCACCGTAAAGCGCGCGGCATCGCCCCACAAGCTCCAGCCGCCGGTGTGGCCGCCGGAGAAGGTCTCATGCTCGCTGGTGCGGACGAGCTGCATGCGGCCGACATCCTGGTGATGGTGCCAGGTATAATTGTCGGGCGTGTTGCCCGCGCGGATATTGGCGATGTCGGCATTGCTGAAGCCGGCGCCGCGCAACTGGTCGTCGGTCCTTTCGGCCAGCATGCGGTTGGCGGCGGTGAAATGCGTCTCGCGGCTGCCGACCACGATCTTGTCGGGCGGGAGATACAGATCCGCGCGGGTCGAGTCGAAGAGGGGGAAGCCGTTGGCGTCGTACCGCACCGATTCGCCGTTCCTCGTATAGGTTACCGTGCCGTCCGGATTGTCGACGCGGGTCGTACCGTTGGCACCCGGCTGCCGCAAGGTCACCTGGTCGCCGTTGGCGTTGGTCGCGAGCGGGCGGCCGTCGGCGCGGCGCGCGACTTCGGGCGCGGCGCCGATCGTGACCTCGCGGCCGTTGATCGTCACCTTGCGGCCGACATTGGCGGTGTCGACGATCGCGCCGGCCGCATTGTCGGCCGCGCGCGCGCCGCCCGCGAAGAACTCGTCGAGCTGGGTCTTCATGCGCTCGATCGACTCGCGCGCGGAGGCCGGCAGCGCGTCCAACGCCCCCTGCGGGATCTGGTTCACCGCATCGGACACCGCGCGCAGGCCGGGCTCCAGCGCACCGCGCAGGGCAGGATTATGGGCGACGGCGGAGACGGCGTCGGAGACCGTCTGGGCCCATTTCCCGATCTTGCCGAGCTTGGCGAGATCGCCCGCCAGCGGCAGCACGCCGGCGGCGGAGATCAGGCCGTTCACCGCGTGGCCGCCGGCCCCACCGAAATCGCCGGAGAAGAGCGACCCGATCGCACGACCGGCCGAGATCACCGCATTGCCGCCGTCCGCGATCCCCGTGGGATCCACGATCCCCCCGATGTCGAGCGCCATCTGGGTCAGGTCGAGCCCGAGCTGAACGGGATCGGGACCCTGCGGCGCTGCCGTCGGCTGCGATGCCGCGGCCTGGCTCTCGACCTGATCGAGCGTCTGGCCGCTGGCGATCATGCGCTGCAGGCCCGTCTCTATCGCGGCGACGTCGTCGCTGGCGACATTTCCGTCGCCGAATACCCTGTCGAGCCGATCGTAGAGCTGGCGTGCGGGCGTGCCCTCGGCGGCGGCGCGCAGTTCGGACACGCGCTGGCCGTTGCTGTTGAAGCTGACCGCGCCGCCATCGGGCGCATCCACCGAATAGCTGGCACTGGCCAGTTCGCCGCGCTGGACCGGGGTGAGCTGCCGTTCGACCGCGGCGGTGATGGCGTCGGCCTGCGCCGGGTCCTGAAAGCGGGCGCGATCGAGATCCCGTTTCAGGCCGGCCATGTCGAGGCCCTGTTGCGTGTCGCGATTGGCCTCCAGCACCTGATGCGCCGCCGTCTCCGGCGTCGGCGAGGACGCGTTGGTCGTGGCGCTGTCACGCGTGGCGACGGAACTGGTCTGATCGAGCACGATCTTCACCCTTCAACCGGATTCGTACTCCCGAGAATAAGCCCCAGGTGCGATGCCCGGGCTAATCGATCCGCCTATTCCGGCTAGTCGAAACGACTAAAGGGCGGCCCCGGGAAGCGGCGATGTCCGCAATCGTGCCGTTGCCGGACCGTCGGCCCGGCCATTGCCCTCATCGCCAGTATCGCTTCGTATCGAGCAGCGCCTCGCGCGCGCGGTCCGCCTTCTCGACGAGACTTTTCTTCCGCCCTCGCGCCAGCAACCGCGCGGCCTCCGGATCGTCTGCGACGCCCAGCTTCTTCAGTATGTCCGGCGCGGTCGCGAGGTCGTTGAGCAGGCCGAGCTGGCCCTGAAGCATTTCCAGCGCCGCGACGAAACGCTTGTAGCGCCGCCTCTCGCGCTTCCGCGCAAACAGGCTCGCGAAGAACTCGCCCGCATAGCGCAGCTTCTTGGCGTGCTTGCGGACCTCGTGCCGCACGCGATCGTCGGCATGGGCAAGATCGCGCGCCTCCTTCTTCACCTTGCGGCGAAAGCGGCCGAGTGCCGTGCGGGCAAACGCGCGCGCCGGCTGGTCGCCGTCAACCTCGCCACTAGCAGTCAGCTCCACGAGGCCGAGCATCAGGCGCCGCGCACGCGGCGACGAAAGCGCATCGCCGACGCGGTCATAAGCGACCTCCCGCGCAGCTGCGAGACGGTCATGCAACGGGCCGGGCCGGGTGCGTTCCAGCAACACGTCCAGGTTGCGCGCGTCGCCGAGCTCGGAGGCGAGCCAGCGCAGTCCCGCGCGCAGGTCCGCGCCGCCGTCGTCGATCATCGGCTTGAAGATCGAGAAGGCCGATCGCAGGCGGCGCAGCGCCACGCGCGCCTGATGCAATGCCTCCGGATCGCGACCTGCCGCGAGCAGCGCCTCGTTGAGCCGGAACTGCCGCACGCAGGACTGCACGATGCGTCGAAACGCCTGCGCCGCCGTCATGTCGCGGGCGAGCGCGACCGGCTCGGCCTTGGCCCTCGTCGCGGCGGGCGCCAGCAACAGATAGCCCCGTTCCGCCTTGCTCCGTACGCCCAGCCGCACCGGCGCGGCCGCGTCGATCCTGCGGGCGAGCGCGAACAGCCCGGCGGGATCGCCCCCTTTCAGTTCCAGTTCGATCTCGCAGATCGGGGCGCGGCGGTCGCCGGCAACGACTTCGCCCCGGTCGAGGACGAGTTCGATCACCGTGTCGCCATCGCCGACGATCCAGGTGCGCCGTTCGACCCTCACTTCGAATATGGGGACGATGGCATCGGCGGCGTCGCCGAGCAGGCCCCGGACCGGCGCGGTGTCGTCGAGGACCGGCGTGCCGTTCTCGACCGGGCGTTCCCATTCGGATCGCGCGAAGAGGCCGGCGGCGCCGGCATCGTCCGCCTTGATCGTCTGCACGCTTTTCCCGTCCGACCGGCGGATGCGAAGCGAGAGGCCGCCCTTCGCCAGGTCGCGATCGGGCGTATCGAAATAGATCGCCTCCTGTCGCGCCGTCTCCGGATCGCCGGACAGCAGCCCCGAAGCCTCGATCTCGTCGGCGGCTTCCGGCGTCAGCTCGAGCTTCAGTTCGACCTCGTCCGCCATCGATGCAGCTTTACCGCGCGTCGACCGCCAAGTCTCGTTCGATTGGCGTCATGGACGGCTCGGGACGGCGGACCAGCAGCAGAACGCCGAGCCCCGTGGCGACCGGCGTGGTGGAACCAGGCGAGCTGACCCGCCATGGTCCCGAGCGCCTCTCACATCGCTCTCCGGGACGTCCGCAGCATCCTATTTCAGATTGGCATCGAAGAAGCGGGCAATCGTCTCGAACGGGATCTTGTCCACTCGATCGTAGAGATCGACATGGTCGGCGTCCTTGATGATCATCAACTGCTTGGGCTTGCCAGCAGCCTTGTAGGCGTCCTCGGAGAAATAGCGCGAATGCGCATTCTCGCCGGCGATCAGCAGGATCGGCCGCGGGGCGATCTCCTCGATATAGGTGAGCAGCGGCATATTCATGAAGGACAGCGCGTTGGTCGCGGTCCATGACCCGTTCGAATTGGGCGAACGCTCGTGGAAGCCGCGGGGCGTGCGATAATAGTCGAAATACATCCGGGCGACCGGATCGGTGACGCCGTCCAGCGTCTCGGGCAGGATCCGCGGGCCCGGGGCCGGGGAGCCCCTCTCGGCGTCGGCCCAGCGCTGCCGGCTCATCTGCTCCAGCCGCTGCGCGCGCTCTTCAGCGCTGAGCTTGTCGTAATAGCCTCGCGCCATGACCCGCGACATGTCGTACATGCTGGTCGTCACGACCGCCTTGATGCGCTTGTCGACGGCCGCGGCGTTGAGGCCCATGCCGGCGAAGCCGCAGATTCCGACGATCCCGATCCGCTCGCGGTCGACGAAGGGCTGCAGGCCGAGATAGTCGACGGCCGCGCTGAAATCCTCGGTGTTGATGTCGGGGGATGCGACGTTGCGGGGCTCGCCGCCGCTCTCGCCGGTGAAGGACGGATCGAACGCCAGCGCGACATAGCCGCGCTCGGCCATCGTCTGGGCGTAGAGGCCGGAGGACTGCTCCTTCACGGCTCCGAACGGACCCATGATGGCGAGCGCCGCGAGCGGCCGGCGGCCACGCTCCCTGGGCAGGTACAGGTCGCCCGCCAGCTCGATGCCGTAGCGGTTCCTGAAGACGACTTTGCGGTGATCGACCTTGTCGCTCTTCGGGAAGGTCTTGTCCCAAGCCTTGGTCAGGCGCATTGCGTCGCTCCTTGCCGGGGGTGAAGTGATTTGCGCCTCGGACGGCAGGCCGCCGAATGTCGCCAGGGAGCCAGTCAAGGCGGCTCCGATGAACTGCTTGCGGGTGAGCAGGTTGCTCATAAGGGTCGCTCCGTCGCTTTCGGTATTTCGGTGTCGACGAGGTAGCAGCTGCCGTTATCGCGGATTAGGCGCTACAATGCGCATGAACCTGTAAGCAGGACTTCATAATGACGCGCGCATCGCTGGCTGATCTCAACGCCTTTCTCGCAGTTGCGCGCGAACGAAGCTTCACGCGCGCCGCCGCGCAGCTCGGGGTTTCCCCCTCGGCCCTCAGCCAGGCGATGCGGGGCCTGGAGGAGCGGCTGGGGATGCGCCTGCTGACGCGAACGACCCGCAGCGTCGCTCCGACCGAGGCGGGCGAGCGGCTGATCGCCACGGTCGGCCCGCATCTGGAGGGAATCGAGACCGGACTCGCCGCGCTGTCCGCGCTTCGCGACAAGCCCGCCGGGACGATCCGCATTAGCTGCGTCGATCACGCGGCCGAGACGATCCTCTGGCCGGCGCTCGCAACCTTCCTTTCCGATTGCCCCGCCGTCCAGGTCGAGCTCGTCGTCGACAACATCTTGCGGGACATCGTCAGCGAGCGCTTCGACGCCGGCATCCGCATGGGCGAGCGGGTCGCGCGCGACATGGTTGCGGTACGGATCGGCCCCGATATCCGGATGGCCGCCGTCGCGACGCCGGAATATTTCGTCAGGCGCGGCAAGCCGAAGACGCCGCAGGATCTTGCCACGCACGACTGCATCAACCTGCGAATGCCGACCTTGGGCGGCATCTACGCCTGGGAGTTCGAGAAGGGATCGCGCGAACTCGCGGTTCGGGTCGAGGGACAGCTGACGGTCAACGACATCGCCGTGATCCGGCAGGCCGCGCTGAACGGGGTCGGGATCGCCTTCATGCCCGACGACATCGCGCGGCCGCACGTCGATGCCGGCGAGCTGGTCCATGTGCTCGCCGACTGGACTCCGCCCTTTCCGGGCTACCATCTCTATTATCCGAGCCGGCGGCAGCACTCGCCGGCATTCGCTGCCTTCGTCGAGGCACTGAGGCATCGCGGGTGATCGCCGTCCGGGTACGGATTAGGGCGAAGCGCCCCGCTCTACCGGACCTCAGAACCAGGCGCGCACGCCGAGGACGAAGCTCGTCCCCCCGGTGCCCTCGCCACGTTCCCGCGCGAAATCGGCGGTGCGGCCGAAGCGGCGCTCCCAGGAGACGCCGAGATAGGGCGCGAACTCGCGGACGCGCTCGTAGCGCAGCCGCAGCCCGAGCTCGGCGCTCGAAAGCCCGGCACCGACGCGGTTCGCCGGCATGTCCTGCGCGGCGAGATTGAGCTCGCCGCGCGGCTGGAGGACGAGATTTTGGGTGATGCGTTGGTCGTGGCTTGCTTCGGCGCGGGCGAGGAGATCGCCCTTGTCGGAGAGGAACAAGGTACCGCCGATGTTGAACCACCAGGGCGCGAGGCCTTCCACGCCCAGCACCGCGAAAGTCCGCCGCGGACCCGGCCCGATATCCTGGCGGACGCCCGCCTGCAGGTTCCAATAGGGATCCATTGCCCTGCCGTAGAGAATCTGTACCTCGGCGCTCTCGACCCCCTCGCCGAACCGCCCCTCGCCCTCGGACTTGAGCCAGAAGCGATTGATGTCGCCGCCGATCCAGGCCTCGCCTTCCCAGCGATAACCTTCGTTGCCCGACTGCATGCGCAGTTCGGCCAGGTCGAGCATCACCTGGCTGAAGGTGCCGCCGCCATGCTCGCGGCGCATGCCGCGCTCGGCCTCGGCCATCGCCTCGGCGCCCCAATAGGCATCGGCGGCGCGACCCGGCTCGGGCGCGGGCGCGGTCGCGTTGCCCGGCGGCAGATCGGTGCCGCCCTGCCCGACGGGCGCGGGCGGCGCCTGCGTTCCCGGCATGTCGTGGCCCGAATGATCCTGTGCCACAGCGGGCTGGGCGAATGCGAGCGCGAACGGCGCGAGCCCAAGGAGGAGCCGCAGCTTCATGCCGCGTCTCCCCCGAGCGGACGGACCTGCACGGTCTGCATCATGCCCGCATGCATGTGATAGAGGAGGTGGCAGTGAAACGCCCAGTCGCCGGCTTCGGCGGTCACGTCCCAGCTGACCTTGCCGCCGGGCAGGACATTGACCGTGTGCTTGCGCGGGGCGTGATCGCCATGGCCGGTGACCAGCTCGAAGAAATGGCCGTGGAGATGGATCGGATGCGACATCATGGTGTCGTTGACCAGGGTCACGCGCACGCGCTCGCCCGCCTCGAACGGGATCGGCGCCTTCACCTCCGAGAATTTCACGCCGTCGAACGCCCACATGAAGCGCTCCATGTTGCCGGTCAGGTGGATCTCGATCTCGCGGCCCGGCGCGCGGACATCGGGATTGCGCTCCAGCGCCACGAGATCACGATAGGTGAGCACCTGGTGCCCGACATCCTCGAGCCCCTGGCCGGGATCGCCGGTGCGATCGACCGGCATCGGCGCGATCGTCTGGACGCCCGGGCCCATCCTGACCTGCGGCGCATTGGCCGGATCGCGCATCCGCATCCCCGCCATCGAATGGCCGCCATGATCCTGGCCCGAGGCCGGTGCCGCACCATGATCCATTCCGGGCATGGCGGCCGATCCCGTCGCGCCATGGTCCATGCCCGGCATGCCCTCCATGCCTCCGGCGTCGGCGGCGCCGTGATCCATGCCCGACATGCCGCCCATGCCCATGTCCTTCATCGTCGCGATCGGCCGCCTGCGGAGCGGCGGGACCTCGGCGGCCATTCCCGCGCGCGGCGCCAGCGTCGCCCGGCCCATGCCCGAGCGGTCGACCGCTTCGGCGACGAGCGTGTAGGCGCGGTCCTCGGGCGTAACCACCACGTCGTAGGTCTCGGCGACGGTGATCTGAAACTCGTCCGTCTCGACCGGGCGGACGTTCTGGCCGTCGGCCTGGACGATTGTGAACCGGAGCCCCGGGATGCGGACGTTGAAGATCGTCATCGCCGAGGCGTTGATGATCCGCAGCCGCACGCGCTCGCCGGGCCGGAACAGCGCGGTCCAATTGTCCTTCGGGCCATGGCCGTTGACGAGATAGGTATAGGTCGCGCCGGTCACGTCGGAGATGTCGGTCGGGTCCATCCGCATCCGGCCCCATTCGAGGCGCTCCCGGAGCGGCAGGTCCTCGCCGCGCGCCAGACCCGCCAGGGTCTGCTTCTGCCGGTTGAAATAGCCCGGCTGCAGCTTGAGCTTGCGGAAGAGGACGTGCGGGTGGAGCGGGCTGTGGTCCGAGAGCACGACGACGTGCTGGCGGTCGAACGCCACCGGATCGGGATCCTTCGGCTCGATCAGGATCGGCCCGTAATGGCCGAGCTGCTCCTGCAGCCCCGAATGGCTGTGATACCAATAGGTGCCCGACTGGACGATCGGGAACTCGTAGGTGAAGGTCGAGCGCGGCTTGATCCCGGGAAAGGAGATACCGGGGACGCCGTCCATCTGGAACGGCAGGATCAGCCCGTGCCAATGGATCGAGCTGTCCTCGTCGAGCGCGTTCTCGACGTGCAGCCGGACCCTCTGGCCCTCGCGCAGCCGGATGAGCGGCCCGGGGATCGTGCCGTTGATGCCGATCGCATGGCTTTCGCGGCCGTCGACGGTCATCATCCGATGCGCGATGCGCAGCCGGATGTCCTCGCCCGCCACTTCGGGGAGCGGCGTCGTAATGCCACCCGCATTGGTCTGCGCCCAGGCCGGTAGCCAGGCGGCGAGCGCCATTCCCCCTCCGCCCATCGCCGCGCCGCGCAACAGCTCCCGGCGCCCCATCCTGCTCGTCATCTCGTTCCTCCGCGCGGGTTCGCGCTCCCTAATGGTTACGCGGCAGGGACCGTCATCCCTCCCGCGCGGCCCGCTTTCGCCGGCATGGCATGGAGATAGGATTTGACATCATGTCAGGGTCAAGCGCCGGTCTGCCTCACCGACCGAGCTGCTCGGCGAGGCGCAGGCGCGCGCGGCGGAGGCGAGTCTCGATCGCCTTCTCGCTGACGCCGAGCGCCGCCGCGCTCTCGGCCTGCGACAGCCCCTCGATCGTGCGGAGCACCAGCACCTCCCGCAGCGAGGCCGGGAGCGCGGCGATCGCCTGCGCGGCGCGCGCGAGCGCCTCGCGATCCTCGGCCTCGACATCGAGGCCCGGCCGGTCCTCGACCACGCGCTCCGCGGCATCGTCGAGGGGGCGTGCGAAGGCGAACAATCGCCGCACCGCGCGGCGCCGGGCCCAGTCGCGGCACTTGTTGAGCGCGATGACGGTGAGCCAGGCGCGCATCGGCCGGGCCGCATCGTAGCGCCGGAGCGCGGCATGCGCCGACACGAAGGTCTCCTGGACGAGATCGAGCGCTTCCTCCGGATCGCCGATGCTCGCCGCGACGATCCGGTAGACGGCGTCGCGATGGCGCGCGAGGATCGCGGCGAAGGCGGCGGTGCGACCAGCCAGGCTGAGCGCGGCGAGCTCGCCGTCGGAAAGGCCGGCGAGATCGAGAGTCACCGGGCCTCGGCGGTCAGCGCCTTCACCACCGCCTGGTCGAACCTGGCCGCCTGATCGGGCCGGAGGATCGCGCGCATCGCGAAGACGTGCGCGAGCGTCTCCTTCTGGAGCGCGCCCATCGCGACATGGATGCGATCGACCGCATCGCGCACGCGCGGACCCGCCGAATGCTCGGCCTCGATCGCCGCGGCGAGTCGGGCGTTATCGGCGCGCAGCTCCATCTCGAGCGCGCGCTTGCGCAGTGCGAACTGCCGCTCGAGCGCATCGAGCTTCGCCTGCTGCGCCGCGTCGAGATCGAGCCCGTCATGGAGCAGCGCGTGCAGCTCCGAACCGGGCTGCCGGAGCGCCGGCACGAACCAGCGGGCCGCGAGCACGCCGGCGACCGCGGCGGCGAAGGCGATGAGCGCGACGAGGAGGAGGCGGCCGGGGCGCATCAGCCGCCCAGCAATGTGGAAGGCGCCAGCGACCAGCCGGCGTCGAACACCAGCGGCTGGGCATGCGTCGGCTGGGTCAGCCCGCCCGCGAAGCCGATGCCGACCGCGACGACCACCGCGAGCGCACTCGTCAGCAGGAACGCATCGCGGCGCGGCGCCGGCGGCGCGGCCACGCGATCGAGCACCGACGCCGACACGGCATCGAGCCCCGGATGCGGCGCCCGGGCGGAGAGCCGCCCGAGCAATTGGTCCAAATCGTCCGTCATGATCCGCCTCGTCCCCGATCACATAGGTTACGCACCGGCGCGCGCCGTCCCTCATGCGATCCGCAGCACCGGATCATGCCGCGCCGTGCCTGCGCATGCCAGCCTTGGGTTCGTATCGATATTCAGGTCCCTAAATCCTCCCCCGCCAGGGGGAGGTGGCGCCGAAGGCGTCGGAGGGGGAGGTAGGCAGTGCACTCTCCAAGTGAGCACAGTGATTCCGCCCCCTCCGTCACGCTGCGCGTGCCACCTCCCCCTGGCGGGGGAGGATTGAAAGGCCTCGCCCCTGATTGTCGATACGACCCAGCGCGCCGAGGGCTCGACCGCCGCCGTGCGTAATCGAGAGTGACGGACAGGCCCCTTGACCCTGACATGATGTCAATCCCTAGATGGCCGGGCATCGGAGGAACGCAATGACGACTCATGCCCATCACGATGCCCCGCACGACCATGCCGGCGGCTCCGCCGGCGCCCTGCCGCCCGGCAGGGTGAAGGACCCCGTCTGCGGGATGACCGTGGACCCGGCGACGACTGCGCACCATGCCTTCCACCACGGGGAGGAATTTCATTTCTGCAGTGCCGGCTGCCGCGCGAAGTTCCTCGCGGATCCCGAGCGCTACCTCGCGCCGCCCGCGCCCGCGGCCGAAGCGCCGCCGGGAACCATCTACACCTGCCCGATGCACCCGCAGATCCGCCAGGTCGGCCCCGGCGCCTGCCCGATCTGCGGCATGGCGCTCGAACCCGAGACGATCACGCTCGACAGCGGCCCCAATCCCGAGCTCGCCGACATGACGCGCCGCTTCTGGGTGGGCCTCGCGCTCGCGCTGCCGGTGTTCGCGCTCGAGATGGGCGGGCATCTGACCGGGCTGACGATGCTGGTGGGGCAGCAGCTCTCCAACTGGCTGCAGTTCGCGCTGGCGACCCCGGTCGTGCTCTGGGCCGGCTGGCCGTTCTTCGAGCGCGGCTGGGCGTCGCTCCGATCGCGCAACCTCAACATGTTCACGCTGATCGCGATGGGCGTGGGCGTCGCCTTCGCCTATAGCGTCGTCGCGGTGCTGGCGCCGGGCATCTTCCCGGCGGCGTTCCGCGGGCATGACGGCGCGGTCCCGGTCTATTTCGAGGCGGCGGCGGTGATCACCGTGCTCGTGCTGCTCGGCCAGGTGCTCGAGCTGCGCGCGCGCGAGCGCACCTCGGGCGCGATCAAGGCGCTGCTCGACCTCGCCCCCAAGACCGCGCGACGGCTGCGCGACGACGGCGGCGACGAGGAAGTCACGCTCGACCTGATCCAGGTCGGCGACCGGCTGCGCGTACGCCCCGGCGAGAAGGTCCCCGTGGACGGCGAACTGCTCGACGGCCGGGTCGCGATCGACGAATCGCTCGTCACCGGCGAATCCATGCCGGTCACCAAGGAGCCCGGCGCGCAGGTGATCGCGGGCTCGCTCAACAAGACCGGCGCGTTCGTGATGCGCGCCGACAAGGTCGGCACCGACACATTGCTCGCGCGGATCGTCCAGATGGTCGCCGAGGCGCAGCGCAGCCGCGCGCCGATCCAGCGCATGGCCGACCAGGTCTCGGCATGGTTCGTGCCCGCGGTGATCCTCGTCGCGCTCGCCGCCGCGCTCGCCTGGGGGCTCGTCGGGCCCGATCCGCGGCTCGGCTATGCGCTGGTCGCGGCGGTCTCGGTGCTGATCATCGCCTGTCCCTGCGCGCTCGGGCTCGCCACGCCGATGTCGATCATGGTGGGCGTCGGCCGCGGGGCCCAGGCCGGAGTGCTGATCAAGAATGCCGAGGCGCTCGAACGCTTCGAGAAGATCGACACGCTGATCGTCGACAAGACGGGCACGCTGACCGAGGGGCGCCCCGCGGTGACGCTGGTCCGGCCCGCTGCCGGCCAGGACGAGGCCGAGCTGCTGCGCCTCGCCGCGAGCGTCGAGCGGGCGAGCCAGCATCCGCTCGGCGAGGCGATCGTCCGCGCCGCGACAGAGCGCGGGCTCGCGCTTGCCGAGGTAGAGGATTTCGACGCCCCGATCGGCCGCGGCGTCACCGGGCAGGTCGAGGGGCGGCAGCTGCTGCTCGGCGGGCCGCGGCTGATGCGCGAGAGCGGCGTCGACCTCGCCGCGCTCGCCGACGCGGCCGAGGCGCTGCGCGCCGAGGGCGGCACGGCGATCTTCGTGGTGATCGACGGCGCGCTCGCCGGGCTGATCGGCGTCGCCGACCCGATCAAGGCGAGTGCGCCCGAGGCGGTGCGCGCGCTGAAGGCCGAGGGCATCCGCGTGGTGATGATGACCGGCGACAACCGCACCACCGCGCGCGCCGTCGCCGCGCGGGTCGGGATCGACGAGGTCGAGGCCGAAGTGCTGCCCGAGGACAAGGCGGCGGTGATCGGGAAGCTGCGCGCGCAGGGCCGCGCGGTGGCGATGGCGGGCGACGGCGTCAACGACGCCCCGGCGCTGGCCGCGGCCGAGGTCGGCGTGGCGATGGGCGCGGGCGCCGACGTCGCCATCGAGAGCGCGGGCGTGACCCTGCTCCAGGGCGATCTGGGCGGGCTGGTCCGCGCGCGCCGGCTGTCGCGGCTGGTGATGCGCAACATCCGCCAGAACCTGGTCTTCGCCTTCGCCTATAACGTCGCGGGCGTGCCGATCGCGGCGGGCCTGCTCTATCCGCTGACCGGCATGCTGCTGTCGCCCGCGATCGCGGCGCTGGCGATGGCGCTCTCCTCGGTGAGCGTGATCGGCAACGCGCTGCGGCTCCGGCTGGTGCGGCTGTGAAACCGCGAATGGGACACGGCGCATGAACATCGGTCAGGCATCGCAGGCGAGCGGGGTCTCGCAGCGGATGATCCGCCATTACGAGAAGATCGGGCTGATCCCGCGCGCCGCGCGGCGCGACAGCGGCTATCGCGACTATTCGGAGGCCGACCTGCACCAGCTGCGGTTCATCGCCAATGCGCGCGACCTGGGCTTTCCGATCGAGGAGATCGGCAAGCTGCTCGACCTGTGGCGCGACCGCGGCCGCTCGAGCGCCGAAGTGAAGGCGCTGGCGACCGCGCGCGCCGAGGAGCTGCAGCGCAAGGCCCAGGCGCTCGAGGCGATGCGCCGCACGTTGCTCGACCTTGCCGGCCGCTGCCAGGGCGACGCGCGGCCCGACTGCCCGATCCTCGACTCGCTCGCGGCGCGTTCCTAGGCGGCGCCCAGAGGGTCGAGCGTCCCCAGCCAGGCGACCAGAGCGAGGATCGCGATTGCGCAGGCGGTCTCCATCGCGAGGCTCCGGCGCAGCGCCGCCAGTGCCGCGGCGTGATCCCCGGCCGCCATCGCGCGCTCGAAGCGCGGCACCAGCCGGAAGCGATTGCCGGCGGCGAAAGCGAGCATCGCCGCGAACAAGGCAAGCTTGGCGAGGAGCAGCTGGCCATAGCGAGCGGCCGGGAGCGCGGCGATGCCGTCCAGGCCGATCGTCCCCAGCAGATTGACGACGCCCGACACGACCAGCGCACCGACGACGAGCGTGCCCAGGCTCGAAAAGCCCGCGAGCACGCGATGCGAGACGCGGAGATGGGTGCGCTCGATCTTTCGCGCCGGGCGCAGCAGGAGCAGCAGCATCGCGAAGAGCGCGCCGACCCAGATCCCGGCGGCAAGGAGATGGACGATGTCGGCGCCGAGCCGGAGCCAGCCGGACGCGCCTTCGCCGGCGGCACCGTGCCCGCCCCAGGCCAGGCTCGCGAGCGCCGTCCCACCGGCGAGCGTCGCCAGTGCCGCACCGGCCATCGCCGTCCCCCGGCGCCGAACCGGCCAGGCCGCCACGAAAGCGACGGCCAGCGCCGCCATGCGCAATTGCCACGCAGCGCCGTTGCTCGTCTCGAGCAGCAGCACGTCCAGGGTCTCGCGATCGAGCGCGAACGGCCCCGTGCCGGCGAGGCTCGCGGCGAGCGCGGCCAGCCCCAGCAGCGACAGCAGCGCGCCACCGAACGCCGTTCCCGCGACGAGCGACGCGAGCGGAAGCAATGCGCCCGAAACGCGCTCGCGACCGCGCAGCGCATGGAGGCTGAATGCGGCGAGGCCGAACAGCGCCATCAGGTCGAGATAGAGGAGGAACCGGACCGCGACGGCGAGCTCCGTCACCGCTCAGCGGACCGTGAAGTCGAAGCCGCCCTCGATCTTGTGGGTATCGGCGGACACGACCTGGTAGGTCACCTTGTAGCTGCCCGCGGCGAGCGGGCGCGCGAGAGTCACCACCAGCGTCTTGCCGTCGGCGGCCATGGCGGCGCGGCCCTGCACGGGCATCGGCGGATGATCGGCCATGCCGGGCATCCCCGTCATCACCACCTGCGCACTCGACAGCCGCGCGACGAGGCGTTCGGAGAAACGCAGCTCGACCTTGGCGGTGGACTTGACCGTCGCGCCGGCCGCCGGCGTCGACGAGAGGAGCTTGGGATGGGCGGCCGCCGGCACGGCGACGATCACCGCGGCGGCGGCGAGGACAGACAGCGTGGAACGCATGGGAAAGGCGATCTCCTGGACGTCGGCATCGGTGCCGACACCAAGGATACGCAGCTGCGGCCCGCGCCCCTCGCCCTTCAGCTCTGGACCACGGCCCGCCCCGCGGCACGGCCGCTGAACAGGCAACCGCCGAGGAAGGTACCTTCGAGCGAGCGATAGCCGTGCATGCCGCCGCCGCCGAACCCGGCCGCCTCACCCACGGCGAACAGTCCCGCGATCGGCTCGCCGTCGCTGCCGAGCACGCGCGCGTCGAGGTCGGTCTCGAGCCCGCCCAAAGTCTTGCGGGTCAGGATGTTGAGCCGCACCGCGATCAGCGGTCCGTTGGCGGAGTCGAGGATCGGGCGCGGCGGGGCGGTGCGCATCAGCCGCTCGGCGAGGCCCAGCCGGGCGTTGCGGATGCCCATCAGCTGGAAGTCCTTCGAGAAGGGGTTGGCCAGCTCGCGGTCGCGCATCACGATCGAATCCTCGATGCGCCGCCGGTCGAGCGGGGCTCCCTCGCCGATCCGGTTCATGCCGTCGACCAGCGTCGCGATGTCGTTCGCCACGACGAAGTCCTCGCCCTGCGCCTTGAAGGCCTCGACCGGCTCGGGCGCGCGGCTGCGGCTGGTCACGCGGCGCAGCGTCCGCCGCAGGCTCCGGCTGGTCAGGTCGGGATTCTGCTCCGAGCCCGACAGCGCGAACTCCTTGCGGATGATCGCCTGGTTGAGCACGAACCAGCTGTAGGGATTGCCGCCCTCCAGCAGATAGCGCAACGTCCCCAGCGTGTCGTAGCCCGGCAGGAACGGCGGCGGCAGCCGATCGCCGCGCGCATCGAACCACATCGAGGACGGACCCGGCAGGATGCGGATACCGTGATCTTTCCAGATCGGCCGCCAGTTCCGCAGCCCTTCGACATAATGCCACATGCGATCGGAGTGGATCAGCCGCGCGCCCGCCGCCTGTGCGATGCCGATCATCCGCCCGTCGACATGCGCGGGGACGCCGCGCACCATGAAGGCGGGCGGCGTGCCCATCCGCGCCGGCCAGTTGCGACGGACAAGGTCGAGATCGCCGCCGATCCCGCCCGAGGCGACGATCACCGAACGCGCGGTCAGCCGAAAATCGCCGACCGCGTCGCGCGTACTGGCGGCGCCGCGTTCGACGGGATCGGGCGCGAGCCGCGTGCCCGACACGCCGGTGACGCGGCCGCCTTCGGTCTCCAGCGCATCGACGCGGTGCCGCCACAGGAAGCGCAGCCTGCCGTCGCGCTCCGCCGCGCGCGCCAGCTCGGCAAAGGGTTTGACCACGCCCGGCCCCGCTCCCCAGGCGATGTGGAAGCGCGGCACCGAATTGCCGTGCCCCTCGGCGCGCCCGTCGCCGCGCTCGGCCCAGCCGACCACGGGCACGAACGACACGCCCAGCCCGCGCAGCCAGTCCCTTTTCTCGGTCGCCGCGAAGCGCACATAGGCCTCCGCCCAGCGCCGCGGCCATCGGTCCTCGGGTCGATCGAACCCGGCGGTGCCCAGCCAGTCCTGCCAGGCAAGTTCATGGCTGTCGCGGATGCCCAGCCGGCGCTGCTCGGGCGAATCGACGAGGAACAGCCCGCCCAGCGACCAGAAGGCCTGTCCGCCCAGGCTCTGCTCGGGCTCCTGCTCGACGACGACGACGGAAGCACCGCGCGCCACCGCCTCGCTCGCCGCGACAAGGCCGGCGAGCCCGGCGCCCACCACGATCACATCGGCATCGCGCGGCGCCATCAGCGCAGCTCCCGCCGCAGGATCTTGCCGACATTGGTCTTGGGCAACGGCGTGTCGCGGATCTCGACGATCGACGGCACCTTGTAGCCGGTCAGCCGCGTGCGGCAGTGCTCGCGCACCGCTTCGACCGAGAGCGTGGTCCCGCGCGGATGCACCACCGCCTTGATCCGCTCGCCCTTCACGGGATCGGGTACGCCGACCACCGCGACTTCGGCCACGTCCGGATGCGTCGCGATCGCCGCCTCGATCTCGGCGGGATAGACGTTGAAGCCCGAGACGAGGATCATGTCCTTGATCCGATCGATCAGTTGCACCTCGCCGTCCCTCCCCATCACCCCGACATCGCCGGTCGCGAGCCAGCCGTCGTCCGACAATGCCCGGGCGCTTTCCTCGGGATGCCCCCAATAGCCCCGCATCACCTGCGGCCCGCGCACGCAGAGCTCGCCGGGCTCGCCGAGCCCCGCCCAGCTTCCGTCGGCGCGGCGCATCCGCACCTCAGTGGACGGCACCGGCAGCCCGACGGTGCCGCTATAGCCCATCACGCCGGGCGTCGCGAAATCGACCGGGCGGATGCACACCACCGGCGCGCATTCGGTGAGCCCATAGCCCTCGACCAGAGGCTTGCCGGTGAGCGCCTCCCAGCGCGCCGCCACCTCGGCATGCGTCGCCATCCCTCCGGCGATGGTGAGCCGCAGCGCGGAGAAATCGCGCGCGCGGAATTCGGGATCGTCGAGCAGGCTGGCGAAGAGCGTGCTCACCCCCGCCATGCCGGTGAACCGCTCCTTCCGGAGGATCCAGCTCACCCGCCGCGTGTCGCGCGGATTGGCGATGAGGATGTTGCGCCCGCCCACCCCCATGAACATCAGCAGGTTCGCGGTGAGCGAGAAGATATGGTAGAGCGGCAGCAGCGTGACGTTGGTCAGCAGCTCGCTGTCGTCGAGCTGCGGCATCACCCAGGCGCGGCCCTGCAGCACATTGGCGACGACGTTGCGGTGCGTGAGCATCGCGCCCTTGGCGACGCCCGACGTGCCGCCGGTATATTGCAGGAAGGCGAGGTCGCCCTGCGCGATCCCGGGCCTGCGATATGCCAGCCGCCGTGCCCGGCGCATCACTTGCTTCCATCGGTACATGCCGCGTTTCGGCCAGGGCGCGGGCTTCTGCCCCGCGGCGCGCAGCATCAGCCCGATCGCCGGCCCCTTGATCGGACCCAGCATGTCGCCCATCGACGTCACCACCACTTCGCGGACCGCGGTCTGCGCGCGGATCGACGCGAAGGTCGCGGCGAACATGTCCATCACCACGAGCACCACCGCGCCGCTGTCGCGCAGCTGATGCGCCAGCTCGGGCGCGGTGTAGAGCGGGTTGACGTTGACCACCACCGCGCCCGCGAACAGCGTGCCGAAAAGCGCCGCCGGATATTGCAGGCAATTGGGCATCATCAGCGCGACGCGATCGCCCTTCGCCACGCCCACGCTCTGCAGCCACGCCGCGAAAGCCTTCGCGTCCGCGAGCGTCGCGCCATAGGTGCGCCCGCTCCCGAGGCTGACGAACCCGATACGCCCCGCATAGCGCAACGCGTCGCGCTCGAAGATGTCGGCCAATGTCCCCGCCGCGTCGAGCTCGGCGTCGATGTCGATCGGAACGCCGGGGCGATAGAAGCGCGTCCAGAAGCGCTCGGCCCAGAGCCGATCCGCATCGCCCTGCGGGATCGGCTCCGTGGTCACTTCTCGACCACCGCCACCACGCCCTGCCCGCCCGCCGCGCAGATCGAGATCAGCCCGCGCCCCCCGCCGCGCCGGTCGATCATCCGCGCCAGATTGGCGAGGATCCGCCCGCCGGTCGCCGCGAAGGGATGCCCCGCCGCGAGCGAGCTGCCGTTGACGTTGAGCTTCGCGCGATCGATCGCCCCCGGCGGCGCATCGCGGCCCAGCCGGTCGCGCGCGAATTGGGGGTCCTCCCAGGCCGCCAGCGTGCACAGCACCTGCGCGGCGAAGGCCTCGTGCAGCTCGTAATAGTCGAAGTCCTGGAGCGTGATGCCGAGCTTGTCGAGCATCCGCGGCACCGCATAGGCCGGCGCCATCAGCAGCCCTTCCGCGCCGCCGACAAAGTCGACCGCCGCAGTCTCGCCCGCCCGCATATACGCAAGGATCGGCAGCCCACGCCCGCGCGCCCATTCCTCGCTAGCGAGCAGCACCGCTGCCGCGCCGTCGGTCAGCGGGGTCGAATTGCCCGCGGTGAGCGTGCCGTTCGCGCGATCGAACACCGGCTTGAGCGTCGCGAGCTTCTCCACGCTGCTATCGGGGCGAAGGTTGTTGTCGCGCGCCAGGCCGCGCCACGGCACGATCAGGTCGTCGAAGTCGCCGCGGTCATAGGCGGCGGCCATATTGTGGTGGCTCCGCACCGCCAGCGCGTCCTGGTCGGCGCGGGAGATCCCCCAGCGCTTCGCCATCAGCTCGCAATGCTCGCCCATCGAAAGCCCGGTGCGCGGCTCGGCGTTGCGCGGCAGCTCGGGCTTGAAGAGCATCCCCGGCCGGACCCTGGCCAGCGCCTTCAGCCGGCCTCCCAGCGTCTTTGCGCGATTGGCCGCGAGCAGCGCCTGCCGGAAGCCCTCGTTGACGGCGATCGGCGGGTCGGACGTGGTGTCGGCGCCGCCCGCGATGCCCACTTCGATCTGGCCGAGCGCGATCTTGTTCGCGACGAGGATCGCCGCCTCCAGCCCGGTGCCGCAGGCCTGCTGCACGTCATAGGCCGGCGTTTCGGGAGAAAGGCTGGTCGACAGCAAAGCCTCGCGGGTGAGGTTGATGTCGCGCGCCTGCTTGAGCACCGCGCCTGCCGCGACTTCGCCCAGCCGCATGCCTTCGAGTCCGAACCGCTCGACCAGCGCCTGGATCGCGGCGGTCAGCATCTCCTGGTTCGATGCATCGGCATAAGCGGTGTTCGAGCGCGCGAAGGGGATCCGGCTGCCGCCGAGGATCGCGACGCGGCGCGGTTCATTTGAGCTCAGCATGCATTCCCTCGAGTGCGAGATCGCGGCCGAACCGGCCGATCAGATGGAGCCGCTCGCCCGCGCCGTCGCGCACCGCGAAGGCAGTGCCATGGTCCGACGGGTCGGCGAAATGGGTGGCGCGCCCGGGCAGCTGGATCGGGGCGCGGAACGCCACGTCGATCGCGATCCGGTCGACCGGCGCGGCGGGGAGTGCGCGTGCCAGCGCCCGCGCCTTGGTCCACATCCCATGCGCGATCGGCCGCTCGAACCCGAACAGCCGCGCGCCGAGCCACGACATGTGGATCGGATTGCGGTCGCCCGACAGGCGGGCGTAACGCGGTGCCACCGCGCGCGCGATCGTCTCGGCGCCGGTCGGCGTCGTCGCGGCATCCGCGTCGGACAGCGTCGCGACCGGCGCACCGAGCGCCGAGCGCGCGCCGCGCCGCAGATACACGCTCTCGCTTCGCCACACCGTCGTGCCGCCGCGCTGCGCCTCGGCGCGGATCGTGAACGCCTGTCCGCGCGGGTGCGACCGGAATTCGCCGAAGCCCGCCGAGACGGTCAGCCGATCCCCCAGCGCCAGCGCGCGATGCTGGACGATGCGGTTGGCGATGTGGACCGTTCCCGCCAGCGGCCAGGGAAAATCGCGCCGCATCATCAGCGCGAGATGGAGCGGGAAGGCGAGCAGATGCGGCCAGGTCGGCGGCACGCCCTGCGCTTCGTCGAACCCGCACAGGTCGCGATAGTCGGCGAGCGGCGCGGCTTCGATCGGCAGGTCGGGGCGGACCAGCCGCACGCCTGGCAGCACCGGGTGCGCCGGCGCGGACTTCGCCAGCGACGCCAGGCCCGCGAGCAGCACCGCGCCGGGCGAGGAGGGGCGATCGACGATCAGCGTCTCTGCCACCATGGCGATCAGGCTCCCAACAGGCTCTGGCCGCAGACGCGGACGACTTCGCCCGAGATGCCCGCGCTGCCGGGATCGGCGAGCCAGAGGATCGTCTCGGCGACGTCCTCGGGCTGGCCGCCCTGTCCCAGGGAGTTCATCCGCCGCCCGGCCTCGCGGATGGTGAAGGGCACCGCCGCGGTCATCTGCGTCTCGATGAAGCCCGGCGCGACGGCGTTGGCGGTGATGCCGGCGGGCGCCAGTTCGCGCGCCAGCCGCCGGATCCAGCCGATCACCCCGGCCTTCGAAAAGGCATAGTTGGTCTGGCCGACATTGCCCGCGATCCCGCTCAGCGAGGACACAGCGACGATCCGCCCGCCGCGGCGAATCTGTCCGGCCGCGAGCAGGGCAGCGGTGACTCGCATCGGCGCGGCGAGGTTGACTTCCATCACCGTATTCCAGCGATCGGCCTCCATCCGCGCGATCGTCTTGTCGCGGGTGATCCCGGCATTGTGGACGATCACGTCATAGCCGCCCCGCGCGCGGGCATCCTCGACGATCCGCCCGGCGGCGTCGGGCGCGGTGATGTCGAGCGCGAGCGCGCTGCCGCCGAGCCGGGCCGCCTGTTCGGCGAGCGCTTCCTGGGCTCCGGGCATGTCGAGCCCCACGACATGCGCGCCGGTCCGCGCGAAGCTGTCGACGATCGCCGCGCCGATCCCGCGCGAGGCTCCGGTGACGAGCACCGTTCGTTGCAGGTCTGCCGCTCCCGCCACGGCGGTGCCGACGCGGATCGCCTGCCCCGAGACATAGGCCGAGCGCCCCGACAGCAGGAAGCCGAGCGTGCTTTCCAGCGCCGGATCGCCCGCGACGGGCACATAGACCAGTTGCGCCGCGATCGCCCTGCGCGCTTCCTTGGCGAGCGAGCGCAGGAAACCCTCGAGCCCGCGCCAGATCGCGGCGGCCTCTTCGTCCGGCGCCTGATCGGGATCGTGCGCGAGCAGCACGATGCGGCCGTTGGGCCGCACGCCGCGCAGGTTCTCGTGGAAGATGCGGTACAACGCCTCGGTCGCCGCGACGGTGGCGCAGCCGGTGGCATCGACGATCAATGCATCGACGGGCGCTACCGCGTGCGCCACGCCGAGCTTCTCGAGCGTGCGCGTCACCAGGCCGCCCAGCCGCCCGCCGCCGGCATCGGCGACCAGCGCCGCGGCGGCCATGCGCGCGGGATCGCGGTCGATCGGCACCGGCTGCGGCAGCCCGAGCGCGCCGGTGAGCCAATGTCCGATCCCCGAATTGGCGAAATCGAGATAGCGGTCGCTCATTCCGCGGCCACCGCGAACGCGTTGCCGACATTGCGTTGGCGCAGTCCTTCGGCCAGCCCGAAATCGGGCGGGAAGTCATCGACCTGGATCGCGATATCGGCATGTTCGGCGAAGCGGGCGATGGCTTCCCGCTCGCTCGCGTCGATCAGCCCCTGCGCCTCGGCCTCCGCCGTCCAGGCCCCGAGTGCGCGGAAATTCTGCGGCAGCCGCGCGATCCTGCCCGCGCGGATCGCCGGTCGCAGCCGCGCCTCGATCGCGGCGACCGCGGGATAGAGCTCGAACGCGACTTGCGTGGCGGCGATCGGGTCGACGTCCATGCGCGGCGTCCAGGAACCCGCGAGCAGCCGGTCCCGCGCCGCCCCGTGCGTCTGGACCAGCTGCGCCACCGCGGCGGCGGCGCGATCGTCGGGCGAGGCGAACCGGCCGCCGAACGGCCGCACCAGCAGCCGCAGCGCGAGCGCCGCGAGGCGGCTGGGATGGTTGGCGATCACTTCGCGCAGGGCAGTATCGGCACGCGCGAGCGCGTCGCGCGCGGCCCAGTGCACGAAGGGCAGGTCCGCCGCTGGGCGGCCTTCGTCCTCGAAGCGCTTGAGCACCGCCGACAGGATGAACAGCTGCGACAGGATGTCGCCCAGCCGCCCGGTCACCGTCTCGCGGCGCTTGAGCGTTCCGCCGAGGGTCGCCATCGACAGGTCGCTCGCCAGCGCCAGCGCGGTCGAAAGGCGGGTCGCGCGGCGATAATAAAGCGCGAGCTCCGGCGCCGCACCGGAAGGTGCCGGGATCAGTGCGCCCGCCGGCGTCGCGAACGTCAGCGCCCGCGCCGCATTGCGCAGCAGGAAGGCGAAATAGCCGAACAGCGCCCTGTCGAACCGCGCGAGCCCCGCTGCGCCTTCCTCCTGCGCCGAGCGCAGAAGCGTCAGGATATAGGGATGGCAGCGTATCGCGCCCTGCCCGAAGATGATCAGCGTGCGCGTCATGATGTTCGCGCCCTCGACGGTGATCGCGATCGGGATCTGCTGATAGGCGCGCGCGAGGAAATTGGCCGGCCCCATGCAGATGCCCTTGCCGCCGATCAGGTCCATGCCGTCATTGACGATCAATCGGGCGCGCTCGGTGACATGATATTTGGCGATGGCCGAGATCACCGAGGGCTTCTCGCCCTGATCGAGCCCGCTCGCGGCGAGCCGGCGGGTCGCATCGATCGCATAGAGATGCCCCGCCATCCGCGCGAGCGGCTCCTGCACGCCCTCGAACATGCCGATCGGCACGTTGAACTGGCGCCGGATCGCGGCATAGGCACTCACGCCGCCCACGGCGAGCTTGGCCATGCCGACATTGGACGAGGGCAGCGAGATCGCCCGCCCGGCCGCGAGGCACTCCATCAGCATCCGCCACCCATTGCCGACCTGCTCGCGCCCGCCGATCACCATGTCGATCGGGACGAACACGTCGTCGCCCGAGGTCGGGCCGTTCTGGAAGACGGCGTTGAGCGGCCAATGGCGCCGCCCGATCCGCACGCCCGGATGATCGCGCGGGATCAGCGCGCAGGTGATCCCCGGATCCGCCTCGCCGCCCAGCAGCCGCTCGGGATCCTGCACCCGGAAGGCGAGCCCCAGCACCGTCGCGATCGGCGCCAGCGTGATGTAGCGCTTGTTCCAACTGACGCGGAACCCGAGCGTCTCGCGCCCCTGCCACATGCCGCGACAGACCAAGCCGGTATCGGTGATCGAGGCCGCGTCCGAGCCCGCATAGGGGCTGGTGAGCGCGAAGCACGGTATCTCCTCGCCGCGCGCGAGCCGGGGCAGATAATGGTCCTTCTGCGCGTCGGTGCCGTAGTGGAGCAGCAATTCGGCGGGCCCGAGCGAATTGGGCACCATCACCGACACCGCCGCCGCCGAGCAGCGCGTCGACAGCTTCTGGATCACCTGGCTGTGCGCATAGGCCGAGAAACCGAGCCCGCCATAGGCCTTCGGGATGATCATCCCGAGAAAGCCGTGTTCGCGGGCATAGGCCCAGGCCCGGGGCGGCAGATCCTGCCACACCGCCGTGCTCTCCCAATCGTTCGCGAGGTCGCAGAGCTTCTCGGTCTCGACGTCGAGGAAGCGCTGTTCCTCCGCGGTGAGCGACGGCGCCGGCGTCGCGAGCAGCCGGCGCCAGTCGGGCCTGCCGGCGAACAGTTCGGCGTCCCACCACACCGTGCCCGCGTCGATCGCCGCCTGCTCGGTCGGGCTCATCCGCGGCATGATCCTGCGGAACACGCCGCGCAGCGGCGCTGCGAGCAGCACGCGGCGCAGCGGGTGCAGCGCCAGCACGAGCAGCGGCACCAGCATCACCGACAATGCTGCGGCGGCCTCCCAGCCGATCACGCCCAGCGCATAGCCGGCGCCGATCCATGCCGCGAACAGCGCGAGATGCAGCCAGGCGCGCGCCTGGAACAGGACGAGCCCGAAGCCCGCAGCGAACAATGCGCCGATCCAGATCGCCATGGCCTATCTCCAGCCGCCTCAAGTTATATTGACATCAATGTCAATATTGCCACGTCGGCGTCAAGTTACAAAATGGCCGGAACGCGGGGAGTATCCCGGCACGCGGCACTTCCGTGCGGCGCGGGACCGGCCGCGCGAGCGAAGGATGAAAGGGAAAAAAGGTCGAGCGGCTGCCTAGCCTGTGGCTCCGGCGCCGGGTCGAAGACGCCGCCAGCGGGTTCGGTGCCCCACCGCTCGACAAGGGGGTGGCATTGCAAATGGCAACGGGGAGCCGGGCGAACGGGGGTGTCGCCCGGCTCCATACGCATCAGGGGATGGTGAAGGTCACGGTCGGCGAGATCTGGACCCGGCCAGTGACACGGCAGGGACTGCCGCCCGAAGTCGACGGGATCGTCGCGTTGGTGAAGGTGATCACCCCGGTCGACTGGTTGTACGCGCCGGTCAGGGTGCCCGCGCAATTGCCGGTGATCGCGGTGACGGTGACGCCGTTCAGCGTGATCGAGGTCAGCGAGCCCGACGTGACCGTATAGGGCGTGCCGGTGAACAGCACCGAGCCGCATAGGCCGCCGGTGAGGTTGATCGACGTCACGGTGGCCGCACCGCCCGAGACCGAGCCGCCACCGGTAAGGCCGCAGCTCAGCGTGATCCCCTTGCTGACCGTGATCGTGCCG
This sequence comes from Sphingomonas sp., assembly GCF_026460985.1. GTDB lineage: Bacteria > Pseudomonadota > Alphaproteobacteria > Sphingomonadales > Sphingomonadaceae > Sphingomonas. Next base: position 108,453 of record NZ_JAPKNM010000067.1, read on the forward strand.
ATATTGGCCAGGGTGAAGGGGCCGCTCGGCGAGAAGGTCTGCGCCGAAGCCTGGGGCACCAGGAACGCGGCGGAGGCGGCCAAGGCGCCTGCAGCCAGGATTTTCTTGATCATCATTCCTCTCCTCGGTTTTTTTGGCATTGGAATGCCCGTTCGGAGGCGGCACACCCTGCCTCCCCCATTTCGAGAGACGCGCGCGGACCGGCTTCGGGGGGACGCCGCGCAAAATAGAGGACGAGACATCCTGCAGATGCGGATCAATCGCAGGAAAGAAGAGGTCGGGCGGGGCGCAAGTCGGCTCCGCACCCTTTACTTCGGGCTGACCGTGCGCCCGGACGGGACCCATTGATGAGCGCCCCGCGGACCAAGCGGCGCAAGCGCAGCGCGGCCGAGGCGCGCGAAGAAGCGCTCGCCGCGGCGCGCGTCCTCCTCCTCGAACAGGGCCCGGCGGCGGTCACGCTCGCGAATGTCGGCCGCGCGATCGCGATGTCGCACCCCAACGTCATCCACCATTTCGGCTCGTCGGCGGGGCTCCATACCGCGCTGATGGAGGCGATGATCCGCGACCTCGCCGACGCGCTCGGCGATGCCGTCGGGGCGCTCCATGTCGATGCCGAGGCACCGACGCGGCTCGTCGACCGCGTGTTCGACGCGTTCGGCGCGGGAGGCGCCGGGCAGCTCGCCGCATGGCTCGTGCTGGCGCGCGAGCTCGACCATTTCGATTCGCTCGATCAGGCGGTCGCCGACCTCGTCGCAGCGGTCCGCGCCCGCGTGCCGGACAGCCCGGACAGCGAATCGCGGATCCGCAACATCGTCCTGCTGATCGCGGTCTGCGCATTCGGCGACGCGCTGATCGGGCCGCATCTGCGCCGCATGCTCGGCCAGGAGGCAAGCGCGACGCGCGAACTCGTCGCGCAGCTCCTGCCGCTGCTGATCGCCCCGCCGCCGCGCGGTTAGGTTGGAATACCTCTCGTCGTCATCCCGGCGAAAGCCGGGATCCAGAGCCACGAAGGAAGTCGCCCATGGCTCTGGGCCGCGTCGACATTCCTATCCTCCCCCGCCAGGGGGAGGTGGCGCCGAAGGCGTCGGAGGGGGAGGTAAGCAGCGCACCCTCCAATCGAGTGCAGTGATTCCGCCCCCTCCGTCACGCTGCGCGTGCCACCTCCCCCTGGCGGGGGAGGATTGAAAACCCGCGCTCGCCTGAATGCCGATTGATTCCGGCCCGCTTCAGCGCGCGCGCCGCCAGGTCTGGGTCTTGCACAGGAACATGGCGATGCAGCCCTGCACCTTGAGCGTGTCGGGGTTCACCAGCGTCAGCGTTCCCGATCCGGCGCGGTTTCCGGTCTCCGGATCGTAGAGCGGCCCGCCCTTCCACCTGTCCGGCCCGCCCGCGAAGCCGCTCAGCACGCGCGCGCCCAGCACCTTGCGGTCGCGCTGCGTCCTGTCCGGGTTGCGCACGTCGCGCTGGTCGGGGTTGGCGCGCAGCCGCGTCCCGTCGACCACCCGGCCGCACAGCGCCTGCCCGCAGCGATGGATCTCGACCACCCCGCCTTCGCGCTCGGTATGCCAGCGCCCGAGCAGCGTCTTGTCGCTCCCTTGCGGAGGAACGCTCGCGGCGGTCAGCGCCAGCATCAGCCCGGCGGTCGCCGCGACGCGCGTCTTCGGTATCGGCCTGTCCGACCTCCCCATGCTCACCTCCTCAGAAACGCTTGGCCAGCCGGAAGCCGAAGATCCGGGGCTCGAGCGTGAACACGTTGGTGGTCAGGCCGGTATCGTCCGAATTGGTGAAGGCGTCGGTGATCGGCGTGCCGTCGAAGACGTTCTTCACATAGAATTGCGCGACCAGGCCCCAGGCCGCATTCTCCGCGGTGAGCGAGAGATTGGCGTTGTCCCATCCGCGCAGCCGATCATAGGCCGTGTTGTAGACGCGCGCATAGCTCGGCCCCTGGCGGTAATAGTCGCCGCGGAGCGTCAGCTTCCAGTCGTCAAGGAACAGATTGTACTGCGCGCCCACGTTGAGCGTCAGCCGCGGCGAATTGGGCAGTTCGTTGCCGCCCAGATCGGCATAGAAGCCGCGCCCGCCATTGGGGGCGCCGCTGCGCGGATCGGTGCTCCCGAACGGCTGGATCGGGCTCAGCGCGGGATCATAGGGCAGCAGCGGATCGTAGAGGAAGCCGTAGAGCATGTAATAGGGCACCTGCCCCTCGGGCAGATTGGGGTCATAGTCGCCCAGCCGGCTCGACGCGCTGCACAGGGCCGCCAACGCATAGGGCGCGATCCCGCCGTCGGGCGCCTGCGACAGCGGCGAGCTCAGGATCGCCTCGACCGCGACGCGCGGCGCGACGCAGTTGGACGGCACCTGCACCCAGGGCCGCACCACCACCCAGTCGTCATTGCCCTGGGTGCGGTCCATCACGTCGATCGATTGCTCGCCGTCGGCGATGCGGGTGCGCAGATAGCCGAGATTGGCGTCGAGCCGAAAGTTGCGGGAAGGCTGCCACCACGCCTCCACCTCGAGCCCCATCGACGTCGCATCGAAATTCTCGTTGAGCGATATCCGGTCGACGATCTGCGAGACCTGGTAGTTGGTATAATCGTAGTAGAAGCCGGTCAGGTTGAGCCCGGCCTTGCCGCCTGCGAAGATGTTCTTGGTGCCGATCTCGAACGCGTTGACATATTCGGGCTCGAAGGTCTGCGGGAGCGGCTGGTAGCGCACGATCTCGGGATCGAAATCGACACGCGGCGGATTGGCGCCGCCGCCCTTATAGCCATGGGCGAAGGACGCATAGACCAAGGTGTCCTCCGAAAAGCCCAGGTCCGGCTTCCAGTCGATCACCGCGCGGCCGCTGAAGCGCTGCCATTTCTGCACGATGTCGGGCTGCGGCGGATAGCCGATCGCCACCTTGCCGCCGGTCGAATCGGTCAGCACCGGGCCGATGCCGAGCAGCAGCTGGCTCGGATAGGGCGTGCTGGTCTTGGTGTCGTTGGTATAGCGCAGCCCGCCGGTCAGCTTCAGCCGGTCGGTGAGCTTGAAATAGAGCTCGCCGAACAGCGCCCAGCTCTCGGTCTCGACCTCGTTCTTGCTGCGGAAGTAATTGTGTCCCTCGCCATTGATCTGGTCGAGCGGGTTGGGATCGACATAGATGCAGTTGGCGGTGGCGTCGGTCGGCCCGCTGGGCTGGCACGGCAGGGTGCCGATCACGTAGCGGCTGTTGTCGAAATCGATCTGCGCATCGAGGTTGTAGAAATATTGCGCGCTCAGCGTGAACAGGTTGCTGAACACATAATAATCGTCCTTCGAGTCGAACTTCAGGTAGTTGCCGCCGATATTGATGTTGAGCGGGCCGTCCCATGCGGACTGGAGCCGCAGCTCCTGCGTCCATTGCTCGTTGCGCGACTTGCTCAGATCGACCGAGAGGAAGCGGTCCGACGGACCGAGCTGCGGATCGGTGAAGACCCCGCCCGGCGTCAGGTTGGGCGCCACCACCGGAAAATCCAGCGGGCCGAACAGCCCAGGCGCGGTCGAATCGGCGAAGATCGGGTTCGAGGCGAACCGGCTGTAATCCTGCGTCGAATAATAGCGGTCGCGCGCATAGGCGGTCTGCGAGATCAGCTGCAGCCCGTCGCCCAATTCGACGTCGAGGTTGAGCTGGTAGAAATCGTTCTTCGCGCGAAAGACCGGGTCGTAGCTCGTCGAGATCTCGCGCAGGTTCCGCGATTGCGTGACGCCCTCATAGGGATCGGTCAGCTGCGGCACCACGAAGACGGGCGTGAAGTCCGCGGTGTTGCCGATGCCGATATTGCTGGCGAGGAAGACGTGCGGGAAGCTCTCGGCATTGGGGACGCCGTACGCGTCGTCGGCGAACAGGGTCCGCGACTGGCAGCCCTGGCTGAAGCGGGCGCGCAGGGCGTCGGGCACGGGGGTGCTGCCGATCTGGGTCGGGCCGGGATCGCGCGTGCACAATTGCTTGCCGCTGCGCGAGCGATTGTCGTCCTCCTCGAAATGCTGCCAGATGAAGCTCGCGCGAAAGCCGGCCGTGGGCTCCCACAATGCCGAGACGCGCGCCGTCCACAGGTCGCGGCCGTTCACCCGCGTGTCGTTGAAGCTGTTATATTCGAAGCCGTCGCGCTTGGTGTAGGCGCCGGCCGCGCGCACCGCGAGCGTCGGGGTGAGCGGCAGATTGACCATCCCGCTCACCCGGCGCGTCTCGTAATTGCCGATCTCCGCCTCGATCTCGGCGTTGAAGCGGTTCGAGGGCAGCATCGGCAGCACGTTGACGACGCCCGCGGTCGCGTTGCGGCCGTAGAGCGTGCCCTGCGGCCCGCGCAGCACCTCGACGCGCTGGATGTCGAGGAACTCCTGCTCGAACAGCCGGTTGCGGATCAGCGGCGTATTGTTGAAGCTCACCGCCACCGCGGGATCGGTGCTCGCCGAGACCGCCTTGGTTCCGACGCCGCGGATCGAGAAATTGTAGCCCGAGAAATTGCTCTTGGAGAAAGTGACGTTGGGGATCGCGCGGAGCAACTCGGCCCCGGTCTCGATCTTGAGATTGTCGAGCGCGGCGCCGGAAAAGGCCGAGACCGCGATCGGCACGTCCTGGATCGATTCCTCGATCTTCTGCGCGGTGACGACGACCTCGCCGTCCTGGTCCGGCGCCGGCGCCGGCGCCGCCACCTGTTCCTGGGCATCACCCAGCGCCGCCGCGCGCGCGGCGACGATGACGTACAGGTTCCCGCGCTGGCGATAGGTCAACCCCGATCCGCGCAGCAGCGCCTCCAGCGCGACCTCGACGCCGCTGGTCGCGGCATAGCGCGGCGCCATCTTGCCCTGGGTCAGCGCCGAATCCGCGAGGATCGAAACGCCGCTCTGCATCGCCAGATCGCGCAGCGCAGTGGCGAGCGGCTGCGCCTCGATCTTGAAGCTCGTCTCCCGTGGCGCCGCCTGCGCTGCCGTCACGGGCGCGACCAACCCCAGATTGGCCACTCCGATGAGCAGAATATGACGCAGCTTCGGCGCGATGGCACGCATGAATGTCCCCTCCCTCAACGAGGCTTTGGCCTCTGTCATCCGCCGCGGCGCGCCGCAGTCTAGAACTACGACGCGGACAGGGCGAGGCCGGGGGGATCGGTAAAAAAATATCTACACCAATGTCAGCAGGCGAGCTTGTCCGGCATTCGCAACTGCAACAACCGGCATCACGCCGCGCCGCACAACTTGGCGTGTTCGGCGGAATCGCGGCGAAATGGGCCGCTATTGACAAGAATCGGACGATCATTCCTGTTCCGGCCGGGCGGAGGTCGATGTGCTCAGGCTTGAAGGCGTCTCCAAATACTATGCCGCGCCTGATCGTGCGATAGCCGTGCTCGAGAATGTCACGCTGTCGGTCGGCAGCGGCGAGTTCTGCGCATTGGTCGGCCCGTCGGGCTCGGGCAAGAGCACCTTGCTCAACCTGATCGGCCTGCTCGACCAACCGAGCAGCGGCACGCTTTCGATCGACGGGGAATCGGTGGCCGGCTGCTCGGCGCATGAGAGCGCGCGGCTGCGCAACCGGCTGATCGGCTTCGTCTTCCAGTCCTTCCAGCTGCTGCCGCGCCTCACCGCCTGGCAGAATGTCGCGCTGCCGCTGCAATATCGCGGCGTCCCGCGCGGCGCGCAGCGCGAAGCGGCCGAGGCGATGCTAGCGCGCGTCGGCCTCGCCGATCGCACCGGCCATCTCCCCGGCCAGCTCTCGGGCGGACAGAGCCAGCGCGTCGCCATCGCCCGCGCCCTGGTCGGCGCGCCGCGGCTGCTGCTCGCCGACGAGCCCACCGGCAGCCTCGACAGCAATACCGCGCAGGACGTGATGGCGCTGCTCGCCGGGCTCAACGACGAGCTCGGCGTGACGATCGTTATGGTCACCCATGACCGCGACCTCGCCGCCGCCTGTCCGCGTCAGATCGCGGTGCGCGACGGGCGCATCCTTACCGGCGGCGCGGGCACGTGCTGATCGCGCTGCCCGATCTCCAGGGCAGGCTCGGCGACACGCTCGCCGAGGCACGGAGCAATCTGCGCGCGCAGGGCCGCCGCTCCGCGCTCGCATTGCTCGGCATCATGATCGGCACCGCCTCGATCATCGCGATGCTCAACGGCGCCCATATGGCGCAGCGCGAGTCGCTGAAGCTGTTCGCCAAGCTCGGCGTCGACATGCTCCAGATCCAGGCGGCGCCCGCGGGCGATCGCCCGGCGATCCTCTCGCGGGCGGCGATCGACGCGCTTCCGCGCCTCGATCCCGACGTGATCGAAGCTATTCCGCTCGCCGGCGGACGCGCGCCCGCACGCGCCGGCGGCAAGACCGCGGACATCGCCACCCTCGCCGCGCCCCCGACGCTCGCGACGCTCGCCAATCTGCGTCTCGCCGCCGGACGACATGCGAGCAGCGTCGAGGAGTGCGCGCTCTCGGCCGTGCTCGGCGATGGCGCCGCGCGCGCGCTTTCGGGCCCTGCCGCGGCGATCGAGCCCGGCAGCAAGGTGCTGATCGGCGGCTATGGCTATACGGTCATCGGCGTGCTGGCGCCGGTGACGCCGGAGACGCTCGACCCGATCGACTATAATATGGGCGCGCTGATCCCGCTCGGCTGCGCGCAGCGGATCATCCCCGGCGGCGGCCCCACCGGCCTGCTCGTCCGGCTGCGCCCCGGCGCCGACACCCAGGCCGCGAGCGAGCGGATCACCGCGCGCCTCGCCACGCCCGATGCCAAGCTCACCGTGCTCGACGCCCAGTCGATCCTGCGGACGATGCAGGAGCAGAAGGCAGTGCATTCGCGCATGCTGATCGGGATCGGCGCGGTATCGCTGCTCGTCGGCGGGATCGGCGTGATGAACGTCATGCTGATGAGCGTGATGGAGCGCCAGCGCGAGATCGGCCTGCGCGCCGCCACCGGCGCCACCCCCACCGACATCCGGCTGCTGTTCCTCGTCGAGGCGGTGCTGCTCACGATCGCGGGCGGCGCGATCGGTTCGGCGCTGGGCGCCGCGATCGCCTGGGCCATCGCGCGCAGCTCGGGCTGGGACTTCGACCTCGCCCCCTGGACGCTCGCGCTCGGCCCGGCGGTAGCAAGCGGCATGGGGCTGGTCTTCGGTCTCTACCCCGCGATCACCGCCTCACGGCTCAACCCGATCGAGGCGCTGCGTGCGGATTGAAGCGGCGTTCCTCGCCTGCGCGCTGCTGTGCGCACCGCATCCCGCGCTCGCCCAGGCGCGAGCGGTCTCGCCAGTCGCGGGCGTACCCTCCCCTTCGGGCGTCCGCCCCTCCCAGCTCGACCGTCCGGTCGCGGTGAGCCTCGTCGAGGCCGTCGCGATCGGTGTGCGCGACAATCGCGACATCCGCGCAGCCTTTCTCGATCGCGCCGCGCAGCGTTTCCGCCTGCGCGCCGCCGAACGCCGCTTCGCCCCACGGCTCGATCTCCTCGCCGACGTCTATCGCGAGGATCTCGCCGGGACGGTCACGCACCAGGCCAGCCTGAGCGGCGTCGGCAGCCTGCTGCTCCCCAGCGGCGCGCAGATCGGCTTCGTCTGGGATCGCCGCCAGCGGCTCGACGGCCGCGGCGACAGCAACGTCGCGACGCTCGCGGTCACGCAGCCGCTGCTGCGCGGCGGCGGCTTCGCGGTGAATCGCGCGCCGCTCAGGATCGCCCGGCTCCAGGATTCGATCGAGCGGCTCGCGCTCCGCAACACGCTGGCCGAGGGGATCAGCCGGATCGTCTTCGCCTATCGCGCGCTCCAGCAGGCGCAGGAGCAGGTGCGCCTCGCCGAGCTCGCGCTGGCACGCACCGGCGAGCTGATCGCCACCAACCGCGCGCTGATCGACGCCGGGCGGATGGCGGCGGCCGACATCGTCCAGAGCGAGGCCGACCAGGCCAACCAGCAGGTCGCGCTCCTCCAGGTGCGCCAGCAGCGCAATTCGACCCAACTCGCCTTGCTCCAGCAGCTCGCGCTCGATCCCGCCACCAACATCGTCGCCGCCGATCCGATCGCCGCTGAACAGGTGCCCGTGGACACCCAGCGCGCCATCGCGATCGCCCGCGCCGGCCGCATGGACCTGCTCGCCCAGCAGCGCGCGGTCGAGCAGGCGCGCGAAGGGCTGCGCATCGCCCGCAACCAGCGTCTCTGGGACCTCTCGGTGGTCGCCACCGCAACGCGCAATGCCGGGCGCGATCCGCTGCTCGGCCCGCTGCCCTCGGCCACCGACAATCGCGTCGGCCTGCAGCTGGCGATCCCGCTCGGCGACCCCGCGCCCAAGCTCGCGGTGGTCGAGGCGGACACCAGCCTGCGCACCGCCGAACTGCGCCTCGAAGCGCTCGACCAGGCGGTCGAGAGCCAGGTCCGCGACGCCGCGCAGCGCGTCGAGGCGGCGTGGTTCCAGGTCGAGGCCGCGCGGCGTTTCAAGACGCTCTCGGCGCGCGCGGTCGAGATCGGGCGCGACAAGCTCGCCGCCGGCCGCTCGAGCAATTTCGAAGTGCTGTCGTTGCAGGACGCGCTGCGCGCCGCCGAGATCCAGGAGCTCGCCGCGATCATCGCCTATCTGGACGCGCTGACCTCGTTCGATCTCCAGATCGGCGCCACGCTCGAAAGCTGGAACGTCGAATGGAGCGGCGAATGATCCGGGCGGTCCCCCGACGCGGCCTGCTCTGGGCCGGGCTCGCGATGCTGCTCCTCGCCGCGCTCGGCTGGTGGTGGACCAGCGCCCGCGCCGACAGGGCCGCGGCCCCTGCCGAGCACAGCCTGATCGTCGCGCGCCAGCCCTTCACCGCCACGCTCGCCTTTGCCGGCAAGATCGCGCCCGGCGAGGCGGTGAGCATCACCGCGCCGTTCGACGGGGCGGTGCAGAGCGTCGACTTCGCGTACGGCGCGCGCGTCGCCGCGGGCGACACGCTGCTCGTGCTCGACACGCAGGAGATCGCGGCCACGCGCAACCAGGCCGAGGCCGCCTATCTCAAGGCGCACCAGCCCGCCGACGACATCGCCAATTGGTCGCACGGGCCCCAGGTCGCCGCCGCCCGCCGCCGCGTCCGCCTCGCCGCGCTCGAGCTCGCCCGGCTCGAACGCGAGGCGCGCGAGAGCCGCCGGCTGCTCGACAAGGGCCTCATCGCGCGCAACGAGCATGACGGCGTCGAGCAGCAGCTGGCGGCGCAGCGGATGAGCGCAGCCGCGGCCAATGACGAGCTGGCCGACACGCTTGCGCAGGGAGGACCCGCCGCGGCGCGGATCGCGGGGCTCGAGCTCGAAAATGCCCGCGCGGGGCTGCGCCGCTCCGAAGCGGCGATGGGCCAGGCGGCGATCCGCGCGCCGGCATCGGGCGTGCTCGTCGCACCGCCGCTATCGGGCGCGCGGCTGGCCGAGGGGCCGCTCCATCCCGGCACGCGCGTCACCCGCGGACAGCTGATCGGCACGATCGCGCGCGACGGCGGGCTGTCGGTCCGCTTCGAGGTCGACGAGGCCGATGTGAACGCCCTCGCGGTCGGCCAGCCGGTGATCGTCACCGGTGCAGGGTTCGCGGGCCTCGCGCTCAACGGCAAGGTCAGCGCGATCGCGGCGCCGACCGAGGCCGCCACCGGCCCGACTCGCTTCACCGCCAGCGCCCGGCTCGATCCGCTTCCCGCCGACCAGGCCGCGCGCGTCCGCATCGGCATGAGCGCCGCGGTCGCCGTGATCACCTATCAGGCGCCCGCCGCGATCGTCGTCCCGCCCGAGGCGTTGCTGGGCAGCGCCCCGCTCGCCCGGGTCAAGGTGCGCGCAGCCGGAGGCGTCACCGAGCGGCAGGTCGCGGTCGGCCGCGTCACGCCGGCGGGGGTCGAGATCCGCTCCGGGCTCCGCCCCGGCGAGACCGTGGTCTGGACCGACCCCGCGCCGCCACAGCAGGGAGCCGACTGACATCGCACGGTTCCGATCCCCCCGCCCGCCCCGCTCGCGCGTCTGTCTCACACAGGCGACGTGCGTCTGGGGCGAACAGGGGTGGAGGAAGCCATGTGGTCGCGCACCACATCAATGCATGCGGGGGGCGCGATGAGCGACGTCTCCCGCGCCCAGCCCGAGCTGGCCCAATGGGTGCGCCAGCATGGGCCGGCGTTGCGCAGCTATTTCGCCCGCCGCGTCAGCGAGGTCGAAGCCGACGATCTGGTCCAGGAAGTCTTCCTCCGGCTCCACGCGATGCGCCGCGAGACGCCGGTCGAGAATGTCGACCGCTTCATCTTCACCGTTGCGCGCAATATCCTGATCTCGCGATACCGCTACCACAAGGCGCGGCTGGCAGGCGCGCACGAGCCGCTTACCGAGGCCTCCGATCCGGTCGATTCGCTGTCGCCCGAGCGGATCGTCATCGGTGTCGACGAATATGAGCGCACCGTCGAGGCGATCCTCCAGCTGCCGCCGCGGGCGCGCGCCGCGTTCCAGTTCCACCGGTTCGAGAAGATGACCTATCAGCAGATCGCCGTCCGCATGGGCATATCGCACGAGTCGGTGAAGGAGCTGATCCACCGCGCGCTGGTGCGGCTGGTCGAACGACTGGATAGCGGCGCATGATCCGGCTGCTGCGCTCCCGCCTGGACCATCGCCGCATGCGCGCCGCCAGCCGCCTGCTCGACCGCAATGCGCATGTGGAGGACCTGCCCGACGAGACCGAGACCGCGCTCGACGAAGAGGCCATGCTCGAGATGGAGCGGCTCTGGGCGCTCACCGGCGCGGTTGCCGATGATCCGCGCATCCGCGCGGCGATCGAGGACGATCTGGTGCGCTTCCAGCCCGCCCCGCCGCGGCGCCGCTTCGCGCCGATCGCCGCCGCGTTGGCGCTCGGCCTGACCGGCATCGCCTCGCTCGCCTGGCTCGGCAGCAGCGGCGATCGCACGGAGCAGATCGCCGCCGCACCGGCGCCCAGCGTCTCCACCGCGGTCGGCCAGCGCAAGCGCCTGACCCTGTCCGACACCTCCAGCGTGTCGCTCGACACCGACAGCGAGATCGCGGTCAGCATGGACCAGAAGGCGCGCAACGTGACGCTCCGCCGCGGGCGCGCCTATTTCAAGGTGAGCAAGGATCCCAACCGCCCCTTCATCGTCTCCGCCGGCGACAAGCGCGTCCGCGCCGTGGGCACCGCTTTCGAAGTGCGGGTCGACAAGGGCGAAGTGATCGTCACCGTCGTCGAGGGCACGGTGGAGGTCACCGAGCGGAACCCGCAGCGCGCAGCCGCGAACGCGGCGCGGATCAGCGCGGGTACCCGCCTCGTCACGTTGCCGCACAACGACTGGTCGATCCGCCAGATCGACCCCGAGCAATCGACGACCTGGCTGACCGGCCGGCTGTCCTTCGTCGACGAGCCGCTCGCCGCGGCGGTGGACGAGATGAACCGCTATGCGCGCCAGAAGCTCGCCTTCCGCGACGGCCGCACCCCCGACGAACGCATCCTGGGCGTGTTCCGCGCAGGCGACACGATGGCGCTCGCCCAGGCGATCGAGCTCAACGGCTTCGCGCACATCGTCGAAGTCACACCCGACCGCATCCTGGTCGAAGCGGAATAAGCGGAACGGTCAGGGCACCGTATAAGCCGAACAGTCCGGCAGCGCCGAATCCGGCCGATAGGCGCCCGTTCCGGCATCGAAGCGGAACCGCCGGGAGAAGCTGCATTCCGGGTCGCGCTCGAACACGAGATCGGACTTCCTCAAGCGCGCCTTCGTGGTGGAGTCCTCGAGACGCGATACGCCTCGCGGAAAGCGCTTCGCGTTCGTGACATAAGCGAGGACCGGGAGGCCGGACACGGCCTCGCGCGCCAGCCCGAGGCTGGCCGAGAAGCTGTATTCGTCGTGACAGGCGCCCCGGCGCTTTGCCATGTCGCTTTCGCCGAAACAGGCGCGGATCAGCAGCGAGCCTGCCACCGGCACGTTCAGCACGGGCACCGCGACGGCCTGCCCATCGGATGCGACGCGGAACAGGCGCAGCTCGGTGGCGCTGCCGCCGCCGCCGGAATAAGCGGTGCTCACGCGGGTTTCGACGCCCGCCAGAAAACCCCCGTCCTTCAGGAGGATCAGGTTCGGCCAGACGGCCTGCGTCTCGTTCGAAAAGGTCCTCGCGGGCGGCTCGGGTATCGGCTCGGCCGCCGCGCCGGCGCGTACGATCGGCAGGACCTGCTCGTCGCCGTCGGGCAACCCGTCGAGCGAGACGCACCAGCGCGCATCGGCCGTGCAATATTGCCCGTCCTTGCCCGTGAGGGGCACCAGCCGGTCGCCCGCGGGATTCGCGGTGGCGGCCGCCGATTGGGCCAGCATCATTGCGAAGAGGAAGCTGACGGACATGGGCGCTCCGGGTTGGAGGCTCGGGATTAGGTCATGCGGACAGGACCGATCAAGGCGCCATTCGCGTACAATCCCGCCTCATCGCCGCGCCAGGCTCTTCGCCATCCACTCGCGCAGGTCGTTCGACGGCGCGGCGGGAGTGCTGCCGCCCAGATGCCGCTGGAACATGGCCTCGGCGAGGAACAGATAGGCGCGGATCGCCATCGGATCCGAAGGCGAATGCGGCTGGTTGCGGGCGACGACGATCTCGGCGGGCGCGCCGAGCACCCGCAGGCGCGCGGCATAGTCGACGACGCTGCGGATCGGCACGCGCTCGTCCCGGCCCGCGGCGATCAGCAGCAAAGGCGTCCGCATCGCCGCGACGCGCGCGAGCGGCGATTGCCGATACAGGCGCCCTGCGATCGCCGCGTCGTCGGGAGCCAGCGCGAGCAGGCGCAGGCTGCGGTCGAGCGTCATGCCCTGGGTCTTGCCCAGGTCGCCGCGCATCGCCGCCCAGCGCGAAGTCCAGCCGAAATCGGCCGGCGGAACGATGGCGATGCCGGCGCGGTACAGCCGCGACCCGTTGGACAGCGCCTGGAGCGTCGAATAGCCGCCGAACGAGGCGCCCATGATCGCGCTGCGCTCGGAATCGCCGATGCCGCGCGCGAGCAGGTAGCGGGTCCCCTCCTCGATGTCGCGCTGGACGCGGCCGTCGCCATAATCGCCCTGCGCCGCGAACATATAGGCGCGGCCATAGCCGGTCGATCCGCGGAACTGCGGGCGGAACACCGCATAGCCGCGATTGACCAGCAGCTGGGTGAGGGCACTGTAGTCGGTGTCGTCGTGCGACCAGGGGCCACCATGGACGATCGTGACCAGGGGCACGCGCGCCGGATCCCGGCCCGGCGGCACGCTCAGCAGCCCATGGATCGCCATGCCGTCCGAAGCCGGCCAGCTGAAGGCGACCACCCGGGCAAGGGCATCCGGCGGGAGCCTTTTCGAGCGGTCGTCGAGCAGGAGGCGCATGGCGCCGCTCGCCGGATCGAGCAGGTGCCAGCGATTGCCCTGCAGCCGCGCGTCGCGCTCGCGGACCAGCCAGGAAGCGCTGGAGGTCTCGACCATCGCGTCGGGCGCCAGCGACAGCCGTGCGAGGACGGCGGCGGTTCCGGGCATGAGCCCGTACCGCGCGGGCCGGGTGCCGCGATAGCTGGCGATCTGCGGCGCGCCGCTCGCGCGATCGAACACGATCCCGTCCACATCGACCTCGTCTGCCGGATCGGCATGGATCAGCGTCCGCTTCCCATCGGCGTCGAGCCGCAGGATCGCGCGGCGCCCGCCCAGCAGGTCGCCCGACACATAGGCGCCCGTGCCGTCCGGCGTGACGCCGAGCAGGTCGCATCGCTCCATCTCGACGCAGGCCGTGACGGTATGGAAGCCGCCCTTTGCGGAGCGCGCGACGATGACGTGCCGCTCGCCGTCGACCAGCTTGACGAACGCGGCCTGCCCGTCGCGCCCGATCGCGACGTCGACGATCTCGCGCGCGCTGGAAGCGACCAGCCGCCGCGCCCCGCCGGGCCCGGCATGCCAGAGCCGCCATCGCGCGCCGGCATGCTCGACCAGCAGCGCGCCGGGCTTCCACGGATCGAGATCGAGCAGCTGCAATTCGGTCGGCCCGCCCAGGCTCGCGGCGATGCCCGAGCCGGGATCCCCAGCGGGCGAGAGCATCTGCACCTTGTCCGGCGCGATCAGCACCAGCCAGCGCGAATCCCGGCTCCAGGCGATCTCGCGCGCATCGGTGCGCTGGAGGAGCCGGCGCGCGGGGGCGCCAGCCGCGCTGGGCTGGAGCCACAGGCTGTACTGGTTACCCGTGATGCGGAGGAACGCCACGCCCGAGCCGTCGGGAGCGATGGTGACCGAGGTGACCAGCGGCTCGGAGACGAAGGCATCGCGCGGAAAGCGGGGCGCGACCGGACGCGCCCGCTCGGCGGCGAGCATCGTCGCCAGTGGATCGGCGAGGGCCGGTGTGGCGCAGGCGAGCGTCAGGAGGGCCGCTGCGGCAGTGCCGAGCCGGCGGAAACGGACGGTCATTGCGAACTCCTGTCAGGCGGTGCGGGTCGGCCGGATCAGCCAGAAGGCGAGCAGCATCGGCGGGCCGAGCGCGAGCGTGGCGAGCGTCCAGGCGGCACCGGGACGAAGGCCGAGTTGTCGTCGCCTCGCCAGCAATGCCGCGCCGGCAGCCGAGAGCAAGGCGAGCAGCCCGGCGGCGATCCAGATCGAGAGGGGTATCCTCACCGGCTCGCGCTCAGCCATCGGCACCGCGCCGCCCCCGGCATTCTCGGCCAGGTCGCGCGCGACATTCAGTGCCGGCGAGATCCAATAAGGTGCGAAGCGCGTGACGAAGGGGAAGTCGGGCGTCAGCGGTCGCCCTGAGACAAGCTGGCCCGGGCCCACGCCCTTCACCTGGACGACCTGCTGCCAGGCGTTGGCGGGCCCGTCGACGCCGCCCCGCGCATAAGTGAACGAGACCAGATAGCCGTCGAGCAGCTCGATCAGGTCGAGGCGCATCAGCCCACCCACCGGCGCGGGCAGCGGCACCGTGGCGAGCGGGGCGTCGCTCCCCGCGTTCCCGTCGAGCACGCGCGCGTCGTAGAGGCGCAGCGCGCGGTTGCTCGTCACGGCGAGCGTGGTGCCGACCATCGACGGCGGCGCGACGATCGTCTCGCCCGCGGGCAGGCGGATGCGGCGGTGGATCGCGCCGTCGTCCGTGTCGAAGGCGAACAGACTGCCCCCGGCGATCAGGCGGCCGCCGTCGATCGGCAGCGGCGGCGCCTCGAACCCGCCGTCGACCCCCAGCGTACCGAGCGCGGCACCGTCGCTCAGGCGGACGCCGTGGAAGCGCATGTCGTCGTGGCTGAAGGTCCAGCGCGCGCCGCGGCGCTCGTCGTCGAACTCCATCGGCGCGGCATTGGTCAGCTCGCCGCGCACCGGAAGCCATTTGATCGTCGGCGTCACTCCGAACACTTCGGACAGGCGAACCTGCTCGCGCCAGATGCGTGCCTGGTCGTCCTGCCGGCCCGCCAGCCCGGCCTCCATCAGCACCGCGCCGTCGGCACGGGTCGCCTCGGTCACGCCGCCGCGGGGCGGCATGCCGTTGAGCGGATGGGTGCCGGTGGCGATCCACAGGGTCTGGAAGACGAGGTCCCCGGCGACGACGAGCAGCAGATACGCCCCCATCGCCGCCGCGATCGCAGTGCCGCCAAGCCCCGCGACGGTGCGCGGCGGCTCGGCGAGATCCGGCTTGAAGACGCTCGCCACCAGCAGCGCGAGCAGGACGAGGACTCCCGCCTGCACCGCGACCGCGGCCCAGCCGACGGCCATGCTCACCGTGGGCAGCAGCGCCGGGATCAGCACCAGCCAGCCATAGCGCCGCGGGCTGAGCGCCGCATAGATACCGCCCATCAGGCCGGTCAGCGCGATCAGCAGGCCCGAGAACCCGAGCAGCCAGTGCCGCGTGTCGACGAAGCGGCTGCCGATCAGGTCGTGGCCGACGAGCAGCAGCGCGATCGGGACCAGCACGGCCGCCGCGAGCATCGTCGCGCTTCCGCCGGCGACCGCGACGAGCACGTGGCGCGGCGAGAGCGGCCGGTGGAGCAAAGCGATCCACTGGTTGATCCGCGCATAGCTGCCCGCCTGGAAGAGCCCGAGCAGGACCCCCGCCCCGGCATAGATGGCGGCGACCAGCTCATAGATCATCGCCGGCTGCTGCAGCGGATCGACCACCCGGTCGAAGAACAGCAACGTGCCGGCATGCAACGCGCCGGCGCCGAGCGCCCACCAGCGGAACCGCCGGCATTCGGCCTTGTAGAGTTCGAACATTCTGGATCCCTTCAGGCCGCTGGGCCGGCGTGATTACGCGTCAAGAAGGCGTCGACCGCGCGGTCGAGCGGGACGGGCATGGTCTGGACGGAAGTCGCGCCATGGCCGCGCAGGAAATCGGCGAAGCCGGGTTCGGCGTCGAGCATCGTATAGTGATGGACACCGTCGATCTTCCGATGCTGGAGCAGCCCCGGCATTGCATCGGGCGCCGGGCCCTTGAACGGCACGTTGGCGACCCACTGGCTGATCCGCTCGCAGAAATCGTCCGGCGCGGAGAAATTGCGCAAGCTGCCGCGCTCGAGCACCACCAACGTGTCGGCGAGCCGCTCGACCTCCTCGATCTGGTGCGAGCAATAGATGACCGTGCGGTCGTCCGCGCTCGCCCCCTCGATCAGCGCGTCGAGCAACCGCCGGCGCGCGACCACGTCGAGCCCGAGCGTGGGTTCGTCGAGGATCAGCAGCTCCGGTGCCTGGCCGAGCGCGAGCGCGAGGTTGAACCCCGCGCGCTCGCCGCGCGACAATTGGCCGATGCGTTGGCTGGGCAAAAGGTCGAAGCTGGCGATGACCGTATCGAAGGCGCGCGCGTCCCAGCGATCGGCATAGAGCCGCCGCTGCATCTCGAGCACCGCCGAGACGGTCGCCCAGCCGGGCAGGCTATGCTCTTCGTTGACGAAGCCGACCCGGCGGCGGTCCTCCGGCGTGAGCGCGGCCGAGGGCCGCCCCAGCACGAACGCTTCGCCGCTGCTGGGCGAAAGGAAGCCGAGCAGGATGCGGAACAGCGTCGACTTGCCCGCGCCATTGGCGCCGACGATCGCGTGGATACCGCCGCGCGGCAGCGCGAGATCGAGATTGTCGAGCGCGTGCTTGCGGCCGTGGAGGCGGGTCAGCCCGCGCGTTTCGATGGCGAGATCGGGCATCGCGGTCATGCCGACTTGGCCAGGGTCAGCGCGTCGAGCGCGTCGGCCACGGCCGCGACCGCTTCGTCCGCCGGATAGCGGATGGCGATCACTTCGCCGACGAAGCGGTCGACCGCCTCGCCCAGGCGCCGCTCGCGCTCGGCGGCGCTCAATTGGTCGCGGCGGACCGCGACGAACAGCCCGAGGCCGGCGCGCGATTCGAGCCAGCCCTCGGCGGTGAGCTGGGCATAGGATTTGCTCACCGTGTTCGGATTGACGCCGAGCTGCTGCGCAAGCCCGCGCACGCTCGGCAGCTTGTCGCCGACCGAAAGATCGCCGGTCGAGACCTGGCGCCGGATCGCATCGACGATCTGGTGCGCGATCGACCGGGAATCCCCGGTGGCGATCGCAATGGCAAGGGGCACTGTGCGACTCATCGAACCTCCACTGAACTATGACACATAGTACAGTTGGACGGCCATCGGTCAAGTGCCGATCGTTCGCCCTTCCCGGACGCATCGGTCGAGCGGTGCGATCAGGGGCGCGTCAGAACAGGAGATATAGCGAGATCGCCACGCACGCGACGACGACGACCAGCCAGACGATCGGCCAGCCTTCCCCCTCGCCCTCCTTGGCGGAGGCGGTTTCTACGGGAGCAGGCGTGGTTCGCTCGGTATCGTACACGGTCTCGGTGGTGCGCTTGAGCGCCGGGTTCAGGGGCGCGTCGGCCGGCACGTCCCGATCGTCGTCGCTCATCGGCCGCTCCCGACATGATGCGCGCAGACCGGCAAGGTCATGCGCCAATGGACCATCGCCAGCAGGCAAATAGTGCCCGGATCCTGGCTTTCGCGCAGGTTCGAGACGAGCGTCGCCCAATCCTCCTCGCCGGCGTGCCGCGCGAAATCGGCGACGGCGGCGCGCACATAGCCCGTCGGGCTCTGCCCGTCGCGCGCCGCCGCGGCGGCGATTTCCTCGGCGAAATCGGGATCGCAGGCCTGCAACCAGCGATGGAGCTGCTCGGCATGGTCGCGCGCCGCCGCCAGAAGATCGCCGAGCATGACCATCAGCCGTCGCCTCCCACGATCCGGACGCCTTCGATGTTGTTGCGCGCCGCCAGCCCCGCCACGTAGCGCGCGGCGGCGACCGACCAGCTCCGCGCCTCCAGCATGTCGGCGATCTTGCCGCGCACCATCTCGAAAGGGAGGACATGCCCGGCGATGCGGCGCTGGAGCCGCAGGACGTGCCAGCCGAAGCGCGAGCGCACCGGCTCTCGGCCCGTGGCGCCGTCCGCCAGCGCCTCGAGCCCAGCCTGGACCGAGGGCATGAGCTCGCCGCGGCGGATCTGGCCCAGCGATCCGTCCTGCCGGGCCGAAGCGCAGCCGGAGAATGCGCGCGCCGCCTGGGCGAAGGCGGCGGGATCGTCGCCAAGCTCGGCCGCGATGGCGCGGGCGCGCGCCTCGGCCGCCGCCCATGCGGCGGCATCCTCGCCTTCGGGCTCGATCAATATGTGCGCGGCCTCGAACAGATCGGGCGTGCGGAAGCGCTCCTCGTTGCCCGCGTAGAAGCGGCGACACTCGGCCTCGCCGGCCTCGGCAGGCTCCACCGCCTCGTCGAGCAGGTGGCGCACCAGCGCGTCCTCCTCGTCCTCGCGGCGCCCGGCCTCGTCGACCTCCGGTTCTGCCTCCAGGCCGAGCCGGCGCGCTTCCTGGAGCAACAGCTCGCGCACCGCCAGGGCACGCGCGGCGCCGATCCAGGCGGTCTCGGCGTCGGGGGCGGGATGGTGCTGGATCTCGCGCGCGATCGCCTCGGGCGCGATCTCGATGCCGTTCACGCGGACCTCGCCGAAGCTGGGCGGCGGCGGAAGCATCGGCTCCGCCCCACCGCAGCCGCCGCTCGCGCAGGCGTCGGGCATGGCCGGCGCGGGCCGCTGCTCGGGATCATGGATGTTGAGGATGTCGAGCGGTCGTTTCATGCGCCCTCCTGTCCGCTCTCGGCCATCTGGCGAAGCACGGTGGTTCCGCCGTAGCTCGGCGCCACGCCCGCCGGTCCCCTGGTCTGCGAGGGGCGGCGTCCCTTGGCCGAGGAACGCGCGCGGACGATCTGGAAGCCGGGCCGCAGCAGGTACCAGATCGGCGCGCTCCAGATATGGACCAGCCGGGTGAAGGGCGTGATCAGGAACAGTGTGAGGCCGAGGATGATGTGGAGCTTGTAGACCAGGGCCACTTCCTGGAGCTCCTCGGGCGCGCCGGGGTTCAGCGTCAGGATGCCGTTTGCCCAGTTCATGAAGCGCACCATCTCGCTGCCGTCGAGATGCTCCATCGTCCACCAGGTGGTGAGGATGCCGAGCACGAGCTGCGACCAGATCAGCACCAGCACGAGGATGTCGCCCCAGGACGAGCTGCGCCGGATGCGCGGATCGAACAGCCGCCGGTGGAGCAGCAGCGAGCAGCCGACGAATGCGGCGACGCCCGCCAGCCCGCCCACGACGAGCGCGGCGGTCTGCTTGAAGCCGTGGCTGATGCCCAGAGCGTCGAACACGTTGATCGGCGTGAGCAGCCCGACGAAATGCCCGCCGAGAAGGACCAGCACGCCCATGTGGAACAGGTTCGATCCGATGACCATCTGCCTGCGCCGCAGGAACTGGCTCGATTGGGCCCGCCAGCTATACTGGCTCGCGTCGAAGCGCAGGATGCTACCGACGACCAGCACGGTCACGGCGAGATAGGGATACCAGCCGAACGCCAGCTGATTGATGAACGCGCTCATCGGTCCGCCTCCCTGGTTGCGGCACGGTTGGCTGCCCTGATCTTGGCGACGACCCCGGTGGGCCCGCCCATCTCGTGCGCCGCGGCGGCGCTGAACGACACTGGGGCTTCCTCCCATTCCTCGTCGATCCTGGCCGGATCCTCGTCGGGCTCGCGCTGCTGGAGCTCCTGCAGGGCCTCGGCATCGGCGCGCATGCCCGCGAGCGCGACGAGCGCGTGGAATACGCCGGCATAAGGCGTCTCGCGCTTGTCGAGCCGCTCGGCGAGCGCGACGAAGACGTGCGCGGGCTGGCCCAGCATCGCCCGTGCCTCGGCCGCCGGGAGGCAGGAGGCGTATTCGAGGAAGACCGGCACGAAGTCCGGAAGCTCGCTGCCCGCGAGGTAGAAGCCGGCATCGGCATATTGCTGGCCGAGATCGATCATCGCCTGGCCGCGCTCGCGATTGTCGCCATGGACATGCTCGAACAAGTGGAGCGAGAGCGAGCGCGAGCGGTCGAACAGCTCGCTATACGCGGCCTGGAGGTCGAGCAGGTCCGCGGTCTCCAACTGCGCCAGCAGCGGCTCCAGCCTGCGCAGCGCCGCCGCCGGCAGAGCACCCTCACTCACCAGCGCGGCGCGGATCTCGCCGGCATGCGCCGCGAGCTCGGCCGAAGGATAGCCGAGCAGCGCGGCAAGCGCGCGCAAAGTGCGGGTCATCTCCGCGCGCCTCATGTCGGCACGTCCATCATCGGCTTGCGCGGCGTTCGCTTGGAGCCGCCGAACAGGTTTACCTTGGTCGAGCCGGTCGTCCCCTCGCGGAAGCCGAAGCCGGTCGAGCCGCGCAGGACATAGGCATCCTCCTCGAACTCGCGGTGCGTCGTCGGGATGACGTAGCGGTCCTCATAGGCGGCGAGCGCCATGATCCGGTACATCTCCTCGATCCTGGCGCGCGTGAGGCCGACGCGCTCGGGGATGGATTCGTCGATCCGCCCCTCGATGCTCTTCGCGCGCATATAGGATCGCATCGCCAGCATCCGCTCGAGCGCGACGGCGATCGGCGCCTCGTCGCCGGCGGTAAGCAAATTGGCGAGATAGCGCAGCGGAATGCGCAGCGAACGCACGTCCGGCATCCCGTCCTTGGCCGAGATCTTGCCCGCCTCCGCCGCCGACTGGATCGGCGACAAGGGCGGCACGTACCAGACCATCGGCAGGGTCCGGTATTCGGGGTGGAGCGGGAAGGCCACCTTCCACTCCATCGCCATCTTGTAGACGGGCGAACGTGTTGCAGCCTCGAGCCATTGCTCGGGCACACCGTCGCGCCGCGCCGCCTCCTGGACCGCCACGTCATTGGGGTCGAGGAACACGCCGAGCTGGGCGGGATAGAGGTCCTTCGGATCCTGGACCGACGCGGCTTCCTCGATCCGGTCGGCGTCGTAGAGGACGACGCCGAGATAGCGGATGCGCCCGACACAGGTCTCCGAACAGACGGTCGGCTGGCCGGTCTCGATGCGCGGATAGCAGAAGATGCACTTCTCGGACTTACCCGTGGACCAGTTGTAGTAGATCTTCTTGTAGGGGCAGCCCGAGACGCACATCCGCCAGCCGCGGCACTTCTCCTGGTCGATCAGGACGATGCCGTCCTCGGCGCGCTTGTAGATCGCCCCGCTGGGGCAGGAGGCGAGGCAGGAGGGGTTGAGGCAGTGCTCGCACAGCCTCGGCAGGTACATCATGAACGTCTTTTCGAACTGCCCGTAAATCTCCTTCTCGACCCCTTCGAAATTATAGTCGTGGCTGCGCTTCTCGAACTCGCCGCCCAGCATGTCCTCCCAATTGCCGCTCCATTCGATCTTGTTGAGCAGTTCGCCGGTGACGAGCGATCGCGGCCGCGCGGTGGGCTGCGCCTGGAGCTCGGGAGCCGCCTGGAGCCATTCATATTCGAACGTGTAGGGCTCGTAGAAATCGTCGATCTCGGGGAGGTGCGGATTGGCGAAGATCTTCGAGAGGATGCGCCATTTCGCGCCCTGCTTCGGCACGATCCTGCCGTTCTTGCGGCGGACCCAGCCGCCCTTCCAGCGCTCCTGATTCTCCCAGTCCTTGGGATAGCCTATGCCGGGCTTGGTCTCGACATTGTTGAACCAGACATATTCCATGCCCTCGCGGTTGGTCCAAACGTTCTTGCAGGTGATCGAGCAGGTGTGACAGCCGATGCACTTGTCGAGGTTGAGCACCATGGCGATCTGCGCGCGTATCTTCATTCCGCCGCCTCCACCCTGGCGCCGTCGTCGGCGCGCTTGTCGAACCAGTTCACCTGACTCATCTTGCGCACGATCACGAACTCGTCGCGATTGGCGCCGACCGTTCCGTAATAGTTGAAGCCATAGGCGAGCTGGGCGTAGCCGCCGATCATGTGCGTCGGCTTCATGTTGATCCGCGTCACCGAATTGTGGACGCCGCCGCGCTGGCCGGTGATCTCGGACCCGACCGTGTTCACCAGTTTCTCCTGCGCATGGTACATGATCGCCGAGCCGGGCATGATGCGCTGCGAGACGATCGCGCGGGCGGTCAGCGCGCCGTTGACGTTGAACACTTCGATCCAGTCATTGTCCGCGATCCCCGCGGCGCGCGCATCGTCCTCGCTGATCCACACCGTGGGCCCGCCGCGACTGAGGCTCAGCATGATCAGGTTTTCGGTATAGGTCGAATGGATGCCCCATTTCTGGTGGGGCGTCAGGATGTTGAGCAGTATCTCCTGGTTGCCGTTGGGCAGCTTGCCGAGCACCTGGCGTACCGTCCTGGTGTCGATCGGCGGGCGCCAGGTGACGAAGCCCTCGCCGAACGCGCGCATCCAGTGATGATCCTGGTAGAGCGACTGGCGACCGGTGAGCGTGCGCCAGGGGATCAGCTCGTGCACGTTGGTGTAGCCGGCATTGTAGCAGACATGCTCGCTCTCCAGCCCCGACCAGGTGGGCGAGGAGATGATCTTCCGCGGCTGCGCGGCGACGTCGCGGAAGCGGATCTTCTCCTCTTCCTTGCCCTCTGCGAGATGGCCGTGATCGCGGCCGGTCACCTTGCCGATCGCCGCCCAGGCCTTGACCGCGACTTCGCCGTTGGTCTCCGGCGCGAGCATCAGGATCGTCTCGCAGGCGTCGATATCGGTGTCGATCCTGGGCCGGCCCGCCGCCGGGCCTTCGGGCACCCGGCCGTTGAGATCGCCGAGCAGCTCGACCTCGCGGCTGGCGTCCCAGCCGATCCCCTTGCCCCCGTTGCCGAGCTTCTCGAGCAGCGGGCCCATCGCGGTGAACCGGGCATAGGTATCGGGATAGTTGCGCTCGACGATCGCTACCGACGGCATGGTCTTGCCGGGGATCGGCTCGCACTCCCCCTTGAGCCAGTCCTTGGGCTCGTAGGGCTGGGCGAGCTCGCCGGGGGTGTCGTGCTGGATCGGCGTCAGCACCAGATCGTGCTCGACCCCGAGCACTTCGGGCGCGACATCGGAGAATTTCTTCGCGATCGCGCGGAAGATGTTCCAGTCGCTCTTCGTCTCCCATGCCGGATCCACTGCCGCCGACAGCGGATGGATGAACGGGTGCATGTCCGACGTGTTGAGATCGTGCTTCTCGTACCAGGTCGCGGTGGGCAGCACGACGTCCGAATAGATGCTGGTGGTCGACATGCGGAAGTCGATGTTGACCATGAGGTCGAGCTTGCCGACCGGCGCCTCGTCGCGCCAGACCACGTCCCTGGGCTTGTCGATCCGCGCGCGGTCCTCGTCGGTGCCGACGACGCCGTGCATCGAGCCGACGAGGTGCTTCAGGAAATATTCGTGCCCCTTGCCGCTCGCGCCGAGCACGTTCGAGCGCCAGAAGAACATGTTGCGCGGCCAGTTGACCGGATTGTCCGGATCCAGGCACGAGGGCTTGAGCGCACCCGAGCGCATCCCGTCCGCGACCACGCTCGCCGGATCGGCCCCGGTCTCCTTGATGTGCCGCCCGAGTTCGATCGGATTGGCCTCGAGCTGCGGCGCCGAGGGGAGCCAGCCCATCCGCTCGGCCTTGGCGTTGAAGTCGATCATCGTCCCCGACCAGTCGCCCTCGGGCGCCAGCGGCGAGAGGATCTCGGAGACCTTCAGCGTCTCGTAGCGCCACTGGTCGGTATGCGCGTAGAAGAAGCTGGTGCCGTTCATCTGGCGCGGCGGGCGGGTCCAGTCGAGCGCGAAGGCGAGCGGGAGCCAGCCGGTCTGCGGGCGCAGTTTCTCCTGGCCCACATAATGCGACCAGCCGCCGCCCGACTGGCCGATGCACCCGCACATGACGAGCAACGCGATGATCCCGCGATAGCTCATGTCCATGTGATACCAGTGGTTGAGGCCGGCCCCGAGGATCACCATCGAGCGGCCTTTGGTCTTCTCGGCCGTGTCGGCGAACTCGCGTGCCACCTGGATGATCGCCTGGCGGGGGACGCCGGTCACCTTCTCCGCCCAGGCAGGCGTGAAGGGCACATCCTCGTCATAGCTGCTGGCGACGTTCGCGCCGCCGAAGCCGCGGTCGACGCCGTAATTGGCGCAGAACAGGTCGAAGACCGTCGCGACCTGCGCGGTACCGCCCTCGGCGAGCGCCAGCGACTTCACCGGCACGTTGCGCAGCAGCACGTCGTCATGGCCGGTGGCGACGAAATCGTGCGGCGCGGTCGCTCCGAAATAGGGGAAGGCGACCGGGCGGATCGCATCCTCCGCGCCGGCAAGCGTGGTGCGCAGCCTGACGTCGCGGCCCGCGCCGTCCTTCTCCTCGAGGTTCCACTTGCCCTGCTCGCCCCAGCGGAACCCCGCCGAGCCGAGCGGCGCGACGAGCTCGCCGGAACGTTCGTCGAAGGCCACGGCCTTCCAGTCGGGATTGTTGGCCTCGCCCAGCCCGCTGGGCAGGTCGGCGGCGCGGAGCAGCCGGTCGGGCACCAGCCGCCCATCCCGCTCGACCAGCTTCACCAGCAGCGGGAAATC
Source organism: Sphingomonas sp. (assembly GCF_026460985.1). GTDB lineage: Bacteria > Pseudomonadota > Alphaproteobacteria > Sphingomonadales > Sphingomonadaceae > Sphingomonas. The sequence goes on from NZ_JAPKNM010000067.1 coordinate 133,258, forward strand.
CGAATATCTGCGGGTATAGTCGGCGAAATATTCCGCCTGCCGGTCGACATGGAATTCGCGCAGCACGACATGGCCGAGCGCGAGCGCGAGCGCGGCGTCGGTCCCCTGCTTGGGGTGGAGCCACATGTCGGAGAATTTGGCCGCCTCGTTGAAGTCGGGGGCGATCACCACGCTCTTGGCGCCGCGATAGCGGACCTCCGAATAGAAATGCGCGTCGGGCGCGCGCGTCATCGGGATGTTCGAGCCCCAGACCAGCAGGAAGCCGGCATTGTACCAGTCGGCGCTCTCGGGAACGTCGGTCTGCTCGCCCCAGGTCTGGGGCGAGGACGGCGGCAGGTCGCAATACCAGTCGTAGAAGGAGAGGAGGTTGCCGCCGATCAGCGAGAGATAGCGGCTGCCCGCGGCATAGGAGATCATCGACATGGCCGGGATCGGCGAGAAGCCGGTCACCCGATCCGGGCCATATTCCTTGATCGTATAGGCATTGGCGGCAGCGATCAGCTCGGTCACCTCGTCCCAACCGACGCGGACGAAGCCGCCCCGCCCGCGCTTCGAGACCCAGTCGCGGCGCTTGTCCGGATCCTGGACGATCGCCTTCCAGGCCGCGACCGGGGCCATGGTCTCGCGTGCCTTGCGCCAGTGGCGGATCAGCCGCGCGCGGACGAGCGGATATTTGATGCGCGTGCCCGAATAGAGATACCAGCTGTAGCTCGCCCCGCGCGGGCAGCCCCGCGGCTCGTGGTTGGGAAGGTCGGGCCGGGTGCGCGGATAATCGGTCTGCTGCGTCTCCCAGGTGACGATGCCGCCCTTGACGTAGATCTTCCACGAGCAGGAGCCGGTGCAGTTCACCCCGTGCGTGGAGCGCACGATCTTGTCCGCCGCCCAGCGCTTGCGATAGGCGTCTTCCCACTCGCGGCTCTCGTCGGTGGTGATGCCGTGCCCGTCGGAGAAGGGGTCGCGCTGCCGCCGGAAATAGGTGAGGCGGTCAAGGAAGTGGCTCATCCTTTCCTCCTTGGGTCATGCCGGCACCGCGGCCGGCGAGGGGGAAGGCGTCGCGCGTTCCAGCGCACGGAGCAGCCCGCGCGGACCGCTATAGGCGAACCAGGTGAGCGCCGCGCAGCTCACGTAGAAGAGGAGGAAGGCCCAGAGCGCCGCGTTCGCGCTGCCGCTGGCGTCGATCGACGAGCCATAGGCCTTGGGAATGTAGAAGGCGCCGAACGCCGCGATCGCGGAGATGAAGCCGGTCACCGCCGCCGATTCCCGTTCGGCCTGGACGCGGCGCTCCTCCACGCCCCTGCTCGCCGAAGCGCGATCGACTTCGGAGCGCATGATCGCGGGCACCATCTGGAAGGTGGAGGCATTGCCGATGCCGCTCACGAAGAAGAGCAGCAGCACCATCGCGAAGAAGCCGCCGAAGCTGCGCGCCTCGAGGAACCAGAGCATGCCCGCGATCGCCGCAACCTGGACCACGAAGACCCAGAAGGTCACGCGCGCGCCGCCGACCCGGTCGGCCAGCTTGCCGCTCCCCGCGCGGGAGAGGGCGCCGATCAGCGGGCCGAGAAAGGCGTAGCGGATCGCATCCACCTCGGGGAAGACGAGGTTGGCGAGCAAGGGGAAGCCCGCCGACATGCCGATGAAGGTGCCGAACGTGCCGGTATAGAGCCAGCACATGACCCAGGTGTGCCGCCGCCCGAAGATCGTCGCCTGGTCCGCGAACGAGGATCTGGCGCTGAGGATGTCGTTCATGCCGAACCAGGCGGCGAGCGTGCCGATGACGATCAGCGGCACCCAGACGAAGCCGGCATTCTGCATCCAGACCTGCGCGCCGTCTGCGGTCGTCTGCGCCTGACCGCCCAATGCGCCGAACAGGCTCATCGTCACCGCGACGGGCACGAGGAACTGCATGACGCTCACGCCGAGATTGCCGAGCCCGGAATTGATCGCGAGCGCGTTGCCCTTCTCCGCTCTGGGGAAGAAGAAGCTGATATTGGCGACCGAGGACGCGAAATTGCCGCCGCCGAAACCGCACAGCAGCGCGAGGACGAGGAAGATCAGGAAGGGTGTGTCAGGATTCTGCACCGCATAGCCGATGCCGAAGGCCGGGATGAGCAAAGAGGCGGTCGAGAGGGTCGTCCATAGCCGCCCGCCGAAGATCGGGACCAGGAAGGCGTAGAAGATCCTGAGCGTGGCCCCCGACAGCCCGGGCACCGCCGCGAGCCAGAAGAGCTGGTCGGTGGTGAAGGCGAAGCCGATGCCGGGCAGGCGCGCGACGACGACGCTCCACACCATCCACACCGCGAAGGAGAGGAGCAGGCAATAGGTGGAGATCCAGAGGTTCCGCCTTGCGACGGCGCGGCCGCCGCCCTGCCAGAAATCCGGATCCTCGGGCCGCCAGTCGGCGATCGGGCCGGCGCGGCGCGGCGGCGCGGCGACGCCGGGCTCGCCCAGGCCCTGCATCTCGGGGAGCTCCGGCACCTGCTCCGATATTCCCTCGCGCGCCGCGCCTTGCTCCATCCGGCGGATGGCGAAGTGCATCCAGGCGAGCGCCACCGCGACGAGCAGGAAGAGCAGCGCGAAGCAGCTCGTCCAGATGCCGGTGAGGTCGTTCAGCGCGCCGAAGGCGAGCGGCAGGACGAAACCTCCCAGCCCGCCCACCATGCCGACCAGCCCGCCGACCGCGCCGACATGGTTCGGATAATAGACCGGGATGTGCTTGAACACCGCCGCCTTGCCCAGGCTCATGAAGAAGCCGAGCACGAAGATCGTCACCAGGAAGGGAACCAGCCCCATCGAGGTGCGGAAGCTGATCGGTCCATGGACGCCGTCGACGATGTAGGTGGTCGGCGGGTAGGACAGCATGAAGGTGCAGAGCGCCGAGATGCCGAAGGTCACGTACATGACCGAGCGGGCGCCGTAGCGATCGGAGAGCGTGCCGCCATAGATGCGGAACAGGCTCGCCGGCACCGAATAGAAGGCGGCGAGCATGCCGGCGGTCTTCACGTCGAGGCCGTAGACCCCGATCAGATAGCGCGGCAGCCAGAGCGCCAGCGCGACGAAGGCCCCGAAGACGAAGAAATAATAGAGCGCGAAACGCCAGACCTGGACGTTCCTCAGTACCGCGAGCTGGCTGCCCATCGCCGCCGCCTTGCGCCCCTCGCTGCGGCGGGCGACGGTCTCCGGATCCTCGCGGGTGAGGAGGAGGAAGAGGATTGCCGTCACGATCAGGGCGGCGGCCCAGATCTGCGCCACCGCCTGCCAGCCCATCGCCACCATCACGAACGGCGCGAGCAGCTTGGTGACCGACGAGCCGACATTGCCCGCGCCGAAGATGCCGAGCGCGGTGCCCTGCCGCCCGGCGGGATAGAATTTGGAGACATAGGTCACGCCGACCGAGAAGGCGCCGCCGGCCAGGCCCACGCCGAGCGCGGCGATCAGCAGCTCGACATAGGTGTGGGCGAACGACGTGAGGAAGGTGGCGATCGCGGCGAGCACCATCACGCCTGCAAAGACGCGGCGGCCGCCCAACTGGTCCGCCCAGATCCCGAGGACGACGCGGACCAGCGATCCCGTGAGGATCGGGGTGCCGACGAGCAGCCCGAATTCGGTCTCGGAAAGCCCCAGTTCGTCCTTCACGCCGAGTCCGATGATCGAGAAGATCGTCCAGACGGCGAAGCATGCGGTGAAGGCGACGGTGCTCGTCCAGAGGACCCGATTGGCCCCAGGAGCGGCGTGGTCGGTGGCCGGGACTGACATTCCCCCTCTCCCTGCCTACTCGCGCACGAAAATCCGCAGCGCCTCCAGCCGTTCGATTCCAGCAATCAATCATCTTGAACGCAATCGGGGGTTCCCCTGATTGCCAGGGCCCAGAATGAAGAAAGATAAAGTCGCGATGGGCTGGGCGCGGTGCGGGGACGTAGCGACATTCAGCCTTCTCAATCCTCCCCCGCCAGGGAGTGTTGGGTTGGATTGCCCCCGGCAATCCAAGCCCGTGCCGGGGGCACGGGCGACCCAACACTGTGGCGCCGAAGGCGTCGGAGGGGGAGGTAAGC
>NZ_JAPKNM010000068.1 GCF_026460985.1 Sphingomonas sp.
AAGCCCAAACCTCCCGGCTTGCTTCCTCCCCCTCCGTCATGCTGCGCATGCCACCTCCCCCTGGCGGGGGAGGATCAGGATTACCTTCCCGCGCGCGCCTCGGCCACGGCCTGGGCCAGTCCGGCATAGTCCCGCGCGCCGGAAAGGAGCTTGCCGCCGATCACCCAGGCCGGGGTCCCGGTCATCGCCAATTGCTCGCCGAGCTTGTGGTTGGCGAGGATCTCCTGCTCGACCGTCTTGGACTGGACCGCCTTGTTCGCGAGCTCCTTGTCGAGCCCCGCCTTACCGGCCGCGAGGGTGATGTTCTCGACGCTGGGCGGCCCCGCCGCGTAGAGCGCGTCGTGGAACGCACGGAACTTGCCCTGCTCGGCGGCCGCCAGCGCCCAGCGCGCCGCGACCACGCTCTCGGGCCCGAGCACCGGGAATTCGCGATAGACCACGCGAACGTTGGGATCCCTGGCGAGCAGTTCCTCGATCCCCGGCAGGCTCGCGCGGCAATAGCCGCAGGCATAGTCCATGAAGGCGACCACGGTGACGTCGCCGTTCGGATTGCCCGCCCAGGCCCCGGCAAAGGGCTTTTGCAGCTGCGCGAGGAGCTGCGGCACGGCCTTCTGCGCGCCCTCCCGCGCTTTCTCGTAACGTGCGGTCTCGCGCGCCTGGAGCCGGTCCATCGCCTCGGGCAGCACCTCGGGATGCTCGAGCAGATAGCCGCGGATCGCGGGCCCGGCGAGGCCGGGCACCCAGGCCAGGATCAGCGCGAAGGCGCCTGCGCCGAGCAATGCGGACACGAGCATCGTGCCGGCAAGCGCCAGCGGACTGCGCAAAACCCTCTCGCTCATCGGCGCTTCTTTTTCTCTTCGTCCATCATGGTCTGCGCGACCATCGCGATGTCCTGCGCGCGGATCCAGTCGGTCGAGCCTTGCGGCAGGTTCGCCATGGCGGAGCGCGCGCTGATCAGCGCGGTGCGCGCGTCGCCCATCAGATGCGCGCGCTCAGCGGTCGCCAGCGCGGTGCGCGGCTCGTCGCCCTTGCGCTCATAGACGGTGCCGAGCTGCATCCAGGCGAAGGGATTCTCCTTGTCGCGCGCGACCGCCTGGCGGAGCACGTTCTCGGCCTCGGCGAGGTTCGCCTTGTCCTCGGTCGCGAGCAGGGCGTGGCCGAAGGTCGCGGCGATCAGCGGCTGGTTGTTCGAGCGCTGGGTCGCCTCGCGCAGCGGCGCGATCGCCTCCGCCGGCCTGCCCGATTCGAGCAGGATCTGGCCCTCGAGCTCGAGGAAATAGGGATCGTCGGGTGCGGTCTTCACCAAGGCCGCGGTCTCCGCCGCCGCCTGATCGGGATAGCCCGATTTGTGATAGGCATAGGCCCGCGCATAATGCGCCGGTGCCGACTGGTCGGTGGTCGGATAGCGCCGCAGCGTCGCCTCGGGTTCGTTGACATAGCCGCGCAGCTTGGCCTGCACGCGCTTGAAGCGCTGCTCGATCTTCGGGTCGAGCGGCTTGCTCCAGGAAGGCGCCGATTGCAGGTCCGCCGTGAGCGTCTGCACGCGATCGGCCGACATCGGGTGCGTCTGCGCGAAAGGATCGACCTCGGGATTGTTCGTGGTCGCGTAATAGCCGTAGCGGTGCATCTGCGCGGTCAGCTTGTTGAAGAAGCTGATCATGCCCTTGCCGCTGACCCCCGCGCCCTTGAGGAAGCGCGCGCCCGCCGCGTCGGCCGAGGATTCCTGGACGCGGCTGAAGGCGAGATATTTGCCGATCGCGGCGCGCTGGCCCATCATCAGGATGCCGGTGCCCGCCTCGCCCGCGCCCGCCGCCATCGCCGCGGCGCCGAGCAGCAGGCTGAGGATCGAGATGTTGGTATAGCCGCCGTCGTTCTGGAACACGGCATGCCCGCCGACGATGTGCCCGATCTCATGCGCGATCACGCCCTGGACTTCGTTGGCGTTGTCGGCGGCGTCGATCAGCCCCGAATGGATGTAGACGATCTGCCCGCCCGCGACGAAGGCGTTGATCGACGGATCGTTGACCAGCACCACGCGGACATTGTTGGGCGAGAGCCCCGCCGCCTGGATGATCGGGCGGGTCATGTCGGCAAGCAGCGCCTCGGTCTCGGCGTCGCGCAGCACCGACTGGGCGAACGCGGGGCGCGCCGCGAAGCAGGTCAGGCAGATGAGGGCCAGCAAGGCCGCAAGACGCTTCATGCGCGGCATCATCGGGGCAAACTCCTCTGGCGGCAACGCTGTTGGATATGCGCGATGAACATGTCGTGAAGCTCCTCGGGAGCGCGCGGAACCTAGGGATCCGCGCGCTCCCCTAGAGTCAGGCGCCGAACGTCCGCTGCCACCAGCCGCGGCGCGGGGCGCCCGGGTCCTGCGAATCCTCGGGCGCGAGATCCTGCGCCACCGCTTCGGCTTCCGCCGGCGCCTCCACCGAGGCGTCGGCGGGCGTCGGCGCGGCCTGGGCGGCGGCCTTGCGGCGCGTCCGCTTGGGCTTCTCGGCCGGCACTTCGTCGACAACCTCAGCGACAGCTTCGGGCGCGGCCTCGACCGGCGCGGCCTCGGCGTCCGCCTTCTTGCGGCGCGCGCGCTTGGGCTTGGCCGGAGCCTCGGCGGCTTCCGCTTCCACCACAAGAGCCTCGGGAGCGGCTTCGGCCGTCACCGCAACCGGCGCTTCTGCATCGGCCTTCTTGCGGCGCGAACGCTTGGGCTTGGCCGGAGCCTCGGCGGCTTCCGGAGCCGCTTCGGCTTCGGCAGGCGCGGTCACATCGGCTGCCGGCTCCGCGTCCTCGCCGGTAGCTTCGGCACCCGCCTCATCGGCCTGGCCCGCACCACGACGGCCGCCGCGACGCCCGCGACGACGACGCTTGCGGCCGCCTTCACCCTCGCCACCTTCGCCGTCCCGGTCGGCATGCTCGGGCGCCTCGGCCTCGACTTCCACGGCTTCGGGCTCTTCGCCCTCGTCACCGTGCTCGGCTTCACCATGCTCGGCCTCGCCGCCTTCGCCGGCCTCGTGCTCGCGACCGCGGCGACCACGGCCACGGCGGCGGCGGCGGCGCTTTCCGCGGCCTTCGCCCTCGCCTTCGTCACGCTCGCGGGCTTCGCGCGGCTGACGGGCGCGCGGCGCCTCGGCCGCTTCCTCCTCCTCGTCCTCTTCCTCGTCGACTTCCTCGATATAGTCCTCGTCCTCGGGGACATCGATGAGGCGCTCGATCCTGGGCGCGTGCGCCGGCGGCGGGCCGCCCGCCTCGACCGACATGCGCGCGCCTTCGAGCTCGCCGTCGGACGCGATCTCGATCGTCACGCCGTAGCGGTCCTCGATCTCGGCGAGCTCCGAACGCTTGCGGTTGAGCACGTAGAAGGCCGCTTCCTGGCTGGCGCGCAGCACCAGCTGCGAGCCGCGGCCGCGCGCGGCCTCGTCCTCGATCAGGCGCAGCGCCGAAAGCCCCGCCGACGATGCGGTGCGGACGAGCCCGGTGCCTTCGCAATGCGGGCACTGGCGGGTCGATGCCTCGAGCACGCCGGTGCGCAGCCGCTGGCGGCTCATCTCCATCAGCCCGAACGCGCTGATGCGGCCGACCTGGATGCGCGCGCGATCGTTCTTGAGCGCCTCCTTCATCGCCTTCTCGACCTTACGGACATTGGATCCGTGATCCATGTCGATGAAGTCGATGACGACGAGGCCGGCCATGTCGCGCAGGCGCAGCTGGCGCGCGATCTCCTGCGCGGCCTCGAGGTTGGTCTGGGTCGCGGTCTGCTCGATCGAATGCTCGCGCGTCGAGCGGCCCGAGTTGATGTCGATCGAGACCAGAGCCTCGGTCGGGTTGATCACGAGATAGCCGCCCGACTTGAGCTGCACCACCGGGTGGTACATCGCCGACAATTGCTCCTCGACCCCGGCGCGCTGGAACAGCGGCACGGCGTCGGCATATTGCTTCACCTTGCGGGCGTGGCTGGGCATCAGGAGCCGCATGAACTCCTTGGCCTGGCGATAGCCTTCCTCGCCCTCGACGATCACTTCGTCGATATCCTTGTTGTAGATGTCGCGGATCGCGCGCTTGAGCAGGTCGCTGTCGCCATAGACCAGAGCCGGCGCCGAGGATTGCAGCGTCGTCTCGCGGATCCCGTCCCACAGCCGCGCGAGATAGTCGAAGTCGCGCTTGATCTCGGTCTTGGTGCGCTGGAGCCCGGCGGTGCGGACGATGCAGCCCATCGTCGGCGGCAGCTTGAGGTCCGCCATGATCGTCTTCAGGCGCTTGCGGTCGGCCGCCGAGCTGATCTTCCGGGAAATGCCGCCGCCATGCGCGGTGTTGGGCATCAGCACGCAATAGCGGCCGGCGAGGCTCAGATAGGTGGTCAGCGCCGCGCCCTTGTTGCCGCGCTCTTCCTTGACGACCTGGACCAGCAGCACCTGGCGGCGGCGGATCACGTCCTGGATCTTGTAGCGGCGGCGCAGGTTCATGCGGCGCTGGCGCAGCGCCTCGGCCTCGTCTTCCTTGCCGCCGCGCCCGCGGCGACGGCCACGGCCGCGCCCGCCCTCGGACGCTTCCTCGCCCTCGGCCGCCTCGCCTTCGTCCTCATGCTCCTCGTCGTCGTGCGGACGCTCGAGGACCTCTACGCCGTCCTCGCCCTCGTGATCGTCCTCGTCGGCGTCGTCCTGGGCACGCAGCGCAGCTTCCTCGGCGGCATGCTCGGCTTCTTCGCGGAGCAGCGCGTCGCGGTCTTCCTTGGGGATCTGGTAGTAATCGGGATGGATTTCGCTGAAGGCAAGGAAGCCGTGCCGGTTGCCGCCGTAATCGACGAACGCCGCCTGGAGCGACGGTTCGACCCGCGTGACCTTGGCCAGGTAGATATTGCCCTTGAGCTGCTTCCGTTCGGCAGACTCGAAGTCAAATTCCTCGATCCGGCTCCCTTTGACGACGGCCACCCGGGTCTCTTCCCGGTGGCGTGCGTCGATCAGCATACGCATTGTCATTTATTGTTCTCCGGGCGCGCCGGCCTGAACCCCTGAAGGCGGTATCCCTGAAGGGGTGGGGCGCATGCGCGCGATATAAGATGCGGCCTTGGCCGGCAGCGCCGGCTGTGGTCTCGCAGGTTTCGAAAACTGCTGCTGCTCGAAGGGCACGCCCGGACGCGCGGTCCGGAAGCTCCGCCATCGTCACGCGGCCGGCCGCGACGGCCTGGCGGGTGGGACGATGGGGAAATTGCCTCATGCAAGCTTCAACCTGAACTGTCGCGACGGATTTGGTCGCGAATACGGCCCGATGCAAGGATCGGAGCGACCTCCTGCTAGCACCCCCCGCGCCACGCGGCAACCGCGAGCCGGCGCTTAAGTGCAACATGCCGCAGCGGCAGCCATTTGCCGGCCTCCGGCAAATTTATGCCGGTTAACCAAGCTGTTTCACTCCGATTTGAAGGTCGTCGTCTAGCACGGTTCCGTCAGGGACGACGCGTTCAAGAGTTAGCAAACATGCATTTGGGCTGGACCCCTTATGGCCCGGCGCGGCATATCGCGCGGGTGCTATTCCTGCTTGCCCTACTCTCCGGCTGGTTGACCGGGGTGCCTAGCTGGGCAGGCGTCGTGCAGGAAGTGCGCGTGCACGGCGACCGCGTCGTCGTGAAGTTCGACGCGCCGGTCACGCAGGCGAGCGCGTTCCTGCTCGCCGGGCCCCAGCGCATCGCGCTCGACGTGGCCGGCGCGGAGCCGGGCCGCGACGCGGTCGCCGGCGGCGCAGTGGCGAAGATCCGCCAGGGCGCGCAGGACGGCGGCGCGCGCATCGTCTTCGATCTCGCACGCCCGGCGATCGTCTCCGAGGGCAGGTTCGGCCGCGACGGGCGCACCCTCACGCTCCAGCTCAGGACCGTCGACGACGAACGCTTCGCGCGCGCCGCGGCCGAGCGGCGGATGAGCTTCCTGCCGCCCTTCACCTATCTCCAGCCGGCGAGCCGGCATCCGTACAGCGTGTCGATGACGCTGCCGAAGCGCCTGCCGCGCGCGCCGCTGCCGCGCGTCTATGGCGATGCCGGCCGCCCGCTCGTCGTGATCGACGCCGGGCATGGCGGGCACGATCCGGGCGCGCTCTCCCCCGACGGCAGCCTTCGCGAGAAGGACGTGACGCTCCAGGTGGCACGCGCGATCAGGGACGCCCTGCTCGCCTCGGGCCGCGTCCGCGTCGCGCTCACCCGCGAGGACGATCGCTTCCTCGTGCTCCAGGAGCGCTATGGCCTCGCCCGCCGATTGAAGGCCGACCTGTTCATCTCGGTCCATTGCGACAGCGCCGGCAATCCCGACGCGACCGGCGCGACGGTCTACACGCTCTCCGAAGTCGCCTCCGACAAGGAGGCTGCCCGCCTCGCCGCGCGCGAGAACAAGGCGGACATCATCGCCGGCGTCGATCTGGGCGTGGCCAGCCCCGACATCTCTTCGATCCTGATCGATCTCACTCAGCGCGAGACGATGAACATGTCGGCGAACTTCGCCCGGCTGCTCGGCCGCGAGGCGCAGCCGCTCATCCCGATCAAGCCCAATTACCACCGCATGGCCTCGCTGATCGTGCTCAAGGCGCCGGACATGCCGTCGGTGCTGTTCGAGACCGGCTATATCTCGAACCTCAACGATGCCGAGTTCCTCGCTTCCGCCGAGGGGCAGCGCAAGGTGGCCCAGAGCGTCCGCAAGGCGGTCGAGATCCATTTCGCGACTCGCATGGCCTCGCGCTGATCCGGTTGTTTCTCCCCTCCCCACAGCCTCTTTATAGAGGAGAATGCGGCGGGTTGGTTTCGGCGGCGTTTTGATCGGGTTTCATCGCCCGAGAAACTTGCTACACCGCACCCCGCATGGCGGACGGCAGCATTTCCAGCGAAACGGTGACGATCAAGCGTGGAGCCGGGGGTATCCGCGGCTGGTACCAGCGCGTGCATCGTCGCTGGTGGTTCCGAATCCTCGCCTGGCTGGCGCTGCTCTCAGGCGTCTTCTGGTTCCTGATCTGGCTGCTGATCGCGCGCAACCTGCCCTCGGTCGACACGCTGCGCGCCTATGAGCCGCCGCTGCCCACCAATGTCCGCTCGGTCGACGGGCTGCCGATCCACAGCTATGCCCGCGAGCGCCGCGTCCAGCTGAGCTACGCCGAATATCCCAAGCAACTGGTCGAGGCGTTCCTCTCGGCCGAGGACAAGACCTTCTTCAGCCATCACGGCGTCGACATCCCCGGCACCGCCGGCGCGGTGGTCGACTACATCACCAAGATGGGCTCGGGCCAGCGCGCCCGCGGCGGATCGACGATCACCCAACAGGTCGCCAAGAACCTGCTGATCGGCAGCGAATATTCGCCGACGCGCAAGCTGAAGGAGGCGATCCTCGCCTACAAGATCGAGAGCACGCTCTCCAAGGAGCAGATCCTCGAGCTCTACCTCAACTCGATCGAGCTCGGCCGCAACGCCGGCGGCGTCGAGGCGGCGAGCCAGGCCTATTTCGGCAAGGAGCTCGACCAGCTCAGCCTGCCGCAGATGGCCTATCTCGCGATCCTGCCCAAGGGCCCGGCCAATTACGATCCCGACCGCTATGCCGAGCGCGCGATCGAGCGGCGCAACTGGGTGCTCGGCGAGATGCACGACAACGGCTTCATCACCGCCGCCGAACGCGACGCCGCGCGCGCCGAGCCGCTCGGCACCGTGCCCCGCCAGACGCCGAAGTTCGAGCGCGTCGGCGGCTATTTCGTCGAGGACGTCCGCCGCCAGCTGATCGACAAGTTCGGCGAGAAGGCCGAGGACGGCCCCAACAGCGTCTATGGCGGCGGCCTCTGGGTGCGCACCTCGCTCGATCCGCGGCTCCAGGAATATGCGCAGAAGGCGCTGCGCGACGGCCTGCTGCGCTATGATCGCGGACGCGGCTGGAGCGGGCCGATCAACCATGTCGACGTGGCGAACGGCTGGCTCCAGCCCTTCCTCAACACCAATATCGGCGTCGATTACGAGGATTGGCGCGCAGCGGTCGCGATTTCGGAGAGCGCCGGCGGCTGGCAGATCGGCTTCGACAACGGCCAGACCGGCACGCTGCCGCGCGGGCTCGCGACCATGCCGGTGCGCGGCCAGGGCGGCGAGGCGTTCGACGCGATCAAGGCCGGCGACATCCTCGCCGTGGCGCCCGAGGGCGGCGCCTGGGCGCTCCGCTCGGTGCCCAGGGTCTCGGGCGGCATGGTCGTCGAGGATCCGCGCACCGGCCGCGTGCTGGCGATGCAGGGCGGGTTCGATTCGCGGCTCCATCCGTTCAACAACGCCACCCAGGCGCAGCGCCAGCCGGGCTCGACGATCAAGCCCCTGGTCTATGCCGCGGCGATGGAGCAGGGCCTCACGCCCGCGACGATCGTCGTCGATGCGCCCTTCTGCGTCTGGCAGGGCGCGGGTCTCGGCAACAAATGCTTCCGCAACTTCGGCAACCAGCGCGGCGCCGGGCCGAAGACGCTGCGCTGGGGCGTCGAGCAGTCGCGCAACCTGATGACCGTCCAGGTCGCCAACCAGATCGGCATGGACAAGGTGGTCGACCTGATCCAGCGCGTCGGCGTCTCGAAGCAGAAATTCCCCAATTATCTCAGCTATGCGCTCGGCGCGGGCGAGACGACCGTGCTGCGCATGGTCAATGCCTATTCGATCCTGGTGAACCATGGCCGCGCGCTCAATCCGACGCTGATCGACTTCGTCCAGAACCGCCGCGGCGAAGTGATCTTCCCCGAGAATTGGCGCGCCTGCGACCGCTGCAACGCGCGCGACTGGGACGGCGGCGCGATGCCGCGCCCGGCGGTCCGCGCGCGCCAGGTCGTCGAGCCGATGAGCGCCTATCAGATCGTCCACATCACCGAGGGCGTGATCCAGCGCGGCACCGCGACGGTGCTGCGCGACCTCGGCCGGCCGCTCATGGGCAAGACCGGCACCACGTCGGGGCCCACCGACGTGTGGTTCGTCGGCGGCGCGCCGCAGATGATCGCCGGCCTCTATCTCGGCTACGACACCCCGACCAATCTCGGCGGCTATGCCCAGGGCGGCTCAATCGCCGCGCCGATCTTCAAGCAGTTCGCCATCCCCGCCTTCAAGGGCATGGAAGTGCTGCCCTTCACGGCGCCCGCAGGCATCCGCATGGCCCGCATCGACCGCGCGAGCGGCCGCAGGGTGGCCGGCGGCTGGCCGACCAACGACCCGCTCGCCTCGGTGATCTGGGAAGCCTTCAAGCCCGAGGTCGAGCCGCAGCGCCGCCGCCGCGGACCGGCGGAGGAGGGAGAGGAGAGCGCGGAGGCCAAGGCGGTCCAGAAGAAGGCCGCGCCCCGGACCCAGTCGCCAAGCGACAGCGACTTCTTGCAACGCGAGGGCGGAATCTACTAGCGCGCATTCCTACATACGTCGTCCCGGCGAAAGCCGGGACCTCAGGCCGCGAGCGAACGGCACGAGGCACGAGATCCCGGCTTTCGCCGGGATGACACAGAGTTAGTTCGAAAGGTTTCTACCATGCGCGCCGAAGCGCAGGCTCATGTCGACAAGATCAAGGCGGCGCTGGCGCTGCTGCGCCGGTTCCTCGATTGGGACCGCGCGCTGCGCCGGCTCGACGAGCTCAATGCGCGCGTCGAGGATCCGACGCTCTGGAACGACGCCAAGCAGGCACAGGACGTGATGCGCGAGCGCCGCCGCCTCGACGAGGCGGTCAGCGCGACCCGCGCGATCGAGACCGAGCTCAACGACACCGCCGAGCTGATCGAGATGGCCGAGGCCGAGGGCGACGAGGAGATGGCGAGCGAAGGCACCACCGCGCTCGCCGCGCTGGCGGAGCGCGCCGAGGTCGACAAGGTCAAGGCCCTGCTCTCGGGCGAGGCCGATCCCAACGACACCTATATCGAGATCAACTCGGGCGCGGGCGGCACCGAGAGCCAGGACTGGGCGGGCATGCTCCAGCGCATGTACACGCGCTGGGCCGAGCGCCACGGCCTCAAGGTCGAGCTGATCGACTATCACGCCGGCGAGCAGGCCGGGATCAAGTCGGCGACTTTGCTGGTCAAGGGCGAGAACGCCTATGGCTATGCCAAGACCGAGAGCGGCGTGCACCGGCTCGTGCGCATCTCGCCCTATGACAGCGCGGCGCGGCGCCACACCAGCTTCTCGAGCGTGTGGGTCTATCCGGTGATCGACGACAATATCGAGGTCGAGTATAACGAGAGCGACCTGCGCATCGACACCTATCGCGCGAGCGGAGCCGGCGGCCAGCATATCAACACCACCGATTCGGCGGTGCGCATCACGCACATCCCCACCGGCATCGTCGTCCAGTGCCAGAACCAGCGTTCGCAGCACAAGAACAAGGCCGAGGCATACAACCAGCTCCGCGCGCGCCTCTACGAGCGCGAGCTCGCGATCCGCGAGCAGGCCGCCAATGCCGAGAACGCCACCAAGACCGATATCGGCTGGGGCCACCAGATCCGCTCCTATGTCCTCCAGCCCTATCAGCTGGTGAAGGACCTGCGCACCGGCGTCACTTCCACCGCGCCGGGCGACGTGCTCGACGGGGACCTCGACGCGTTCATGGCGGCCGCGCTATCCCAGCGCGTGACCGGCGAGACGGTCGAAGTGGAGGATGTCGATTGAGGTCAGCCCTCGCTCTGGGCGCCGCCTTGCTGCTGCTGACCGCCTGCGATGGCGGCAGCCGGGCGCCGCGCGAGCACAAGGCGCAGACCAACAATACCGGCTTTCCCGCCGCCGATCGCCCCGTCGCGACGATCGTCTCGGCGCGCTGGTCGACCGAGGAGGCGCGCGACCGGCTCAACGAAGCGGGCAAGGTGATGGACCTCGCCGGCATCAAGCCGGGCATGACCGTCGCCGATATCGGCGCGGGCGAGGGCTATTACACGATCCGCCTCGCGCAGCGCGTGGGCAAGGAAGGCCGCGTCGTCGCCGAGGACATCGTCCCCGAGGTCCGCGACGCGCTGGCGACGCGCGTGGTGCGCGAGCGGCTCGACAATGTCAGCGTCCGGCTCGGCCTGCCTGCCGATCCGCGGCTGCCCGAGGCGAGCTTCCACCGCGTGCTGATGGTGCACATGTACCATGAGATCGAGAGCCCCTACGAATTCCTCTGGCGGCTGCGCCCGTCGCTCACCCCCGACGGGCAGGTGATCGTCGTCGACGCCGACAGGCCTACCGAGCATCACGGCACCCCGCCCAATCTGCTCAAATGCGAATTCGCCGCGGTCGGCTACGGCCTCGTCTCGATGCGGCCGATGCCGTCGGCCGGCGGCTATATCGCGATCTTCCGCGCCGAGGGCGAGCGCCCCGAGCCCGGCATGATCAAGGCATGCAAAAGCGGCGCGCGCGCCACCCCCGCGGCGGTGCAGCCGGGCAAGGGATCAGAGTAGGCCGAGCCGGCGGAAGCTGGTGATCCCCCCGCTCGCCACGATCAGATGGTCGAGCAGCCGCATCTCCAATGTCCCCAGCGCCCGCGCCAGCAGCCGCGTCGCCTCGCGATCGGCGACGCTCGGGGTCGGATCGCCGCTCGGATGGTTGTGCGCCATCACCACCGCCACCGCGTCGAAGGCGAGCGCATCGGCCACGACGTCGCGGATCGGCAGCATCAGCCGGTCGATCGAGCCCGAGCGCGCATGACGCAGCCCCAGCACGCGCTGCTCCGCGCCCAGATAGGCGAAGGCGAGCACCTCGGTCGCCTCGTCCGCGAGGGGCGCGAACAGCGCGCCCGCCGCGGCGGGGCCGGCGAGCCGGCGCGGGGCTTCGGGGGCGTTCAGGGCCATCGCGCCTAGCTGCCAGCCCGGCGCGCATCCCCTAAGTACTTCTCCCTCCGAAACGGAGCGAAGCGATCCGCTTGGCGTGCGCCGATCACCCCGCTAGGCTCGCGCGATGCGTCAATATCTCGACTTGATGGAACGCGCGCTGACCCAGGGCGCGGAGACGATGGACCGCACCGGCACGGGGACGCGCTCGGTGTTCGGCCACCAGATGCGCTTCGACCTGGCGGCGGGCTTCCCGTTGCTCACCACCAAGAAGCTCCATATCCGATCCATCATCATCGAATTGCTGTGGTTCCTGCGCGGCGACACCAATGTCCGCTGGCTGCAGGAGCGCAAGGTGAGCATCTGGGACGAATGGGCCGACGAGTCGGGCGATCTCGGACCGGTCTACGGCAAGCAATGGCGCCGCTGGGAGACCGCCGAGGGCAAGGAGATCGACCAGATCGCCGAGCTGATCGAGACGATCCGCACCAACCCCGGCTCGCGCCGCCAGATCGTATCGGCATGGAACCCCGGCGAGCTCCACGCCATGGCGCTGGCGCCGTGCCACTGCCTGTTCCAGACCTATGTCGCGAACGGCCGGCTCAGCCTCCAGCTCTACCAGCGCTCGGCCGACATCTTCCTCGGCGTGCCGTTCAACATCGCCAGCTACGCGCTGCTCACCCATCTGCTTGCGCAGCAGGCCGGGCTCGAGCCGGGCGAGTTCATCTGGACCGGGGGCGATTGCCACCTCTATTCGAACCATCTCGACCAGGCGCGCGAGCAGCTTTCGCGCGAACCCGGCCCGCTTCCCCGCCTCGAGATCCTGCGCAAGGCGCCGGCGATCGACGCCTATGACTATGAGGATTTCGTGATCCACGATTATGCGGCGCAGGCGCACATCAAGGCCCCGGTGGCGGTCTGATGCGGAGCAAGACGATCCGCGCGCTGCCCGCGCTGTTGCCGCTGCTCGCCCTCGCCGGCTGCGGCGGCGCGAAGGACGAGGCGCCCAAGGTCCAGACGGTCGAGGTGGTGAAGAGCTACCCGCACGATGCGCAGGCCTTCACGCAAGGCCTGTTCTACGACGGCGGCACGCTGTTCGAGAGCACCGGCGAGGAAGGCACGTCGGGCATCCGCAAGGTCGTGCTCGATACCGGCGAGGTGACCGCGCAGGCCCCGCTCTCCCCGCCTTATTTCGGCGAGGGCATCATCGGCTGGAAGGACCGGATTTACCAGCTGACCTGGAAGGACCAGAAGGGCTTCATCTACAATCGCGCCGATCTGAGCCTGAAGGGCGAGTTCGGCTATACCGGCGAAGGCTGGGGCCTCACCCAGAACGGCAAGTCGGTGATCATGAGCGACGGCACCGCGACCCTGCGCTTCCTCGATCCCGAGACGATGGCGCAGCAATCCACGCTCGCGGTCACCGCCAATGGCTGTCCCGTCGCCCAGCTCAACGAGCTCGAATGGATCGACGGCGAGATCTGGGCGAACGTCTGGCAGACCGACCTGATCGCACGGATCGATCCCCAGACCGGCAAGGTGAGGAGCTTCGTCGACGTCTCCGCGCTCGGCCCGCCCACCCCCAGCGCGGACGAAGTGCCCAACGGCATCGCCTATGACGCCGCGGCCAAGCGCATCTTCGTCACCGGCAAGATGTGGCCCGAGCTCTACCAGGTCCGCGTGACCGACGGCCCGGCCAACGGCGCGGCGCAGGACCAGGCCGCCGCGCTGATGCGCTGCCAGCCAAGCTGAGCCGCGACATGGGGCGCATCACCTTCCACCTCGCCCGCGCCGATAACGGCGTGATCGGACGCGAGGGCAAGCTACCCTGGCACCTGCCCGCCGATCTCAAGCGCTTCAAGGCGCAGACGATGGGCAAGCCGATGGTGATGGGCCGCAAGACCTTCGAGAGCTTCCCCTCGCCGCTGCCCGGCCGCCGCCACATCGTGCTGACCCGCGATCCGGACTGGTCCGCCGAGGGAGCCGAAGTCGCGCATTCGCCCGAGGCGGTGCTGGCGCTGGCGGGCGAAGGCGAGGTCGCGGTGATCGGCGGCGCCGAGGTCTTCGCATTGTTCCTCGACCGCGCCGACCGGATCGAGCTCACCGAAATCCATATGGATGCCGAGGGCGACGCGACTGTCCCCGCCTTCGACGCCGGCTGGCGCGAGATCGCGCGCGAAGAACATGCGAGCGAAGCGGGGCGCCCCGCCTACAGCTTCGTCACGTTGGAGCGGAGAACATGAAGAGGATCCTGTGGGGGCTCGCGGCGCTGCTGGTGCTCGCCGGCATCGGCTTTTTCGGCATCGCCCCGCCGATCGTCGAGGCCGGAAGGAACAAGGTGGAGCCCGCCACGCTCCCCAAGGTGACCGACCAGACGCGGAAGCTCCACGCCTCGCTCCAGATCGCCGACATGCACGGCGACACCCTGCTCTGGCGCCGCAGCCTGCTCGACCGCGCCGAGCGCGGCCAGGTCGACCTGCCGCGGCTCCTCCAGGGCAATGTCGCGCTCCAGATCTTCTCGTCGGTGACCAAGACCCCCAAGGGGCAGAATTACGATTCGAACCCCGGCGATACCGACAACATCACGATGCTCGCGGTGGCGCAGCTCCAGCCGATCAAGACGTGGAACTCGCTGCTCGAACGCTCGCTCTGGCATGCGCGGAAACTCGATCGCGCCGCGGCGGGATCGGCGGGCAAGCTCCGCGTGATCCGCACGCCGCGGGAACTCGACCAATTGCTCGCCGACCGGGCGGCGGGGAAGCAGGTCGTCGGCGGCATGCTCTCGATCGAGGGACTGCAGGACATGGAAGGTCAGCTCGGCAATCTCGACAAGCTCCACGCCGCGGGCTTCCGCATGGCCGGGCTCACGCATTTCTTCGACAACGAGATCGCCGGATCGATGCACGGCGTGAAGAAAGGCGGGCTCACCCCGCTCGGCGTCCAGACCGTGCAGCGGATGGAGAAGATCGGCATGATCGTCGACATCGCGCATTCGAGCCACCAGACCGTCGCCGAGGTTCTCCGCATGGCGCGCCGCCCGGTGGTCTCCAGCCATGGCGGCGTCCAGGCGACGTGCAAGGTCAACCGCAACCTCACCGACGAGGAGATTCGCGGCGTGGCGAAGACCGGCGGGGTGGTCGGCATCGGCTATTGGGACGCCGCGATCTGCTCGACCGCGCCGGCCGCGATCGCCAGCGCGATCGCCCATGTCCGCGACCTGGTGGGGATCGACCATGTCGGCCTCGGCTCGGACTTCGACGGCGCGGTGACCACCGGGTTCGACACGTCGCAGCTGGTGGCGGTGACCCAGGCGCTGGTGGATCGGGGCTTCACGCCCGAGGAGATCCGCAAGGTGATGGGCGGCAATGTGCTGCGGGTGCTGCGGGCGGGGATCGTTCCGAACTAAACTCCCTCTCCCCTTGTGGGAGAGGGAAGGGGCCCGCTCGCGTAGCGAGTGGGAAGGGTGAGGGGGACTGAGTCTCACTCCCCCTCACCCTTCCGCCGACTAAAGTCGGCTCCCTCCCTCTCCCACAAGGGGAGAGGGAATGCTGACCGTGACGCAATCATAGTCCCCTCCAGCAAGCCGGGGAAGAATTGGCAGATGCCTCCCCTCCCCCTATAGCCCCCGCCATGGAGCGACTGGACAACGGCTCGCCGCTTCCGGCGCATCTTCGCGGCGGGATCGTCGCGCTCGGCAATTTCGACGGGTTTCACCTCGGGCATCAGGCGGTGGTCGGCCGCGCGATCGATCGCGCGCGGGCCGAGGGGCGTCCCGCGATCGTCGCGACCTTCGATCCGCATCCCAAGCGCTATTTCCAGCCGCAATCGGGGCATTTCCGCCTGACCACGCTCGACCAGCGCGCACGCCTGGTCGCCGCGGCAGGCGCCGACGCGATGCTCGTCTTCAACTTCGATGCCGCGCTTGCCGGGCTCAGCGCGCGCGAATTCGCCGAGCAGCAATTGCGCGATACCATCGGCGCGGGCGGCGTGGTGACCGGCAACGACTTCACCTTCGGCAAGGGGCGTGAGGGCGACGTCGCGACGCTCGCCGCGCTCGGCACCGAGTTCGCTTATTCGGCCGAGGTCGTCGCGCCCGTCCGGCTCGACGGCGAGACCGTCTCCTCCAGCCGCATCCGCCAGTATCTGCGCGAGGGCGATCCGCGCGGCGCGGCACGGCTGCTCACCCGGCCCTTCGCGATCGAGGGTCCGGTCCAGCACGGCGCCAAGCTCGGCCGCCAGCTCGGCTATCCCACCGCCAACATGCACCTCGCCAACTATCTGCGCCCCGCCTACGGCATCTACGCGGTGCGCGGCCGCCTGCCCGACGGGCGCGTGCTGGATGGAGTCGCCAATCTCGGCATCCGCCCGAGCTTCGACCCGCCCGAGGAGCTGCTGGAGAGCTATTTCTTCGCTTTCCATGGCGACCTGTACGACCAGCTGATCGAGGTCTCGCTGATCGACTATCTGCGCCCCGAGGCGAAGTTCGATTCGCTGGATGCGCTCAAGGTGCAGATGGACGCGGATGCGGAGGCGGCGCGGACTGCGTTGAAGTGATTGTTCGCGCAGAGGCGCAGAGGACGCAGAGAGAGCAGCAGGATTTGCGCCGGTAGGCGCCTGTCTCCAATCCGGTCATTTTTTGAGGACCGCTGACGCGGTTCGCTGCGCACTCTCTGCGTCCTCTGCGCCTCTGCGCGAACTTGAAGACGCGAAGGCACGAAGGACTCGCCGTGCGCTCCTTCATCCCAGGCCGGTGGCCCTTCGCGCCTTTGCGCCTTTGCGTGATCAAACTTCTTCTTCTCACTCGCGCCCGCATCCTCTAATCGGCGCGGACCCATGAGCGACGAAAAAGAGTCCACGCGCGACTGGCGCGACACCGTCTTCCTCCCGAAGACCGATTTCCCCATGAAGGCCGGCCTTGCGAGCAAGGAACCGGCGATCCTCGAGCGCTGGGCGAAGATCGGGCTCTACCAGAAGCTCCGCGAGGCGCGCGCCGGGCGCGAGCGCTTCATCCTGCACGACGGCCCGCCCTATGCGAATGGCGACATTCACATGGGCCATGCGATGAACAAGATCCTCAAGGACATCGTCGTGCGCAGCCAGACCTTGCTCGGCAAGGACGCGCCCTACGTCCCCGGCTGGGACTGCCACGGGCTGCCGATCGAGTGGAAGGTCGAGGAAGCCTATCGCGCCAAGAAGCTCAACAAGGACGAAGTCGACCCCGTCGCCTTCCGCGCCGAATGCCGCGCTTATGCCGAGAAATGGGTGGGCGTGCAGCGCGGCCAGTTCGAGCGGCTCGGCGTGATGGGCGACTGGGACACGCCGTACCTCACGATGAACTATCAGAGCGAAGCGATCATCGCCGGCGAGCTGCTCAAGTTCGCCGAGAGCGGCCAGCTCTATCGCGGCGCCAAGCCAGTGATGTGGTCGCCGGTCGAGAAGACCGCGCTGGCCGAGGCCGAGGTCGAATATGAGGACGTGGTGTCGACGCAGATCGACGTTGCGTTCGAGATCGTCGAAAGCCCGATCAGCAATCTGGTTGGTTCGAAGGCTGTCATCTGGACGACCACCCCTTGGACGATCCCCGTCAACCAAGCTCTCGCCTATGGGCCTGACGTTGAATACGTACTGTTGAACATGGTCGACACAGCGCAGGGCGAGCTTCCGTTCGTTCTGGTCGCCGATGGGCTGGTTGAGAGCTTCTTGCGCCGCGTTGGGTTCCCGCAGCCTTATGCAGAGCCCGTGAACGGGCGCTCGGTCGTCCACGAACCGCTCTTCAAGGACGGTGCGATGCTGGACACGGTGAAGGGCTCCGACCTCGCCGGTACGATCGCCCACCACCCGATGCACCATCTCGGCGGGTTCTTCGCCAAGCCGCGCCCGTTCCTGCCCGGCGACTTCGTCACCACCGACACCGGCACCGGCCTCGTCCATATGGCGCCGGACCATGGCGAGGACGACTTCCTGCTCTGCAAGGCGCACGGGCTCGATCCCGTCTTCGCCGTGCAGGGCGACGGCACCTATCGACCCGACTGGCTGTGGCTCGGCGGCCAGGGATCGGTGATCAACAAGAAGTTCGTCGCGCCCGACGGCCCGATCTGCAGCGACCTGCGCGAAGCCGGGGCGCTGCTCTCGGCCTCCGAGGACTTCCCGCACAGCTATCCGCACAGCTGGCGCTCCAAGGCCAAGATCATCTTCCGCGCGACGCCGCAATGGTTCATCCCGATGGATGCCCCGGTTCCTAGCCCCTCCCCTTCAGGGGAGGGGTTGGGGTGGGGCCTGTCCGCGGGCGACGGTCTCGGTGAGACATCCCCCACCCCTTCCCCCTCCCCTGAAGGGGAGGGGCTTATTGAAGGAAATGGCCCCACCCTGCGCGGAATCGCGCTCGACGCGATCGAGCATACCCGCTGGGTGCCCGAGCGCTCGATCAACCGCATCCGATCGATGGTCGAAGGGCGGCCCGACTGGGTGATCAGCCGCCAGCGCGCCTGGGGCGTGCCGATCGCGCTCTACGTCAACCGCGCGACCGGCGACTATCTCCGCGACCGCCAGGTCAATGCGCGCATCCTCCAGGCCTTCGCCACCGGCGGCGCCGATGCCTGGTTCCAGGCCGATCACCAGGCGCTGCTCGGCGAGGATTACGACCTCGCCGATTACGAAGTGATCACCGACATCCTCGACGTGTGGTTCGATTCGGGATCGACCCA
The DNA here is from genome assembly GCF_026460985.1 of Sphingomonas sp. Taxonomy (GTDB): domain Bacteria; phylum Pseudomonadota; class Alphaproteobacteria; order Sphingomonadales; family Sphingomonadaceae; genus Sphingomonas. Next base: position 18,453 of record NZ_JAPKNM010000068.1, read on the forward strand.
TGCCTTCGTGGTCGAGGCGCGCTATGGCGAGGACGCCCGCGCCGACCTCTATCTCGAAGGCTCGGACCAGCATCGCGGCTGGTTCCAGTCGTCGCTGCTCGAAAGCTGCGGCACCCGCGGCCGCGCGCCCTATGGCGCGGTGCTCACCCATGGCTTCGCGCTCGACGGCAATGGGCGGAAGATGAGCAAGTCGCTCGGCAACGTCGTCGATCCCTTGAAGATCATCGGCGAGAGCGGCGCGGACATCCTGCGCCTCTGGGTCGCGCAGACCGATTATTTCGAGGACGTGCGCATCGGCAAGGAAGTGCTGGCGGGCACCGGCGATACCTACCGGAAGCTGCGCAACACCTTCCGCTACCTGCTCGGCGCGCTCGACGGGTTCGACGAGGCCGAGAAGCTGCCCGTCGGCGAGATGCCCGAGCTCGAGCGCTATGTGCTCGCCAAGCTCGCCGAGCTCGACGCCGAGCTGCGCGCCGCGGCGGAGGCGTTCGAGTTCAACCGCTACAGCCGCGCGCTGACCGACTTCGCCAATGAGGACCTGTCGGCCTTCTTCTTCGATATCCGCAAGGACTGCCTCTATTGCGACGCGGCCACGGATCCGAAGCGGCGCGCGTACCGGACGGTGCTCGACACATTGTTCCACGCTTTGGTCCGCTACGCCGCGCCGATTCTCAGCTTCACCGCCGAGGAAGTGTGGCAGGCGCGCTTCCCGAGCGAGGACGGTTCGGTCCATCTGCTCGACTGGCCCGAATTGCCCGAAAGTGCGGCGACGAGCGCCGACTGGAACGCGATCCGCGCACTCCGACAGACGGTGACGGAGGCGATCGAGCCCTATCGGCGCGAGAAGAAGGTGCGCTCGAGCCTCGAGGCCGAGGTCACCGCGCCCGTGCTGCCGCTTTCGGGCGACGATCTCGCCGAACTGTTCATCGTGTCGAAAGTCACCGAAGCGGACAGCGTCACCGTGACGCCCACCCAACGCCACAAATGCGGACGATGCTGGCGGCATCTTCCCGAAGTTGCGCAGGACGGCCTGCTGTGCGACCGCTGCGCCAAGGTGGTTGATTGATGAAGATTCGCTGGATCGGGCTGCTCGTCGCGGCCTTGGTGTTCCTGATCGACCAGGGCACCAAATATTATGTCACCGGACCGCTCGGGCTCAACGTGCAGGACGCGTCGCTGACCGTGCTGCCGATCTTCGACCTGCGCTTCGTCAAGAATGTCGGCGTGTCGCTGGGGCTGCTGCCCGCGACCGGCGCGACGATGCGCTGGCTGCTGGTGGCGCTCACCGGCGGGATCGCCTTGGGCGTGCTCTGGTGGATGATGCGCGAGAAGAAGACGCCCGACGTGATCGCATTGGGCCTCGTGCTCGGCGGCGCGCTGGGCAACATCCTCGATCGCACCCGGCTCGGCTATGTCGTCGATTTCGCCGATCTGCATTTCGGCGAGTGGCGCCCCTTTTTGGTCTTCAATGTCGCCGATGCGGCGATTACCATCGGCGTGCTGATCCTGTTGATCCGCGCCCTGTTCGTGCGCGATAAGCGGGCCGGGACGCCCGCTCCTGTGGAGAATGAAGTCAATGCGTAAGTTGGTTCTGATCGCTACGGGCGTTGCACTCGTCGGCTCGCTCTCCGCCTGCGGCAAGGGCGGTTACGACCGTGCGCGTCCCGACGAGTTCGCCGTCGCGCGCGCCGCGCCGCTCGTGATCCCGCCCGATTTCGCTTTGGTGCCGCCCCAGCCGGGCGCGCCGCGTCCGCAGGACACCACGCCCTCGGCGCAGGCGCTCGAGGCGCTGTTCGGCGGCTCGCAGGCGCGCAGCGCGTCGGAGAATGCGACGCTCGACGCCGCCGGCCGCACCGCGGCCGAGCCCGGCGCGCGCAGCACCGCGGGCAGCCCCACCACCAACGTGGTCGACAAGGGGCAGACGACGCGCGACATCATCGCCGCGCCGCAGGGCGACGGCCAGGCCGCGCGGACCAGCACGCCGCAATAAGCCGCTCGCTCTCATCACATCAAAAAGCCGGGCCGCTCGATGGAGCAGCCCGGCTTTTTCGCGTCCGCATGAGGGAGGGCGCCGAGGCGCCCTCCGCCAGGATCAGAATGCGTACGTGATGTAGCCGAGGATGGTGCTATCGCCGCCCACCGCGTTGCTGAACTTCTCGCCCAGCACGCGCTGGTCGGTGATGTCGGTGTCGACATAGGAGACGCCGAAGGTGAAGCCCTTGGCGGTGACTTCGGCGCCGAGCGACCAGTCGATATAGCTCTCGTCGGTCGGATCGAGGTTGAACGCGCCGAGCGCGCCATCCGAACGGCCGACATGGCCGAGCAGCTTGACCGGCGTGTTCGGGATCGTCGCCGCGACGTTGCTGTACAGGTACAGGCTGTCGTCGTCGCCGAGGCCGGCCTGGCCGCCCCATGCATAATTGGCGCCGACCTTCACGTTCACCGGCCCAAGCGTGTAGTTCACCGAGGCATAAGGCTCGAAGAAGTCGGTGTCGTTGGAGACGCCGCCCAGCGTGTCGCGCGACAGCGGATACAGATAATAGAGCAGCCCGACATCGAAGCCGAGGCCATTGTCGAGCGTCTTGGTGTAGCCGCCGTAGAGATCGACCTCGGCCTCGCCATAGCCGGGAAGCGACTGCTCGGAGATGGTCGACGCCCAGGTGCCCACATAGAGGCCCGATTCGTGGTTGACGTTGATCGTCGCCTGGCCCGCCGCCTTCTGGTTGGATTGGCTGAGGCCGCGGAAGCGATAGTCGGTCGTCACGCCGAAGCTGCCGGTGACCGTGACGGCCGGCGCCGGCTCGGTCGCCTCGCCGGCTTCCTGTGCCATGGCGGGCGTCGCCGTGGCGAGCGCGAGCGCGCCGAGGCTGATCATCGAAAAGCGCATGGAAATCCCTTTCAAATTCAGTGCTTAAAGGGTCCCCACCTGCCGCCGCCCGGCACCGCTTCTTTAAGGTTCGTGACCTGCGCGGCTTCCAGACGACACAAGATCATTGCCGTAACGCGCTGCGGCGCACAACATTATTTGCTCTTTTGTTGCTCGATCGTGACGAACTGTGGCTGCGCCGCAACAGCGATCAGCCGCGGATGGCCACCACCGCGTCGACCTCGACCACTGCGTTCAGCGGCAATACCGGCACGCCCACCGCGCTCCGCGCGTGCCGACCCGCCTCCCCGAACAGCGCCTGCATCAGCTCGGACGCGCCGTTGGCGACCTTGGGCTGATCGGTGAAGCTGCCGGCCGAATTGACGAAGACGCCGAGCTTCACGATCCGCTCGACACGGCCGAGATCCCCGCCCAGCGCCTTCTTGATCTGGGCGACCAGCATCAGCCCGCAGCGCTGCGCCGCCTCCTGGCCGAAAGCGAGGTCGCGATCCTCGCCCAGGCGCCCGGTCATCAGCTGGCCGTCCTTGAACGGCAGCTGCCCCGAGACATGAAGCAGCCCGCCTGCCTCCACCGCGGGCACATAGGCCGCGACGGGCGCCGCTGCTTCGGGGAGGGACAGGCCGAGTTCGGCCAGCTTCGCGTCGATTGCGTCGGTCATGCGAGTCGCTCAACCACTCGCGGCATCGGCGGTCAAGCCTGCCGCGAAGCGCGCCGCGATCCAGTCGCGCGCCTCCCGCCAATCGTCGATTCGGGCATGCGCGTGGGGCGCGGGAGGGACGTTCGGGGCAAGGTCGGGCTCGGCGATCATGTGCAGCCGGTGGACGTGCGGCGCGTGCTTGGCCACCGATTCGTGATGCACCGCGAGATCGTCTACGAAGACCGCCACCGGCGCGCCCGCCTCCTCGACCAGTCGCGCGACGGGCGGCCCCTTGGGCCCCTGGTTGCATTCGACGCGGTGGACGATGCCGTGCGCGGCGAGCTGGTCGATGCGGTGGCTGCGGCAATGATCGCCGAGGTTGGTGAGGACGATGATCTCGGCATGCTCGGCCAGCGCCGCCAGCGCCTCGCGCGCATGCGGCACCAGCGTCTGGCGCGCCATCTCGGACGGGAAGAAGCCGTCGAGCAGCGCCCACATCTGCTCGCGCTCGACCAAGGCCTGGTCGGCGCGCCGGCGCATCGAAGTGGCGAAGTCGCCGCCATTGGGCGTGAACTCGATGTCGTGCGCCTCGTCGAGCCAGACGCCGAAATGGCGCACCATGTGGAGCAGCACTTCGTCGCAATCGGTGATCAGCAGCGGTTTCATGCGCGTTCCAGCTCCGCGCGGGCGGCGACGAGATCGGCGGGCTGCACCGCGAGCGCATCGGCGCAGGCGACCAGATCGGGCTCGTGCGCCTCGAGGAAACCGAGCATGGCCGCGAGCAGCGCCGGCTCGCCCGCCCGCGCGCGGAGCCCTGCCGGATCGAGGCCGGTCAGGTCCAGCAGCCGCGACGCGCGCGCCGAATCGCCCAAAGTCCAGGCCAGCGCCTGGAGCGCAATCGCCTCTGCGTTTGTTTCCACCCGCGGCATCGCCTAAACCGTCTCCAACTGCATGAGGTCATCGCGTGGCAAAAAGGGTTCTCGTTGTCGAGGATAACGAACTCAATCTGAAGCTGTTCTGCGATCTGCTGCGCGCCCACGACTTCGCCGCCGAGCCGGTGAGCGACGGGCGCGAGGCGGTCGCCAGGGCGCGCGAATTCGCGCCCGACCTGATCGTGATGGACATCCAGATGCCGCACGTCACCGGCTACGACCTCATCCGCGAGATGAAGCGCGACGCCGGCCTGCGCGCGATCCCGATCATGGCGGTCACGGCCTATGCCGGCCGCGAGGACGAGGAACGCATCCGCGCGGCGGGCGCTAACGCCTATGTCTCCAAGCCGATCTCGCTCGCGCGCTTCATCGAGGAAGTGCGGGCGCTGGCGCCGGGGGGCGAGGCAGCGGAGGCGGAGGCCGAAGAGGCTCCCGGAGGGTCGGAGACGTAGAGCAACACCTCTCCCCTCCCTGCAAGGGAGGGGCCGGGGGTGGGTAGCGGCGGACGAGGCTCGATGCCTCGGCCGTCGCTTCTGGCGGAGCCGGTAGTGAGTCTTTTTGAGCGCGCAGACGCGCGCACCCACCCCTAGCCCCTCCCTTGCAGGGAGGGGAAGGGAAGGAGGCTAAAACGCCCCCGGCACTTCCCGCTGCGCGGTGCTCGGGCGCTCGGGGACGAGCAGCTCGCGCGCGCCTTCGCGCAGCGCCAGCGTGCCCTGCCCGCCCGTGGCGATCGCAGTGCAGCTGCGCCCCGCCAGGAAGTCCAGCGCCGCCTTGGTCGAGGCCTCGCGCGGATCGCCGAGCGGATAGGCGATGTCGTCGCCGGCGCGGCAGCTGGCCTCCATCGTGCCGGCCAGCCCATCGAAATAATTGCCCTGCCGCGCGGCGTTCTGGACCGCGAAGGCGATCACCCGCAGCCGATCGTCGCAGGCCGCGCGGTCGACCGCGATCTGCCCCACCGGCTTGCCATAGGTGTTGGTGCCGATCAGCGCAGCATCGGCATGGAGCCAGGGGATGAAGGCGTTCATCACCAGCTCGCTCGCCGAGGCGGTACCGCCGGTGCCGATGAACGCGATCCGCGTCGGTGCGATCGACTCGGTCCGCGCCTGGAAATAGCGCGTCTGGTTCTCGGCCGCCTTTTCGGGCCGGTAGGTCATATAGTCGAGCACGTCGTTCGCCGATCGATTGGCGCCCATCAGGTCGCCCATCAGCCGCGCGGTCGAGACGAGGCCGCCGCCATTGTAGCGCAGGTCGACGATCACCTGGGTGACGCCCTCCGCCTTGAACTGCGCGAACGCCGATCGCAGCGCCGAATCGGCGGTGGAGATGAAGGTGCGCAGGTTGAGATAGCCGATCTTGCGCCCGCCATCGTCGATCAGCTTCACGCCGTAGCGCGAAGAGACCGGCGCCAGCGTGAAATCGGCCTTGGCCACCGTCACGTCGCGCGTGCCCGTCGCATCGGTCACGCGCAGCATCCGCGTCGTGCCGGCGGTCGACGGGCCGAGCGCGTCGGAGACCCCCGCGGCACCCTGGCTCGCCATGATCGCGCTCACCGTGCGCAGATTGGACGCGCTGGTGCCGATCGCGACGATCTCGGCGCCGCGGTCGATCCCGGCGTTCAGCGCGGGCGTGCCTTCGAACGATTCGATGACGAAGACCCGGCCGCCCGCCGAATCATAGCCGAGGCGGAAGCCGAACCCGGCGCTCGAGCCCGAGGCGTAATAGGCATTCTCCTCGGCGATCGAGGTGACATAGGTGAAATAGCGATCGCGCCGCTGCGCCCGCGCGGTGGCGGTGAGCGCGTCGACATAGTCGCCCAGGGTCGCATAAGGCGACGGATCCAGGCTCGCGGGCAGCGTCTCCGGGAAGAGATACCATTCGCGCAATTGCGTCGCCGCCCAATCCTGCCGTTCGCGCAGCGAGCAGCCGGTGGCAACGGAAGGCGTCGGCGTCACCGTGACGGCGGGCGGCGTGACCACAGAGCCGCCGCCACCCCCTCCGCCGCCGCAGCCCGACAGGATCAGCGCCAGGCTCACGAACGTCGCGACGGGCTTACGCATGCACACTCTCTCCCCCTTCAGCCTTCCCGGTTATCCGGGGAGCGCCCAGTCGATCGGCTTCTGCCCGCGGCTCGCCAGGAACGCATTGGCCTTGGAGAAATGCCGGCAGCCGAAAAAGCCCGAATGCGCCGAGAGCGGCGACGGGTGCGGCGCCTTCAGCACCAGATGGCGGCCGCCTCTGTCGATCGAATCGACGAACGCCGCCTTCTTCTGCGCATGGCTGCCCCAGAGCAGGAACACCACCGGCTCCGCCTTCGCATTGACCAGCCGGATCACTGCGTCGGTGAAGCGCTCCCAGCCGCGCCCCTGGTGCGAGGCGGCCATGCCCATCTGGACGGTGAGCACGGCGTTGAGCAGCAGCACCCCCTGCTCAGCCCAATGCTCGAGAAAGCCGTGGCGCGCGCGCGGGATGCCGAGGTCCGTCTCCATCTCCTTGTAGATGTTGACGAGGCTCGGCGGCGTCCGCGTGCCCGGCCGCACCGAGAAGCAAAGGCCGTGCGCCTGCCCCTCGCCATGATAGGGATCCTGGCCGAGGATGACGACGCGGACCTGCTCCAGCGGCGTCAGGTCGAGCGCGCGGAACCATTCGCTGCCCGCAGGAAAGATGCGCTTGCCCGCCGCCTTCTCGGCGACGAGGAACGCCTTGAGCGTTTCCATGTACGGGCTCGCGAATTCCGCCTTGAGCGGTTCGAGCCAACTCGGATGCAGCTTGACGTCCCCCATGGCCGGGAAATGCCGGACGTGGCGGGCCCGCGTCAACCGCTAGTGACGGACCGCAGAACGGAGCTCAGCGGCGGCGTACATCGAGAGCGGGCGCCGGCGGGAGTGGCCCGCGGACCACGTCGTAGGCGCGACAGATGTCCGGCGTGCAGGCAGCAGCAGCCTCAATCTCCCCAGCGAGGCGCTGCTGCTCGGCACAAGCCATCCCGGTCGTATCGATGACCATTTCAGGGCGCGGCGAGATACGGGCTGCGTTGCGGAGATATTGGCGCAGAATCTCATTCGAGATCGGCACATGGTTCCACGTCAAGCCGCCCCGATCCATGCTGAGAATATTACGGATGCCGGTCGAGGACGGCTGCGTTGCCCACCCCGCTCCGAGCGGACAGGGAGCGTTGTCCGCGACTGCTGGCGTGAGGAGCAGTGCGAGAAGCGGCAACATCCTATAGTCCCCCCAAAGGCAGCGTCACCCGCGCTGGATGATGGTCCGCAATGATCAGCGGCACAAGCGGGATCGACGGCAATGTTGCAGCGTTGCAGGCGCGCCCGGCCATTACGCCGGTGTGGAGCCCAAGGAGCCGAGCAGATCGCGAAGGCTGGTTGCGAATTGGGTTCGGCTGGACAGGAGAGATGCGCGATGCCGTTCACCGGGAGCTGCCATTGCGGCGCGATTCGCTACACGGTCGACGAGGAGCCGCCGGCCAGGGCGCTGGCGTGCAACTGCTCGATCTGCCGGCGCAAGGCGCCGCTTCACCATTTCACCACGCCCGACAAGTTCACGCTGCACACGCCGCGCGAGGGAATCGCGACCTACGAGTTCAACCACCACGTCATCCACCATCACTTCTGCGCGACTTGCGGGATCGCGCCCTTCGCCGAGGGCGAGGGACCGCAGGGGCCGATGGTCGAGATCAACCTGCGCTGTGCCGAGGGCATCGACCTCGATGCGCTCCAGATCGACCATTATGACGGGGCCAGCCGCTGAGCCCGTATCCACATTCAGGCGAGCGAGGACTTTCAATCCTCCCCCGCCAGGGGGAGGTGGCATGCGAAGCATGGCGGAGGGGGAGGAAGCACGACGGCCAGCGGGTCGCCCACCTCCCCCTCCGTCGCCTTCGGCGACACCTCCCCCTGGCGGGGGAGGATTTGAATGTCGATGCGACCTAGCCCTGACGGAAACGAGCCCATGGCGGGCCGGCTTGCTGTGGCCTTGGCGGAGGCGGGTTCGGCGCGATAAGGCGCCCGCCATGCACGTCACCCACGATCCCGCCGCCGCGTCCGCCGAGATGATCGGCTTCGACCAGTTCCTTAGCGTCGACATCCGCGTCGGCACGATCGTCGAGGCGCTGCCCTTCCCCGAGGCGCGCAAGCCGGCCTACAAACTGCTCATCGATTTCGGGCCGGCGATCGGCCGGAAACGCTCCTCGGCGCAGATCACCGAGCATTATACGCTCGAGGAGCTGTCGGGCATGCAGGTGGCAGCGGTGGTCAATTTCCCGCCGCGCCAGATCGGGCCGGTGATGTCCGAGGTGCTGACGCTCGGCTTCCCCGATGCCGCGGGCAAGGTGGTGCTGGTGCGGCCGAGCGCGGATGTCCCGAACGGGGGCAGGCTCTTCTGAGCCCCGGTTAGCGCTATCACTTCGCCGTTGACGGCGGCGCGGCACGGCATAATCTCCTCCGGACAAGATAAGGTTCAGGAGGGGGAAGCATGAACTTGCGGATCGCACTCGCGCTCGGGATCGCCATGCCCGCGCTGATCGCAATGCCCGGCATCGCGCAGGACGCCAAGTCGAGCGAGGACGCGCTGGCGGAGAAGGTCGCCAACAACACCAATCCCGCCAGCTTCCAGGTCTACGGCATGACGCCCGCGCCCAAGGTGATCAAGGACGGCAACGTCCAGGGCGGACACGCCCTTCGCCTTCCGGTGACCGGTGGCGGCGATCCGTGGAGCGTCGGCGTCAACGTGCCGCTGATCAAGCCGGTCAAGGCGGGCGACAAATTGGTCATCGCCTTCTACGCCCGGCTGAGCAAAGGCGACGCGCCGACCGCGAAGGTCAACGCACAGCTCCAGCTCTCCGCCGCGCCCTATACCGCGGTGTTCAGCAAGCCTTTCGACGTGACGCCCGAGTGGAAGCTCCACCAGTTCGCCGGCCGAGCGGACAAGGACTATGCCGCCGGCGCTATCGGTGCGGCCTTCCACGTCAACACGGGCAAGCATGTGCTCGACGTGGGGCCGGTGGCGGTGCTCAACATGGGGCAATAGGCCGAGTCAGGCGCGCCGAGCTGTGACCAGATAATCGAGGCTGGTATCGTCGCTCAGCACGAAGCCGCGCGCGGGCGAGAAGCCCAGCCCGCGCAGGTCGCCGACGTGCAGGCCGGCGCCCTCGAGCAGGGCGGTCAGCTCGTCGGGTGTGAGGAACTGGCTCCAGTCGTGCGTGCCCTTCGGGATCGCGCCGCTGCCTTCGCCGAACGTGATCATCGCGAGGCGCGACAGCGCGGTGCGATTGGGCGTGGAGAGGATCATCAGCCCGCCGGGCGCGAGCGCGTCGGCGAGGCCGGCGACGAAGGCCGCGGGGTTCGCGACATGCTCGATCACTTCCATCGAAGTGACGAGGTCGAAGCGGCGGCCCGGCAGGTCCTCGATCCCCCCCGCGACATATTCCACGTCGAGGCCCATCGCGGCGGCGTGCGCGCGGGCGGCGCCGATATTCTCGGGCGCGGCGTCGAGCCCCGTGACCCGCGCGCCCATCCGCGCGAGCGGCTCGGCGAGCAGCCCGGCGCCGCAGCCGACGTCGAGCGCGGTCTTCCCCGCGAGCGGCGCGAACGACATGCCGTCGCCGTCCCAGTGCGCGTCGATCACTTCGCGGACATAAGCGAGCCGCGCGGGATTCAGGCGGTGGAGCATCGCCGACGAACCGCGCGGATTCCACCAGTCGGCGGCGAGCCTGCCGAAATGCTCAGCTTCACTCGGGTCAATAGTTGCTTTGGTTGCGTTCGCCATGGCCCGCTCCTATCAGGCCGCCTCATCCTACCCAAGGCCCGGAAAACAAGCACCCGACATGGCACGCATCGTGATGAAGTTCGGCGGCACCTCGATGGCCGGCATCGAGCGCATCCGCAATGTGGCCGCGCGCGTCAAACGCGAGTGGGAGGCCGGCAACCAGGTCGCCGTGGTGGTCTCCGCGATGGCGGGCGAGACCGACCGGCTGGTCGGCTTCTGCCGCGAGGCGAGCTCGCTCTACGATCCGCGCGAATATGACGTGGTCGTCTCGAGCGGCGAGCAGATCACCAGCGGGCTGCTCGCGATGACGCTCCAGGCGATCGGCGTGCCGGCGCGCTCGTGGCTGGGATCGCAGGTCGCGATCTGGACCGACGCCGCGCACGCCAAGGCGCGCATCAAGTCGATCGATTCGCGCGGGCTGGAAGAGGGCTGGGCGCGCGGCGAAGTGGCGGTGATCCCCGGCTTCCAGGGCGTGACGAACGATGAGACCGGCCGCGTCACCACGCTCGGCCGCGGCGGATCGGACACCAGCGCGGTGGCGGTGGCGGCGGCGATCAAGGCCGATCGCTGCGACATCTACACCGACGTGGACGGCGTCTACACCACCGATCCGCGCATCGTGCCGAGGGCGCGCAAGCTCAAGAAGGTCACGTACGAGGAAATGCTGGAGCTCGCCAGCGTCGGGGCCAAGGTGCTTCAGACGCGCTCGGTGGGCCTGGCGATGAAGGAACAGGTCCGCGTCCAGGTGCTTTCGTCGTTCACCGGCGAGAATGCGCCGATGGCGGACACATTGCCCGGAACGATGATCGTGGGCGAAGAGGAGATTCAGGACGTGGAAAGCCAGCTCATCACCGGCATTGCGCACGACAAGAACGAAGCCAAGATCACGCTGACCGCGGTGCCGGACAAGCCCGGCGCCGTCGCTTCGATCTTCACCCCGCTCGCCGACGCGAACATCAACGTCGACATGATCATCCAGAATATCGCGCACCAGAGCGCGGGGTCCGCGAGCGCGACCGACGTGACCTTCACCGTGCCCGCCGCCGACCTCGCCCGTTCGATCGAGGCGCTCAACCAGTCCAAGGCGGACATCGGTTTCGCCGAGCTGCTCCAGGACACGCGCGTCGCCAAGATCTCGGTGGTCGGCGTGGGCATGCGCAGCCATGCCGGCGTCGCCGCGACGATGTTCAAGACTTTGGGCGCGCGCGGGATCAACATCCAGGCGATCACGACCAGCGAGATCAAGGTCTCGGTGCTGATCGACGAGGACGAGACCGAGCTGGCGGTGCGCGTGCTCCACACCGCCTACGGCCTCGACGCGGAAGACACCGCGGCCTGACATCTTTCCGCCGCCTTCGGGCGGCATCGCTCGCCTCGCCTTGTCCGTAGCCGAGTCCATCGAAACGCGCCCGAGCGCCACCCGCCGGCTGCGCGCATCGCTCAGGCAGCGCGGCATGGCATTCGCGCTCGCGCTCTTCGTCGAGCTGCTGGTGGCGCTGCTGCTGTGGTTCCTCGCGCCGACCATTCCCGGCAAGGACAAGGGCGATGTGCCGACCGTCTTCGGCATCGAGGGCCCGTCCGGCGAGCGCGAAGCGGCGGATCGGAAGGAAGAGAAGGCGCAGGAGCGCAAGGCGGCGAGCGGCAAGCCCAAGCCGGCCCCGCCGAAACCGGTCGAGCCGCCGCCCCAGGCGCCCGAGCCGCCGGTGGTCGAGCTGCCCCCCGGGTTCGTCCGCATGACGCGCTCCGAATACCGGGCCGCCGACATCGCCGGAAAAGGCTCCGCGCCACGCGCCGCGCCGGAAGGCGAGGCGGCCGCGTCGGCCGAATCGGGCAGCCGGCCCGGCGACAGCCAAGTCGTCGGCAAGGCGCCCAATGGCGAGCCGCTCTACGCCGCCGAATGGTATCGACGGCCACGGGACGCCGAGCTCTCGCCCTATATCTCGAGCCGCGCGCGCGGCCCGGGCTGGGGGCTGATCGCCTGCCGGACGGTGACCGACCACCGCGTCGAGGATTGCCAGGAGCTGGGCGAGGGTCCGCGCGGATCGGGCTATGCCGGTGCGGTCCGCCAGGCCGCGTGGCAGTTCCGCGTGCGCGCGCCGCGCGTCGGCGGCAAGGAGCTGATCGGCACCTGGGTGAGCATCCGCATCACCTATGGCAATGTGAAGGACGAGTGAGCGGCGTTCCGGCTTGCCCCGATACCGCCGACGCGGCTAGGCCCTGCCGCCATGACCACAAATAGCACGATCGGCGCCGAGCGCCTGGCCCGCCGCATGACGCGCGGATGCGAATTCCTGGGCAGCGAAGTCGCGATCATGTGCGGCGCGATGTCGTGGGTGAGCGAGCGCAACCTCGTCGCGGCGATGTCCAACGCGGGCGGCTTCGGGTTGATCGCCTGCGGGGCGATGACCCCCGAATTGCTCGACAAGGAGATCGCCGGCACCAAGGCGCTGACGACCAGGCCCTTCGGCGTCAACCTGATCACGATGCACCCGCAGCTGCTCGAGCTGATCGCGGTGTGCAAGAAGCACAATATCACGCATGTCGTGCTCGCGGGCGGCCTGCCGCCTGCGGGAAGCCTCGACGCGATCAAGGAATTCGGCGCGAAGCTGATCTGCTTCGCGCCCGCGCTGAGCCTTGCCAAGAAGCTGATCCGCTCGGGCGTCGACGCATTGGTGGTCGAGGGCATGGAAGCGGGCGGGCATATCGGCCCGGTCTCGACCAGCGTGCTCGCGCAGGAGATCCTGCCCGAGGTCGCCGCCCAGGTCCCGGTGTTCGTCGCCGGGGGGATCGGCCGTGGCGAGGCGATCGCGGGCTATCTCGACATGGGCGCGGCGGGCGTCCAGCTCGGCACGCGCTTCGTCTGCGCGACCGAGAGCATCGCGCACGCCAACTTCAAGAAGGCGTTCATCCGGGCCTCGGCGCGCGATGCCGTCGCCAGCGTCCAGATCGATCCGCGGCTGCCGGTGATCCCCGTCCGCGCGCTCAAGAATGCCGGCGGCGAGCTGTTCACCGCCAAGCAGCGCGAAGTCGCCCAGTTGCTCGACGACGGCAAGGTCGAGATGATGGAGGCCCAGCTCCAGATCGAACATTATTGGGCGGGCGCGCTGCGCCGCGCGGTGATCGACGGCGATATCGAGCACGGCTCGGTGATGGCGGGCCAGTCGGTCGGCATGGTCACCCGCGAAGAGCCCGTCGCCGAGATCATCGCGACGCTGATGGCCGAGGCCGCGCACGCGCTGGAGAAGCGCGCGGCGTAAAAGGGTTTACTTCCGTCATCCCCGCCTGCGCGGGGATGACGCTTGAAGGGGTTAGGCTGCGAAGGAAACTTCACGGCCCCCGCGGGCGAGCTTCCACAGCTCGCCCAGCGCCTGCAGCGCCATGATCACCGCCAGGACGATCAAAGTGATGCGGATCGACAGGTCCAGGCTCTCGCTCAGCCGCGCGACGTCGGCCGAGCCGGTTCCGATCGCCACGACCGTCACCCAGGCGCCCGCCTGGTAGAGCCCCGCGACGAGGGCGATCGCCGCGACGGAGATCGCGATCGCCAGCACCGCATTGGTCCGGCGCAGGTGCGGCAGCAGCCATTTGGCGAGATTGGCGACGAACTGCGCCGTGGCGAGCAGCAGGATCGGCAGATAATAGTCCTCCCAAACCGGCGCGGGCTCGATGCGGAAGGTGTCGCTCGCCGCGACCACGGGCAAGTGGATCACGCCGGTCCACCAGAGCAGGAAGGCGAGCCCCATCCCGACTTCGAACGCGGCTTCCCATTGCCCCTTGCGCCGGGCGAGCGGCACGGGAAGATGCTCGGGGGTCCAGCGATAGAGCTGGTCGACCGGGCCGCCATAGCGCTCGAACAGCGCGAAGCCGAGCGTAACCACCGCCACCGCGGTAAGGAAGAAGTCCCAGAGATTGCCGGTGATCCGTGCGAACATCCGCACCAGATCGCCGTCGCCGAGCGCCGCCGAGATCGCGCCGACCGCGACCAGCGAGATCGCGCCGATGGAGAGCACCACACGCAACGCGAAGAGATAGAAGGGGAAGATCTCGGGCCCGATCAGATATTGCTGGGGGCGGTAGCGCGCCGCGATCACCAGCGGATGGCCGAACTCGCGGAGCAACGCGGTCAGCTCGTCGCGCCCCAGCGGCCGCCCGAGCGCGTCTTCCCGCGCTTCCTGCCGCGTCGCGAGCTCGTCGTGGAGCTCGGCGATGATGTCGTCGGCCTTGTCCGCCGGCAGGTTCTGCCGGACCGACGCGAGATAGCGTTCGATGAGGTCCATCACTTGTCCTTTCCGGTAAGCCGCAGGATCGATTCCGAGATCGCGTTCCATTCGCCGAGCAGCCGGGCGAGGATCTCGAGCCCGTCGGGGGAGAGCCGGTAGAAGCGCTTGTTGCGCTTCGCTTCCTCGCGCCATTCGCTGGTGAGCAGCCCCTGCGCCTCGAGCCGGCGCAGCAGCGGATAGAGCGCGCCTTCGTCGATCGGCAGCCCCGCTTCCTCGAGGCTGGTGCGCAACGTGTAGCCGTAGCGCTCCTCGCGCAGCGCCCCGAGCACCGCCAGCACCAGCGAGCCGCGCCGGAGCTCGACGCGCAGCTTTTCGAACAGGTCTTCCTCAATGGGCACTGCCGTGTCTCGCATGGTATGTGTTACACACTGTATATCGCATAGTATGTATATCTGCAACATCCGGAATGTTGCGTATCGGAATTCCGCTAAACCCCTGATTTCCCCGCGCTCTCTATAATGGAATCACGGGTCGGGCACGTGATCCCCACGCCGATCCGGGGGGTGGATTATGAAGCGATTCGCACGATTCCTCTCGTCCTTCGCCGCAGCGACCTTGTTCGCGACGCCGGCCTGCGCCCAGATCTGGAATGCGGCCCCGACGCCGCCCGCGGGCGCGGCCCCGAACCAGCTGATCCCGGGACGCGACGCCGAGGGCAATTACGTTACGCCGAACCAGCGGCTGAGCCGCGACGAGACCAGCTGGCACGTCCGCGCCGCGCTCAACGTCGCCGCGCTCGGCTGCCGCGACGCCGCCGAGTTGGAGACGGTCGCCGCGTATAACCGCCTGCTCCGCCAGCAGCGCGCGACGCTCGCCGCCGCCGATGCCGGCGTGAAGAGCCAGTATCGCGCGCGCCACGGCGCCGAATGGGAAAGCGCGCACGACCGCCAGATGACGCGCGTCTACAATTTCTTCGCGCAGCCGACCGCGCATGACGGCTTCTGCATGGCCGCGCGCGACGTGCTCGCCCGCACCGATGCCGTGCTGCCCGGCCAGTTCGCCGATTTCGCCGCCGAGGTGCTGCCGCAGCTCGAGGCACCCTTCACCGATTTCTATCGCGAATATGACGCCTATCGCGTCGCTTATGCCGAGTGGCGCATGGGCGGCCGGCCTTCGGTCGCCCTGGCCGTGGCGGACACCAGCCCGCCGGGCCCAGACGCCCTGTTTCCCTAAGGTTCGTCCTTTGTCTCGCGGGACAATGGCGTAGGCCCCCGCAATCTGTTAGCGCGGGGGCATGGCCCTCACTGCCGCCGCTTCCGCCCGCGAGATCCTCACCCGCCTCCACGACGTGATGGCGAAACGGCTGCCTGCGCAGTCGAAGCTCAACTCGGTGGCGGAGATCATCGGCACCACGCTCGATAGCGAGGTCTGCTCGATCTACCTGCTGCGCGAGGGCGTGCTCGAATTGTTCGCGACCCGCGGGCTCGACCAGGAGGCCGTCCACGTCACCAAGCTCGCGCTCGGCGAGGGCCTGGTCGGCACCATCGCCGCCAATGTCGAGACGCTCAACCTCGACGAGGCGGCGGCGCATCCCGATTTCGCCTATCGCCCCGAGACGGGCGAGGACCGCTTCCACAGCTTCGCTGGCGTGCCGATCATCCGTCGCGAGCGCGCGGTGGGCGTGCTCGCGGTCCAGCATGTCGAACCGCGCCGCTACGCCGATGTCGAGATCGAGGCGCTGCAGACGGTGGCGATGGTGCTCTCCGAGCTGATCGCCAATGCCGACCTGATCGACACCGCGGCCGGGGTCGGCACCGACCGGCCGCAATCGACCGGGGCGACCCACGCCAAGGGGTTCAAGCTGGTCGAGGGGATGGCGGCGGGCGTCGCGGTGTTCCACCAGCCGCGCATCACGATCGAGCACACGGTCGCCGAGGACATCGAAGTCGAGCGCCACCGCGTCTATGCCGCGTTCGACAAGATGCGCGACCAGATCGAGCGCATGGCCAGCCAGGCCGAGTTCGGCGGCGGCGGCGAGCATGACGAGGTCCTCGCGACCTACAAGATGTTCGCCTATGACGAAGGCTGGAGCCGCCGGATCAACGAGGCGATCGATTCCGGCCTCACCGCCGAGGCCGCGATCGAGCGCGTCCAGCAGCGCACCCGGATGCGGATGCGCGAGATCGACGATCCGCTGTTGCGCGACCGGATGCACGACCTGGAGGACCTCTCCAACCGGCTGCTCCGCATCGTCTCGGGCCAATTGGGCACCGCCGCGCAGATGGGCCTGCGGAACGATTCGATCCTGATCGCGCGCAATCTGGGTCCTGCCGAACTGCTCGAATATGACCGCCGCCGCCTGAAGGGCGTGGTGCTCGAGGAAGGCTCGCTCACCGCGCACGTCACCATCGTCGCGCGCGCGATGGGCGTGCCCGTGCTCGGCCGCGTCCGCGACGTGCGGCGGCTGATCGCCGAGGGCGACATGCTGCTCCTCGACACCGCCGAGGAGAGCCTGTTCGTCCGCCCGAGCACGGCGATGCAGGAGGCGTTCGAGGCGAAGCTCGCGCTCAGCCAGAAGCGCCGCGCCGCCTTCGCCCAGTTGCGCGGCGAGCTGCCGGTGACCGGCGACGGGCATCGCATCACCGTGATGGTCAATGCCGGCCTGCGCGACGATCTCGCCGCTCTGGACCTGACCGGCGCCGACGGGATCGGGCTGTTCCGCACCGAGTTCCAGTTCCTCGTATCGGCGACCCTGCCCCAGCGCGAGGCGCAGAAGCGGCTGTACAAGGACGTGCTCGAGGCCGCGGGCGAGCGTCCGGTGGTGTTCCGCACCGTCGATATCGGCGGCGACAAGGCGCTTCCCTATCTCAACCATGACGAGGACGGGGACGAGGAGAACCCGGCGATGGGCTGGCGCGCGCTGCGGCTCGCGCTCGACCGCGACGGCCTGATGAAGGCCCAGGCGCGCGCGCTGATCGAGGCCGGCGCGGGCCGCACGCTCAACATCATGTTCCCGATGGTCTCCGAGCCCTGGGAGTTCGACGCGGCGCGCGACCTGTTCGAAGCGCAGCGCGCCTGGCTCGCCGCGCGCGGGCGCAAGATGCCGACCGAGATCCGCTACGGCGCGATGCTCGAGGTGCCGGCGCTCGCCGAAGTGCTCGACATATTGCTGCCCAGGATCGACTTCCTGTCGATCGGCACCAACGACCTCACCCAGTTCCTGTTCGCCGCCGATCGCGCGCATCCCAAGCTGGCGCTGCGTTACGATTGGCTGAGCCCGTCGATCCTGCGCTTCCTCAAGCGCGTGGTCGACCAGGCGCATGCCGCGGAGGTGCCGGTGGCGGTGTGCGGCGAGATGGGCGGGCGCCCGCTCGAAGCCATGGCGCTGATCGGGCTCGGGATCGACCGGCTCTCGATCACCCCGGCGGCGGTGGGGCCGATCAAGGCGATGGTCCGCTCGCTCGATCGCGGCGCGCTGATCGGCGCGATGGGACCATGGCTCGCCGACCCCCGCACGCCGCTGCGCGACATGCTCGCCGCCTGGGCGACTGAGCATTCGGTCGAACTGGCCTGATCTTTCGCCCGATTTGCTAGCGGCAGCGTTGACAGGGCCTGTCGCCTGAGGGACACCCGCGCAAAGGCGGGAGCGAACCGGGCCGCAACCCTTCCGCCGGAGGCTAGAATGGAAGGCGACAACGCCGAGAATCCGACGCTTTTCCCCGCCACCGTGGGCGAGAAGCTGCGTGCGGCACGCGAGGCGCAGAAGCTCGAACTGAGCGAGATCGCCAGCCGGACCCGCATCCCGCTGCGGCATCTCGAGGCGATCGAGCAGTCGAACTTCGCCAGCCTGCCCTCGGTCACCTATGCCATGGGCTTCGCCAAGTCCTATGCGCGGGCGGTCGGCGCGGACGAAGTCGCGATCGCACGCGAGCTGCGCGTGGAACTGGGCGACCGTCCGGAACGCCCCCCGCCGCCGCCTTCCTATGATTTCGACGAGCGTTCGCGCGTGCCCTCGCGCGGGATCGCGCTGGCGGGTGCCATCGTCGCGGTCCTCGTGTTGATCGGCGTCGGCCTCTGGTACGGCACCAACCTGTTCCGCGGCGGCGCGCCCGCATTCGACAGCGCACCTCCCGTGGAGAATGTCGCGACGGTCGATACCGGCAATGCCGCCGAACCCGCGCCCGCACCGGTGAGCGGCGGCCAGGTCACCCTGGTGGCGCTCGACACCGTCTGGCTGCGCGTGACCGACGCGAGCGGCAACCGGCTGTTCGAGAAGGAAATGGCGACGGGCGAGCGCTATGACGTGCCGCAGGACGCCGATCGCCCGCGCGTCCGCACCGGACGGCCCGATCGCATCCAGGTGCTGCTCAACGGCTCGAACGTCCCGCCGCTCGGCACCGGCGTCGAGACGGTCGAGGCCGAGGTGAGCGCCGCCGCGCTGCAGGCGCGTGGTCAATCCGGCGCGTCTCCGACGCCGCCTGCCGCAGCCGGGGAAGCGCCGGCTGGCAACTCGGTGGCGATACCTTAAGGCTGGCGACAGGCGCGGCGTGTCAGCTATACGAGATGCGCGTATCAATTCCCGAAATCCTGCACCGGGGGGTGTGACGAAATGCGTTATTGGATGGCCGCGGCAGCTCTGACGGCCCTTGTCGCCGGAACGGGCGTCGCCCACGCTCAGTCGACCGCGGTCGAAGGCCGCGTCGACCGGCTCGAGCGCGAGATGCGCGCGGTGCAGCGCAAGGTCTTCCCCGGCGGCGCCGGCCAGACGATCGAGCCGCAGATCGTGCCCGAGACCAGCATCGAGGCGCCCGGCACCCCAGCGGGAACGCCGCTCGCCGATCTCACCCAGCGCGTCGCCGCGCTCGAGAGCCAGGTGCAGACGCTCACCGGCCAGGTCGAGCAGGACGGCTATCGCCTGAAGCAGCTCGAGGACGGGTTCGCCGCCTATAAGCGCGCAACCGACGCGCGGCTGAAGGCGCTGGAGGACGCGTCGACCAATGTCGGCGCCTCGAACGGCGGCGATCCGGTGATCGCGCCGGTCGATCTCGGCGAGGCGCCCGCGCGCCCGACCCGGCCCACGCGCCCGGCCGCCGAGGAGAAGCCCGCCAAGCCCACCGGCACCCGCGCACAACAGGTCGCCGCGATCGAGAAGCCCAATGGCGGTGATCCGGCCGAGGACGGCTATCTCTATGGCTTCCGGCTGTGGTCGGCGAAGCTCTATCCCGAGGCGCGCCGCGAGCTCGAGGCGGTCGCCACCAAATATCCGCAGCATCGCCGCGCCAGCTACGCGCAGAACCTGCTCGGCCGCGCCTATCTTGACGGCGGCGCGCCGAGTCTCGCCGCGGTCGCCTTCTACGAGAATTACAAGAAGAACCCGAACGGCGAGCGCGCGCCCGACAGCCTCTATTACCTCGCCCAGGCGCTCACCAAGCTGAAGAAGCCGGCGAGCGAAGTGTGCAAGGTCTATACCGAGCTCGACCAGCTCTATGGGGAGCGGCTGTCGGCGGAGATGAAGGCCGGCGTGGCCGAGGGACGTGTCGCGCAGAAGTGCAAATGAGCTTGTGACGCTCGCCCCGGCAGCGGTCGAGCGTTTCCGCCGTGACGTGATGGCCCTCTATTCCTCCCCCGGAGGGGGAGGGGGACCGCGAAGCGGTGGAGGGGTAGTCGCCCCAAGCCATGTCGCCAGTGGAGACTACCCCTCCGTCAGCCTTCGGCTGCCACCTCCCCCTCCGGGGGAGGATTGCAGGTTGGGCCTGGCGGTTTCAGGCGGTCCCGATAGCCTCGCGCTACTGCTGCTGGCATCGGCGGCGTTTCCCGAACAAGTGATCGCCGCGACGGTCGATCACGGGCTGCGTCCCGAGGCGGCCGAAGAAGCACGGTTCGTCGGCGAGATCTGCAAGACGCTCGGCGTGCCGCACCATATCCTCACGGGCGCGCTTCCGGCGGGCAATCTGCAGGAGAGTGCGCGCGCGTTGCGCTATGCCCTGCTTGCCGAATGGGCGAAGGGCCGCGTCGCATGGGTCGCCACCGCGCACCAGCGCGAGGACGTCGCCGAGACCTTCCTGATGCGCGCGCGCCGGGGCGCCGGGGTCGGCGGACTGGCCGCGATGCGCGCCACGCGGCCGCTGGGCGGAGTCACTTTGGTCCGGCCATTGCTGGACTGGTCGCGCGCCGAGCTGGAGGCGATCGTCGCGGCGTCGGGGATCGCGGCGGTGCAGGATCCGTCCAACCGCGATCCGCGCTTCGACCGCGTCAGGATGCGCAGGCTGCTCGCCGAATCGTCCGAGCTGCCGGCCGACCGGCTGGCGCTCGCGGCGCGCAACCTGCGCCATGCGGAGGAGGCGCTCGCCTGGGCCGCCGAGCGCGAGTGGCAGGCGCGCAGCCGGCCCGATGGCCTTTCGGTGCGGCTCGACGCAGGCGGCTTGCCCTACGAGCTGCAGCGGCGGCTGGTGGAGCGGGCCGTGGATCGGGTCCGCGCCGGGGACGAGGAAGCGCCGCTCGACAAGCTCCGCGGCGAAAGCCTCGACCGCCTCGTCGCCACGCTCCTTTCGGGCGGCACCGGTACGATTGCGGGGGTGAAAGCGAGCGCGAAACATGCTGAATGGCGCTTCAGCGCAGCTCCGGCGCGCCGATCACACTGATCGACGTTGTTCCATTGCCATTAACCTGGCGGTGCCTATCTATGATGGGCGAAAGGTATCGAGCTCGATATGAATGACAACAACAAGCCGCAGGGTCCCGAAAACGGCGGCGGCAATCCCTGGATGAAGAGCCTGCTGATCTGGGTGGGCATCCTTGCGGCGCTCGCGCTGTTCGTCAATTTGTTCGACCGCGCCGGCACCCCGGCCGCAGGCGACGCGATGTCCTATTCGAGCTTCCTCGACAAGGTGGAAGCCGGCGAGGTCAAGTCGGTCAACATCGCCGCGGGCGCCGCGGGCACCAGCATCGTCTCGGGCACGCTGTCGAGCGATGCGCGCTTCCGCACCAATGCGCCCAACGATCCCCAGCTGATCTCGACGCTGCGCGGGAAGGGCGTGGCGATCAACGCGCGGCCCGAGGAGGGCGCGTCGATCTGGCAATATATCCTGGTCCAGTCGCTGCCCTTCCTGCTCTTCCTCGGTATCGCCTTCTTCGTGCTCCGGCAGATGCAGAAGAATTCGGGGAGCGGAGCCATGGGCTTCGGCAAGAGCCGCGCGCGCCTGCTGACGCAGAAGGAAGGCAAGGTCACCTTCGACGACGTCGCCGGCATCGACGAGGCGCGCGAGGAGCTCCAGGAGATCGTCGAGTTCCTCAAGGACCCGACCAAGTTCGCCCGCCTCGGCGGCAAGATCCCCAAGGGCGCTTTGCTCGTCGGCTCGCCCGGCACCGGCAAGACCCTGCTCGCCCGCGCGATCGCGGGTGAGGCGGGCGTGCCCTTCTTCACCATCTCGGGTTCGGACTTCGTCGAGATGTTCGTCGGCGTGGGCGCGAGCCGCGTCCGCGACATGTTCGAGCAGGCCAAGAAGTCGGCGCCGTGCATCGTCTTCATCGACGAGATCGACGCGGTCGGCCGTTCGCGCGGCGCGGGCCTCGGCAACCAGAATGACGAGCGCGAGCAGACACTCAACCAGCTGCTCGTCGAGATGGACGGCTTCGAGGCAAACGAAGGCATCATCATCATCGCGGCGACCAACCGCCCCGACGTGCTCGATCCCGCCTTGCTGCGCCCGGGCCGCTTCGACCGCCAGGTCGTGGTGCCGCGCCCGGACATAGAAGGCCGCGTGAAGATCCTCTCGGTCCATATGAAGAAGGTGCCGCTGGCGCCCGACGTCGATCCGCGCGTCATCGCGCGCGGCACGCCGGGCTTCTCGGGCGCCGACCTGGCGAACCTGGTCAACGAGGCGGCCCTGCTCGCGGCGCGCCGCGGCAAGCGCCTCGTCGCGATGAGCGAGTTCGAGGACGCCAAGGACAAGGTCATGATGGGCGCCGAGCGCAAGTCGATGCTCATGACCGAGGACGAGAAGCGCATGACCGCCTATCACGAGGCCGGTCACGCCATCGTCGCGATGCACGAGCCGGCATCGGACCCGATCCACAAGGCGACGATCATCCCGCGCGGCCGCGCGCTGGGCATGGTGATGCGCCTGCCGGAGCGCGACCAGAACTCGATGCACCGCGACCAGATGTACGCGCACCTCTCGATCGCGATGGGCGGCCGCGTCGCCGAGGAGCTGATCTTCGGCTACGACCGGGTGAGCTCGGGCGCTTCGTCGGACATCCAGTCTGCGACGCGGCTGG
Organism: Sphingomonas sp.; assembly: GCF_026460985.1. GTDB lineage: Bacteria > Pseudomonadota > Alphaproteobacteria > Sphingomonadales > Sphingomonadaceae > Sphingomonas. The sequence goes on from NZ_JAPKNM010000068.1 coordinate 41,184, forward strand.
CGCGCTCGATGGTCACCCGCTGGGGCATGTCCGAGGCGGTCGGTCCGCTCGAATATGCCGAGGACGAGCAGAATTATCTCGGCTACGGCATGGCGCGCCCCGCGCACATGTCCGACGAGACGGCGCGCCTGATCGATTCCGAGATCAAGAAGCTGGTCGAGGGCGGTCTCAACCGCGCCAAGCAGGTGCTGAGCGACCATATCGACCAGCTCCATTCGCTGGCCCAGGCGCTGCTCGAGTACGAGACGCTGACCGGTGAGGAGATCAAGCGGCTGATCGCGGGCGAGGACATGGGCCGCGAGGACCCGGGCGCCAAGACCGCGCCGGTTGCCAGCGCGGGCACTTCGATCCCGAAGATCCGCAAGCCCAAGGGGCCGTTCGGCAATCCCGCCCCGCAAGGCGCGTGAATTCAGTCCGCGTTAAAACGCGGGCGACTAACCCTCTCCCGAGCGATCGGGGGAGGGTTTTTCGTATGCGGCGTGTGACGGTGGGCTTGGTCGCGCTGGGTCTGGTCGTGCCGGGCGCGGCGCAGGCGATGACCGTCGCGCAGTTCCTCGCCAAGGTGAGGGCGTTGCAGGCGCAGGGCGCGCTGGCCGCGCTTTCGCCCGATGCCGATCTGGTGCGGCGCGAGGTCGCGATGATCCGCGCCGCCTATACCGCCGACCTGCGTGCCGCGCGGGCCGCCGGGCGGACGCCGCACAGCTGCCCGCCCGAGACCGGCAAGCCGAAGCTCACGCCCAAGCAGATGCTCGCCGAACTCGAGAGGATCCCCAGGGCCCAGCGCGGCATGAGCATGAAGGCCGCGGTCTACGCCTATATGAAGCGGACCTATCCCTGCCGGTGACGCGTACGCGTCAGCCCATCATCCCCATCGCGACCAGGATCAGCAGGAACAGGCTCAGCACGATCGAGATGAACCAGGTGAGCACCATCGCGCGCAGCAGCGCCGACCACCAGCGCAGCCGATAGGCCTGTTGCAGCTGCCGCGTGACGTGGACGAACGGGATCAGCAGCCCCGCCGCGCCCAGCCAGTTCGACGGCACGCCGAGCGTCGCCGCCACCGTGATCGCGATGAACAGCAGCGACATGAACGAGATCGAATAGATGATGAAGATCGCGTGGTCGTAGAGCTTGTATTGACGCTTCCAGAAGAACAGCAGCCATAGGAAGGGCAGCGACAGCGGGATCAGCAGCCACGAGAATTTGTAGACGCTCGATTGGAGCTTGTAGATCATCAGCGAGGGGTTCTGCTGCCACTTCTCGATGCCGTGATCGAGCGTGTACCAGCCGGTGTGCGTCGCCTTGACTTCGACCGGGTCGGCCTGGAGCTCCTTCGTCGCGAGATCGAAGCCTTTCAGCCGCGTGTCGGCCTCGGCGATGTCCTTGACCGCCTCGGCGCGATCCTCGGCGTCGGATTTGGCGTCGTCACGCCTCTCGATCGCCCTTTCGCGCTGCTTCGCCACCTGCTCGCGCTCCGCCTTGATCGCGGCGAGCGGATAGGCGTTGACTCCACGCATGTCGGTCGGCGCGGAGATTCCGGCGAAGGAGAAAACCGCGAACATCGCAAAGATCGAGAAGAGGAAGATCGCCATCGGCGAGACGAAACGCGCACGCTCGCCGGCAATGTAACGCCGCGTAAGATCCCCCGGCCGCCAGGCGAGCAGGGGCAACGTACGCCAGAACTTGCCCTCGAAGTGGAACACGCCGTGGACGATCTCATGCCCGATCGCGGCGAGCGAGCGATGGATGTGCCCCGCCTGGCCGCAATGGTGGCAATGCGGCCCGATCAGCGCAGTGCCGCAATTGAGGCACATGACGTCCCCGTCACCATGCCCCTCGCCCGCCCGCGGCTCCATCGCGCGGCCGAGCAATCCTCCGGTGACGATTTCGCCGGCTGCTTCCAAGTCCCCCATGGCCATGGCCTATCAGCTTGCGGCGAGCCGTGCTAGCGGGTCCGGCATGGCCGATACCGACACCCAGATGCTGATCGCCGACATGGCCGCGCGCGCGCGCGCTGCGTCCCGCGCGCTCGCCGCGATGACCAGCGCGCAGAAGAGCCGCGCATTGCTCGCCGCCGCCGCCGCGATCCGCGAAGCGAGCGACGCGATCGTCGCCGCCAATGCCGAGGACATGGCCGCGGCCGAGGCTTCTGGGCTCTCGGGCGCGATGCTCGACCGGCTGCGCCTCGATGCGGGCCGCGTCGAGGCGACCGCGGCGGGCGTCGAGGCGGTCGCGCGGCTCGACGATCCGGTCGGCAAGGTGATCGAGCGCGTCGATCGGCCCAATGGGTTGGTGCTCACGCGCGTACGCATCCCGATCGGGGTGATCGGCATCATCTATGAGAGCCGTCCCAACGTCACCGCCGATGCCGGCGCGCTCTGCGCGATGTCGGGCAACGCCGCGATCCTGCGCGGCGGCTCGGAAGCGATTCGCAGCAATCGCGCGATCCATGCCGCGCTGGCGCAGGGCCTCGAGGCCGGCGGCATGCCCGCCGACGCGATCCAGCTGGTCCCCGTCACCGATCGCGCGGCGGTCGGCGCGATGCTGACCGCAGAGGGCGCGATCGACATGGTGGTGCCGCGCGGCGGCAAGGGCCTGGTCGCGCGCGTCCAGGCCGAGGCGCGCGTGCCCGTGCTCGCGCATCTCGACGGGCTCAACCACACTTATATCGATCGCTCCGCCGATCCGGAGATGGCGCGCGCCCTCGCGCTCAACGCCAAGATGCGCCGCACGGGCATCTGCGGCGCGACCGAGACGCTGCTGATCGACCGCGGCTTCGCCGATCCCGCGCCGGTGCTGACGGCGCTCGCCGATGCCGGCTGCGAGCTGCGCGGCGACGCCGAGATCCGCGCGATCGAGCCGCGCGTCACCGCCGCCAATGCCGAGGATTGGGACACCGAATATCTCGACGCGATCCTCTCGGTTAAGTTGGTCGACGGCGCCGACGACGCGATGGCGCATATCGCCGCGCACGGATCGCACCATACCGACGCGATCGTCGCCGAGGACGCCGCGACGGCCGAGCGTTTCCTCGCCACGGTCGACAGCGCGATCGTGATGTGGAACGCCTCGACTCAGTTCGCCGATGGCGGCGAGTTCGGCCTCGGCGCCGAGATCGGCATTTCCACCGGCCGCCTCCACGCCCGCGGCCCGGTCGCGCTCGAGGGGCTGACGACGTACAAATGGGTGGTGCGCGGGACCGGCCAGGCGCGACCTTGAAGGCGGCGTATCGATTGTATACATTCGTTGCATGAGCAAGACGACCGTCATCACCGGCCGCGTCGCCGAAGAGACCTCGGCCAAGCTCGACCGGCTCGCCACGCGCATGGAGCGATCGCGATCCTGGATCGTGGCGCGCGCGGTCGAGGAGTTCGTGCTTTCCGAGACCGAGCTGATGGATTCGCTCGACGAAGCTGAGCGCCAGATCGAGCGCGGCGAGTATCTGACACAGGAAGAGATGGAAGCCTGGGTGGCGGGCCTCCGGCGCGATGCGGCCGCCTAGTGCGGGAGATCCGCTGGGCAAAATTTGCGCAAAGCGACCTCGAACGGATCGTCCGATATTTCGGTGCGATCGACCCGGCGCTGGCGGCTGAATTGGCCGAACGGATCGTGAAGGCCACGCATATTCTGTCGGAATTGCCGCAGGCGGGCCAGGCAACGACGCGGGCGGGACGGCGCCGGTGGCGCGTACCGCGGACCGACTATGTGCTCTTCTATCGCGTCGAACGCGACCATGTCCGCATCCTGCGGGTGCTGCATGGCGCGCAGCAACTGGCTGGCGGATTGTGAAACGCATCGGTCTCCTCGGCGGCTCGTTCAACCCCGCGCATCGCGGACACCGCAAGCTCTCGCTCCATGCGATCCGCGCGCTGGGGCTGGACGAGGTGTGGTGGCTGGTCTCGCCGGGCAATCCTCTCAAGGACAAGGCCGGAATGGCGCCGTTCAGCGCGCGGATGGCCTCGGCGCGGACGATGGCGCGGCATGCGCCGATCCGGATCACGGGAATCGAGAAACGGCTCAAGACACGCTATACCGCCGACACGCTCAAACGGCTTCCGCGCGTGTTCCCGAAGCATCGATTCATCTGGCTGATGGGCGCGGACAATCTGGCCCAATTCGACCAATGGGAGCGCTGGCGCGACATTGCGCGGCAGGTTCCGATTGCGGTGATTGCACGTCCGGGCTATGATGCGCGGGCTCACGCAAGTCCTGCGATGAGTTGGCTGCGGCGCGCTGTGCGGCCCGCAGGCCAGGCGAAGAAATGGACGCGTTGGAGATTGCCGGCCCTCGTGCTGCTGCGCTTTCGCCCCGATCCGACTTCGGCGACCCGCATTCGCGCCGCCGACCCTGCCTGGCACCGGCACTTTCCGGACGTGCGTGCGATACCCATATCCACGCCGTCCGTGCCGTCTCCACCGCCGCGCACAGACCTGTTGCAATCCTGAGGAGCTAACTTGGCAACTTCCCCCAATGTGCAGCGCGTCCCCGGTGCCGAAGGCGTCGAGGCGCTGCACGCGCTCGTGATGAACTCGCTCGACGACGATCAGGCGGTCGAAACCGTCTCGATCCCGCTCGCCGGCAAGAGCAGCATCGCCGACTATATGGTCGTGGCCTCGGGCCGTTCGACCCGTCAGGTCGCGTCGATGGCGGCAAAGCTGGCCGAGAAGATCAAGGCGGAGTTCGGCCGGTCCCCGCGGGTCGAGGGCCTTCCCACCGCCGATTGGGTGCTGATCGACGCGGGCGACGTGATCGTTCACCTGTTCCGGCCCGAAGTGCGCACCTTCTACAATCTCGAGCGCATGTGGTCGTTCGGGGAAACCGCGGGCCAGGCCTGAGCGGCTGACGAGCGGCTATGCTGCTCCATATCGTGGCAAGGGGACGCATCGGGCGCGGGCCCGAGGCGGAGTTGGTCGAGCGCTATCTGAAGCGCGTCGCCTGGCCGACCAAGGTCACCGAGCTTCCCGACACCGGCGGCAAGATGCCCGATCAGGGCCCCGCCACGCGCATCGTCATGCTCGACGAGACCGGCGAGAACCTGCCCTCGCGGGTGATCGCCGAACGGCTGGGGCGGTGGCGCGACGACGGCGTGCGCGAGGCGCGCTTCCTGATCGGCGCGGCCGACGGTTTCGACGATGACCAGCGCGCCGGTGCCGACCTGCTGATTTCCTTCGGGCGCGCGACCTGGCCGCACCTGATGGCGCGCGCGATGCTCGCCGAGCAATTGTGGCGCGCCACTTCGATCCTTGCCAACCATCCCTATCACCGCGAAGGCTGAGCCATGGGGCCCACGCGGAGCATCGCCGTCGCCGCCGCCTTGCTGGCGATGCTCGCCGCGGGCAGCATGGCGCCCGCGCAGGAGATGCGCGAGCAGCAGGCGCGGCTGAAATCCGCCACCGCCGCCTCGAACGCCGCCCAGGCGCGCGCGCAGGCGCTCGAGGCGGCCGCTGCCAACGAGCGTGACCGCGCCGCGCAGGCCCGGGCGCAGGAGGCCGCCGCCGCCGAACGGGTCAAGGCCGCCGAGGCCGACATCACCGCCGCCGAGGCGCGCATCGCGATCGTCGACCGGCTGCTCGCCGGGCAGCGCGTGCGGGTCGCCGAGCGGCAGGGACCCATCGTCCGGCTGATCGCGGCGCTGCAATCCATGGCGCGACGGCCCGCCGTTCTCGGACTCATCCAGCCCGGCTCGACCGAGGACATGGTCCATGTCCGCGCGGTGCTGGGCACGACGATGCCGGTGGTCGAGCGGCGCACCGCCGAGGTGCGCGCCGAGCTCGCCCGCGTCCAGCAGCTCCGCGCCACTGCCGGTACGGCCGTCAAGAGCCTGCGCGACGGCCGCGCCCGGCTCGAGGGCGAGCGCATCGCCCTGGTCCAGCTCGAAGCCACGCATCGCGCCCGATCGCAGGCGCTCGGACGCAGCGCCCTGGTCGAATCGGATCGCGCGCTGGCGCTCGGCGAGCAGGCACGCGACATCGTCGATCAGATGCAGACGCAGGGCGAGGCCAGCCAGGTCCAGCGCGAGTTGCTCGCTTTGCCCGGCCCGCTGCCGCGCCCCGACGCCGGGGCCTCCCCCGCCGCCGCCCCAGCGCGCCTGCCCGCCTATCGGCTGCCCGTCGCGGGCCGGCTCATCACCGGCCTGGGCGAGCTGTCCGCCACCGGGGTCCGCGCCCGCGGCCTGACTCTCGCGACCACGCCCAACGCACGCACGATCGCGCCCGCCGCAGGAAGGGTCGTCTATGCCGGCCCCTTCCGCGCCTATGGCGGGGTGGTGATCATCGACCATGGCGAGGGCTGGACCACGCTCGTCGCGGGGCTGGGCGGGCTCGCCGTCCGGGTGGGCGACCAGGTCGCGCAGGGGCAGGTCATCGGCCGTGCCTGGGCGAATGGCGATCCGCGCGTCACCGTCGAGCTGCGCCGCCGAGGGCAGCCGATGGACCTCGCGCAATTGCTGAACTGACAGGCCGTGGAAATGCCGTTATCCTGCACTAAATCTATAAGGTCGCTTTTGCCGAAAGTCGTATGATGCTTCGTCCGCTTCTCCAGGTCACCGCCGCCGTCAGCGCGCTGGCGCTCGTTCCCGTCGCCTCGGGCGCAATGGCGGGTGTCGATACCAACAGCTATCGCGAGCTCGACACCTTCATGGAAGTCTTCAACCAGGTGAAGGCGAACTATGTCGACAAGGTCGACGATCAGACGCTGATGAAGGGCGCGATCCAGGGCATGCTCGCGGCGCTCGATCCGCATTCGAGCTATGCCGACGGGCTCGACTTCGACAATCTCAAGATCCAGACCGACGGCAACTACGGCGGGCTCGGCCTCACCGTGACGCAGGAAGACGGCGCGGTGAAGGTGATCGCGCCGACCGAGGATACCCCCGCCGCCCGTGCGGGGATCAAGTCGGGCGACTTCATCACCCATCTCGACGGCAAGTTCATCGTCGGCGGCAGCCTCGACGAGGCGATCGAGCAGATGCGCGGCGCGCCGGGCACCAAGATCAACCTGACCGTGGTGCGCCCGGGCGCAGACAAGCCGCTCCAGTTCAGCCTCGTCCGCGAGATCATCGTGCAGAAGCCGGTGAAGTGGGAGGTCAAGAACGGCGTCGGCTACATCAACATCAACACCTTCACCGCCCAGACCGGCGCCGACACGATCAAGGCGATCCAGGGCATCGACAAGCAGCTCGGCCACAAGCCGCTCGGCTATGTCGTCGACCTGCGCGAGAATGGCGGCGGGCTGCTGAGCGAGGCGATCGCGGTGTCCGACGTGTTCCTCGGGCACGGCGAGATCGTCTCGCAGCGCGGCCGCGAGAAGGGCGACATCGAGCGCTACTACGCCGAATCCATGGTGCCGGGCGACCTCGCGCGCGGGCTGCCGGTGATCGTCCTCGTCGATTCGGGCACCGCCTCGGCCTCGGAGATCGTCGCCGGCGCGATCCAGGACCATCATCGCGGGCTCGTCATGGGCGTGCGCAGCTTCGGCAAGGGATCGGTGCAGACGATCCTGCCGATGGGCCAGCGCGCCGCGCTGCGGCTCACCACCGCGCGCTATTTCACCCCGTCGGGCCATTCGGTGCAGGAAGGCGGGATCAAGCCCGACCTGCTCGTGCCGCAGATCTCCGATCCCGACTACAAGGACCGCACCGTGATCCGCGAGGCGGATCTGCGCCGCCACCTGATCAACGCCGAGAAGGTCGACGATTCGACGCTCGAGGACGATGCGCGCACCGATCCGCGCTTCTCGGCCACCGCCGAGCAGCTCAAGAAGCAGGGCATCGAGGACTTCCAGCTCCATTATGCGCTGCAGACGATCGTTCGCTCGGGCGGCAAGCCCCAGGTCGCGACCAAGGGCCGCTGAGGCGTGCGCAGGGACGGGCTCCGCACCGCGCGGCTGATCGCGCTCCTGCTGCCGGCTGCCTTGCTGGCCGGGGCATGGGGTTCGCAGCTCTTCGGGCTGGTGCCGTGCGAGATGTGCCACTGGCAGCGCTGGCCGCATTATGCCGCGATTCCGGTGGCGGCGCTGGCGTTCGCGCCGCTGCCGCGCCCGGTGCAGATGCTGTTCGTGCTCCTCGCCGGCGCGCTGATCGCGGTCAGCGGCGCGATCGGCGTCTTCCACGCCGGAGTCGAATATCATTGGTGGCAGGGGATCACCGCCTGCACCGCCCCGGTCGGCCATGGCGATGCGATGGACCTGCTCAACCAGGCACTTCGCCGCCCGCTCGTGCGTTGTGACGTACCGCAATGGACGCTCTTCGGGATCAGCCTGGCGGGATTCAACGCGATCCTCTCGCTCGGCGGCGCGGTGGCGATCTTCGCGCTGGTGCCCCGCAAGGCGCGCCGATGAGCTGGAAGCCGGGCGACCGCCGCGAGGGCATGGCCGCGATGGTCCGAGTGGACCAGGCCGGCGAATATGGCGCGACGCGCATCTATGCCGGCCAGCTCGCGGTGATGGGCGATCGCACCCCCGCGGCGCGCACGATCAACGGCATGGCCAATCAGGAGGAACGCCACCGCGCCTTCTTCGACGCGATGATCGCGCGCCGCGGCGTGCGCCCCACCGCGCTCCAGCCCTTCTGGAACGTCGCCGGCTTCGCACTCGGCGCTGCCACTGCGGCGATGGGCCCCGCCGCCGCGATGGCCTGCACCGCCGCGGTCGAGACCGAGATCGACCGCCACTATAAGCGCCAGCTCGAGGAATTGGGCGAGAGCGATCCCGAATTGAGCGCCGCCGTGTCGCAATTCCGCGACGAGGAGCTCGAGCATCTCGATACCGCGATCGCCTCGGGCGCGGAGACCGCTCTGGGCTATCCAATGCTCTCGGGACTGATCCGGATGGGCTGCCGGGCCGCCATTGCGCTGTCGAAACGGATATGACAGGCCGGGTTCAGCGTTGAAGCGCCAGAACGGGCGTCGAGGAGAAGGCAGGATGCTCAAGCGGATCATGATCGTGGCGGGGCTCGCGGCCGCGCCCCTGCTGGCGCCCGCCGCGCAGGCCCAGAATGCCGCGCAGAACGGCGTGCTGGTCATCTATGGCGACGACAAATGCCCGACCAACGACAATGGCGAGGAGATCGTCGTCTGCCAGCGGCTCGACGAGGCCGAGCGCTTCCGCATCCCCAAGACGCTGCGCGAGCAGCCGGCCCGCCCGCAGGTGAGCGAGAGTTGGTCGGTGCGCTCGCAGGACGCGCTCACGACCGGACGCACGGGCGTCGGCAGTTGCTCCGCCGTCGGTGCCGGAGGCGGCATTGGATGCGCGACGCGCAATATCAGCCGAGGAATGGCCGAGGCGCGGGCGCGCCGCGAGGAACAGACCGACCTCCCGCTGCCCTGAGTCGGATCAGTCCACGCGGCGCACCAGCCATGCCGGCGGCGCGCGCAGCGTGCACTCGCCGATGATCCACAGCATCACCGCCGCGCGGAAACCCGCCGCGATCGCGATATGGCCATAGCTCGTCGCGGGCCAGCCCTGCTCCATTCCAGCGAACCACCAGAATTCGGCGAAATAGGCGGCGATGTCGCCCAGCACGAACAGCGCCACCGGCCATAGGCGCGGCACGGTCATCAGCAGCACCGGATAGAGCCACAGGTCGAATTGCGGCGAATAGACCTTGTTGGTCAGCATGAACCAGGCGAGCACCGGGGTGAACAGCACCCAGAGGTGCGTGCGATGCCTGCGCCAGCCGAGCGCGACGATCGCCGCCGCGCCGAGGAGGAAGGCAATCGCGGCATAGCGGTTGCGGTCCTCGATCCAGGTGAACCACCAGCCCAAATTGGAGAATATCTCCCACGAGGCCGCGGCGGTCCCCTGCCGTTCCTGCGAGAAGCGGTAGAACTCGCTCCAATTCTCGGGGGCGAACCAGGCGACCGGCAGGTTGACCAGGCCCCAGGCGCCGATCGCCGCCACGGACAGTGCCGTCGCGCGGAGCAATCGCTGCGGCCAAGGCCGGGCGTCGCCGAATAACGCGGAGAGGCCGATCAGCGGCAGCGCGAGCACCGGGAACAACTTGGCCGCGGTGCCGAGCCCCGCCACCGCAGCCGCCGGCACCAACCGGTCCTGGCGCGCCAGCAGCATCGCGCCGACTGCGAGCGCGACCGCAGCCATGTCCCAATTGTGCCCGACATAGAGAATCAAGGGCGGCGCCAGCGCCCAGCCCCAGAGCCGCCGCTCGTCCATCCCGGCGCGGATGAACAGCCGCATCAGCAGCGCCGCGAGCAGCGCGTTGACGATCACCACCGCGCCGAGGAAGTGCCAGTCGCGCGCGCTTTGGCCGAAGAGCAGCCGCACGGCCCCGCCCTCCGCCCAGATCTGCGCACCGGTGAGCACCGGATATTCCATCCGTGCCTCGAAATAGGGGATCTTGCCCTCGGCCACGCCACGGCCGTGCCAGAAGGGCATCACGTCGTTGTAGCAGCCGGTGGTATATTGCTCGGCACCGGTCCAGCCGCCGGGCACGCAATGCCCCTTGAACAGCCAGCCCGCGCCGAGGGTGAGCATCAGCGCGCACCAGAGCGCGGCCCTTCGCCAGTTCACGTCGCGCGGAAGAGCCCACCCCATGCGCCGGCTGCTTATCGTGCGCGGCGAACGGCGTCCACATGGGACAGAGAGACTATCTCCTCTTCATCGTCATCCCCGCGAAAGCGGGGACCCATCTCCTGAGCGAGCAGCAAAACGCACCAGAGCGTTCGTGGACAGGTCGGGAGATGGGCCCCCGCTTTCGCGGGGGTGACGAACAGAGAAACCGTCCGTCCGCCAAGGCAGCGGTTGCATGATCCCCGCCCTCGCTGACACACCTGTCAACAAGGCTGGACCCGGCCTCTCCCGCACGGCAGGATGCGCGAAAACAGAGGGAGAGGAAGATGGTTCGGATCGCCATGTTCGCGCTGCTGCTCGCCGTGCCCGCCGCGGCGGAGACCATCCGGGTCGAGGCCGGCGCCGATGCGCAGGAGCGCCTCCAGGCCGCGTTGATCGAGGCCAAGCCCGGCGACGTGGTCGAGATCGGCCCCGGCCGTTTCGAGCTCACCGACGGCCTCTCGCTCGACGTGAACCGCGTGACGGTGCGCGGCGCGGGGCCGGACAAGACCGTGCTCAGCCTCAAGGGCCAGCTCGGCGCCGGCGAGGGGCTGCTGGTCACGTCGGACGACGTGGTGCTGCGCGGCTTCGCGGTGGAGGACAGCAAGGGCGACGGGATCAAGTCCAAGGGCGCCGACCGGATCGTCTACAAGGATATCCGCGTCGAATGGACCGGCGGGCCCAAGGCGACCAACGGCGCGTACGGCGTCTATCCGGTCTCGAGCACCATGATCCTGATCGACGGCGTCGAAGTGAAGGGCGCGTCCGACGCGGGCATCTATGTCGGCCAGTCCGAGCAGATCGTCGTCCGCAACTCGAAGGTGTCGGCCAACGTCGCCGGGATCGAGATCGAGAACAGCCGCCACGCCGACGTCTTCGGCAATCTCGCCACCGGCAATACCGGCGGCATCCTGGTGTTCGACATGCCGAGCCTGCCCAAGATGGGCGGCGGCGAAGTGCGCGTGTTCGAGAACAGGGTGATCGACAACAACCAGGCCAATTTCGCGCCCAAGGGCAATATCGTCGCCACCGTGCCCGCCGGCACCGGCGTACTGATCATGGCGAACGACAATGTCCATGTCTTCGCCAACGAGCTCTCGGGCAACGCCACCGCGAACGTGATGATCACCGCCTATCGCCAGAGCTATGACGACGCCAAGTTCAAGCCGGTGCCGACGCGGATCATGGTGAGCGGCAACAAGCATGGCCGCGCCGGATTCGCGCCGGGCTTTCCGGGCGGCGCCGAGCTCGCCGCCGCGCTCGGCGGATCGATCCCGCCGGTCCTATGGGACGGCAGCGGCGATGCCCGCGCGCTCCATGTCGCGGACGGCGTCCCGGTGCTGAGCATGGGCCTGGCGCAGGGTGCCCCGCTCGAGACCGCCAAGCCGGCGCCGGTCGAGCTCAACGGCCCCGCCGCCCCGCGCCCGGCCGCCGTCACGCTCCCCGCGGCGATGGAGGCGGCGGCCAGGTGAAGGCGCTCGCTGCCGCCTGCCTGCTCTTCTGCGCCGCTCTCGCCGGACGCCCGGCAGAGGTAAACGATGCGGCGATCACCGGCGACGGCCTGCCCGCCAGGCTCTCCGACTATGGCTTCTTCGCCGATCTCGCCGGCGAGAAGCCCGCAGCGCGGGTGATGCCCTACGGCCTGGAGACGCCGCTCTTCTCCGACTATGCCGAGAAGCGCCGCTTTCTCTACGTCCCTGCCGGACAGAAGGCGCGCTACGATGCGGAGGCCGCCTTCGACTTCCCCGTCGGCACGGCGCTGATCAAGACCTTCGGCTATCCGCAGCAGGGCCGGTTCAAACCGCTCGAGACGCGGCTGCTGCTCCGCCGGGCGAGCGGCTGGGTGGCCTTGCCCTATGTCTGGGACGCCGAGGGGACCGATGCGCTGCTCAAGCGCGCGGGCACGCGCATCCCGGTCGCCTTCACCGATCCCGCCGGCAAGATCCGCCAGATCAGCTATGCGGTCCCCAACCAGAACCAGTGCAAGGACTGCCACGCCCTGTCGGGCACGATCACGCCGATCGGCGCCAAGGCACGCTACCTCAACCATGACGGCCGGCTCCAGAAGCTGCTCGCCGCCGGCATGCTCGACCGGCTGCCGGCCGACGCCCCGCGCGTCGCGCGCTGGGACGATCCCGCGGCTAGGCTCGAGGATCGGGCGCGGGCCTATCTCGAGATCAATTGCGCGCATTGCCACAATACCGCGGGCGCCGCGTCGAACTCGGGCCTGTTCCTCGACTTGCGCCGGAGCGACCCTGTTGCGCTCGGTGTCCGCAAGCGCCCCGTCGCGGCCGGACGCGGCAGCGGCGATCGCGACTTCGCGATTGCGCCGGGCGAACCCGACGCCTCGATCCTGATCTACCGCATGGAGAGCGTGGACCCGGGCATCGCCATGCCCGAGCTGGGCCGCGCGACGGTGCATGCCGAGGGCGTGGCGCTGCTGCGCGAATGGATCGCCGCGATGCCGAAAGCCGCCCCCGCGCGTTAGGAGCGGATGCCCGAACGCGGGAGGCAGACAGGCTCAGGGCGAACGGGGAAGGTGTCTGTGCCCGGACTAGAGCCGGTCCGGATCGGGACCCAGCCGCCCCGCCGGATCGTCGAGCGCGTCGATCGCCGCGATGTCCTCCGCTTCCAGCGCCGCCTGCCCCGCCGCAAGGTTGGCCGCAAGCCGATCGCGCGACGAGGCCTTGGGGATCACCGCCAATCCGTGGTGCAGATGCCACGCCAGGATCGCCTGCGCCGGCGAGCAGCCGCGCGCCTCAGCGATGCGGACGATCTCGGGGTCGGCAAGCAGGGTCCCCTGCCCCAGCGGCCCCCAGCTCTGCGTCACGATCCCGTGCGCGGCGTGGAAGTCGCGCAATGCACGCTGCTGGAAGCCCGGATGGAGCTCGACCTGGTTCAAGGCGGGCACCACGCCGGTCGCGTCCATGATCGCGCGAAGATGATCCGGGCCGAAGTTGGACACGCCGATCGAGCGGGCCCGTCCCTCGTCGCGGAGCCGGACCAGCGCCTTCCACGCATCCACATATCTGCCGAGCGACGGCATCGGCCAGTGAATGAGGTAGAGATCGACGCTGTCGCGCCCGAGCCGCGCAAGGCTCCGGTCGAACGCGCGCAACGCCGAATCGAAGCCGAGATCGTCGCGCCAGAGCTTGGTGGTGACGAACACGTCGTCCCGCCCATCGAGCCCTTCCGCCACGCCGGGTTCGTTGCCGTAGAAGGCGGCGGTGTCGACGAGGCTGTAGCCGATCCCGACTGCCTCGCGCGTGATCCGTGGCGCCTCCGCGTCGGGCACCAGATAGGTGCCGAAGCCGATCGCGGGGATCGTGCGGCCGTCATTCATGGTCAGCGTGCGCGTCGCGGGCATCGGCTTCTCCTGTTGGACGACGCGATGCCTAACCGCGCGGCCCGGTCTCCGCCAGATGCGCGGCGATCGCGCGCACCTTCTCCTCGCGTCCCGGCGCGAATTTGTCGATCATCGCCCGGTAGCGCGCCAGCGTCTCGGCGTCGGCGTGTTCGGGGGCGCCGCTGTCGAAGGGCGGCGCCGGATCATATTCGAGGCTGAGCTGGACGAACCGGGCATGCGCCTCGCCGCAGATCCGGGCGGTGAGTGCGAGCGCGAAGTCGATGCCTGCGGTGACGCCGCCGCCGGTGACTCGGTTGCGGTCGAACACCACGCGCTCGGCCATGGGTTCGGCGCCGAACCAGGCGAGCTGATGGCGCGAGGCCCAGTGGCACGCGGCGCGATAGCCGGTGAGCAGCCCCGCCGCGGCGAGCACCAGCGACCCGGTGCAGACGCTGGTGACCCATTGCGCCGTCCCGGCGACCTCGCGGACCCAGGCGAGCGTCTCGGCATCCTCCATCACGGCGACCGTGCCGAAGCCGCCCGGCACGCAGAGGATGTCGGTGCGCTGCACTTCGGCGAAGGTGGCGGTGGGCAGAAGCGGGAACTGCGCGTCGGTGGATACCGGATCGCGCGTCCTCGCCACCAGATCGAGCTTCGCATTGCCCAGCCGCGACAGGACCTGCGCGGGCCCGGTCAGGTCGAGCTGCGTAACGCCGGGGAAGAGCAGGAAGGCGATATGGAGCGGCACGGATTCGGGCATGGCGTTCCTCCGGGTGTGAGAGGGTGCCCAGGCGATGCGGCTTATGCCCCCGCGCTTCCCGATGGTGCTCCATCTTCGTCGCCAGTCACGCGGGTGTGCCTGTCATAAGCGACACCGCGGCGCCGCGCAAAGCCCGTCCTAGTCGGCGATGACCGCGGCGAAGGCGGGCAGCAGCTCGGCCGTGCCGCCATTGACCGCCTGGAGCACGCGCCGGCCGCGGAAATCCTCCGGCAATGCCACCGGCCGCTCGCCAAGGTTGAACGCGCAGAGCAGGCGCTGTCCCTGCGCCTCGCGCTCGAAGACCAGGAGCGCCTCGCCGGCCTCGCGGATCGTGATCGAGCCGGTCATCAGCGCGGGGTTGGCGTGGCGCAATGCGATCAGCCGGCGCGTGAGGTTGAGTAGCGAATCGGGGTCCACCTCCTGCCGGTCGACCGCCAGCCCGGCATGATCGGGGCCGATCGGCAGCCAGGGCTGGCCGCTGGTGAAGCCGAGCCGGGGCGCGTCGCCCGACCAGGGCATCGGCGTACGCGCGCCGTCGCGGCTCAGCGTCAGCGGCCAATTGGCGATCGCCTCGGGATCGCGGAGATGCTCGAAGCCGATCTCGACCTGGGTCAGCCCCAGTTCCTCGCCATAATAAAGGAAGGCGTTGCCGCGCAGCGACAGCAGCAGCAGCATCTTGAGCCGCGCGAATGCCTGGGCATGTTCGGGCGCGATCCAGCGCGAGATCGCGCGCGGCGCGTCGTGATTCTCGAAGGCCCAGCTCGGCCAGCCGATGCCCGGTGCATGCGGCCAGCCCTCGACCGCGTCGCGCACCAGCGCGGGGGTCAGCCGGTCGGCATAGAGGAAATTGAAGCCATAGGCGCTGTTGAGCCGCGTCGCGCCCTCGGTGAAGAGGTGCATCTCGGGCTCGGGCGCGGGGCCGCCCACCTCGGCCACCGTAAAGCGCCCGCCGAAGCTGTCGGCCAGCGCGCGCAGTTTCTCGAGGAAGCGCGGGATGTCGGCGTGGCTCTGATTGTAGATGTGCTGCTGGAAGTCGAACGAGCGCGTGCGCAGGCCGCCGGTATCGGGCGCCGGCGGATTGTCGCGCAATTCGGGATCGTGCATCGTGAAGTTGATCGCGTCGAGCCGGAAGCCGTCGACTCCGCGCTCCAGCCAGAAGCGCGCGATCGCCAGCGCCGCTTCCTGCACCGCAGGGTTGTGGAAGTTGAGGTCGGGCTGCTCGCGCAGGAAATTGTGCAGATAATATTGCCCGCGCCGCGCGTCCCAGGTCCAGGCAGGGCCGCCGAACACCGATTGCCAGTTGTTGGGCGGGCTGCCGTCGGGCCGGGCGTCGGCCCAGACATACCAGTCGGACCGCGGATTATCGCGGCTCGCCCGGCTCTCGCGGAACCAGGGATGCTGGTCCGAGCTGTGCGAATAGACCTGGTCGATGATCACGCGGAGGCCGAGCTGGTGCGCGCACGCGATCAGCGCGTCGAAATCGGCGAGCGTCCCGAAGATCGGATCGACGTCGCAGAAATCGGCGATGTCATAGCCGAAGTCGCGCATCGGCGAAGTGAAGAAGGGCGACAGCCAGACGCCGTCGACGCCCAGCGAGGCGATGTGGTCGAGATGCGCGGTGATCCCGGCAAGGTCGCCGATGCCGTCGCCGTTCGAATCGGCGAAGCTGCGCGGATAGACCTGGTAGATCACCGATCCGCGCCACCATTCGCGCGTGTCGGCGTGCGAATTCTGGACAAGCAGTTCGTTCATTGCGGCGTTCCGGCGGCGCAGACGGCATAGCCGAAGGCCGGTAGGGTCAGGGTGATGCTGCCGGGCGCGGCAGCAGCCGCCGGGCAGGCGCCGGCGAGCGAGGTGAACGCCGTGGATCCGGTCTCGACCTGGATATTGCCGGTCCATGGCTGCGGGCTCGAATTGAATGCGACCAGAATCTCGGTGCCGGCGACGGGATCGAAACGCGAGACGGCGAAGAGACCCGGCTTGTCGCTCGCGAAACGCGTCACCTGCCGGCCGCGGGTGAGTGCGGGATGCGCCTTGCGCAGCTTGGCGAGGGCAGCGATCTCGCGGAACAGCGGATGGCCGGTGTCGAAATTCGAGACCGCGTTGGTCTTGTCGCTGCCGAGCAGCTTGTTGTCGTTGTAGACCGCGACCTTGCTCGCGAACATGTCCTCGCGCGCATCCTGGTCCACGCCGTCGCCGACAAAGCCCTGCTCGTCGCCCGAATAGATGGTCGGCACGCCGCGGAGCAGCAGCAGCATCGCATGCGCCAGCCGCACCCGCGCGAGGAGTTCGTCCTGGCCGATGTCCGGGATCGCCGCCTTGATGAAGGTCGAGCTGCGGCCGGCGTCATGGTTGCCGATGAAAGTCGGCAGCCGTCGCGCGGTCGCCTCGCCGCCCTCGTAGAGCACGTCGGCGGCGAACAATTTCGCCAGCCGGTCGGTCCCCGCCTTGCCCGAGGCGACTTCATTGGCGGCCATGGCGAAGCCGAAGTCGAGCACCGCCGGCAGCTTGTCGACGCGCGTGTGCCGCGCGAGCGCCGCGACGTCGGGATCGGCGACCTCGCCGAAGATGTGGAAATTGGGGATGCCCTTCGCTCGCGCACGCTCGAGCATCGCCGGCGCGAACGCCGCCCAGAATTCGGGGTTCACGTGGCGCGCGGTGTCGATGCGGAAGCCATCGATCCCGAAGCGGTCGATCCAGCTGCCGAAGATCTCGATCATCCCCGCCACCACGCGCGGATTCTCGGTGAACAGATCGTCGAGGCCGACGAAATCGCCGAGCAGCGAGCTCTCGCCGGCGAAGGTCGAGTTGCCGCGATTATGGTAATAGATCGGATCGTTGAGCCAGGCGGGAACCTTCACGCTCTTCTCGGCCGCGGGCACGAACGGCGTGTAGGCGAAATCGGGGCGGGTGAGCCTGGCGAAATTCTCCGCCGTCTGGACATGGTCGCCCGCGAAGCCCGGATTGATCGCCGCGCCGGCCAGCCCGCCCTTGCGGCCATAGGGATAATCGGCGCGGCTGCGATAGTCGCACGCGCCGCATTCGCGATACTGGATCACGTCCGCCGTATGGTTGGCGATGATGTCCATATAGACCTTGATGCCGCGCGCATGCGCCGCATCGACCAGCGCCTTGAAATCCGCATTGGTGCCGAAATGCGGATCGACCTGGGTGAAATCGGTCACCCAATAGCCGTGATAGCCCGCCGATTCCTGCCCCGCCGGTCCCTGGACGGCCTTGTTCTTGAAGATCGGCGCCACCCAGATCGCGGTCGCCCCCAGCGCCTGGACATAGTCGAGCCGCTTGATCAGCCCCTTGAGGTCGCCGCCATGGAAGAAGCCCTTGGCGGTCGGATCGAAGCCGGTGACGAGCCGGTCGCCCTTCAGCCCGCCGCGATCATTGGCGGTGTCGCCATTCTCGAAGCGATCGGGGAGGAGGAAGTACAGCACTTCGTCCTCGGGCAGACGATCGCGAAGGCCCTGCGCGGCCGCCGGCGTGGCCAGCATAGAGGCCGCGAGCAACAGGAATGCGGGAAGTCGCATCGAACGGGACCCGGTCATTTACTCGACCTTTCCGGAGAGGCGACGCGCGGGGGAGAGGACCCGCGCGGCGCCAACCATCATCAGAACTTGAACGACGCGCCCGCGAGGAAGCGGCGGCCATAGACCTGATAGTCGATCACCCGCAGCGGCTCGCCCGGATCGGTGGTCACGAAGGGCTCGTCGGTGAGGTTCTGCCCCTGGAGATAGAGCGAGAGGCCGTTGAGCGCGCCCGAGCGGAAATCATAGCCGATCTGCGCGTCGACGATCGTCTCGCCCTTGGCACGGCGGCGCACCTTGTTCGCGCCGAAGCCCGAAAGCTCGCCGACGAAGGTCGAGCGATACCGCAGGCTGCCGCGCGCGTTGAAGCCCCATTTCTCGAAATAGGCGGTGCCGTTGGCGACCCATTTCGAATAGCCGGGAATGTCCTCGGCGGGCTGGCCGGCGCCCGGGATCACCTTGGTATCGGTGTAGGAGAGGCCGCCGGTGAGCCCGAACCCGTCGAGCGCGCCGACCAGCTCGCCGAGCGGCAGGGTGCCCGCCAGCTCGACACCCTTGATGTCGCCGCCGGCGGCGTTGATCGGCTGGGTGATCAGGCCGATCGTGGTGGTCGGCTGCAGGCCCGGGGCGATCGGATAGCCGCTGAAGTCGAACGGCACGGTCGCATTGTAGATGAAGCTCTTCAGGTCCTTGTAGAAGAGCTGCACGGCCAGATAGCCGCGGTTCCCGAAATACTTCTCGAAGCTCAGGTCCACCGAATTGGAGCGGATCGGCCGCAGCAGCGGATTGCCGCCGCTGCCCTCGATCAGCAGGCTGGTGGTGCTGACGCCATAGCCGATCGACTGGCGCATATCGTCCATGCGGGGACGCTGCATCTGCCGGGCCACGGCCAGGCGGATCACGAAATCGCTCGGGAAGCGCAGCGAGAGGTTCATGCTGGGCAGGACGTCGATATAATCGTCGCCGCTCGTGCGCTGGACATAGGTGCCGACGCCCGCGGCGTCGCGCACGAACAGCAGGCCCGACGACTTCTGGACCGTGCTGACGAACTGGACGCCGATATTGCCGGTCAGCTCGGTCGCGCCGAAGCTCGCCTTGAGGTTGCCCTGCAGATAGGCCGTCATCAGGTCTTCTTCGATGTCATAGGCCTTGGCCGGGATGTCCGGGCTGGGGTTGGAGACGAGCGAATAGATGTTGCCGGCGGCGAGCACGTCGCGCGGATCGTAGCTGATGATCGGCCCCAGCCCGAGAAAGGCCTGGTCGGTCGGCTCGCGGAGCAGGTCGGTCGGCACCGGCACCGCCGTCGCCCCGTTGGCGAGGCGGACCAGATATTCGTCGGGCACCAGCGACTTGTCGTGGTTGGTGTAGTTCAGGCCGAACTTGAGTGCGGAGACGAAGCTGTCGATCTCCTTCTCCACCTCTACGCGGTACTGGTGGATCTCGTCCTCGACGATGCGATTGTTGAAATAGCCGACCTGCGGCGGGTTGCCCGCGCCGCCCCAGCCCTGCGGATCGGTGAGCAGGATCAGGTTCGGGTCCGAATAATTGAGCTGGTGCGTGAAGAAGGTGCCGGTCTCGCTGGTGGTGAAACCGATCGTGTCCCGCGCGCCCGTACCCTGGCCGGCGCCGGTGCCGGCATAGCTTTCGAGGATCAGCTCGTTGCGATCGGTCTTCGAGTAGCTGATGTCGGCGGTGGCGGTCCAACCGTCATCGCCCTCATATTTGCCGTTCCAGCCGAACGAATAGAGCTTGGCGTGCCGGTCGAAGCCGTCGTTGCGGACCACGCCCTCGACGCCGGTGAAGGTGCCCGAGGTGATCACGCCGTCGGTGGTCTGGAAGCCCGGCTGCAGCGTCGCATTGCCCCAGGCGAGCGGCAGCTCGATGCCGCGCTTGATCTGGTCGTCCTTGAAGTCCGAGAAGAAGCCGTCGAGCGTCATCGTGAAATTGTGCGTCGGCCGGACCTGGAGCGTCCCCATCAGGCCGAGGCGCTTGAGCTGGGTCGAGGTGACGTAGGATTTCGAACCGCCGATCACCTTGGTGCCGTTCGGTCCGTCGGCATAGCCCCAGGCGTTGAACTCCTGGATCTGATAGGGCTCGTCGAGATAGCCGCCCGAGAGCGCGATGCCGACGGTGTCGTTCAGGAACTGGCCGACATAGGTCGCGTTGAGGCGATAGCCGAATTCCTTCGATCCGCTGTTGAGCGCGCCGAGATCGGCCCAGCTTCCGCGCGCGCCGACTGAGAACACGCTCTTGCCATAGTCGAGCGGACGCACCGTGCGCAGGTCGACCGTGCCCGAGAGACCCTGGCCGACGATGCTGCCCATCGCCGTCTTGTAGATGAGCACCTGGCTCATGATCTCCGACGGATATTGGTCATAATCGACCGCGCGATTGTCGCCGGTCGAGGTCTGCTCGCGGCCGTTGAGCAGGGTGGTCGAGAAATCGGGCGCGAAGCCGCGGATCGAGATCTGGTTCGAACGGCCCGAGAGGCGCTGCGAGGTGAGGCCCGGCAGGCGCGCGATCGATTCCGCGATCGAGGCGTCGGGAAGCTTGCCGATATCCTCGGCCGAGATCGATTCGACCACCTGGTCGCGCGACTTCTTCTCGACGACCGCGCTCTCGAGCGCCGCGCGGAAGCCGGTGACGACGACCTCGCCCTCCTGCCCCTCGGGCGCGGCCGCCGTCTGATCGTCCTGCGCATAAGCGGGCGCCGCGAACGCCGCGAGCGCGAGTGCCGCCGCAAGTGCCTGGCTGCTCGCCCCAAGAGCCATGCTGGCCATGCGGCCACGGTTAGTGCTGGTCAAAGTCCGTCTCCCCTAAGTCCCGCGCCCCGCCCCGGCTCTGGCGGCCGGTTCATTTCGGATACGCAACATGTCCGCGTGCAAAGGATTGCCCGCCGTTGCCCCGCACTTCTTCCCAAACAGTGGCTCTCGACCAGCGAACCACATACGTATTCAATGGCGATCCATGCCCGGCGTGGCCCGTTTGCATCACCCGCGGCGTTGACGCGGGAGGCGATCTGCGCTTGTCATTGCATATTATGCGAAGCGGCGAAGACCGTGCGCGGGGAAAGGACAGCCGGGGGTATGCAGCGCAAGCCGACCTCATTCGACATCGCGCAACTCGCGGGGGTTTCGCAGCCCACCGTCTCGCGCGCGCTGCGCGGCGAGCTGGGCGTGAACCCGGCGACGCGGCTGCGCATCGAATCGATCGCCAAGCAGCTCAACTACCGCGTCGACAAGGCCGCATCGAACCTGCGCACGCGGCATTCGCAGACGCTGGCCCTGCTCTTCTTCGAGGACCCGACCGCCGACGATTCGCTGATCAACCCCTTCTTCCACGCGATGCTGGCATCGATCATCCGCGCCTGCGCCGAGCATGACCATGACCTGCTGATCAGCTTCCAGCAGCTCTCCAGCGACTGGCACACCGATTACGAGGATTCGCGCAAGGCCGACGGGATCATCCTGCTCGGCTATGGCGATTACGAGCTCTACCGCACGCGGCTGCGCGCGCTCGAGGATGCCGGCACGCATTTCGTGCGCTGGGGCTCGGTCCAGTCCGAGGCCTCGGGGCTGACGGTGGGGTGCGACAATCACGGCGGCGGCAAGGAGGCGACGCGCCACCTGCTCTCGCTCGGCCGCCGCAACATCGCCTTTCTCGGCAGCGCGTCGAGCCACTATCCCGAGTTTCATGATCGGTACCGGGGGCACGTCGCCGCGCTCAAGCAGGGCGGCGTGATTCCGCGTCCCGGCCTCCAGATCGACGCGATCACCACCGAGGAATCGGGCGCCGCCGCCGCGAACGCGTTGCTCGCCAGCGGCGAGAAGTTCGACGCGATCCTCGCGGCGAGCGACCTGATCGCGATCGGCGCGATGCGCGCCTTGCAGGCGACGGGCAGGTCGATCCCCGACGATATCGCGGTGGTCGGCTTCGACGACATTCCCGCCGCGAGCAGCGCCGCACCGCCGCTCACCACGGTGATGCAGGACCCGCGCCTCGCCGGACGCAAGCTCGTCGAGACGCTGATCGGCCGCATCCGCGAGCAGCCGGTGGGCTCGGCGCTGCTGCCGACCAAACTCATCGTCCGCAAATCCTGCGGCGCGGCGGGCTAGCCCGAGACTTGCGACCTTCAGACCTCGCTCGTCCAAACCCAATCCGTCACCCCGGCCTTGTGCCGGGGTCCACCGCGCGGCTGAGTGAGAAGCAAGCGCCGCCTGCCCTTCCATCGCGGCACCGTGGATCCCGGCACAAGGCCGGGATGACGAAGGATGCAATCACCTCCGTCTTCCTTTGGAGCCCCGAATGACCGAAAAGCCGCGCCAGTCCTTCGCGGGGCTGTGGAACATCTCCTTCGGGTTCTTCGGCATCCAGATCGGCTTCGCGCTGCAGAACGCGAACATGAGCCGAATCTTCCAGACCTTCGGCGCGAAGATCGACGACCTTCCCTGGCTGTGGGTGGCGGCGCCGCTCACCGGGTTGCTCGTCCAGCCGGTGATCGGCCATTTGAGCGACCGGACCTGGCTGGGAAGGCTGGGCCGCCGCCGCCCCTATTTCTTCGCCGGCGCATTGCTCGCGGCGCTCTCGCTGTTCGCGATGCCGCTGGCGCCCGCCTTGCTGTTCGCCGCGGTGATGCTCTGGGTGCTCGACGCCTCGCTCAACGTCTCGATGGAGCCGTTCCGCGCCTTTGTCGGCGACATGTTACGCAAGGACCAGCACGCCGCCGGCTATGCGGTGCAGACCGCCTTCATCGGCGCGGGCGCGGTGGTGGGATCGATCTTCCCCTGGGTGCTCGAGCATTTCGGCGTGTCCAACATGGCGCCCGACGGCGGCATTCCGGACACGGTGCGCTACGCCTTCTGGTTCGGCGGCGGCGCCTTGTTCCTATCGGTCCTGTGGACCGTGGTGACGACGCGCGAATACGACCCCGACGCCATGGCGGCATTCGACGCACCCGTCGAGCCGGATGGCGCCCCGACGCCCGGTACGCTGGCGGAACGCGGCTACGGCACCAGCGCGACCTGGCTCGCCGCTGGCGCCGCCGTGATCTGGGCGGTCGGGCAATTGGGGCTCGAGAAGGAAGTCTATCTGCTCGGCGCGCTGCTGCTCGGCTACGGCCTCGCCAGCGCCCTCGCGATCGCGCTCGCCCGCGCGGGCTCGCCCACCAACATGCTGAGCAGCATCGTCGGCGATTTCTCGGGCATGCCGCTGCTGATGAAGCGCCTCGCGGTCGCGCAATTCTTCAGCTGGTCGGCTCTGTTCATCATGTGGATCAACACCACGCCGATCGTGACCCAGGTCTTCTACGGCGCCGCAGACGCGAGCGACCCGCTCTACCAGCAGGGCGCCAACTGGGTCGACGCGCTGTTCGCCACCTATAACGGCGTCGCGGCGGTGGCGGCGCTGACCCTGCTCCCCTTCCTCGCCGCGCGCATCGGCCAGGCGCGCACGCACATCGTCGGGCTGCTCTGTGGCGCGGCGGGCTATGCCAGCTTCTTCGTGATGCCCGACCGGCACTGGCTGCTGCTGAGCGAGATCGGCATCGGCGTGGCCTGGGCGTCGATCCTCGCAATGCCCTATGCGATCCTCGCCTCCAGCCTGCCGCAGAAGAAGCTCGGCATCTATATGGGGCTGTTCAACGTCTTCGTGGTGGTGCCGCAATTGCTCGTCGCCACTGCGATGGGATCGATCATGAAGCGCTTCTTCCCGGGCGAACCGATCTGGACCATGGCGTTCGCTGCGGGAACCCTGCTGCTGGCGGCGCTGGCGATGACGCGGGTGGACCGGCTGACGCGGGGATAGAAGTAAGTGGAAACACCCCGTTCGTCCCCGGACTTGATCCGGGGTTGTCGAAGCACCGTTCTTCTCTTCGGCGTCGGGAGAAAAGGAGGACTGCCCTTCGACAAGCTCAGGGCGAACGGAGTTAAGACCAGCCGCTCCAACTTACTCCGCAGCCCGCACGATAGGCCCGAAATCGAGCTCGGCCTGCGCGACGGGGGCGAAGCTGCGGCGGTGGTGCGGCGTCGGCCCGAGCGTGCGCAGCGCTTCCTGGTGGAACTTGGCCGAATAGCCCTTGTTGCTCGCCCAGCCATAGCCGGGATGGAGAAGGTCGAGCTCGGCCATCATGCAGTCGCGCCGGTGCTTGGCGACGATCGAGGCCGCCGCGATCGACAGGCACAAGGCGTCTCCGCCCACCACCGCATGGCTCTGGTGGTTCCAATCGGGGCAGCGATTGCCGTCGACCAACACGAAGGCCGGCACGAAGCCGAGCGCGTCCACCGCGCGGGTCATCGCCAGCATCGATGCCCAGAAGATGTTGAGCGTATCGATCTCCTCGACGCTCGCGATCCCGACGCCGACCCGCGCGCATGCGAGCAGTTCGGCGCAGAGCCGCTCGCGCTTGGCAGCGGTCAGCACCTTCGAATCGTCGATGCCTTCGGGGATGCATTTGGGATCGAGCACCACCGCCGCGGCGACCACCGGCCCGGCGAGCGGCCCGCGCCCCGCCTCGTCCACGCCCGCCACCGGGCCCTTGTGCAGGCGCTGGAAGCGGCGTTCGAACTTCAGATCAGGCCCAGGATCCTTAGGCATCGTCGAGCCGCCATGGCGGAAAGCGGCGCATCTCGCCAGCCTGGTAGAGGCGGACCGAATTGCCCGCCGGATCGCGCAGCCGCGCCTCGCGCCAGCCCCAGGGCTCGTCCTTGGGTTCCTGCTCGAACTTGAACCCCTGCTGCTGGAGATAGGCGACGGTCACGTCCAGGTCGCCGCATTCGAAATACACCACCGGCGCGGTGTAGCTCTCGTCGGTGGCGACCGAGAAGGTCGCGCCGCCCTCGGTCTCGAAGCGGGCGTAGCGCGGGCTGGCGCGGACCACCTGCCGCAGGCCGAGCAACCGGTAGAAGCGCTCGCTCGCGGCCAGGTCCTGCGCGGGGACGGTAACCTGGTTCAGCATCGGCTCGAAGAAGCTCATGTTGAGATCGAGCCGGACGGCCTGCTGCCCCATCGGCCCGTGCCCGCGGCCGAGCTCGGGCGCGGCGCGCATCGCGATCCGCACGAAGCGCCGCGCACGCGCCACCGCCTCGGGCAGGTCCCATTCCTGCGCCAGCCCGCAGGCTATCGCCGAGGACAAGGTGCAGCCGGTGCCGTGCGTCGCCGCGCTCTCGATCCTGGGATCGCTCCATTCGATCTCGGGCGGATCGTCGGGATTCGCCGAATGGAGCCGGTCGGTCACTTGCGGCGTCTCGCCATGCCCGCCCTTCACGAGCACGGCGCAGCGATGCGCCGCCACCAAAGCCGCGGGGCTGCCGCCGAGCGCCTCCAGCTCGGGCAGGTTGGGCGTCACCACCGTCGCGCGCGCCATCAGCCGCTCGAACGCGGCGATGGTCGCGTCGTCGGCGAGCGTCGCGCCGCTGGTCGCGACCATGACGGGATCGAACACCACCGGCACGCCGGGCAGCTCGCCGAGCTTCTCGGCCACCGCCAATGCGGTGCGCGCCGATCCGATCATCCCGATCTTGATCGCGTCGACCCCGAGATCGCGCACCACCGCGTCGATCTGCGCGATCACCATGTCGGTGGGCACCGGATGCACGCCGGTGACGCCCAGCGTGTTCTGCGCGGTGATCGCCGTGATCGCGGTCATCGCATGGCCGCCGAGCATGGTGACGGTCTTGATGTCGGCCTGGATCCCCGCGCCGCCGCCCGAGTCCGAACCGGCAATGATCAGGATACGCGGCGTCATACCGTTCCCCTTTCGGCACCCTGAACTTGTTTCAGGGTCCACCGTGCCGCAAGCGATGTCGCCGGTGGAGCGATGGATGCTGAAACAAGTTCAGCATGACGGAAGAAAAACAACGACATTGCTAGCCCTTGAAACGGCGTTCCGTGCTCGCCGGATTGTTGACGAGCGCCTTACCAGTTCGCGTCGGCCGGTCCATCAGTTCGCCGCCGCAATTGGGGCACCTGTCGTCGAGCGCGTCGGCGCAGGCCGCGCAGAAGGTGCATTCGAACGAGCAGAGGAACGCGCCCGGATCGTCGGCGGGCAGATCGGCGCCGCAGCGTTCGCAATCGGGGCGCATTTCGAGCATCAGGCCGCCGCCGCGCGCACCGCGTCGCATACGCGGTCGACCACGGCCTCGACCTGCCCGCGATCGTCGCCCTCGGCCATTACCCGGATCACCGGCTCGGTGCCCGAGGCGCGGATCACCAGCCGGCCGTTGCCGTCCAGCTCGGCCTCGGCGGCGGCGATGGCGTCCTTGACCCGCGCCTCCTCGAGCGGCTTACCGCCCTTGAAGCGGACATTCTTGAGGATCTGCGGCAAGGGATCGAAGCGGTGGAGCACTTCGCTCGCCGGCGCACCCGCGCGCACCAGTTCGGCCATCACCTGCAGCGCCGCGACCAGCCCGTCGCCGGTGGTGGCGTAATCAGAGAGGATGATGTGGCCGCTCTGCTCGCCGCCGACATTGTAGCCCGACGAGCGCATCTTCTCGAGCACGTAGCGGTCGCCCACCGCGGTGCGCACCATGCCCAGCCCCTGCGCGGCGAGGTGGCGCTCGAGCCCGAGATTGGACATGACCGTGGTCACCAGCCCGCCGCCCGCCAGCCTGCCCTGCCGCGCCCAGCCGCCGGCGATCAGCGCCATCAACTGGTCGCCGTCGATCACCCGGCCGGTCTCGTCGACCACGATCAGCCGGTCGGCGTCGCCGTCCAGCGCGATGCCGATCTGCGCGCCGCTCGCCACCACCGTCTCGCACAGGGTCTCGGGCGCGGTCGAGCCGACCCCGTCGTTGATGTTCTTGCCGTTGGGGGTGACGCCGATCGCGATCACCTCGGCGCCCAGCTCCCACAAGGCCGAGGGCGCGACCTGGTATGCGGCGCCGTTGGCGCAATCGACCACGACCTTGAGCCCGTCGAGCGTCAGGTCACCCGGGAAGGTCGACTTGGCGGCGTGGATGTAGCGCCCGCGCGCATCCTCCACGCGCCGCGCCCGCCCGATATTCTGCGCGCGCGCCAGCGGCACCTCGCCGTCGATCAGCGCCTCGATCGCGAGCTCGTCCTCGTCGGAAAGCTTGTAGCCGTCGGGCCCGAACAGCTTGATGCCGTTGTCGGCGTAAGGGTTATGGCTCGCCGAGATCATCACGCCCATGTCGGCGCGCATCGACTGGGTGAGCATCGCCACCGCGGGGGTGGGCATCGGCCCGACCAGCACCACGTCCATGCCGACGCTGGTGAACCCCGCGACCATCGCATTCTCGAGCATATAGCCCGAGAGTCGGGTATCCTTCCCGATCACCACGCGGTGCTTGTGCTCGCCGCGCACGAAATGCGCGCCCGCGGCCATCCCCACCTTCATCGCCATCGCCGCGGTCATCGTCGAGACGTTGGTCGTCCCGCGAATTCCGTCCGTACCGAAATATTTTCTTGCCATGCCCTGCCTGTTCGCGCCCTTGTGGCGTTTCGTGCCCGCAGAGATAGCGGCGAAAACCACAAAGGGCGAGCATGTCGCAACCTACCCGCATTCTTCTGGCCCTGATCGTCGGCCTTGCCATCGGCGCACTGCTCGCCGCCTATGCACCCGCTGCCGCCCTTTCGGCGGCGGATATCGCGCAGCCGATCGGCCAGGCCTGGCTCAACGGCCTGCAAATGACGATCGTTCCGCTGGTCGTCGCGCTGTTGATCACCGGCGTCGCCGCGACGACCGAGGCCGCGCAGGCCGGCCGCCTCGCGGGCCGCGCGATTGCACTCTACAGCGTGCTGATGTTCCTGTCGGCCGCCGCGGCCGCGCTGCTGACGCCGCTGTTGCTGCAGCTGTTTCCACTGCCGCAGGAATCGGCGGCGAACCTACGCGCAGCGCTCTCCGGGGCCGGTCAGATCGGCCCGATGCCCCCGATGGGCGAGTTTTTGGCGGCGATCATCCCGGCCAACATCGTCAAGGCCGCGGCGGAGAATGCGTTCCTGTCGCTCATCATCTTCGCGCTGATCTTCGCCTTTGCGCTCACCCGCGTCGACGATGCCGGGCGCAGGATGATGACCGGCTTCTTCATCGCGCTGCGCGACGTGATGCTCGTAGTCATCGACTGGGTATTGTGGGTCGGCCCGGTGGGTGTGTTCGCCCTCGCCTTCGTCGTAGGTGCCAAGGCGGGTACCGGCGCGTTTGGCGCGCTGATCCACTATATCCTGATCGTGTCCGCGGTGGGGCTGGCGGTGTCGCTGTTCGCCTATCCCGCTGCGGTTATCGGCGGCCGGGTGCGCTTCATGCGTTTCGCGCGCGCCGCGCTCCCCAGCCAGGCAGTTGCGATCAGCACCCAGTCGTCGCTCGCGACGCTGCCCGTGATGGTCGAGGGATCGAGCAAGATCGGCGTGCCGGTGGCGGTCTCGGGCGTGACGCTGCCTTTGGCGGTAGCGATCCTGCGCGCGACCGGGCCAGCGATGAACTTCGCGGTCGCCATCTACATCGCCGAATGGTTCGGCGTGCCGCTAACCCCGGCAACGCTGGCGCTGGGCACGATCGTCGCGATGCTGACCTCGCTCGGATCGGTCAGCCTGCCGGGGACGGTAAGCTATATCAGCGCGATCGCGCCGGTCGCCTCGACGCTCGGCGCGCCGGTGGCGCCACTGGGCCTGCTCGTCGCGGTCGAGACCCTGCCGGACATCATGCGCACCGTAGGCAACGTCACCTGGGACGTTGCCGCCACCGCGTGGCTGTCGCGTCGCACCGGCAAGGTGCCGCTCGACGAGGCGGACGCGATGCTCGCCGAGCGCGAATAGGCGCGCCCTACTTCAGCAGCACCAGCTCTTCCGCCATGCTCGGATGGAGCGCGACAGTGTCGTCGAACGCCTCCTTGGTGAGCCCGGCCTTCACCGCCACCGCCGCGGCCTGGAGGATCTCCGGCGCGTCGGGGCCGATCATGTGGATGCCGACCACGCGGCCGGTCATCCCGTCGCACACCATCTTGTAGAGCGCCCGCTCGTTGCGATTGGCGAGGACGTTCTTCATCGCGCGGAAGTCCGAGGTGTATACCTTGACCGAGCCGAGCTTGTTGCGCGCCTCGCCCTCGGTCATGCCCACTGCGGCGATCGGCGGATGGCTGAACACCGCGCTCGGCACATTGCCGTAATCGACCGTCTTGGGCTTGCCGCCGAAGATCGTGTCGGCAAAGGCCTGCCCCTCGCGGATCGCGATCGGGGTGAGCTGGATGCGATTGGTCACGTCACCCACGGCATAGATGCTGTCGACGTTCGTGCGGTTCTGCGCATCGACCTTGATCGCGCCCTTGGCGTCGAGCTCGACGCCGGCTTCCTCCAGCCCGAGCCCCGTGGAATTGGGCACCCGGCCGGTGGCGAAGAGCACCACATCGACTTCGACCGGTTCCTGCCCGGTGAGGAACACCTTGAGGCAGCCGTTTTCGAGCTTCTCGATCTTTTCGAACTCGGCGTGGAAGCGGAAGTCGATCCCCTTGGTCAGCGAGATCTGGAGCAATCGGTCGCGCACCGAATGGTCATAGCCGCGCAGGATCACGTCGGTGCGGTTGACCACGATCACATGGCTGCCGAACTCGTTGAAGATCCCCGCGAACTCATTGGCGATATAGCCGCCGCCCGCGATCATGATGCGCCGCGGCAGGCTCTCGAGGTGGAACGCCTCGTTCGAGGTGATGCCATGCTCGTTACCCGGAAACTCGGGGATGTGCGGATGCGCGCCGGTGGCGACGAGAATGTATTTCGACGTGATCTTCTTGCCCGAGGCCAGGGTGACTTCGTGCGGCCCGGTCACGGTCGCGCGCTCGAGGATGATCTCGGCGCCGGCATTCTCCAGCCCCTGGGTATAGAGCCCGTTGAGCCGGTCGACATCGGCGAGGACATTGTCGCGCAGCGTCGCCCAGTCGAAGGCGCAGTCAATGGGCACCTGCCAGCCGAAGCGCTTGGCGTCCTTCAAATCCTCGGCGAAATGCGCGCCGTAGACGAGCAGCTTCTTGGGCACGCAGCCGCGGATCACGCAGGTGCCGCCGACGCGATATTCCTCGGCGACCGCCACCCGGGCGCCATAGGCCGAGGAGACGCGCGAGGCGCGCACGCCCCCCGACCCCGCGCCGATGACGAAGAGATCGTAATCGTATTCGGCCACCCACGCTCTCCCGCTTTGGTCAGGGGCGCGAGATAGGGGGTGTCGGGCGCGATGCCAATGACGGCGCGCGCGCCTGGACGAGATCGGTGCGGCGCGAGAGAAAATAGAGCAGCCAGGCGATGCCGATCGCGCCGATCGCGCCGAGGATCGCGGCGGGACCGATCGCGTCGGGCGGGACGAAATGCGTGGCGAGCAATGCGAGCGCGATCAGGCTGCCGACCCAGAGGTGCAGCGCCGTCCGCCACGCATTGCCGCGGCGATAGCGGTCGGCGAACTCGGCCGGCATGGGTGCGCGCAGCGCGAGCGAGGCCGCGATACGGCCGCGCAGCGCCTTGAGGTCGCGGCGATAGCGCCAGAGCAGATGGAGATCGGCGCCATGCCAGAGCAGCAGCCCGCCCATCACGATCGCGCCGATCGCGCTGCCGTCCAACCCCAGCACCGGTTGCAGCGCGAGGAGCACGGAGGCGAACGCGAAGATGATCCCGAACATCGCCCATTGCGGCGGCGGACGGCTGTCGACGATGAACTTGTCGATGATCGCGAACGCCTCTTCGCGCCACGGCGCGATCGCGTCCGCCGGGATCGGCAGCATGCGTCCGTCGCCGGCGCTGAACATCGTGCCCAGCGGCGAGTGCGCGAACCAGCGCTCGACCGCCGCGCGCTCGCTCTCCCGCACTCGCTTCTCGTGGTTCATCGCCCCGCCCCTCGCCGTGCGGGGCGATGCTAGCGCATCAAGGGTAACCGATTGCTTGCCGCCAGGCCGCACACAATCCGTCACCCCGGCCTTGTGCCGGGGTCCACGGTGCCGCGCTGGAAGGGCCAGAAGCTCAAGCTTCTCCCCCATCCTCCCTGTGGCCCCCGGCACAAGGCCGGGGTGACGAACTAAAGAGAAGTCAGCCGAAGGCGCGACGGATCAGGTCGCTGGTCGAGGGATCGAAGTCGCCACCGCCGGCCGCCGCCGCCTTGGCCATCTCCTTGCCGAGCTCGACGCCGAACTGGTCGAACGGATTGATGCCCAGCAGCACCGCGTTCACGAAGGTGCGCTGCTCGTAGAAGGCCAGCAGCGCGCCCAGAGTCCGCGGATCGAGCGTGTCGAGCAGCAGCGTCGACGAGGGCCGATCGCCCGGATAGGCGCGCGCCAGGTCGTCATGCGCCTTGCCCGCCATCAGCGCGGCACCCTGCGCGAACATGTTGAGCAGCAGCTGGTTGTGGTGCGCGTCGTTCTGCGCGTCGCCCGGCTCGATCACGCCGACGAACTCGACCGGCACGAGCCGCGTGCCTTGGTGGAGCAGCTGGAACACCGCATGCTGCGCATCGGTGCCGACGCCGCCCCAAGTGATCGGCGCGGTCGGCCAGTCGACCGGCTGCCCCTCGGCAGTGACGCGCTTGCCGTTCGATTCCATCTCGAGCTGCTGGAGATAGCTCGGCAGCAGCCGCAGCCTCTCGTCATAGGCGAAGGTGGCGCGCGTCTCGCAGCCGCGCGCCTGGGTGTAATAGAGGTCGGCGAAGGCCGCGAGCGCCGGTGCGTTCTTCTCCAGCGGCGTCAGGCGGAAATGGCGGTCCATCTCGGCCGCCCCCTCCAGCATCTCCTCGAACGCCTCCCAGCCGAGCGCCAGCGCCGCCGGGAAGCCGATCGACGACCAGAGCGAGTAGCGCCCGCCGACCGACTCGGCGAAGGGCAGCACGCGCGTCTCGTCGACGCCCCATTCGATCGCCTTCTCCGGCGCCGCGGTCAGCGCCACGACGCGGCCATAGGGATCCTCGACGCCGTTGCCCTCCAACCAGGCGAGCGCGCTGTCGGCGTTGAGCATCGTCTCGGTGGTGGTGAAGGTCTTGGAGGCGACCGCGACCAGGGTCGCCTGCGGATCGAACCGCTCGAGCGCCTCTTCGAGCGCGAGCCCGTCGACGTTCGAGACCACCGCCACGTCGTAGCGATCGGCGTCGCGACCGAGCGCGTCGACCAGCAGATCGGGGCCGAGCGCCGATCCGCCGATGCCGATATGGAGGATGTGCCGCACCGGCCCCAGCGCCT
The DNA here is from genome assembly GCF_026460985.1 of Sphingomonas sp. Lineage (GTDB taxonomy): Bacteria > Pseudomonadota > Alphaproteobacteria > Sphingomonadales > Sphingomonadaceae > Sphingomonas. The sequence goes on from NZ_JAPKNM010000068.1 coordinate 73,548, forward strand.
CGGCCTCGATCGCGTCGATCAGCGCGCGCATCCGGGCATGGAAGCCGCGCGCGCGCGCCACGCTCTCGGGCGCGCCCTCGCCGCGCTCGGCGCTGTGCTCGGCGGCGCGGCCCTCGGTGACGTTGATCGCCTGGCCCGCGAACAGCGCGTCGCGCTTCGCGGTTAAGCCCATCGAGTCGGCCAGCGCGGCGAAGGCGCCGACGGCCTCGGCGGTCAGGTGCGTCTTCGACCAGTCGAAATGGATGCCCGCGACATCGGCCGAAAATCCGCTCACGCGATCCGGATCCGCTTCGAAGAGCTGGGGGAGCGGGGCGGGCTTCAATGCGCGGATCGTCGACCAGTCGGGCAAGGCCATGTTCATCTCCTTGGGGGCAGGCTCGTCCCCTAACGTCCCCCAACCGCGGCTGCCAGCCGGATTCAGCCGCTTGACCTCCCCGCCCAGCCCAAGCAGAGCACGTCATATGGATAATGTGCCCTCGACCGAGCCCGAAAAGCCCGCAGCCGACGCTCCCAAGCCCTATTCGGTGGGGACCGCGAGCGAAAAGCCCAAGTCCGAATGGCGCGATCTCGCGTCGTTCCTGGTCAAGCTCGCGCTGATCGTGTTCGTGGTCCGGAGCTTCATCTTCTCGCCTTTCTCGATCCCCAGCGAATCGATGCTGCCGCGGCTGCTGATCGGCGACTATCTGTTCATCACCAAGTGGAACTACGGCTATTCCAAGCATTCGCTGCCGTGGAGCCTGCCGCTGATCCCGGGCCGCGTCTTCCCCGGCACGCCCGAGCGCGGCGACGTGGTGGTGTTCAAGGCGCCGCCGGGCAACGACACCGACTGGATCAAGCGCGTCATCGGGCTTCCGGGCGACAGCGTGCAGATGGTCGGCGGCCAGTTGATCCTCAACGGCAAGCCGATCCCCAAGGATCGCATCGCGCAGTTCGTGCTGCCGATCACGCCCAATTTCCAGCGCTGCCAGGCGCAGTTCCAGAATGTCGACGCGCAGGGCAACCAGGTCTGCAGCATCCCGCGCTATCGCGAGACCTTGCCCAACGGGAAGACCTATGAAGTGCTCGACCAGGGCACCTATCCCAAGGACAATACCGGCATCTACACCGTGCCCGCCGGCCATGTCTTCCTGATGGGCGACAATCGCGATAACTCGACCGACAGCCGCTTCAGCCATGCCGATGGCGGCATCGAGTTCGTGCCGCTCGAGAATCTCGAGGGCAAGGCGGTGGTCACCTTCTGGTCGACCGACGGCAGCGCCAATTGGTTCCTGCCCTGGACCTGGTTCACCGCGGCGCGCTGGAGCCGCATCGGAGAGGGCTTCTGACCGCCCCCGCTTTGGGGGGATGGATCGCCGAGACCTTCGGCCGCAAGCCTGCGGACCTGACCGCCTACCAGCGCGCGCTGACGCATGGCAGCCAGGCCGCGGCCAATTACGAGCGGCTCGAGTTCCTCGGCGATCGCGTGCTCGGCCTCGTCATCGCCGAATGGCTGTTCGAACGCTTCGCCGACGAACCCGAGGGCGCGCTCTCGCGCCGGCTCAACGCGCTGGTGACTGGGCCGGTCTGCGCCGATGTCGCGCGTGACGTCGGCGTCGCTCCGCACCTCCGGCTGGGCAAGCAGGCGCGCGAGGACGGCGCGGCGGACAGCGACAATGTCCTGGGCGACGTGATCGAGGCTCTGATCGGCGCCTTCTATCTCGAATTCGGCCTCGAACCGGCGCGCGCCTTCATCCGCAAGGCCTGGGCGCCGCGCATCGACACGCAGACGCACGCGCCCCGGCATCCCAAATCGGCGCTCCAGGAATGGGCGGCCGCCAACAACCGCCGCCCGCCCGAATATGCGATCGTCGACCGCTCGGGCCCCAACCACTCGCCGCGCTTCAAGGTGAAGGTGGCGATCGGCAAGCTCGCGGATGCCACGGGCGAAGGCACGAGCAAGCAGGAAGCCGAGACCGCGGCAGCGGCGGCACTGCTAGAGAAGCTGCAAAAATGATGTTCACGCAAAGGCGCGAAGGCGCGAAGAGAATTTGTTCGCGCAGAGGCGCAGAGGACGCAGAGAGCGTGAATCGCCGCGCAAGCGGCGCCTTCTCCGAACGCGAGAGTGGTCGATGCTTCGCATCGGGGCACAACTCCTCTGCGTCCTCCGCGCCTCTGCGCGAAATCAACCTTTCTTCTCTTCGCGCCTTCGCGCCTTTGCGTGAACCAATTTCAAGGCCCACTCCATGACCCAGCATTGCGGCCTCGTCGCGATCGTCGGCGCTCCGAATGCCGGCAAGTCCACGCTCGTCAACGCGCTCGTCGGCCAGAAGGTCGCGATCGTCAGCCCCAAGGCGCAGACCACGCGCGCGCGGCTGATGGGCATCGCGATCCACGGCGACGCCCAGCTCATCCTCGTCGACACGCCCGGCATCTTCACTCCCGAGCGCCGGCTCGATCGCGCGATGGTCGCCGCCGCCTGGGAAGGCGCCGAGGGCGCCGACCTGATCGCCCTGGTTGTCGACGCCAAGGGCGGCATCGGGCCCAAGGTGGGCCAGGTGGTCGAGAGCCTCGCCGGACGTCCCGAGCGCAAGATCCTGATCCTCAACAAGGTCGACGTCGCCGACAAGCCGCGCCTCCTCGGCCATGCCGCCAAGCTCAACGAGATGCTGCCCTTCGACGAGACCTTCTTCGTCAGCGCCCAGACCGGCGACGGGGTCCCCGAATTGAAGGCCGCGCTCGCCGCCGCCATGCCCGAGAGCGCATGGCATTTCCCCGAGGACCAGGTCTCCGACGCAACCGACCGGATGATCGCCGCCGAAGTCACGCGCGAGCAGCTCTACCTCCAGCTCCACGCCGAGCTGCCTTATGCGAGCGCGGTCGAGACCGAGAAATATTCCGAGCGGCCCGACGGCTCGGTCGAGATCCACCAGCAGATCCTCGTCGCGCGCGACACGCAGCGCGCGATCGTGCTCGGCAAGGGCGGCGCGCGGATCAAGGAGATCGGCGCCCGCGCCCGCGCCGAACTCTCACGCATCATGGGCGTGCCGGTGCACCTCTACCTCCACGTCAAGGTCAACCCGAAATGGGAGGACGACCGCTCGCTCTATCGCGATATCGGGCTCGACTGGGTCGAGTGACGCCCCGCCTCAGCGGTCGATGCGGAAGCCCCAGCTCGATCCGCCGCTCCTGTCGAAGCAGCTCCCGCTGATCGATTGCCCGTCGGCCGCCACGTCCCCGCTGCACTGGCCGTTGGCGACGTTCATGCCCGGCGCCCGGAAATCATGCTTCGCCTTGCGCTCGGTCAGCGCGCCCGAACCGCTGCCGACCCAGGCACCATTGGGCGCATATTGCTGGAAGGAATAGGCCCGGCCGTTCTGCTCGACCTGGAAGGCATAGCCGTCGGGCGACCGCCAGTTTCCCGAAATGTCGGGGATCGACCCGGCCGAGATCCGCTGCGCGACATCCTCGAGCGCGCCCGCCGCCGCGCCGTAGCTGTTGCGTTGCGCGTCGGCGAGCCCCTTGGCCGCATCCGCCGGCGGCGCAGCCGCGGGCTCGGGGGTCGCGGCCGGGGGCTGGACCGCGGCGCGCGTGATCTTGTCCCAGTTCGAAAGCAACGATGCTCCGAGCACGCCGATCAATCCGATCAGCGCGACCATGATCTGCGGGCGCCAATTGCCGGGCGGTGACTCCATGGTCCTTCTCCGCCAGATATCGCCCGGAAAAATAGCAGAAACGCGCGGCGAATCCTATTCCGCCAGCAATTGCTCCACCCAGGCCGGCACCAGGGTCCCCGCCGGCCCCATCCGGCTCTCGCCGAACCACAGGCTGCCCTCGGACGGATCGAGATTGAGCTCGAGCGTCGCCGCGCCGTGACGGCGCGCGGTCTGGACGAAGCCCGCGGCGGGATAGACCGCGCCCGAGGTGCCGATCGAGACGAACAGGTCGGCCTCGGCCAGCGCCCGCTCGATCCGGTTCATCTGGTACGGCATCTCGCCGAAGAAGACGATGTCGGGGCGGAGCGCCGCCGCGCCGCAATCCGGGCATATGCTCGCGGGCGGAAGCGGCCCCTTCCAGGGCCTCCGCTCGCCGCAATCGGCGCAGAGCGCCGATTTGAGCTCGCCGTGCATGTGAAGCAGGCGCGTCGAGCCCGCGCGCTCGTGCAGGTCGTCGACATTCTGCGTCACCAGCAGCAACTCGCCCGGCCATTCGGCATCGAGCCGCGCCAGCGCGCGATGCGCCGCGTTTGGCTCGACGGTGGCTAGCTTGGCCCGGCGCTCGTCGTAGAAGCGATGCACCAGCTCGGGCTGGCGGAACAGCGCCCGCGGCGTGCACACGTCCTCGACGCGATGCCCCTCCCACAGCCCGCCGGGGCCGCGAAAGGTCGCCACGCCGCTCTCCGCCGACACGCCGGCGCCGGTGAGTATGACGATGTTCACGATCGTCCCGGGCCTGCGGAAGGATAGGGCATTTTCCGCGCGTTTCTCAGGGAGAGCCTGACATTCCCTAGGGACGGCAACTGATAGAGCAGCGGGGTCGGCTTCGATAGAGCTGGTGGGGCTGCGTCGCCCTGGCTTGCCGCCGACATAGCGCTTTTCCGTTCGCCGCTCATGGAAGGAATAGGAAATGAACCTCAGTCGTGTCGCAATCTTTTGTGTCGCCCCGATGGCATTGAGTCTCGCGGCACCCTCCCCCGCCCTGGCCCAGGCATCGACCCCTTCCACGTTCGAGCGCGCCATGCTCGCCGAGCTGGACGCCCCGACCCGCGCCGAGGTCGAGCGGCGGGCAGTCGCCGGCAACACCGTCAAGGGCGTCATCGGCACGATATTGCTCAACAATTACTATGCCGCCGGCGCGAGAAGGCCGGGACGTGCGCTCACCGTCGTCGCGATCGATTTCTCGCTCGGCGTCGTCGTCTTCCGGCGCGCGGCCAACGTGTTCGAGGTGCAACGCTTCAACCCGCAGACGCTCCGCCTGCTGCGCTGACCGCGCGGGAGCGGACCGGGCCGTTCGCCGGCGCCGGGTCAGGAGCGCACCAGCCGATCCCGGGCGAGATGGCAGCCATCTCGCCCGGTTGTCTTTCGACCTCTCGCCAAGCCTATTTCCATCATCCCCGCGCAGGCGGGGATCCAGAGCCAAGCAATACCGTCCGGGCAGAGAGACCCCGGATCCCCGCCTTCGCGGGGATGACGAGAATATATGAGTCCTCAACCTACGGCCGATGAAGCGCCGGACCTGTCCATCTGGGCCGGAGGTGAATCCGGGAGCAGGATCGGCGGGCTGACAGTAGTACTACTAGATTGGATGCGTGCGAGGGCGTGCCATTCTCCAGGCGTCCGCCCCGAGGGTCTGCGACATGGTGCCGAGGACGTGCGTCCCTCCAGTAGCTATCCGATGGAAGTCATGAGGCGATCCAGGAGTTTGGGACTAAGGCATATTTGGCCGTATCTCGTTGCGGTGGTTCTTTTCGTTGTCGCGGCCATCGGCATCGTCCAGGCGGTGCTTTCGGTAAGCGAATCGATACAGACGGTCGACCATAGTGCGCGAACCATCGCCGCCGCCAACGACATGCAGACCACGGTGCGAGACATCGAATCCGGGCAGCGCGGCTACCTCCTGACCGGGGATGTCACCTATCTTCGCGCCTATGAGCGCTCCCTCGGCCGGCTCGACGTACGCATGGAGCGACTGGGGGGGCTCCTGAGCGCCGATCCGGCGCGGCAGGCGCAGATGGACCGCATCCGCGGCCTGGTCGCCGAGAAGCTCCGCGTCACGCAGTCGACGGTCGAGCTCAAGCGCCAGGGCAAAGCCGTGCAGGCACTGGAGGTCGTCCGCTCGGGGGCAGGTGAGCAAGCGATGGAGGCGGTGGAGACCGAAATCCAGGCGCTTCGGAACCGCGAACTCCAGCTGAACGAGCGGGCGCGCCAGAATGCCGGCGCCAAGGGGCGCGGCGCGATACGGATCGTGCTGCTGGCGGCGGTCGCGATCCTCCTGTCAGGCGCGGCGGCGGCCTACGGCATGCTGCGTTCGCGCGCCCGGATGGACGAGGAGACGGCCGCTGGAGATCGCCGCTTCCAGACCACCTTCGACGAGGCGGGGGTGGGCCTCGCGCTGGTCGGCGTGGATGGCCGCTGGCTGCACGTCAATCGCCAGCTCAGCATCATCACCGGCTATAGCCAGGAAGAGCTTCTCGAGGATGTCACCAGTCCCGAAGACCTGCACGACGACCTGATCGCCGCGGACCGGCTGGTGTCGGGAAACGCGGACTATGTGATGCGGGAGAAGCAGTTCACCCGGAAGGACGGCACCGTGCTCTGGGTCAACACGAGGGGTAGGCTGATCCAGGATGCCGATGGCAAGCCGGATTTCCTCTTCGGCGTGGTCGAGGACATCAGCGAGCGCAAGCGGATCAATGCCAGCCTGATCGAGAGCGAAGCGCGTTACCGTGCCGTCTTCGACAGCGCGCTGGAAGCGATCGCTGTGATCGACGCCAAGGGCGAGATCCAGTCGATCAACCCCGCCGTGGAGCGCATCTTCGGCTATGCTCCGGAAGAACTGGAAGGACAGAATGTCCGGCTGCTCGTACCGGTCGAGCTCGTGCGCGAGCACAAACGGTATCGCGAGAACGGCAAGCGCGGGCTCATCGGCGGCCACCGCGAGGTCGTGGGCCGGCGCAGGGACGGCGGCAGCGTGTCGATCGATCTCTCGGTCGCGAAATGGGAGCGCGACGGACAGACCTTCTTCACCGGGATCATGCGCGACGTCACACCGCGCCGCGCGGCCGAAGCGGCGCTGCGCACGAGCGAGGAGCGCCTGCGCTCGCTCCAGGCCGAATATGCACATCTCGCCCGCGTCAACGAATTGGGAGAAATGGCGGCGGCCATCGCGCACGAGATCAACCAGCCACTCACTGCGATCGTGAACTATCTGAACACCGGGCTGTTCGCCATGGCCGACGGGTTCGGCCAGGAAGCCTTCGGCGAGGCCGAGGAGGTGATGTCGCAGGCTTCGCAACAGGCGCTGCGGGCGGGCGAGATCGTCCAGCGGCTACGCGAATTCATCCGCAAGGATACCGGGGAGCGTCGCGTGGAGGCCGTCGAGATGCTGGTCGACATGGCGAGCAGGCTCGCGCTGATCGATGCCGCCGCCAACGGCATCAGCGTGGAGCGGGTCGCAGGCGCCGAAGGCGTGGAGGTGCGCGTCGATCCGGTTCAGATCCAACAAGTGATCGTGAACCTGGTCCGGAACGCCATCGACGCGATGGTGACGCTGCCGCCATATGAAAACCGGCGGCTGACGATCACCACGCGCGAACTGGAAAGGGGGAATGCGGTCGAGATCGTGATCGCCGACACCGGCCCGGGCATCGCCCCCGGAATGCGCGAGAAGATCTTCGAACCCTTCGTCACTTCGAAGGCGAACGGGATGGGCATCGGGCTGTCGGTCTGCCGGCGGCTGATCGACGCGCACGACGGATCTATTGAACTCGAAGAAGAGACCGGTCGTGGCGCAGCGTTTCGGATATGCCTGCCCCGATATAGTCCAAGTTGACCAGAAGTTACCATATATCCCTGTAGAAATCCTTATTGTGCGCTATGCCAGGCTGTGTAGAGATGTTCATATGCAGCGGGGTTTGATTCTTGTCATTGACGATGACGAGGCCGTCCGTTCTTCGACCGGACGCCTGTTGAAACGCGTGGGTTACGCCGTGGAGACTTTCGACAGCGGCGACAGCTTCCTTGCCGCGTCGCTGCCTGCCGAAATCACCTGCGTGCTGCTCGACGTGCGGATGCCCGGTACCGATGGGATCGGCGTGTTGCGCGCGTTGACGGCCCGGGGCCAGCAGGTCCCGGCCATCGTCATCAGCGGCCACGGCGATATTCCGCTCGCGGTGGAGGCGATGCGGTTGGGCGCCTTCGACTTCCTCGAGAAGCCCTTCTCTCCGGACGGGTTGTTCGAATCCATCGACCGCGTGATCTCGGAAAAGCCCGACGCGCACGCCGTCCACGGCAAGGATCCCGCCGCCGAAGCTGCCGTCGAGGCGCTTTCATGGCGTCAGCGGCAGGTGCTGCTGGGCATATTGTGCGGCCATCCCAACAAGATCATCGCCTATGAACTGGGGCTCAGCATCCGGACGGTCGAAGCCTATCGCTCGCAGTTGCTCATGCGCCTGTCCGTCCGCGGCACTGCGGATGCCGTGAAGCTGGCACTGGCTGCCGGCCTCGACGCTTCCGAGTTCGGCGAGACTCGGAGCGCGGCCGCCGTGCAGGTGCAAAGCCAGGGACTGTCATAGGCCGCAACCGGCCGGCGCCGCCTGCCCGCGCGGATGCGGGCGACCCTTCCGACCCCAATATCTCCGCCCTTGCGATCCGCGTGAAATGTGGAAGCGCCGGCCGGCTTCGGTCGCGACCCGATCCAGCGGAAATGCTGTAGTAGTTCTACGCATCATGCCCGTAAGACGTGTAGTAATACGGCAGTGTTGATACGATATTTATAAGCACACTCGGAAATCGGATGATAGGTCAATCGATTAGCGATCGGCCACCGAGATGCGCAATTATCCGAATATATCGCACCTTAATACTATAGCGACTCTACCGTTGCGTCGTACAATTACGACCAATGCACGAGTCCGCAATTCAGCGTTCTTCGGAAAAGAATACGCAGCAACGTATGTTCTGATCGCCGCCTGTCTTGCCGCCACCGTGGCATGTCCGGTCCGGGCGCAGACGACAGCCTATTCGCCGGATAGCGGCCGCACGCCGAACCAGATCGTGCTGATGGTGCCGGTGACGGCGTCGGTCGGCGGACGGTGCGGCTTTGCCGACGGTGGTGCGCCCGACGGCAGCTATCACCAGGACAATTTCGACGAGACTGGGCTGCAACACCAGTTCGCGTTCATGCTCGACTGCACCGGCCCCTCGCGGGTGGCCGTCGTCTCGCAGAACGGCGGAATGCTCACCCCCGGTGCGGCCCCGGCCGGCTATGCGACGAAGGCGCCGTACGACGTGACGCTGCACCTTGTCGGAAACGGTGGCGCGACCACCGCGACCGCGACCTGCGCAGCGGACACGCTTCCCGTCGGCGCAGGCTGCTCGTTCCTCGGGCCCGCCAGCACCTCGCAGGGGCTGCGCCTCGCGAGCGCCTCGACGCTGCAGAGCGGCTCGTATCTGAGCGTCTCCGCGCCGCCCTATTCGGGCGCGGCGGCGCTCGTGACCGGTACCTATTCAGACGTCCTGACGGTGACGCTCAGCGCATCGCCCTGACGCCGAGATCGCCGGCCCGCGCCCGGGCGATCCGGCGTCCCAATTCCCCGGGCCCCCACCGACGACACAGTTTGAACCATCCCTTTTCAGAATGGAGCAACCGATGAAAAAGCTTCTTTTCGCAGCCTTGGTCGCCGGCTCGGCGCTCTGGGCGATCCCCGCATCGGCGCAAAGCACGTCCGGCACGGTCAACCTCAGCGGCACGGTCGCGGCCAAGTGCACCTCCGCCGGCGGCCTCAGCGACAGCATCAACCTGGGCGAGTTGGCGATCGCCAACGGCACGGTCGACAGCAGCTTCTCATCGAACGTCGGCGGGCTGACCCGCTCGTTCACGGTCACCTGCACGAGCGCCAATCCGCAGATTTCGGTCGATGCGGCGCCGCTGGTGAACGCTGCGGTGCTGGTTCCCACCTCCGGCTACACCAACACGGTCCACTATACCGCGACGATGACCGCATCGAAGGCGGCGGGCGGCAACACCTCCGCGATCGACACTTCGAACGTGGCGGGCCCCACCGCGTCGTCGGTGGGCGACCACCTCGCCAACGGCGCGAACAACATCGTCGTGACGGTGTCGAACGGCAACACCACCAGCGCCACCGACCTGCTGGAGGCCGGAAGCTACGCCGGGACCATCTCGCTGACGGTGAGCCCCTCGGCCTGACCCTCGAGCGGAAAGTGCTTCCCCGGCTTTCCGCTCACCCCCGGGGCGAGAGGGACTCGCGTCTCCCCTCCCTCTCGCCCCACCTGATGGAGGTTCCAATGCGTGCAGCGATTTTGGCAGCGTCCCTCGCTCTTCCCCTGATCGCCGTCCCCGCGGCGGCGCAATCGACGGGAACCGTCGATGTCAACGGCTCGGTCGCCGACCGCTGCCTCTTCACCACGCCTTCGGCGGTGATCGCGCTCGGCGAGATCTCGCTGGCCGGTAGCGGCGCGGGCGCAGGCAGGCTCGATCCGAGCCGGATCGACAATCAGACGCGCGACCTGGTCGGCTGGTGCAACGGCACCGCCGCTACGATGACGGTCGAGGCGCACCCCTTGCTCAACCTCGACTATGGCGGTGCACCCGTCGCGGGCTTCGACACGCGCGTCGACTATCTGGCCACCGCCGTCGCCAACAGCGCGAGCGCGACCGACAGTTCCACCATGGCCAGCCCCGGTGCGGGCAGCCCGGTGAATGTCGGCCTTTTCTCGGGGAACGTCCGCGTGAGCCTCTCCCAGTCGTCGACGCCGGGCAACGGACTGCTCGTCGCCGGCAATTACGGCGGGATGGTGATCGTCGTGCTGGCGCCGAACTTCAGCTTCGGCGGCGACTGAGCGTCCGGCCGCGCCGCTCGAGCACGATCGCGGCGCAGGCCAGGCAAGGTCGCCGCATCCAGGCTTTAACTAATTAGGATGTGGAGATGAACATGAGTACTCGTAATTGGTTACTCGTCGGCAGCGTGCTCGCGCTGGCCGCCGCGGGCGAGCCCGCGTCGGCGCAGAGCGCGGGCGAAGTCCCCGCGACGGTGCCGGTCACCGGTACGGTCCCTTCGGTCTGCCATGGCGGGACCCTGGCCGGCGGCGGCGCCTTCGACCTGGGCATCCTGACCGACACCTCGACCGGCCTCCTGCGCACGGACCTGTCGGCTCCGCCCAAGACGCTGACCGGTGCCTTCTGCAGCACGCGCAGCCGAATCGCCGTGGAGGCCACGCCGCTGGTCGCGCAGAACGCGCCCGGCACGCCGCCGTCCGGCTTCTCGCACACGGTGAACTATCGTGCGGTCGCCAGCGGCTGGACCGACACGCCGGCTAGCTTCGGCACGGCGGACGCCAGCCACGCCTTCGCCGTGCAAGAGCGCGGCACCGCCTTCCAGGGCGACATCGCCCTCTCGATCGACAGCTTCACCACCGGTGGCGGCGCCGCGCTGCGGCTCGTCGCCGATCCCGCCTATCGCGGCGCGATCACGGTGACGCTCTCGGTGGTGAATTGAGGAGCCGCGCCATGCGCAGCCTTGCTCCCTTGCTGATCGCCTTGGCCGCGCCGGCGCCGGCGATCGCACAGTCGAATGCCGAGACGCGCAATCTCGACGTCACGGGCGAGGTTCCGGGCACCTGCACGCTCGGCGCGCCGCAACTGGCGGCAGGGCCGCAGGTCAATTTCCGCGGGATCAACGGCAACGCGCTGCCGATCGACCAGCTCGTCGACTCCGAGACGCTCTCGACCGAGCCCGCCTCGACCGAGATCGGCTTCGAGGCGGCGTGCAGCTTCCCGCATCGCGTGCGGCTGGAGAGCCAGAACAACGGCCTGTGGCGCACGAGCGAACGGACCAGCGCCGCGCCTGCCGGGTTCGGCGACGCGGTTCCCTATCGCGCCACCGTCCGCTGGGCGTCGGAGAACCTGCAGCTCGTTGCCGATGCGCGGTTCCGCCGCATCGCCGGCGACACGCTCTTCGTCGACCGAACGGCGACCGGCACGCTCCGGCTGCGGCTGGAGATCGACGCCGGCGCCACCAACCAGCGCGCAAACGCGCCGCTCGTCGCCGGCACCTATGGCGACACGCTGCGCATCAGCCTGGAGCCACAGCAATGAGGACGCTCTTTCTCCTGGCGCTCGCCGCGGTTCCAACCCCCGCGCTCGCCCAGAACCAACCGATCGCCAGCCATGTCGAAATCATCGGCGAGGCGGCCCCCGTCTGCGTGATGCGGCCGCCTGCCGATCACAGCGGCGTCAACGCGAGCTTCCGTTCGGTTTCGGCCGGCGCGGGACGGATCCGGATCGAGCAGCTCGCCGATCCCGTCGACGCGACGCCGCATGCGGCCGAGATCCGCGTCCTGCTTCCCGTCATCTGCAACGCCCCGCATCGGGTTGTTCTCCGGAGCGGGAACGGAGGGCTCCGGCTCGAGGGACCTCGCCCCTCGCAGTCGGAGCCTTTTCGCCAGTTCCTGCCCTACCAGCTCGGCATCTCCTGGGGCGGCGATCAGGCCCGGCGCAGCAGCGACGCCGCCGGGCCGCTGATGATCGCCGCCGGCGCGGCGCGCTCGGGCGAGATGGAGGTGATGTTCACGCTCGCAGGCGGCGGCGCGCCGCTCGTGGCGGGCACCTATTCCGACGAAATCATCATCGAGGTGCAGGTCGCAAGCTGACGGAGCGGCCATTGTTTGGAGACAGGACATGAAGCAGTGGGTTCACAATTTCGCACTTGGTTCGACACTCGCGATGGCGATGCTCTGCGCCGCGCCCGCGACGGCGGAAACCGTGCAGCCGGTGGTGCTCGACCTTTCCACCAGCGGCCGCGGCATGAGCCAGACGATCACCGTGGAGAACAGCTTCAGCCGGCCGCTCCCCGTCGAGCTGCGCGTCGAGGAGGTGACCTTCGACGAGGCCGGCCTCCACGCGACGGGCACGGATCCGGGCGAGTTGCTGATCTTTCCCCCGCAGGCGATCATCCAGCCCGGCCAGACCCAGTCGTTCCGCGTGCAATATATCGGCGATCCCGCCCTGGCGCGCAGCAAGCATTACTACGTCACCGTCGCGCAGCTCCCGGTGCAATTGCCCCAGGGCCAGTCGGCGATCCAGATCCTCTACAACTTCCAGGTTCTGGTGAGCGTGAGCCCGAGCGGCGCCAAGCCGCAACTCAGGATCACGGGCAGCGAAGTGGCCAGGGACGACAAGGGCCGGCCGGTCGCCGCGATCACGCTGGCGAACGACAGTCCCGCGCACGGCTATCTCTCCAAGGGGCGCCTGCGGATCGTGGAGCGCGACCGTGCCGGCAAGGAAGTGTTCCGGCGCACCTTCGCCGGGCCGGAGATCCAGCAGACCATCGGCTTCGGGCTCGTCGGCGCCGGCCAGACCCGGCGCGTGATCGTCCCGGTCCAGCTACCCACCAGCGAGGGCACGATCGATGCGCAGTTCACCCCCGAAAACTGAGCGGGCCCGGCGCCGCCGGGTCCTCGCGCTCGCCGCCGGTTGCGCGACGCTTGCGATGACGGCGGCGGCCCATGCGTCGGAGAACGATCCCCCACAGACCGCCCAGGCGCAGGAACGCCACATCGTGCTTCCGCGGCCCGCCGGCACCGGCGCCGAGCCGCAGGTCCGGTACAACCCGACCGGAAAGCCGGTGACGCTCACCGTCGCGGCGAAGGACGGCCCGGTCTATCTGGGCGACATCGTCCTCACCATCAACCCGGACGATTCGCTCGAATTCTCGGCGCAGCGCCTGATCGACCTGCTCGGCAACGTGCTTGATCCGAACGTGCTGCGGACGCTCCAGGCGAGCTTCGCGGGCAAGGCCGTGATCGGCCCGGAGGCGTTCCAGGGCTCGGGCATCCAGATCCGCTATGATCCGCAGGATCTGGCGATAGCGCTCGACATAGACAGCGCGAGCCGCGTCACGCGCACGGTGATGGTGAGCCCGCTCGATCGCGATCGTCCCGGCACCTTCGTCCAGCCGGCCGACTTCAGCGCCTATCTGAACGTCCGGGGCTCGGTCGACTATCTCTGGGACGGGTTCGAAAAGGGCGTGCAGGCGCCCGTCCTGTTCCTCGACAGTGCCGCACGCGTGCTCGGCACCGTGGCGGAGACGCAGGCGATCTGGCAGCCGGGCGGCGACGGCACCGATTTCCAGCGTCTCGGCTCGCGGCTGATCTACGACGACCCAAAGCGCCTGATGCGCTGGACGCTGGGTGACCTCCAGCCGGTGGTGCGCGGCTTCCAGTCGCTGCCGGACATCGCCGGCCTGTCGGTCTTCCGCTCGTACAGCGTGCTCCAGCCGCAGGAGATCGTGCGGCCGCGCGGGGATCGCAGCTTCCAGCTCGCGCGCCCGTCCACGGTCCAGGTCTTCGTCAATGGCGAGCTGGTCCGTCAGCTCCAGCTCGCGGCGGGCACCTACAATCTGCGCGACTTCCCCTTCACGCAGGGCGCGAACGATGTTCGGCTGTCGATCATCGACGATGCCGGCCGGACCGAGAATCTGCGCTTCAACGTGTTCCTCGATCAGTCGCAGCTCGCGTCGGGGTTGAGCGAATTCGGCGTCTATGCGGGCGTGCTGGCGCCGCTCGCGGCGCATGGCCGCCGCTATACCGGCAAGCCGGCGATCACCGGCTTCTTCCGCCACGGCGTGAGCGACGCGCTTACCCTGGGCGCCAACATCCAGGCCGACGGCGACAATCAGATGGGCGGCGTCGAGGCGGTTTGGGGCACGCGGCTGGGCACCTTTTCGGGCAGCGCCTCCTTCTCGCACATCGATGGCGTCGGCAATGGCCGCGCGGTGCTGGCGACGTTCCAGCGCCTGATCCAGCGCCGGGGCGGCCAGTCGGATTCGATCACGGCCTTCTTCGAGAGCCGCAGCCGCAACTTCGGCCCCGCCGGGACGGTCGTGCCGGGCAACCCCTTCGCCTGGGAGGCCGGCGGCGGCTATTCGCACAGCTTCAACGCCAATCTCTATGGCGGCATCGACGGACGCTATTCGCGCGGACGCGACGGCCAGCGCGACCTATACAATGTGCGCGGCACGATGGGCTGGCGGATCAGCGACCGGCTGAGCGCGACCGGCGACCTGCGGTACGAGCGCGACAACCGCCGCTCGGGACTGGGCGGGCTCGTCTCGCTGACGTTGCGCCTCGGCCGCTATTCGAGCCTGCGCGCGGACTATGATACGCGCAACGAGCGCGCGCGGCTTTCCTACACCACGATCCACGGCCAGGGCGTCGGCTCCTACAACATCGCGGCCGACATCGAGCGCGACCGGTTCGGGACCGGCGTCAATCTCGCCGGCAACTATGTCAGCAATCGCGCGGACCTGGGCTTCAGCCATTTCGGCGCGTTCAGCGACGATTTCGGCCGTTCGACCGGCCAGCGGACCTCGTTCCGGTTCGGCACCGCGATCGCGGTCGCCGACGGCGCGGTCACCATCGGCCGGCCGATCTACGACAGCTTCGCGGTGGTGAAGGGGCACAAGAGCCTGAAGGGCGCGAACGTCCTGGTCGACCCCTCGCAATTCGGCCACACCGCCTCGACGGGGGCGCTCGGCACGGCCTTGCAGCCTAGCCTCAGCTCCTATGCCGAGCGCACCGTCCAGGTCGACGCGCCCGCGGCGCCGGCCGGCTATGACCTGGGGCAGGGCAGCTATCGCCTCTTCCCGCCCTATCGCAGCGGCTACCGGCTGGAAGTCGGCTCGGGTTACAACGTGACCGCGATCGGCAAGATGATCGATCGCAACGGCGATCCGGTCGCGCTGGTGACCGGCACCGCGACCGAGCTCGCGCATCCCGAGCGCAAGCCGGTCGACATATTCACCAACAAGGAGGGCCGGTTCGCGGCCACCGGCCTCGCGCCGGGGCGCTGGCGGATCGACATGCGCGACCCCGAAAAGAGCAGCTTCGTCATCGAGATCGCGAAGGACGCCGAGGGCGTGATCAAGCTGGGCGAACTGGCTCCCGGATCGAACGAGGAGAAGAAGCCGTGAACACCCGGGTCAGATTGCTCGCAGCTCTCTGCGGGCTGCTCTCCGCCGCCGTCGCGGCGCCGGCGCTCGCCGCCGACAAGGGGACGTGCGGGGTGTCTGGCCAGGCGCTGGCCTCGCCCACGATCACCTATGATCCCTTTTCGCCGACCGGCCTCACCCAGGTCACCATCCCGCTGGTCCTGACGCGCTTCGGCACCGGGGCCGCCAAGACGCAGACGGTCAACTTCGTGCTGACCATGCCCGTCGGGTCGCCCAATTATCAGATCCTCTACAACGGGAGCAGCATCCTCTATACCGAGGGCAACACGATGGGGCATCCGACGATCAACTCGCAATCGTCGGGCGAGATCTATTATAATTTCGGCGGCGCCTCGCAGCCGGACCAGTCCACGCCGTTCAATCTGGTGGTGACCGTTCCGGCCAATGTCGATCTCTCCGCGGGGAGGCCGATCGATTTCGATATCCTCTATGTGTGCAACGGCACGGGCGGCATGGCCGATGTCGTGACGCCGTCCAAGCTGGTCAGCGCGATCCACATCGACGTCAACGTGCTGAGCGCGCTCCAGGCCAGCTATGCCGGCCCCCCGCTCGATTTCGGCGAGGTGGGCGACAAGACCGATGCCGATGTCGCGGCCACGCCGATCGAGCGCACCGGCTATGTCCGGGTGGCGAGCTCGGGCCCCTATTCGATCGAGGTCGCCTCGCAGAACGGCTATCGGATGACCTTCCCCGGCGGCAATCCCGCAGTCTCGAACCAGTCGCTTCGCTATTCCGCGACGATGCTCGGCCAGACGCGCGATCCGGGCGATCCCTCTTCGATCACGCGCATCTGCATGCGCGCCGGGCTGACCGGATCGCCGCCGAACCAGGGCATATTGCTGCCGCTGGACGTCTCGTTGCTGGAGGGCGGTCAGACCAAGACCCCGGCGCCCAACTACCAGGATATATTGACGATCACCGTATCGCCGCTGGCGGCGACGACACCGGGGACGACCTGCCCCTAGGGGCAGGCGCCCGGGGGATCAGAGCGGCGTCGCGTGGAACGAAAGCGTGCCGTTCGCCTGTGCCCGCGGCAGGCGCAGCGTCACGTTGCGCGATACGGCCGCGGGGTGCGACGAGGACGAGACGAGCGTGGGGCCGTGCCCCGCGAGCGTCACTGCCTTGCCGTCCACCACCAGCGTGGCACCGGCGAGCTCGGGCGAAGAATTCACATAGACCCGATAGCCGTTGGGGCTGTTGCAGAACTCCGCCAGGGTTCCGAGCGCGATCTCGCTTCCCGACGCGGGAAGCATCCCGTTGTCGAGGGTGGCCCGGCAAACCATGGGAGCCTCCCCCGAAACCGCGAGGGTATAGCCGTCCCGGCCCGACTGGGCGGAGGCAGCGCTTCCCACGACGGCCGCCGCTGCGAGCGCAAGGCAGGCCGCGTGGCGCATTGCTCCGGAAAAATGCTTCATGTGCGACATCTCCTGTTTGTCCCGACTCTATCCCGAGGCCGGTTGACGGCGCGTTAAAACGATCGGGCCGTGCATTCGGTCCGCGCTTTCGATTATCTTGGGGGGAGGCCTGCGCGAGCAGCCTCGCGCGTCGACCTCGCTTGCGACCTCGCCGAAGGCGTTGTGGAGCGAGACCATGGTGATCGCGCCGGCGAGCCTGGTGCCTGCGGCAGCGGTATCGGTTGTAGGATCTCGCGGACTTAATTTCGCACTTTTCCCGCGGATTTGCTCATAAAGTTGCGCGGTGCGGAAACTTTCGTGCGCGGGCGACAGGGCGTTGTACCGAGTTCAAAGAGCGGCGGTCGCGAGCGGCCGCGTTCGATTGCAGCAGGCGAAATCCTACATTGCAAAATGAAGATCGCACCTATCCGACGCTGTCCAAGGATTCCCCCAATTCGCGGCCCGTCGAGCACCGTGGCCCCATCGCTTCACGGCCAATTCTCGGTGGACTACACCGACGATACCGCAGAACATAGCGATAGTCTGGTTTTCGGAAGGGACAGGTATAGCTGTCGGCATAGTCCTTGTCGGCGTCCGTGCCATAGCCCGTCGTACCGCCGCCGCTATGGCGGATGGGCTGGCTCCGAGCCCGCACATGCCTCCACTCTCTGCGGTAAATTTACTTTACAGGCTGCGTCGAAACCGCCATTTTTACAGCAACCTTTGAGTAGTTTACTTCTCCGTCCGGGCCAGGTTGCTGCTTAAGTTCATCGAGAGCGTAAACGATCTCTACTCGGTGACCTATCTTGAACAATTGCACATCCGCGGGATTGTTCACGTATATCCCAATCGATTCCGGGCGCCCCTCGTCGGTAATTATATCGACCATGTTATTGGGACCGGTTCCACCTTGCCCCGCGTAGTAGGCTCTTTCGATTACGCCAGAGAATCGCTTCGACGGCATCATGCCGGAGCCGATGTGTTCCCACCACTCCGGTGAACCAAATAGCCCCATCGACCCCTTAAGGCCCATGCTAGGCTTGCTCGCATTAAGGGTGAGGGCTTGAGTTAGCTCAACCCGCGCTGGATTCGCGCGAAGCTCATCGGCGAGCTCGAAGACACTCTTCATCGAATACTTCATATCATTCATCTTACCAAATCCACGTATTACTTTGGTACACGCTGGAAGCCAAGTAAGTTTTCGTTAAAAATATCAATGCCCGCACCTCGGCCCAGCTGAGTAGTCATTTGCCCGCTCTCAACCTTAAACCGAACGTTTGTCTGCATCCAGCGCCCCGTCTGCGTTGACATGCCGGGAAATTGTGCGGCCGCTGGCTCGTTTGCGGCAATGCCAATTTCTTGCAGCCGCGCGGACGTTCCTGGTGCGGTAGTCATTCTAGAGCGTTTTCCGATCATTCTGCATCGTACCCGGCGCTAGCGAAGTAATTGGCGCACTCCTGCGGCGAGTAGAGATCGATGATGCGGCCGATGGCGTCCCACAGGCCATG